>CAXBCH010000003.1:0-186349 GCA_963974125.1 uncultured Haliea sp. | reverse complement strand
TGGCGTTCATTATCCCACGTCGATATCATCCGGTTAAGTCCGACAGGCTGCTAGCGTGCCCCATTTTGCGGAAACAAAAATTGTTCCCCCGCTACGGTCCCCCAGCGTAGGAGTAGAGGTATTTGCCATGCCTGCCCCCTACCCTCGCGCGCGCGGAGTCACAAGATTTTATCGCAGATCAATGAATGGCCGAATCAGTAGGACAAGCTGACATGGATTTACTAAACTGAAAGCCATACACATCAGCTGAAGGCCTTAGCCATGCAATGCCGAAGCGCCATGATCATTGTAATGCTCCTGCTCTGCGAAGAGAGCTTCGCGCAGGTGTTCAAATGTAAAGACCCTGTCACAGGGCAAACCACTTTCACTGACAAGTCCTGTGGTACCTCCGGTCAACGCGAGTACGTGCCGCTGCATCAAACTAACGAGATTAAGTCACCTGACCGCTCCTCCCAATTCCAGTCGCGAGGAGTCGAGAGTAGGGGTTCCGGTCCAAATATCGTCATCATTGACTCGGACTCTTCGGTGGACAATTACAAAAGGCAGCGGCGTCTGTATGAAATGCAGGCTGAGAATGCTCGCAGCATACCTGACCGGATATCGGCGAGAGACAATCTTCGCGCGCTTGACGAGCAGTACAAAACCAGCCAAGGCCTCTCGGGGAGCGATCGTCAGAATTACGACCGCGAAAGCACGCGATTGCGACACGGGCTCGACAATTCGCGCAGTATTCCTGAGCGAATCTCTGCTCGTAGGGGTGTCGCAGATTTGAACCACCAGCACGGTGGGCAAGATCCGTTTCCGAAATCGAATGGCACAGGCGCCACTACAATACCTGTCACGCCTGCGCCGCCTTCGGTGATCACTCACTGCGACCCCGGCCATGGCGGGGTGTGCCACGACAATTTGGGTGGAGTCTACATTAAAGCGGGGCCAAATGTTCTAGTGCCAGCCACGGGAGGGCACGCCTGCACAAGGTCCGGAGGCGTTGTGGTCTGCCCCCCGTAGGCACCTAGAGCCAGTTGTGATTTACGCGGAAGCATAGCAAACCTCCACTTAACCCTACGATATTCGATTCAGACGCTACCGGCGTGCGATATATCGTTGCGAATCGGTGGGCTCATTTCCTAGTGAACTCCGGCCCATGGGGGGGGGGCCTTCAACACCCCCCCCCGCCTCCCTTAGGGGCTTACATATCGGTTGGGCACTAACGCAAGGCATCCCATTTTCTACTACCCACTTAGATATAGTTGATGATCGGTAGGCTGGCGCTATTCGAGCAAAGTCACAGTTTCCTATTTCCCGCCCGATAGCTACAATTCCACTGATGGTATGTCTGCCTCCAGGTTGATAATGCGGTGGGTATTCTGATCCTTGGATTATGTACTTCTGGGAACATGGTATGAGATATGACTCGGAGCAGGCAATAGGAACCAACACCAATCAAAATTTCAGCTGGTTTCTCAAAGCTGCGGAGACTGGTAGCCCCAGGGCGCAATACAACCTGGGCCGTATGTATCAAGACGGAATCGGTGTCATGCAAGACTGCGAGAAGGCGGCCAGCTGGCTCAGCAAGGCCGCAGTGCAAGGCGACGCTGATGCTCAGTACAATCTTGGGATGATGTACGCGCGTGGCGAGGGAGTACAACAAGACGACTGGCGAGCACTCGACTGGCTACGCTTGGCTGCGGAAAAGGGTCACGCGGATGCGCAATATATGGTTGGTGAAACAGATGCGGGTGGCGAGCGCGGCACGCAACCACCAAATGATACACACGGGAATCCCAGTTACTCATCTTTGGACGCAATTGATAAGCCGAGCACGATTTCTCGCCCCCCTGAGCAGTTCGTTCAAACGAGGGTAGAACAGGGCAACTCCAACGCAGAAACAATAGCTAGCCGTTCCCATGCCCACCGTAAGCGCGTGATAGAGCCAACGGCGCATGCGCAGACGGCACCCAATCACACTTCGGTCGGGCCACCTATTCAGCCGGAGAAAACCACTCCTTCACCTGAGCCATTCGTCGATATCGCCGACACTGGTAGTGTGTCATTCCTAGACGTTTTCATAATTCAGGATAGAGAATCTTGCGCTAAAGCCATTAAGTACGGTGCTATAGCGGCAATGGTTATCGCGGGCTTTAGTGGTTTGATTGGCATTTCCAGCTTTCTTGTGGCGTCGGATAATCAAATCGCCAAATACATTTTAGATCCGCTACTACTTGTCGACGCAGTTTTGGCCTTCATCCTCGGCATCTTTGTATTTCGCAAAAGTAGGATTGCTTCGACAATTCTGGTCGTATATTTTCTAGGTGCAAAAGCAGCGTTTTTTTATGATACCGGAAAACTTCCGGGCATAATTTCAATTATTTACTTGTTGTTGTTCATCACAGCCATGCGAGCCACCTATATCTGGCATGCGCGGTATGAAGACGATAATGAGTCTCAGCATTATCAACCTAATGAGACAAGTCAAGGCAGCAAGTTCAGCCCTAAAGTGCGGAAAAATACTTTTCTAAGAAAAATAACATCGCCGATTTCAATCATGTTTCTCACTTTAATAGTTTTTCTTTACTATCCTGAAATCAAGCAAGAGCTAAACAAATTTATAACTAGTAAACCTGAAGAAAGGCGGAACGTTACAACTACCACACCGCTAAGACCGATTGTTGAGCCCAAGCCACTTGACCAAGGACAGCGCAGGCCGCTGTTGAATACGGAATTGAGAAAAATCCGAGTCACTGTGGATTCATCACTACCTGGTGGGGATTTACTAAATGTATACAATGGAAACGAGGATGTCGCCATATACGAGTTGACTTTGGAGGTACGTGGTACTGAAGGGAGGCATTTTCATACCGTCGACACTACAATACAACCAAAACAGATTGCCAGGCAGTACACGCACGCCAAGGGTCATATCTTAGGGATCTCAATTCTAGATGGAATAGTCGTGGCACCCCAAAGTCGTCGGTAAAGCGTGTGTCGCGGCGCTAAAAAATTCCGGCAGCCAGCACTGCGTCTACGACGCAGGGTGGTGTAGACAACCACCAAAAGTACTGCTCAATGCCTGAGGTGTTCAGCGAAAAGCAGACAACCGCATCATTAAATTCGGATGAATTAGTATGGGTACACTTGCACTAGTTATTGCAGCGATGCTGACATTAGTCGCACTAGAAAAAGTATTACCGGAAGTGTGGTGGGAGTATTTATTTGCCGCCCTGATAATCGGCCCGGTTCTACTGCTGGTTTACTCTATTTTTAACGAGATATTCTAGATGTTACTGCACTTCCTCTGTTTCTTTAAATTTCTGTCCAATCTAATCTTCGGTATCTAACCCGAATTAACGACGGATGTCACTCAGTAATTCATGCAAAATATCCCGCGCTATGACGGTGATCCGCTTCAAGGCAGACGAATCATCTCGAATAGCGACGCGTTCGCGTGTCGCGTGTATTTTCGGCAGCGCATTTATATCCGCTACGAGGGCTTCAAGTCTTGGGATGTAGAACTTCTTGATTTCCCCGATCTTCGATGCCGGCACTCCGTCTGCTCCAAGTGCATCCATCGCCGGGAAAACATTCAAAAATATCTCATTCAGTATGTTTCCTGGCAGTTGCCTGAGCCAGGTGTGCCAATCTTCGGCGGTACAATGCTTAAGGTCGCGCCGACTGCTTCCTTTCCTCGATCGAAGTGCGCCAACACGATCTATCTCTTCGCACCACGAGCTAATGTCTCTATGTGCTTCGTACACCTTGAACCAACCAGATCTCAATGGATTAGCCTGACGCAGCCGCTTTGCCTTGTCTATAATTTCAGCCATGCGCATATCGAATACCTCTGCTTGTAAAGGTAAGGCGGAGGAACGTAATACGCAACCGCTTCCGGAATGGAGTTTGGATCCGTGGTCCTTAATCGGCCTACCACGCCTTTGTACTTCACTACCCAGGCCAGACTGATACACCAGCCGTTCTATATCACGAAGCTTGCGCATATCGTCGCGGTATTTCGTGCGCGTAAGTTGCGCAAATCGGCCATGCACGTACTGGGGATGATCTTCCCCGCGTCGAACAGTGTTTGGCTTCCTGGCGCCATGATAGCGGCACGTTGCCATGCCGTAAGCTGAAGGGTTTTTGCAGCGCTCGTGCGTAGCTCGACAGGTAGCAGTGCAGCGCCGTTTAATGTGAGGTAGAGGCATAAATGGCTTCCAGCCGCCCGTGGCGACACTTAATACATTGACCCATGGAAATAGGGACGCGACAGCGAATGCGACGGGGCCCACAAAAGGACCAAAGACCATTTCGGTCCCTTTTTGGTCCGGGACGCTGACCAAATTGACCACCCACCCTATAAGGGGGGGTCAATTGGTCCAATATTTGGTTTTCAATCAAGGCGCACCTCCTCACCTGTTATGGAAATATGTCCTTTGGCTTCAAGGTTGCTAATGATAGCTTTGGCCCGATGAGTTTTGCGGCGCGGGTCGCACGTCAGGATTTCTCCAACCGCTTTCAGCGCGTGTGACGTGGGTATAACGCCGTGGTGTTCCTCCGCGAGCTGTGTCAGCACTTTCATTGCTGGCTCTTGGTTTTTCCCAGTGACTTTCTTTTGACCTGGCTTCGGAACCAACAGAGACGGCTTTACTGCGCAGCTAAATATAGGTTGCTCATCCTCATCCTCGCCCACCAAGTGAGAGCACAGATCAAAAATTCGCTCCGCCCCTGTCTCACCATCTTTCGATTTTACGATCCGCCAAGTCCGCAATGACTGTTTTTGAACAACTTCAATCACCGCATCCATGGCGGCCAAAAGTGAGGAATGTCCGCGCATCCCCCGACCGGAATCCTTTCCAGAGTGATGAACGAGAACAGTCACCCCTTCGATCTCGTTGGCCAGGAACTTTGCATTGGAGATGAGCCTACCCATGTCCGAGGAAGAATTTTCGTCGGCTCCAGGTGACGACTGGTTGAGCGTATCGATAAAAACGACAGCATGCTTGCCAACTGTATCTATGATCTCCATAGAAAGCGCACCTATATCCACCAAGTTTGAAAGATTGAAGTTCCCGAGCACGACCCTTAGGGGTTGGGTAGTGAGTGGCTGGTTTTCCTTCTGCCACGCTTCCAGACGCTGCCGGATTCCCGCCTCGCCCTCAAGTGCGATGTATACGACAGGAGTGGCCTTTAATCTTGCACCGAACCACTGACTTAGGCCGCACGCAATTGAGCAAGCCAAATCCAGAGCAAGAAAGGTTTTTCCGGATGAAGGTGGCCCATAAACTGCCGCAAGTCCCCTCGTTGGTAGAATCCCGCGAACAATCCACTGTATGCGTGGTAACGACCGGAGATCACCCACTGTGAGCAGCCTTCCCGGTACAATCTCGCTTTCGTTGTGCTTCGCCATTTGGGTGTCCGGTTGCCAGCCACCTCTGCGAGCGTGATATTCAAGAGTACCAAGGGTAATGCCGCGATCTGGATCGAAGCTATGAACAACTTTAGCGAATGCCTGGGGGTTATAGCGGTGCGCTGCCGTTTCGCTCCACTCTCTGGCAATATCTTCAGCGCACTCCCAACCCGTTGACAGGATCGACCAGATAACAGAGCGCCAATCCTCATAGTCGCAGTCAGCGGACACAGAGTGAAGTTGCTCCCAGACTCCCATGATATTTTCAGGAGAGGCAGGCTTGGGTAGATAAACCTCGAACTCTGCATTCAATGAGCGAACAGGTTCCGGCCAGTTAGCACGGACTTTGCCGGGTAAGCAATCGTGATTGAGATCACGTAGGGCCTCGCTGCCCACCTTCAGAAAGGAATTTTCATCGGCGCGGGCCATGCTCTGAGATGTGTTCGCCTGCGGGTCCATGACTAGCCCGCACTCGCCGGCCAAGCGTATGAATGCGGCCTTTATCGTCGCCAGGTCATCGGCGCTCAGAGTTACCAGCTCCCTTGGCGTTGTTGCATGCAGCTCTCCAAAGGCTCCCGGCCTCCCCAGTGCCTCCCACTGGTAAGGCTTATCTGTTTCCGGGTGAACTGCATAAGAAACAAATTGATTGCCTGCGCCAAGCACCTCAAGCTGGCTGGCATACCTGTTACTCGGGGAAACGCCAGGCGAATAGAACTTGCGGCTGGTGTACTCGGATTTTCTCAACTCTTCGGGACAGGTAAATGGTACTAGAAACTTGGGTGGCTTCCCCGTGCGCTTTAGTTTCGCTCCTGGGTGCGCCTTCAGGTACTCCGACAACCATGCCTCGAACTGTTCGGCCAGCGGCTCGTGCCGAGCGTCTACATCCAGGCAATGCACGTTCAGCCCGGCAGCGGCAAACCCTTCAGGAATGCGCCCACAGATAACACCAATCCCGGTGCCCTTGGTCCATTGTTCGGCAGAGCGAGGCCGTTCCTGCCACGCAGCGCCCTTAGGCTCCTTTCCTGTGGCACAGCCCCCATCTGGCCGCGTCTCCCCCTTCTGATACAAGAAACAACATGGGTAATGAGTCAGTAGGGGGAGCGCCTGGCCGGTGCTCAAGGCGCCAAGTCTGGGGGGGTGCCCCGTTGCGGCGGCAGTCATATCTTCAGCCCTTGGAGCACGGTGAATCCCCAGCAGCCGCTCAATTTCCCAACAATCATGGGTGCGTTGCTGGCCGCTGCTATCCGGTCCTCGGGACCTTTCTTACGCTGGCTTTCAAACAGTACGCAGATCAATCGTGCTTGCTGGTAGTTAATGATTCCGGTAAGTTTGCGAGGTGGTATTTGGTTGCCGCCCTGGCCGGGGCGGTGGCATTTATCTTTCATGTCGCCCCCTCGCCCTATCACGCTTAGCGATACGGGACGCTATCCACGCCTGTATCTCCGAAGAAACCCATGCGGATGCTCTTTCGCCTTCGCCAATTTTTACGGGAGGCGGAAAGGTTCCCGATTGAATCTCCGAATAGATCGCGCTGCGCTTTTTACCAGTCATTCGCTCAACTTCCGGCAGGCGCAGCAGGGTAGCGGTATTGTTTGGTTGTTCTGCCATGTTTCCGGCCCTCCCGGGGCGTTTATGGATACATGACCGATTGAACTTGATTCTAACGGACGCCGATAGATTGAAAGGGTTGAAGGGGAAGGCCAGAAAAGGGTTCAACCCTAGGCTGAAAGCCGCATGATTGCTGGGTTTAGGGGTTCAACCCTTTCGCCTTTTCGGATTGTGATCGACTGGCTTGATTATGGTGAACATCGACTCGGCAACATATTTTGCTGGTTTCCCCCCCTTTTTCTCCATCTCGGCGATAATCCACCGTACGACTTCTTCTTTCTTCGCGTCTCGACTACGACGAGGTTCAAAGAATTCGGCGATAGCGCCTTTGAGTATTTCGAGGTGTGGGGTGGTATGTCTACGGTAGCTGGCTTCGGCTTCCCTCAATTCGCCGTTTATTGCGTATAGACGTTCAAAGCGGTCACGTTCTTCTCTTGTGATAACAAATTGGCCCACTTCGCCAAGATTGATACGGCGTATCTCTCGCTCTCCTTCGGAAGGTGTGGCAAGCAGAACATAGCTGTTTCCATCCAAATCTTCGACACAGTCAAAGCAGCCCAGTCGAACGTTCTTCCGGTTGACGTATAACCAGCGAGGGCGCCCGGCTAGGCCGCAGGCTTCGAGGACTTCGAGCGAAAGGTTTTCCGCGCCAGGCCATCGCTCCCCTTTTACTTTCAGTAGCTTCGCTGCCTTTCTTGTATCGACAAAAGCCGTGAAGAAAGGCGGAACCACATCAACATGGATGGCTTCCCTCAGTCGACCTTCATCCAAATAGTGGGTGACCAGGTCTATTGCGCATCCCCAGCGCTCTGCAATTTCGGTGATAGAAAAGTAGGCCTTTTCCGGTAGCTGGATTGATGTGCTATTCATCTTAACGCTCTCCTGTGCGCACCTTGAGTTGGATCACAGTGCCGGGCCTCTAAAAGTTACGGCTTTGCGCAGGCCACCCCAAGCACTGCAAACTAGCTATTTCGAGTTCTTCTGTGTCGAGTTAATCACTTCCCAAACTTGGCTGTAACGACATTGCCGGCTTGCGCCTGCGCCTTCAGGTTGTCCAGATAGTCCGCCCAGCCCTGCATCATGGCCGCCCGGCCCTCAAGGTGGCTGGTGCGGTTGTAGGCTCTGCCATTGGCATCCTTTACGGCATGGGCTAGCTGGTGCTCGATCCAGTCCACCCGATACCCCAATACTTCGTCCAGCAGGGTGCGGGCCATCGCCCGGAAACCGTGCGGGGTCATGGTGTCGTTGTCGTAGCCCATTGTTCGCAGCGCGGTACGCACTCCATTTTCAGATAGCTGCCGACTGCCGCCGCGGGCACTGGGGAATACGTACCGACCCCGGCCAGTCAGACGGTGCAGTTCACGCAGTATCTCCAGAGCCTGCCCGCAGAGGGGAACAATATGGGGTTGCCGCATCTTCATCTTGTTGGCGGGTAGCTCCCAGCGTTCAGCGTCCCAGTCGATTTCCGCCCACTCCATAGCCCGTATCTCCCCCGGGCGCTGGAACAGCAGGATAGACAGTTGCAGTGCAGCCTTGACCACGGGGCCACCCTGAAACCCTTCGATCGCCACCATAAGGCGACCCACCCCAGGCGGGTCGATAATGGCGGCATGGTGCTTTGTGCGCTTGGGCTTCAATGCGCCTTTCAGGTCACCGGAGGGGTCCCGCTCAGCGCGCCCGGTGGCGACTGCATAGCGGAACACTTGCCCGGCGGTTTGCTTGGCGCGGTGGGCTATGTCATTGGCTCCCCGGGCCTCGATACGGCGCAGCACTGCCAGCAGTTCCGGTGCGGTGATGCCAGCGATTGGGCGATTGCCAAGGTGTGGGAACAGGTCCTTTTCCAGTATGCGGCGGGTGCGCACACTGTAGCTTTCCGACTTGCCGGGCATTATCTGGTTGAACCACTCCAGAGCCACAGCCTCGAAACTATCCGCTGCCGCCTGGTGTCGGGTCAGCTTCTCCACCTTCCGCACTTCGCCCGGGTCGATACCTTGGGCCAGCTTCGTCCGGGCATCCTGATGACGCTTGCGTGCGTCCGCCAAGCTAACGTCCGGGTAGGTGCCCAGTGCCAGCAGCTTCTCTTTACCGGCAAAACGGTATTTGTAGCGCCAGCGTTTACCCCCGTTGCTCGTCACAAGCAGGAACAGGCCGGCACCGTCTGACAGCTTCCGGTCCTTTACGCCTGACTTGGTCTGTTTCACCTCGGTTGCAGTCAGCTTGCCCATGCCGCACTCCCTCCCCTCCGGTATCCAATCTGGGGGTACGCGCTCTGGGGTTATGCGATATACCCCCGCTTGTACCCCCTTTTTTGGGGGTATGTACCCGGTTGTTACTGGACTTGCATGGACTGAGTATAGGCGAAAAACGAAAAAAAAGCCCTGATTTACAGGGCTTTGTGGATACTGACGGATGTTGCTGGAGAGGTATTTGGTCGGGACGGCAGGATTTGAACCTGCGACCACCACACCCCCAGTGTGGTGCGCTACCAGGCTGCGCTACGCCCCGAGAACTCGCTTTCGCGAGGGCGGCATTATACTGAATGGGGCCCTGAAGACAAACCCTATTTGCCGGGAGCCAGGACCTTCAGCACGTCCTCCAGCTCCTCGATGGTTTCCTTGATCACGGCCTGCATGTCCAGCTGCAGGGGATTGGGCTCTTCCGTGGTCATGCGCTGGCGGGCGCCGCCGATGGTATAGCCCTGGTCGTACAGCAGGGCGCGGATCTGGCGAATGGTGAGAACGTCTTCGCGCTGATAGTAGCGGCGATTGCCGCGGCGCTTGACCGGTTTCAGCTGGGGAAATTCCTGCTCCCAGTAGCGCAGGACGTGCGGCTTGACTGCGCACAGTTCGCTGACCTCACCGATGGTAAAGTAGCGCTTGCCCGGGATCGCCGGCAACTCGTTATTGTGACTCGGTTCCAACATATTCTTCTACCCGCGCTTTCAGCTTTTGCCCCGGGCGGAACGTGACCACCCGCCGTGCAGAAATTGGAATCTCTTCCCCGGTCTTGGGGTTGCGACCGGGACGCTGGCTCTTGTCCCGCAGGTCAAAATTGCCGAAACCCGACAACTTGACCTGCTCGTTGCCCTCCAGGCTGGCACGAATTTCTTCGAAGAATAGCTCAACAATCTCCTTGGCTTCCCGTTTGTTGAGCCCGAGCTCTTCAAACAGGCGCTCGGCCATTTCGGATTTTGTGAGAGCAGCCATCGTATCTACAGTGCCTGGTTCCTGAGCTCAGCGTTATAGTTTTTTTCCAAGGAATCAATCACTTGATCCATGGCCTGGTTCACTACATCGTCGCTAAGAGTGCGCGATCGATCCCGGAATGTCAAACCAAATGCGAGGCTTTTTCTTTTAGGATCAATGCCTTTCCCCTCATAGACGTCAAACAACCTTAACTCACGCAGGTAAGCCCCCGCCGCGGCAGTGACATTCTCCATCAGGGTGGCTGCAGGCACACTTTTATCCACCACTATCGCCAAATCCCGGCGAATCTCGGGGAAGCGCGACAATTCAGTGAATGCGGGCAGCTCACCCTCCAGCAGTGCTTCCAGGTCCATTTCGCAGACCAGTACGGGACCATTGATGTCCAGCGCTGACAGCAGCGCCGGGTGCAGGGCGCCGATATGGCCCACCACCTGCCCCGATCGGGTTATCTCAGCGGTCTGGCCGGGATGGAGGGCGGGATGCCCGGCCGCGCGGAAGGCAAACTCGGCCTGGCAGCGGCCCAGTCCCAGCAGGCTTTCGAGATCACCCTTGAGGTCGTAGAAATCCGCTGCCGCGGATGCCACGGACCAGGACTCGGCGAAACGCTGGCCACTGATGATCATGCCCAGGGTGGGCACCTGGCGCAGTTCCGCCAGCCCGGTGCCGGGAGCACCCGGAACAAAGCGCAGGCCAGTCTCGAACAGGCGCACCCGGCTCTGCTGGCGATGGGCGCTGCGCTGGACCGCACTGGCCAGCCCTGGCAGCAGGCTGCTGCGCATCACCGCCATCTCCGCGGAGATCGGGTTCTCCAGCGCGACCGGCTCTACCGCGGGCTCAAATAGCCGCTGCAGCTTGGGGTCAATAAAGCTGTAGGTGATCGCCTCGCGGTAACCGCGGGCACAGAGGTGACGACGCAGGCTGCGCAGCGACAGGCGTGCCTCGGGCTTGGGCGGAATAACCAGATCGGCCTGGATATGGCTCACCGGCAGCCGGTTATAGCCGTACACCCGCGCCAGCTCTTCCAGCAGGTCGGCCTCAATACTGATATCGAAACGCCAGCTGGGAACACTGCACAGCCAGCCGTCGGCGCTTGCGGTCACCCCGAGACCCAGCCCGGACAGGATCCGCTCGACATCGGCATCCGCCAACTCAAAACCCAGCAGGCGAAGAATACGCGCGCGACGCAGCGCCACATCCGGGCGTACCGGCAACTCCGCTTCCGCCACTGCTTCGATAACCGGACCAGGCTCGCCGCCAACGATGTCCAGCAACAGACGGGTGGCGCGCTCCAGGGCCCTGCGTTGCAGCCGGAAGTCCACGCCGCGCTCGAACCGGTGGGAGGAATCCGTGTGCAACCCGTAGCTGCGGGCCTGCCCCGCCAGGGGGCCCGGCGCGAAAAATGCAGACTCGAGGAACAGATGGCGGGTGCCCTCATCCACCGCCGTCGGCTCGCCACCCATGATTCCGGCCATGGCTACCGGGCCACTGTGATCGGCAATCACCAGCGTGTCATCGCGCAACTCGGTGGTCTGGCCATCCAGCAACGCCAGACTCTCGCCTGCCCGTGCGGTGCGCACCACGATCCCGCCCTGCAGCCGATCAAGATCGAAAGCGTGCATGGGCTGACCCAATTCCAGCAGAATGTAATTGGTGATATCCACCACCGCGTCGATACTGCGCAGGCCGCAGCGACGCAGTTTTTCCTGCAGCCACAGGGGTGACGGGCGGGAGATGTCGATGTTGCGGATCACCCGGCCGACGTAGCGCGGACAACGCTCCGGAGCATCCAGCTGCACCGGCAAAGTGTCCTCGATCACCGCGGCCAGTGGCTCGCAACTGACCTCATTCACCGGCAGCCTGTTCAGCAGGCCGACCTCGCGGGCAATACCGGCGATGCCCAGGCAGTCCGCCCGGTTCGGCGTGAGGCCGATTTCAATCAGATGGTCATCCAGCTGCAGGTAATCGCGCAGGTCGGTGCCCACCGGCGCTTCCGCGGGCAGCTCCATCAGGCCAGCGCTCGCATCGGACAGGCCCAGTTCGGCCTCGGCGCAGAGCATGCCCTGGGACTCGACCCCGCGCAGCCTGGCCTTCTTGATCTTGAAGTCGCCCGGCAGTACCGCGCCGACCCGGGCCAGCGGCGCCTTCAGCCCGACACGGGCGTTGGGCGCGCCGCAGACGATCTGCACCGTTTCCGCACCTGTATCGACCGTGCAGACGCGCAGCTTGTCCGCATCCGGGTGCTGTTCGGCATGAGTGATTTCCGCTACCAGGACGCCGCTGAAGGTGCCGGCCACCGGCTCCAGGGCATCGACCTCCAGACCGGCCATGGTGATCTGGTGGGCCAGTTCGTCACTGGACAGTGGCGGATTTACCCACTCGCGCAGCCATTGTTCGCTAATTTTCACTGATCAGTCTCCGTGGTCTGCTAGAACTGCTCGAGGAAACGCAGGTCATTTTCAAAGAACAGGCGCAGGTCATTGACCCCATAGCGCAGCATCGCCAACCGCTCCACCCCCATGCCGAAGGCAAAACCGGTGTAGCGCTCGGCATCAATGCCGGAGGTCTCCAGCACCCGCGGATGCACCATCCCGCAGCCCATGACTTCCAGCCAGCCGGTCTGGCTGCACACCCGGCAGCCGGCACCACCGCAGTTCACGCACTGGATGTCCACTTCCGCGGAGGGTTCGGTGAACGGGAAATAGGAGGGCCGGAAGCGCACTTCCAGATCCTTCTCGAAGAACACCCGCAGGAAGTCCTCGATCAGGCCCTTGAGGTCGGCAAAGCTGGAACGCTCGTCCACCAGCAGCCCCTCGACCTGGTGGAACATCGGCGTGTGGGTCAGGTCCGAGTCACAGCGATATACCCGCCCGGGGCAGATCACCCGCAGCGGCGGCTGGTTGTTCTCCATTACCCGCACCTGCACCGGCGAGGTATGCGTGCGCAGCACCGTGGTGGGGTCGACATAGAAGGTGTCGTGCATGGCCCGCGCCGGGTGGTGGGCGGGAATATTGAGCGCCTCGAAATTGTGGTAGTCGTCCTCGATCTCAGGACCCTCCACCACCTCGAAGCCCACCGCGCCGAAGAAGTCCTCCATGCGCTCAATGGTACGGGTCACCGGGTGGATGCCGCCGGTGCTCTGGCCGCGACCCGGCAGGGTGACGTCGAGAGTCTCCCGCGCCAGCTTCTCGGCTACCGCCGCCGCTTCCAGCACCGCCTTGCGCTCCGCAATCAGCTCCTGCAGTTCCTGCTTGGCCACGTTGATCTGGGCACCCGCCGCCGGGCGCTCCTCGGCGGACAGTTTGCCGAGGCCCTTGAGCAGCTCGGTGACGCGGCCTTTCTTGCCCAGGAAGTCGACCCGCAACTGTTCCAGCGCGGCGCTGTCGGTGGCGGCGGCAATCGCGGCCTTGGCTTCCTCGGTGAGGGGTTTCAGGTTTTCCATCTAATCTGCTTCCGCTGTCAATTTCCTGGTGGACGGGGATCATGTAGCCCCGAGTCCGTGCGAGCTGGATTCTTCGTTCTTACGCCGCCTCGAGCGACCAGGGAGGGGGTGCCGGGACACGCCGTGAACCCGTCCATGGGGGCTCTTTGGCGACATCCATGTCGCCAACGGTCCCGGCACCCCCTCCCTGCCCCCTCAAGGCTCCCTTCAGTGCCACATCCGCAACCGCAATGCTTCGGTCGGCCCCAAAAAATCCTGCCATCACCTTGGTACCAGCCCCACCACCCCAGCAACTTTTTGTTTGGTGCCTGTTCAGTGCGCCGAAGGTAGTCCGGTGTGGGCGGTGGGGGCCTGGCCGGACCGTCGGCGGCCATGGAGAGCCCACCCCTCTTGCTCGGGTGCGGCCGCCGCCGAGCCTACATGGACGTACTTGCGGCGTGTCCGGCCAGGCCCCCACCGCACGCAGCGGACGGCAACCCACTGCCCAACCAACCAGAGCAACAAACAAAAAAGGGAAAGAGCTGTGCCCTTTCCCTTTCGTGGTCTTGCAAATGTAGCCAGCGATCCGCGCCGAGGCGCGGCCAGGGTGGGCTCAGGCCAGTGCGGCCTTCGCTTGCTCCACTATCGCTGCAAAAGCCGGCTTGTCATGCACCGCCAGGTCCGAAAGGACGCGACGATCCAGGCCGATCTCGGCTTTCTTGAGGCCATTGATCAGGCGGCTGTAGCTGAGGCCGTTGGCGCGGGACTGGGCGTTGATACGCGTGATCCACAGCGCCCGGAACTGGCGCTTGCGCTGGCGGCGGTCGCGGTAGGCGTACTGACCGGCCTTGGTAACAGCCTGCTTGGCAACACGAAACACACGGCTGCGGGCACCGTAGTAACCCTTGGCCTGCTTCAGAATTTTCTTGTGACGGCGATGAGCCGTTACACCACGTTTTACGCGGGGCATAGTCTTCTCCTAATTCTCGATAATAACCGTCAGCAGGCCCGCAACATGCGGTCTACGTGCACTTTGTCACTGGCGTGGACCAGGGAGGTCCCACGCAGTTGACGCTTGCGCTTGGTGGTCATCTTGGTCAGGATGTGGCTCTTGTAAGCGCTCTTGCGCTTGTAGCCACCAGCCGTTTTCTTGAAACGCTTGGCAGCCCCGCTGTGAATTTTTGCTTTTGGCATCGTCAGATACTCCGCATTGGCATCAATAAAAAGTGAAGAAAAAAGGCATTCACAGGCCCTAGTTCTTCTTCTTGGGTGCGATCACCATGGTCAACTGTCGGCCTTCCATTTTCGGGAATTGCTCGACAGAGCCCAATTCGGCCAGATCAGCTTCTACCCGTTTGAGTAGCTCCATGCCGATTTCCTGGTGGGCCATTTCACGACCGCGAAACCGCAGCGTGACCTTGGCCTTATCGCCTTGCTCGAGAAAACGCACCAGGTTGCGTAGTTTTACCTGGTAGTCTCCTTCCTCCGTCCCTGGACGAAACTTCATTTCCTTTACTTGTGTTCGCTTCTGCTTCTTCTTCTGCAGATTCTTTTGCTTCTTGGCCTCGAACACGTGCTTCCCGTAGTCCATCACCTTGCAGACCGGGGGCTCTGAATCAGCAATCAATACGAGATCCATGGTGGCCGCTTCCGCCGCAGCCAGCGCCTCTCGCAAAGACACAATGCCTACCTGTTCACCGTCGGCGCCGATGAGGCGCACCGGGTCTGACGTAATCTGGTCATTGATCAGGGCTTTCTTGGAGGCGCCCTTGCCGATATCTTTCTTAATGCTGATTCTCCAATACAATACGGCCGTGACGTGCCACATCGTCCGCGAGCAGCGCTGCCAGCGCATCCAGGCTCACTGAACCCAGGTCCTCGCCACGACGGGCCCTCACGGCCACAGTCTGTGTTTCCACCTCTTTGTCCCCCACCACCAACAGGTAGGGAACCTTCTGAATAGTGTGCTCGCGAATTTTAAAGCCGATTTTCTCATTTCTCAAGTCCGAATGGACCCGAAAGCCTTTGTTTTTCAACGAATCTTCCACAATACCGGCATATTCGGCCTGTTTGTCGGTAATATTCAACACAACGGCCTGGTTCGGTGCCAGCCAGGTGGGGAACACACCCTCGTAGTGTTCAATCAGGATGCCGATGAAACGCTCGAAGGATCCGAGGATAGCCCGGTGCAGCATCACCGGTACCTGGCGCGAACCGTCTTCGGCCACGTACTGGGCGCCGAGGCGGCCGGGCATGGAGAAATCCACCTGGATCGTGCCCAGCTGCCAGACGCGGCCGATGCAGTCCTTCAGGGAAAACTCGATCTTGGGGCCGTAGAAGGCGCCCTCCCCCGGCAGTTCCTGCCAGGGCAGGCCGTGAGCATCCAGGGCATCCGCCAGGGCTTTTTCGGCCCGGTCCCAGTCGCCGTCGGAGCCCACCCGCTGCGCGGGCCGGGTAGAAAGCCGGTAGATCACCTCGGTAAAACCGAAGTCCGCATAGACCGCATGCAGGAAGTCGATAAAGCTGGCGACCTCGGACTGGATCTGGTCTTCGGTACAGAAGATATGGGCGTCGTCCTGGGTGAAACCGCGCACCCGCATGATCCCGTGCAGGGAACCCGAGGGCTCGTTGCGGTGGCAGCTGCCGAATTCCGCCAGTCGCAGCGGCAGGTCCCGGTAGGACTTCAGGCCCTGGTTGAACACCTGCACGTGGCAGGGACAGTTCATCGGCTTGACCGCGAACTGGCGCTCCTCTGACTTGAGGGTAAACATGTCGTCGCCGAACTTGTCGGCATGGCCGGAGCGTTCCCAGAGGGACATGTCCACCAGCTGCGGGGTGCGGATCTCCCGGTAGCCATGCGCGCGCTGGGCCTGACGCATGTACTGCTCGATCACCTGGTACAGGGTCCAGCCATCCGGGTGCCAGAACACCATGCCCGGGGCTTCTTCCTGGGTGTGGAACAGTCCCAGTTTCTTGCCGATCCGGCGGTGGTCGCGCTTCTCCGCCTCCTCAATACGGGTGAGATACTCCTGCAGCTGCTTTTTGTTGGCCCAGGCGGTGCCGTAGATACGCTGCAGCATCTCGTTGCTGGAGTCGCCGCGCCAGTACGCGCCTGCGACCTTGGTCAGCTTGAAGGCCTTGAGCTTGCCGGTGCTGGGCACGTGGGGGCCACGGCAGAGATCCATCCAGGGGCCCTGCTGGTAGATGGAGAGCTCCTCCCCCTCGGGCAGGTCCTCGATAATCTGTACCTTGTAGTGCTCGCCCATGTTGCGGAACAGCTCGATGGCGCGCTCGCGGCTCATGACCAGGCGCTCCACTGTCAGGTCGTCCTCGACGATCTGCTGCATGCGCTGCTCGATCCTCTCCAGATCTTCCGGGGTGAAGTGGTGGCCACTGGCGAAGTCGTAATAGAAGCCGTCCTCGATCACCGGACCGATCGTCACCTGGGTACCGGGAAACAGCTCCTGCACCGCCATCGCCAGCAGGTGGGCGGTGGAGTGACGAATGACCTCCAGACCAGCGTCGTCGCGCTCGGTGATGATCGCCAGACTGGCGTCCTGCTCAATGACATGCGAGGTGTCCACCTCGCGACCGTTGACCACCCCGGCCAGGGCGGCCTTGGCGAGGCCCGGGCCAATGGCGGCGGCAACCTCGTGCACGGAAACGGGCTGGTCAAAGTGGCGTTGACTGCCGTCAGGCAGGGTAATCGCGGGCATGCGCTTTCCTTGTGTCAGTGGTGGCCCCTACCAAAGGCCACGTGAGTCAGCTGCAATCAGAGATCGGGGGCTGAGGTTCGTTGTCGTCCCGAACCGGTCAATTCAGGGGCGCGCATTGTAGCACAGCTGGCGCTTCAGCTGACAAGTACGCTGACCAGAAGCAGGCTGACGAGGCCGAACAAAAACAGAAACAGATAACAGAACCCCAGCCAGAAGCCCTTCCACACGGTCAGGCGCCAGGACTGCCTGTACACCACCCGCAACGACAAGAGAAAATAGACGGGCACCCAGAACAGGAGCAAGACTTCCAGGAGCCCCAGTAAATGACCCAGCCACTGCAGCGGCGCACTTGAGGCCGCGGACAGCCGGGTGTCTCCCTGATCCAGTCCGATAAGGAGCAGTACCGCCAGGAACAGGAAGGCATGGCCATACAGCGCATGGATCAGGTGCTCAACATAGTATCGACCCGTAAAGGGATATAGCAGCTTCATCAGCAGGGCGAAAAACGGCACCAGCAGCAGGGTCGTCTGCGGGATGTTTTCCAGTACGTCGTTGGCAAAATCATTCGGGTCGTTGCGAATCTTGGCCGTGCTCTTCTCCAGCCGGGCCTCCAGTCTGCGGTTGTCTTCCTCCGACAGCCAGGGCAACTCGAGTGACAGAGCCCCGCCATCGACTATGATGGTGGGCCCCTTCCCGTCCGGGGCGGTCTCTACATCGCTTCCGGAGGTTTGAGCCCCAAGCGCCACGTGATCGCGCTCGGCGGCGCGGTCGCTGCGCTGCAGCGCATTTTCCACCTGCTCCAGCCTCGCCTCCATCTCGACGCGCTCGGCTGGCTGCAGATGCTCAAGCTGAAGCTCCGAAATGCGTTGCAGCGCCTGCTGCCGCTGCTCCGGGGCCAGCTCGCCATTCTGCGTGAGCAGCCCTCCGGAGCCCACGACCATCTCCCGTTCACCGGTAACATTGAGCAGCCAGATTGCAAAGATGCACACCAGACTGGTAAACAGAAACAGGCGCAACGGCGGTACAAACCGTTTGCGGCGTCCGCTGAGGTAGGCATTGGTGAGAAATCCGGGGCGCGCCAGCAGGGCAACCAGGGTGCGCATGGCACGGGAGTCCAGGCTGATCGTTTCCTGCAGAAATTCCACCACCAGCGACCCGAAGGACCGAACCACGGGCGCGGCTGGCTGCCCACAGTGGTGGCAGTAGGGCCCCATCAGACTGGCCCGACAGTTCTGGCACTGCGCCTGCTCGCTGGCCGATTCCTCCCCGGTCATTTCCCGTCCCCGCGTTTTTCTGGCCTAACATACACGATCCGAATACAGATGGGGAAGGCGTGGCGGGGGCAGCGATTGTCGGCGGAGTGCGCTATAGTCATTCTGGCACACTCAACAGAAGGAGAGCCCATGAGCACCTGGCTACTTGTCGCCAACGCCAGCCGCGCCCGCCTGTTTGCAACCCAGCCGCGCCCTCGCACCCTCACCCTGCTGGAGGAATTCAGCCACCCCCAGAGCCGGGACAAAAACGAGGACCTCAGCTCAGATCGCCCGGGACACTTCCAGACCACATCCCAGGGCATGGATGGCGCCAATCGCGGCGCCTTCGCGGAGCCTACCAACCCGAAGGATTACGAGCACGAGCGCTTCGCCGCAGAGCTTGCGGAGCACCTGAACGAAGGCCGCACCAGCAACCGCTATGACAACCTGATGCTGGTTGCCTCACCACATTTTCTCGGGCTGCTGAACCAGCAATTGAACGAGCACGTTGCCAAACTTGCGACGGTGCATGTCAGCAAGGACTATACCGCCCTGGATGAGGCGGCACTGGTCAAGAAGCTGGACCCGCTGGCATGAGTGACAGGCGGTCGCGAAGCCGTTCCGGGCAAGGCAGCTACATTGCCCGCTGAATCGCTCCCGGAGCAGTACCGGCAGGAAGAGTTCCTCGAAGCCCTGTTCGAGGCCATGCCGGATCTGTACTTCCTGCTCGATCGCGACGGCGTGATCCAGGATTTCCGCGGCCGCCAGCCGGAGGAACTGCATGTCCCTCCGGAGCGTTTCCTGGGCAAGCGCATGGCCGCGGTACTGCCCGCGGATATTGCCGCCAGCTTCACCGCGGCAATGGAGCAGGCAACGGCCTCGGGCGAACTTGTCACCCTCGAATACCAAATGCGGATCAGGCAGAGCATGCCCTGGTACGAAGCCCGGATCGTTCCGATCCGCGACCACAATCAGCTGGTGTGCCTGGTGCGCAATGTCACCGAGCTGCATGTTGCCCGCCTGCAGCTGGAGGCCGTGGCCCACTACGACACCCTGACGGGCCTGCCCAACCGGAACCTGCTGGACAACCTGCTGGAACGCAGCATCCGCACCGCCCGGCGCAATCGCAAGCGCCTGGCCGTCATGTTCATTGACCTGGACCGGTTCAAGGAGGTGAATGACACCCTGGGGCACGCAGCGGGTGACGAACTGCTGCAACAGGCTGGCCAGCGCCTGCAAGCCGCGCTCAGGGACAGTGACATCCTGGCGAGGATGGGTGGCGATGAATTTGTCGTCGTGCTGGATGAACTGGAGAACACCGATGACGCTTCAGCGGTAGCCTGCAAGCTGATGGACGGCATTTGCAGTCCGTTTCACATCCACGACACCGAGATTTTGCTCAGCTGCAGTATCGGCATCAGTATCTACCCGGATGATGCGGAGACCGCCAGCCAGCTGCTGGGCTACGCCGACACCGCGATGTACCGGGCCAAGCAGGGCGGTCGCAACGACTGGTGCTTCTATACCGCGGACATGACCCAGGCGGCCATGGAACACATGGCACTGGTAGAGTCTTTGCGGGCAGCGCTGGATAGCGGCTCACTGACCCAGGTCTATCACCCCCAGATCGATTTTGTGAGCGGCAGGCCAGCCGGCTTTGAGGCACTGGCGCGCTGGACCAATCCCGACTCCAGCACGGTTCCTCCCAGCCGTTTTATCTCCCTCGCAGAGCAGGCGGGACTGGTGCGGCGCCTCGACTCATGGTCCCTCCGGGCCGCCTGCTGCCAGTTGCGCCAGTGGCTGGATGAGGGCCTGGAACCCGGCCAGGTCAGCATCAATATCAGCACTCACTCCCTCAATGGTGGCAGTTTCCCCGAGGAGCTGGCACAGACAATAGAAGAGTATCAGCTGCAGCCGCACATGCTGCAGCTGGAAATCAAGGAACTGGCGCTGCTGAGCAGCCGCCCCGGCGCAATGGAACGCCTGAGCGCGATCATCAAGCTTGGAGTCGATATTGCCGTGGACGACTTCGGCGCCGGTTACGCCGCCCTGGAGTACTTGCGCAAGCTGCCTGTCAGCACACTGAAGATAGACCCCGCATTCATGCAGCGCGTTCCCGAAGACCAAGAGCAGACAACCATCGCCGACAGCGTGATTGCGATGGGGCGAGCCCTCGGGCTGAAGGTCGTCGCCAAGGGCATCGAGAGTGCGAGCCAGGCAGACTTCATTCGCAGCCACGGCGACATCCTGGGCCAGGGCTTCTATTTCAGTCAGCCGCTGGCAAGCGATGAGCTGCGCCTTTTGCTTGAGCCATGAACCGCCCGCGCCGAGACCAGATAGCGCAGCGGCCCGTTCGTCGCCACGCTGGCAAAGGGGTAGCAGGTCACCAGCAACAGCTGCGGGCCACCTGCGGCTGGCGGATCCAGACTCTCGCGACGACTGTCCACCACCCGCATTGACTGCACCTCGTACTCCAGCAGTTCCCCATCGGGCCGTTCCAGCGACACGAGCATGCCTGGCAGCAGCGCCCGGAGGAAGCCGAAATGGGTGTCGCGATGCCCTGCCAATACGGTCCAGTTGTTGGCGCCCCCGGCGAACACCTCGTGCATCCCCGGCCCAAAGGCCAGGGCCTGGCCACTGGTGCCCGCCAGCACATACTGTTCGACCTGCAAACCCGGCACCCGCAGCACGGCGACCGGCCAGGTGTCTGCCCAGGGCCAGGGTTTTTGCGCCACACCCGTGGCAGCGGATTCCAGCCAGGCCCGGGCGAGCAGGTGCTGGGCCAGTAGCGCCTTGAGGTGTATCCACCCGGCGCCCGCCAGCTGCCAGCCCGCCAGCAGCAACAGTCCCGTGAGGGCGAGACGGCGCGTTCGCCTACTGGCGCCGGTCGGGAACACGGTCGACCTCCGGGCCCCGCATGACCCAGAACAAAAGGGCGACAAACAGCAGCAGGCAAGCCAGGAACAGCTTGGCAGCGGCAGTGGTGGCCGTTTGCGGGTAGGCGAAAGCCTGCGGGCTCTGGCCCCGCGGTCGGGTGCCGGGGACCGCGACTGTCCGCAGGGGCAGGCCCCGGTCACGCGACACGGCCTGTTCCACGGCAACGAAACTGGTAAAGGGGCTCAGCAGTCGGTGTCGCAATGCCAGCGACAGCACCTCGGCGCGCACGCTGTCCTCGTGCAGGCCCTGATGGCGTTGCTCGAGGATCTGCTCGATGCGCTCCCGCGCCCAGAGGCTGGCCACGCCGGGCGCGCTGGCGCCACCGGGGTCGTCAGCGCCAAGGGCAAGCTCCTGTTGCCAGGGCGCTCCGGCCAGCTCGCCTGAAACCCTGATCACACCGGGCTGGGGTGGGGTATTGAAACGCACCAGCCGCAGCAAGGGTGCACCCGCGTACAGGTCGGGGACCGGACCGCCGGCAGCCGCCACGGTCTGCGGCCAGTCCACGCGGATATCAGTCAGCATCGGCGCCGACAGGTAGTCCAGCAGGGCCGCGACCCGGGCGCTGATCTCGGACTGGTCGCCGATGTGCAAATGGCGGCCCCGTCCAAGCTGCGCCACCTTGCGCAGGAACCAGCTGTTGGGTGCGGAGCCGAGACCGAGAGCGAACAGGCGGCTGTCGCCGAGTTCCGCGGCGATGGTATCAATAATGGCATGCTCATTGCCCACCGCACCATCGGTCATGAAGATCACCTGCCGCAACCGGCCGCCACTGTCGCCGGCAGTCGACACTGCCAGCGCGCGCCGCAGGGGTGGCAGCATTTCGGTGCCACCGGCTGCGCGCATCTGGCTGATAAATGCGCGTGCCCGCTGCAACGTACGCGGACCGACCGGCATGGCGTCGGCAAACAATGTCCGGTAACTCTGGTCAAAGGCAATGATGTTGAAGCGGTCCGCGGGCCGCAATCCATCCAGCGCCGCCACCAGACTCTGGCGCAGCTGCTGTATCGGCACCCCGCCCATGGAGCCCGAGGTGTCGACCACGAACACCAGCTCACGGGCCCTGATTTGCGGGCGTTGGGTCAACGCGGGGGGCACCACCAGCAACAGCCCGTAATGCTCCCCGGCCACCTGTTCCGTGAACAACGCGGCCCCGGGCTGGCTACCGGTAGCCGGCTCCCAGTGCAGTACGAAATCCCTGTCCATTTCACTGCTGCCCCGCGCCAGGCGCAGCTGGTAACGGTTGCCGTCCCGGCGCAGGCGCATCTCGTGGTAGGGGGTATCAACCCGCGCCAGCGGCAGTCCCGCGTTGAGATCCACGGCAATGGTCAAAGGATTCAGCGGCGCGGCATCAGAGCCGGCCCGAAAGTGCTGCAGGGTCGCCAACAGGGGCGCATCGGGGACCTCGTCCGTGGCCGGGAAGTAGCGCAGATAGTCGGGTATCGACAAGGAACCGGCGCTTCCAGCGAGGGGCCGACCCGGAATGTAGCGCGGCGTCAGGGTCATGGGCAGGCGCAGACCAAAGACGCCCTCGGCGTAGGTCACCGGCTGCACAAACTCCAGCTTGACCACAACCGTCTCGCCAGGCCCCAGGTTGGCGATGCGGTTGCTGAACAGATTGGGCCGCTGCTGCGCTACCAGGCTGGCCTTGCGGCCCGTATCCCGGGCCGCAGCGTACACCGCCTCCGCTTCCTGTCGTTCGCGGATCTCGCCGATGATCCGCCGCTCACCGACGCGCATTTCCAGGGCACGGACTGCCGCCTGCCCCGGCAGCGGAAATACGTAAACCCCCTCCACCCACTGCTCGCTGCTGTTGCGAAACGTCTGTTCCAGCGTCACCACCGCCACCATGCCGGAGACACTGACCTGGACCGCGCTATGCTGCATTACTGCAGGCACGGGCGGCAGACCGGGGCCCTGCAGCAGCAGTTTCCCTGCGCCCGGGGCAGCAGCGTCTGCCGCCCGCGCCACGCTGGCATTCAACAGGATGAGGCCCAGCAGAAAAGCGATCAGTGCCGGCAACACGCGGAAACAGAACCACAGGCCAGGCACCGGCTCGCACTGGTCCGGCGAGTAGATGGGGTTGGATAGATCAGTATTCACGCTATTCTCCTGCCGTTGAAGGTAGGAGTATTGAAGCGCGCCGGGTTGGCAATCCGGTGGCGCAACTGTGGCAGGGTTCTGCGCAATCGTGGCGAATTGTGGCAGCAGCTTGAGTGCGGCCCGGGATTCTGGAACCATGGCCGCTTCCCGGCTCCCGGTAATACCCTGCATGCCCCACCATGTCGCCATCGTCGAAGATGAAGCCGCTCTGGCGGCAAACTACCGCGATGCCCTGCAGCGCCAGGGGTTCCGGGTCTCAGTCCACCGGGACCGGCAGAGCGCCAGTGCGGCCTTCCTGCGCCAGCTGCCTGATCTCGCCATTATCGACGTTGGCCTCGGGGACGATATCGAAGGCGGATTCGAGCTCTGCCGCGAACTGCGCAGCCAGTCACCGGAACTGCCCATCGTTTTCCTGACCGCCCGGGACAGCGAGCTGGACATCATCTCCGGGCTGCGACTCGGTGCCGACGACTACCTGACCAAGAACATCAGCCAGACGCACATGCTGGCACGCATCGTGGCCCTGTTCCGCCGCGTCAGGGCACTGCGGGAGCCGGAGCTGCGCGAGCACGTGATTGCGCAGGGAGCATTGACGCTCAACCTGGAGCGGATGACCGCACAGTGGGCGGGGCAGCCGGTGCCACTGACGGTCACCGAGTTCTGGATGGTGCATACCCTTGCCCGTCACCCCGGCCACGTCAAGAACCGGCAGCAGCTCATGGAAAGCGCCAACGTGGTGCTGGACGACAACACCATCACCTCCCACGTCAAACGGATCCGGCGCAAGTTCGAAACCCTCGACGCCACCTTCAGCGCCATCGAAACCGCCTACGGCATGGGCTATCGCTGGCGCGGGGACTGACGCTTGAGCCTGCGCCGCCAGCTGATCCTGGTCAGCCTGTTGCTGTTGACCCTGCCCTGGGCGGGGTGCCAGTTCCTGCGCGAGATGGAAGGCGCCCTGCGCGAAGGTCAGGGCCGGGCGATCGCCGCCACCGCCGATGCCATCGCCGCCAGCCTGTCGGACCAACCGCTGATGCTGTATCCCGATCCCGAACGCCTGCGTTCGGCCGATGACCTGGGCGGATCGATCTATGCCCCGGCACTGGCGTACGAGCCAGTGCTGGACGGCTACGAGGACGGCTGGGCGGAAGCCATCCAGGGCAGGTTCGAGAACCTCGATACCCGGGTCCCCGCATTGCGCTACCGCGCCGGTGTGCGCGACGGCACCCTGTACCTGATGCTGCAGATCAGGGATGACAGCGTCACCTACCACGACCCGGGCCTGAGCCCCGAACCCAATGGTGACCGGCTGCTCCTGGTGACCTGGCTGGATGGCCGGCGACAGGAGTACGTGATCGCGACTCCCGCCCCGGGTAGTGTGGTGGCCCAGTACGCCGGCAGACGCCACCCGCAGGCAAATGCCAGCAGGATACGGGGCTATTGGCAGGATACCGCCGAAGGCTACGCCATTGAGCTGGCCCTGCCGCTGGCACTGACCGGCGGGCGGCTGGGCCTGTACGCAGTCGATGTGGCCGACCATCGCAGTCGCGGCTGGCGCACCGCGGGCAACACCGGCCCCCTGACCCGGGCCGCGCCACCCTGGCTGATTTATCCACCGGCGGAGCTGGAGGCACAGCTGGCCCGGTTTGCAGGCGGCGGGCAGCAGCTGCTGGTAACCGACCGACATACCCGCCTGCTGGCTACTGTCGCGCCCGCTGCCGACGATACCGCTGCGCCGGCAACGTTCTGGCTGTTGCGGGCGCTGTACCGGCGCATACTGGCGGACCCGGCCCTGGACACCCTGCCGAAGCCGGCGGCAAGCGGGACTGTCGACGGCGAGGAAATCAGCGGCGCCCTCCGCGGCCACCCCGAGCAGCGCTGGTATCGTACCAATACCCCCGGCCGCAGAACGCTGTCCGCGGCGGCACCGATACGCAACCGGGGTTCCGTGATCGGCATCGTGGTCGTGCAACAGGGCAGCGAGCAATACCTGTCCCTGACTGACCGCGCTTTCAGTCGCCTGCTGGGCTACAGCCTGCTGGCCCTGGGCGTGGCTGCACTGGGCCTGCTGGGCTTCGCCAGCCTGCTGTCCTGGCGCATCCGCCGGCTCAGCCGCGCCGCCGACCGGGTACTGGGCGATCAGGGCATGGAACTGGACAACTTCCCCCGCAGCCGCGCCCGGGATGAAATCGGCGATCTGTCCCGCAGCTATGCCCGCCTGCTGGACGAACTGCATGACTACAATGAGTACCTGCGCACCCTGAGCCGCAAACTGTCGCACGAGTTGCGTACACCCCTCGCCGTGATCCAGTCATCGCTGGACAACCTCGGCTCCGGAGCAGGTAATGCAGCGGACAACGTCTATGTCAGCCGCGCCCGGGAGGGACTGGAGCGGCTCAGCCATATCCTGAACTCGATGACGGAAGCGAGCCGGCTGGAGGAAACCATCGGCCAGCGCGAGCACACGGTAATTGACCTGAGGCCACTGTTGCAGGAAGTGTGCGCGGCGTATCGCGACATCTATCCCGGACACCGGCTGCTGCTCCACTGCCCGCCCGGCCCCGCCCGGGTCCGCGGCGCCGCCGACCTGTTGGTGCAGGCACTGGACAAGCTGGTTGACAATGCTGCGTCATTCGCGCCCGGGGGCAGCGATATCGTGATTAGCCTCACACCCCGGGGTCGGGATTGGGCGCTGGCTGTCAGCAACACCGGGCCGCCACTGCCCGCGGACCTGCAGGGGCGCCTGTTCGAAGCCATGATATCGCTGCGGCAGCGCCAATCCGCCGACTCAGTGCACCTGGGGCTGGGGCTGTATATCGTCAAGCTGGTCGCGGACTACCATCACGGCAGCGTCCGCGCCGACAATCGCGATGACGGCAAAGGGGCGGTAATCACCCTGCTCCTGCCCGCCGCTAGTTGAGGAAGGCCAGCTGGCGCACCTGCGCCAGTTGGTCGCGCATGGCCGCTGCCTGCTCAAACTCCAGGTTGCGGGCATGTTCCTGCATTTTTGCTTCCATCTGTTGCAGCTTGCGGGCCAGGGCCGCAGGGCTGAGCCTGGCGACCTCGGTACTGTAAGCGAGAGACTCCTCCGCCACCTTGCGTCCCTTGGCCCTGGCCTTCGTGGGCATGCGCCGGGCGCCTTCCATGATGTCCTGCACCGACTTGAACACGCCGGCCGGCGTTATCCCGTGCTCCAGATTGTAGGCGACCTGTTTTTCCCGCCGGCGGGCAGTCTCTGCCATCGCCCGCTCCATGGAGCCCGTTATCCTGTCCGCATAGAGAATCGCCCGGCCATTGAGGTTCCTGGCCGCCCTGCCAATGGTCTGGATCAGGGAGCGATCCGAACGCAGGAAGCCCTCCTTGTCCGCGTCCAGAATGGCCACCAGCGACACCTCGGGCATGTCGAGCCCCTCCCGCAGCAGGTTGATGCCCACCAGCACATCGAATTCACCCAGGCGCAGGTCGCGGATGATCTCCACCCGCTCCACCGTTTCAATATCCGAGTGCAGGTAGCGCACCTTGATCCCGTGCTCAGCCAGATACTCGGTGAGATCCTCGGCCATGCGCTTGGTCAGGGTGGTCACCAGCACGCGCTCGCCCAGCGCAATGTTCTTGTGGATTTCCTGCAGCAGATCGTCGACCTGGCTGCTGGCCGGGCGCACCTCCAACTCGGGATCGATGAGGCCGGTCGGGCGCACCACCTGTTCCACCGTGCGCCCCGCGTGTTCCAGCTCATAGGGACCGGGTGTCGCCGAGACAAATACCGCCTGGGGCACCAGTTGCTCCCACTCCTCGAAACGCAGCGGCCGGTTGTCCAGCGCCGAGGGCAGGCGGAAGCCGTACTCCACCAGCGTCTCCTTGCGCGAGCGGTCGCCGCGGTACATACCGCCGATCTGGGGGATGGTGGCGTGGGATTCGTCGATAATCACCAGGGCATTGTCCGGCAGGTATTCGAACAGGGTTGGTGGCGGCTCGCCGGAGTCGCGGCCGGACAGATAGCGTGAGTAGTTCTCCACCCCGTTGCAGTAGCCCAGCTCGCGGATCATCTCCAGATCATAGCGGGTGCGCTGCTGCAGGCGCTGCGCCTCCACCAGCTTCTCATTGTCCTTGAGCTGCTGCACCCGCTGCTCCAGCTCCACCTCGATCTGGGCGACCGCGTCCAGCATGACGTCCCGCGTCGTCACATAGTGGCTCTTGGGGAAAATCGTCACCCGCGGCACCTTGCGCTCGACAGCACCGGTCAGCGGGTCGAAGAAGTAGATGTTTTCGATTTCCTCATCGAACAATTCCACCCGTACCGCCTCGTGCTCGGAATCCGCCGGGAAAATATCGATCACATCCCCCCGCACCCGGTAAGTGCCGCGATGAAAGTCGACGTCATTGCGGGTGTACTGCAGCTCCGCCAGATGCCGCAGCACCTGGCGCTGGTCGATCATTTCACCCCGTGACAGGTGCAGGATCATCTTGAAATAGGATTTGGGATCACCCAGACCATAGATTGCGGAGACGGTTGCCACCACCAGGCAGTCCTCCCGCTCCAGCAGGGCCTTGGTCGCGGACAGCCGCATCTGCTCAATGTGCTCGTTGACCGAGGCATCCTTCTCGATGAAGGTGTCGGAGGACGGCACGTAGGCCTCGGGCTGGTAGTAATCGTAGTAGGAGACGAAATACTCGACCGCGTTATCCGGAAAGAACTCCTTGAACTCACCATATAGCTGCGCGGCCAGGGTCTTGTTGTGCGCCATGACAATGGTCGGCCGCTGTATCTGCTCCACCACATGCGCCATGGTGAAGGTCTTGCCCGACCCGGTCACGCCCAGCAGGGTCTGCGACGCCAGGCCCGCGTTGATCCCCTCCACCAGCTCGCGAATGGCCTTGGGCTGGTCCCCCGCCGGGGAGTAGCTGGAATGTACCTTGAACCGTTTTGCCATGGACTGGGGACCTGCTCGCTGCAACCAACCGCGTATTATGGTGCAGTCGACCCGGAAATGCAGCCGCGGAGCCGCCACTTAGGCCACCGCCCACGAATCAGCAAACCTGCGACAACTTACAACCGCTTCATGCGGTAGTATCCCTGCGAAAAATACCTCACGGACGGTTGACCTGCCCTTGGCTCATCATTAATATACGCGACCTCGGTCAACACCATTCCGCCTTAGCTCAGTTGGTAGAGCAATTGACTGTTAATCAATGGGTCGCTGGTTCGAGCCCAGCAGGCGGAGCCATATTCCGATAGAAATCAAGGGGTTGCAGCGATGTGGCCCCTTTTTTTCGTCTGCCCTAAACCGTCCGGGGCCGATGACGCGGAGTCAGTGGGTCGATCACCACAGAGAAAGGTGCGTCGTCAAAGACGGCCAGCCCCGGTCTCGACGAGACCGTCAGGGCTATCAGTTATCGAGTAACGTGGCCGTGTTTCAATCCATCGCTGTTGGTTCGATCCAGGCGCCAAAAAACGCAGAAAAAACGCAGATAGGCGGGTAGATGAAAAGCAAACTCATACGAATTGGCGTGATGATAGCCGCCATATTTGTTTCCGCGCTGGCCGTTGCTCAATCCCTGCCTGTGTTTGGCGTGGCTCGCTTTGGCGAAGCTCAGTTCGGAGTGGCGTCAGCTACGCCGGTTCCCTTTATGCCCTTGTGGGTTTTGATCTGCACGGCACTTTCGCTGTGGCTGATCGCATACAAAATAAAACCGGGTACTCACTAAATGATGAATAAGGCGCGTTTACTGACTGTTGTTCTTTTTGCTGCCTCCCCTCTCGCTTCCGCTGAAACACAAGTGCCAAACACGTTTCGAGATGGCGAGGTAATTGAGGCAGAGAAATTTAATGAAAACTTCGATGCTCTGGGAAACGCCATCGACAATATCCCAGCGGGACCTCAAGGAGAGACGGGGCCAGCAGGGCCACAAGGCGATGCGGGTCCAGTCGGACCTCCTGGCATTCAGGGGGAGAGAGGTCCAGCAGGACCGCAGGGCCCAGCAGGAATCTCTGACCTTGGCTGCAGTACTGATCAGATTATTCGTTGGAATGATGCCAGCAGTGTTTGGGTATGTGCTACAGACCCTTTCGCTGGGTTGAACTGCAACAACGGCGATACATTGAAATTTTCATCAACCGGTGGCTGGCAGTGCAGTGCCACGCCGGTAACAGCCTCTCTGACCGATGTCTCCTTCGATCCATTTGGCGGGTTCACCATTGCTCAGACTTTCGACTCCTACAACAATGTCGACCCATCTCAATTTTGTGATGAGATTTTCTGCTCCTTTGTTGTCACTGGCGTATCAGATCACAGCGCCTGCGATATCCAAATCACGGGCAATTCAAGGGTAAATGATCTTAGTATCCGAAAAAGCATTCAGCGAATTGAAATAGACCCGATGTTTGCCCTATCGTCCGGCGAACCGCTCTACGTAAACATAAGCTGCCCTCCTGGCTAGACGGGTGACGCCTGGGCATTCGCTACCCACAATCACCTTTTAATTGACCAGGCTACTACGTTGCCTGCTTTATAGCCCTCGGGAGCCCCTCATTGCACAAAGCCAAGGTCGTACTCACAGCGCGTTTTTTACTGGCCCTCCTGCTGGCGCTTGGCGCCGTCAACGCCAATGCGATGCAGATCTTCGTCAGAACGCTCACCGGCAAGAACATCGCTCTAGACGTCGAATCCAGCGATACGATCGAGAACGTCAAACAAAAGATCCAGGAAAAGGAAGGCATCCCGCCGGAGGAGCAACGGCTGGTCTTCGCGGGAAAGGTACTCGAAGACGGCCGCACACTGCAGGACTACAACATCCAGAAGGAATCCACGCTGCATCTGCTGCTAGCGCTGCGGCGCGAGTTTGTCGGCCAACTGCCGGGCGGCGGCGCGGGAATCATCCGCTTTACCACCACCGATGCGAACTGCACGTTCGCCACCGACCCCGTGTTCACCGTGGCCATCGACCCACCCGGGGGTATTGCTTTTCCCTACGGCGTTGTCGCTTTCACCGTGAATGGATGCGACCCCGGTGCCGTGATTGACGTCACGATAGATTACCGCGAACCACTGCCGGCAGACGCCAGCGCGTGGAAGACCGACCCCTGGACGCCGATCGCGGACGTCATCATCAGCGGGAGCCTATTGAGCTACGCCGTGACCGACGGTGGACCGTTGGATGCCGACGGCAGCAGCAATGGCGTCATTGTCGATCCCGTGGGGGTTGGTATAGCCGGTGAATCATCAGCGACCGCCATACCGACACTGCCGGTTGCGGGGCTGGCACTGTTGACCGGCCTGTTGGCGCTCTTCGGCATGCGGCGGATACGGAACCCATAACCAAACCACTATCCCAAGATCATCCCATCACACGAGATTAAGGACACTATGCTTACAGCCAGCAAACTTGAAAAAATCATGGAACTCGAAGCCAACCTACGCGCCGAGTATCAGCAACAGCTCGACACCAAGACCGCCGAGATCGACCGCCTCAGCGCCCGGGAGTCAGAACTCCAGGCCGCCGTCGACAAGCAGCTGGAAACCATCACCGAGCTGACCGGCAAGGCCACCGACAGCCAGAAGGCCGAGCAGCGCGCCCGCGAGTTGCACAACCGCAGCGAACGACTGGTGGCGGAGATCGCCGAACTGAAGCAGCGGATCAAGACCCTGCAAAAGGATCTGGCGGCGGTGCGCGAGGAGAACAAGACCCTCACGCAATTCGACCCGGTGCGCATGAAGAAGAACCTCGACACCAGCAAGAAGAAATTGGCGGAGAAAACCAGCGCCGCCGACCTGCTGCAGAAAACTCTCAGTGAGACCAAGAAAGAGAACGCGGAATTGCAGCGCAAGGTGACGGAGCTGGAAGCCAGGGTCGCCGAGCTGGCACCGGAAGACGCGAAGACTGTCGAGGCCAAGGAAGAATCGGCTGCGGCGTGATCCATGATCTACGGAAACGACGTATAGAGGCCAAGCGTGATCTTGAGTATTCAGCCGTTTTGGAAGCGTCCGTGGAAGTGGGGTAGAACCCGACAGCAGCCGCAATTGGAAGTTGAAGCCAATTATCGTTGCATGCTGACGGGTTCCGCTAGCATTTCGCTGATGTCGCCTCGCATAATGTCTGCCGTAATTTGCGTCATTACATTAACCTGGCGTATAAACTGATCTGGGTCGAAGTAGTCGAAGCCCGCGTTTATAGTCCAGTAGGCACCCATCGATACCATGTTTGAGGCAATCGCTTCAATTCCCAATCGACGTGGATGGTGGCCTAAGCCAAACCAGTGACCTTGTGACTGGCCGTGAATGCCAGGAACATCGGTCGAGCGGAGTACCTGGTTGTATGGCTGGTGCAGCTTCATAGCCCGTTCAGCGATGTCGATTATGGCCTGATAACCGGTAACGTAATAACCGCCGCTCTCCATTTGCCCTGTAGGCAAGTAGCGTCCTTCCCGCTCGGCATATTCCACCTGTCCGAGATGTTCCAGATGGACGCTTGCGATCAACTGACCTTTATTGAGCGCCATAGCCCCGGCTGGGCCAAGCACTTGCTCAATGTCGTAGTCGGGCAGCGACGCCTCACGATCGGGAATAAAATGTCGGCTGTCGAGAAACAGCATCAAGCTTTTGTCACGTTCTTCCTGATTAAATTGGGCGAAATAATGGAGAATGGACAGTAACCCCAGCGGACCATTTTCCTGCGAAATGGAGGGCCCGTCGGTATGAGAAATCATCAAAATCACTTCGTCTCGGTCGGTACCGTAGTCACGCCCTGGTAGTATCGCGGAGAACTGATAGGCTCGCGCGGACACTTCCTCGGCATTGAGCGTCAGGGTTGCTGAGTCATGATTACGCGCGGCCGTCAGCAAGTCACGCCCCGCCTCTCTCCCCAGATACAATGTCGGAACGTCGTAGATCTCGGGCACGGGGAAGCTATAAAGGCCTTGGACGCGTTCGTCGACCATGTCGAAAATGAGCGCAACACCCGCTGCCCGGCTCTGTCTTATGAGCTTCAGGTAATGAGGTTCAGGAAAGGGTAATTTACCTTTCAGGTTGGCTGCGAATAGTTGCGAGGCAGTACTCGCCGATACCGTATCTTCGGCTTTCAGCCACTGGCCAACTGTGTAGGGGTAATCAGGTGGAGCGTACAGCCAATCAGGAATCTGCCGCTGAAAATCTGTGGACTCGATTCGCAGGACAACAATCTTTCCTTTCAGTATCGCCGGGTCCGACAAAGCCGATAGCTCTGTTCCCTTTAAGACCACGATGGGCGCCGTGACGCCCTCGGGGCCCGTGTCACCCGAATTGGCGCCATAGTTGGCTACATTGATGTCGTGATCACCGATGCGAAGGGACCAGCCGCTCCGATCAGGCCACTCGGATGTCTGCCAGCGTGTGTAATCGAAAGGATTGTGCCGCAAGTCAATCAAGCCCATTCTGCGCACATGGCTTTCGATTAGTTCCATGTAGCTGTTCCAGCTGCTTGTGCCAGCGAAGGTGGGCCCGAGCGAGTCTTTATATCGATGCCAGTCGACAACCACATCGCGTGACACAACCCGTTCAGGGCAGAATCGCTCCAGACATTCCGTATCCGCAGCGACGGAAGTCATGAGCGTGCAATAAATCGCAGTGTAGCGTAATATAAATTTTCCAAAAGTGATAATATTTCGGTACATAAAACCTATCTCCCTTACCCACCCCTGTCACCGTCAGGTGGATGTGTCATGTTGAGCCGTAGATCGAGAAACCCCACCTCCCCCCAGTCGCAGTCGCAGGGCGAGATACCCCAGGCCCGGCAGGTACCAGAACCGTCAGCAGCAAGGCCATTTACGCATGCACTTTCAAGCGCCTGAGCGCCCTCCACAAATGCAAGCCGATGCAGAGGGGATGGCTAGCACACCATTGAACCGACTGCTCGCCATCGCCAAAGCCGAAGGCCTCCAGACCGGAGCTCTATTCGACCGTCTCGCAATTGATCCGAAGCTGCTTTGGATCAAAGGTCGCCCCATCGACAGGGACCAATACCTCTCGGTCGCAAATACGCTGATTGAGGCACTTGATCTACCGGACATCGGTTTCCGCTCAGGTACCTCTTTCCAGCTAAATGACCTCGGTGTTCTGGGACATGCGATGCTTAGCAGTGAGAACGTCATCCGTGCCTTTCAGACCTATCTTCGCTATCGAGCCGCCTTTGGCTCCACTTTCCCGGTGCGCGCATTGGTACATCAACAAGGTCACCTCACCCTCACCGCCGACATTGCGCTGCCGGACAGTCCACTCAAACGCTACCTTCTGGAAAACTGGATCCTTACATTGACCGCGTTGCACGACCTGGTAAAGGAGCCCGCCGCACTGTTTCGTTCCATTAGCTTTCCCTATCCCGAGCCTGTATACAGCGATGAGCTGAGACAGCGCTTCAGCTGTCGCTTGCTGTTCGACCAGCCCACCGCACTGGTGGTTTTCAATCCCGACATTACCCGTGATCGCCTCAAGTTTGCCTGCGAGAGCGTACATCTTCTGTGTCTGGAGGAGTGCTCCCGTGCCTTGAGGAAGATGTCTCGCCCCGTCACCCTCGACGCTTCCGTCAAATCGCTGCTGGTGGACGCAGCCGGTAACTTTCCCTCCCCCGCCGACTTGTGCAGCCACCTCAATATCAGCGAACGCACTCTCAGGCGTCGGCTGGCTGACCTCGGCACCAGCTACAACAAGTTGCTGCTCGAGGTTCGCATGGAAAGGGGGGCCGCCTACCAGATCGCGGGAACACGGAGCATCAAGAACATTGCTCTAAGTCTTGGCTATTGCGATGTCGTAAGTTACCACCACGCATTCAAGAGATATTACGGGGTAACCCCCACCCAGTTCAGCACCCAGCATTTAAAGAAGTAGTCATCCGCGTCGCTGGCAGTTCAAAACTGCCAGTTGATTCCCACGCCGTAGGTACGCGGTGGCGCAAAATACGCACCTTCCATACCTACCAACGTACGTACGCTGCTGCGATATTCTTCATCAGCGAGGTTCTTGCCGTAGAGATACAGTGACCAGCCCTGTACGGGATCACCCAAACTGACCCGGGCGTTAACCAAGGTGTATCTATCTGCCTGAAGGCTGGGTGTATTTTCAATATCTCGATATGTGGAGTCCGCGTAGGTGGCCCACAGTGAGGCACGCAAGTCGTAGGCGTGGACATTCCCTGCCCAAGTAATGTCGGCGGTTATGTTGGTGCCAGGTGTGCCAGGTAATTCATTGCCAATCCGAGCTAGGGTTTCGGCGAGATCGTCGCTGTTCCATTCGGTGATCTCCGAGTCCAGTACCGTCGCAGAAAGACTGAGGGACCAGTGCTCGTTCAACAGATATTTTAGATCCAGATCTGTACCCGTAACTTCCGACACCGCCGCGTTCTGAGTCACTGCCTCCGTGATCCCGTTACCAAGATCAAGGATGGCCAGCACCTGTTTGTCGGAATAATCGTAGTAATACACTGCAGCAGACAGCTCCAGAGTGTCTTCCAGCAGGAGTGACTTAACTCCTATTTCATAAGCCAGCAATTCTTCCGCATTGTAGGGGATGAACCCGATTTCATCGACAATTCCGGAACCATCAAAGCCGCCACTCTTGAATCCGCGACTGACCGAGCCGTAAATGAGGGTGTTGTCAAACGTGTTCCAGGACAGCTTGATTTGCCCCGACACGTCTTGGTCATCGTAGTCTGACGTACCCTGCAGACCTCCGACAACGCCCGGGTAGACCACACTCACGATGGACATTCCGAACGGGTCGTTTTCCCAGGATCCGCCCTCGTAGCGCTTCTCTTCATCGGTATAGCGCAGGCCGAGCGACAATTGCAGTGTCTGGCTCATTTGCCAGTCGACCTGAGCGAATGCTGACCAACTTTCATCGTCCTGATCGTAGGCCGACACTAGCTCGCCTCTCAGGAAGTCCCAGCTGTTGAGAACCCGGTAGTAATCGATCTCGTCCCGGGTAATGTTGACGCCGCCTAGCCAGTAGATTGCGTCAGTGTCGCCGGAAACCCGGAATTCTTGACTAAAGCTGCTGACCTCTTCATTGTAAGTAGGTTGTGCAATTCGTAGAGGAGAGAAATCGCCTACAGAATAGTCACGCTCCAGAGTTTCAAAGCCGGTGAGGGAGGTCAGTGTGAAAAGATCCGCATCCCAGTTCACCTCAAGGGAGACGCCTCTATTGTTAGCGTCCATCTCGCCTGCTACGTCGTCATAGTCGACGTGTATGGCCCCCTCATTGGGCTGAAATAGACCCAGTGGGTCGCCATTGAGGTTGGTGGAATTCGCTATCTCGGAATCGTCGGTTCCATAGTGTGCGCGCAGATCCACTTGCAGGCGGTCACTGACTTGCCACAAGGCGGCGACGCGACCCGCTGCCACATCCTTGTCACCGTAACCTGATTCTGCCTCTATCACGGGGACGCCCGGAATCACACCCGGCGCACGAGAAAACCCAGCCGTACTGTCGATGGTCCCGGTACGCTTCATGTAGCCGCCCCCCTGGGCGGTAAAGCCCGAGAAACGCAGCAACAAGTTATCACTGATGGGGGTATCCACCGCCCCCTGAACGGTTGCCTCACCGAAACGGCCATAGCTTAGATCAAGATAGCCGCCGAAGATCTCCCCTGGTGCTGTCGATACAAAGTTGATTGCGCCCGCGATACTGTTCCGCCCGTAAAGACCTGCTTGGGGGCCCTTGAGCACCTCAACTCGAGTTAGATCGTACAGGGGTGTACTCAGGTAGGAGCCAAATGGCAGATAAACACCGTCCATGAATGCGGAAACCGAAGGATTGTTGTTGATCCACGGGTCGGTGGATCCGATCCCGCGAATAGCAATCACCGGATTATTGGTGCTATTGCCCCGTGCAACATCAAGCGCAGACGTATTTACACTGAGATCGGCGAAATCCAGAATTCGCTTTTCGCTAAGGTCGTCACTGCTCATAACCGTCATGGAGATAGGAATGTCACTAGACGCCTGTTCTCGCTTCTGTGCGGTGACCGTCACCTCTTCTATCACGAATCGGGGCACACTTTCCTGCCCAACAGCAGTCGAAATCATCAGTGCTCCAGCCACTGCCAATGCAAGTCTGGAGCGTGTTAGTAGAACAAGCGTGTATGGCATGATTCAAGCCTCATCGTAGTAAAAAGGACGCTCTGTGCCAGTGAGTCTATCGGCGCTTTGAAGTGCGACGTATGACATAGATGGCCAAGATATTGATGCGAATGGCCCTGTGCGTCCGGTAAACCCATTGTTGAATGCCGCCCAAAATTGCCCCCAAACACTTAGCGAGACCAAGAAAGAGAACGCGGAACTGCAGCGCAAGGTGACGGAGCTGGAGGCCAAGTTGGGGGGGAGTTGGCGCCGGAAGGCGCGGAGACTGTTGAAGCGAAGGAAGAGTCGGCTGCGGCTTGAGGGGTGGCCGATACGGGACCCTGTGACCGGGAGTCAATGGGCCACTTGCCGAGTCCAGAGTAGAAATATGGCGAAGCTACTGCCGTGGACCGGGAAAAAATTCCGCGGAAACGCGCTCGGCAATATGGCAGGGGTGGCCAGATCACTTGCTGCCAACTACCTCGCGCCTAAAAAATCTCTGCGGAGACGCTTTTCGGTTATAACCAGTGATAGTAACCGAAACCCTTGAATATAAGACACCTGTTCACGCCAGCCAAACCTGCAGCTGCGGCAACACCATGACAAGAACGACAATGCCGAGCAGCCAACTTGGCATCCAGAACGGCCTCGAAGTGATCCCTGATCAGAATGTTCTCCTGCAAACGCTGGCAGTGGGCAGCCCCCGCTCAGTCCCAAGGATGGCAAATCGCGATCGAAGTGGTACATCAAGTTCGTCCAATCACGTACTCATTTTCTATACTGCAATTTTTTCTGATTACTCCGGAGCTTGCCGAGAGAAGGCGTAATTGCAGCGCAAGGTAGCTGAGCCAGCAACGAGTGAATGGCCGCTTTCAACCCGGGCTGGTTATTCCCCCTTCTCAACAAAGATATCCAACGGCAATACCGCGGTGACACCGACATTCGGAACATCGACCAGCTGGCCAATACGCATGTCCACCGCAACGCTGGCGATAATGTACGCCTGTGCCGGGTCATAACCGTACTCCGACACAATGTAATCGATCATGGCGGCAAGCGCGTTGCGCGCCGCCAGGTGGATGTCAGCCGAGAGATTCCCAAGGCCCGCAATTCGATCTGAGTCCAGATAGGCCAGGTTCGCGGGTACGCTGCCAGGTTCCTTCAGCGGGAAGCCGGTTACGGCGTAAAAGCGCTCCGAGGGTATTCGGAGAACAGATGCAGGCCCCTCGTAATGAGGGCCATGAGAGAGGTCCGGGCCGTCATTCACGATGCGGGTGGTTACGGTAAGTGACCCTCCCATTTCGATGGCCGTGCCAGATACCTCACCATCGCCCTGCGAGTAGTGGAAGTCACCGACGGCCAGACCGCAGCCGTCAATGTAACAGGGCAGGTATACGGTGGTGCCGGTCGTGATGTAACGGATGTCCATATTGCCGCCGTGCTCCCGCGGGGGAATGGTGCGCAGGCACTCTGTCGCTTTCGTTCCCTCGGGCCCGCACAGTGGCGACGGCTGCGCCTCGCTCGGATCAATGCCCACTCCGGCGCCGCCGATCTCCATTAACTCCCGCTCGCGTTTGAGTACGTCCGCAAGCAAGCGCTCGCTGGGCAGCGTCGTTATAACGCCAGGGAAACTCGCGTTCGGAATGCGCACGCCCGGCAGGGCATCGCTCACCGCGTAATCCTTGTTGATACGCCAGACGATGAAACGCTTGTCTCTGCCGAATTGCTCTCCTGCGAAGCCGAACGCTCCGGCCTCGGTCCAGCCGACTTCGGCCGGCTCCAGAGATTCAATGGTGACTGCCAGCACGTCACCTGCCTTCGCGCCGCGAATGGAGACGGGACCGGTCAGTGCATGAACGATACCAGTCCCCTCCCTGGGTATCGCATGGGCGCTGGAAAATTCATCCGGGTCCAGGGTCAGATCGAAGGCGTCCCGGCCGACAAACACAATGCGCTGCCCGGGGTCGGCCGTGGCCACCATCGGAATAGCGGGGTGCAGCCGGTTGATACAGGCGGCATCCTCGGCACAGGGCACACTGCGGTCGCCCAGCACAACCTCTGCGCTGGTGGCGGTGGACAGCGCGAGCATTGCCAGCAGACCAGACGACTTTCGGAAAAAATCCCGCCTCTTCATGTGTGCACCTCGCTGGGAAATTGCAGACCGGAAACCAGAGTATAGTGCAGAACTCGCGCTCGAGCTGTCATCGCAGCGCTTGTAACGCAGCAGCCAGTTCTGCGACAGCGAGCTTTGCCGTACGGTAGTGCCCCCACGAGTGGTATAGATCTTCACAGTGAAGTGGCGGCCGCCGTGGCCCACCCGCGCTCAGTTCGGCCAGTCTTTTATCCGCCCCGCCCCAGCAGACGAAGTCGTATTCTGTTAGACTCAGCAAGTCACAGAAATGTCATCCCTGCCTGTGCCCCAATGAAGCCTCATGCATTCCCTGCCGGAACCCGGTTTCCTCGCTTACCCACAGCGTGCAGGCAATCCTCCATTCCTTGCGATCATCCTACTGAAAGCTTTCCAGGTAACCAGCAATGAAAACAGTCGACATCAACAAAGAACCCGTCGAACTCTACAAAATTCTCAAGTTCGAGGGGTTGGTTACCACTGGCGGAGAGGCCAAGCTGTTCATCGGGGACGGCCAGGTGCGGGTGAATGGCGCAGTGGAAACCCAGCGGCGCAAAAAAATTGTGCACGGCGACGTGATCGAATTCCGTGGAGAACAACTTCAGGTCAGGAAGTTGTAAACCCGGATCGACATTGACAGCGCCCGGCAGGCCAGGCGCCGCAACCCGAAGCAATTCAGGGGAACACGGCGATTTTCAATTCGTCGCGTCCTGAATCTCTTCCCCCGCCCGCTCAATGTCCCTGCCGGCGCCCTCCATGGTATTGCAGGCACTCAAAGCGAAAGTGGCCACAATGACGGCCGCAAGCGTGGCCAGAGACTTGATTTTCTGTAGTGAGAACAATGATCGCATACTGTGGGTTTCCAGAATCGTTATCGTTACCACGTATACACGAGCGCGGCTGTGAAGCCTCCCGCGTGGATGCGTGGCTGCCAGGTTCTCTTGCAGTCTAGTCCGCCAATAGCGAATTGGGTAGCTCTCTGTGTCACAGTCAAGGCAACCCATTATCGGGATTGGCGCCGACCAGAGCGCGCCGGTAGCAGACACCCGCCATGCAGAGTAGCGGCCAATGGTCTACCCTTGATGACAGGAAACCTGCTCACGGAGCAGGTTGACCAGGAACGTTTTAACCAAAAGGAGATTATTGGTCATGATTTACTGGGCTTTGGTTTTTTTGATAGTAGCGATTGTTGCCGGGGCACTGGGGCTAACGGGTGTCGCGGGTGTGGCTTCCCAGATTGCCTGGATTCTGTTTGTCGTGGGCCTGATCCTTGCGATCATTTTCTTCATCAGGGGACGCCGCCCGCCCATGTAGGCCCTCGCAAGTGGCAAGAATCAAGCTGCCTGCCATTTTCGCGTACTACGGGGCGAAGGTGTAAGGTATCGCCCGGCAGACCTTACTACAGCTCAACAGGAGACAGCATCCATGGCAACCGCGACTGACAAGAGCACGAATGCGAAGCAACAAGAACTGGACTCCGGCAAGGAGGCGGTGCAGGCTGCGTATCACAATATGATGGAGGCGCAGGAGCACTTTCGCCACGCCGCCGAGGCCGCGGGTGTGGACCTGAAGCACGACGCCGTGGCCCACTTGCGCAGAGGCAAGGACAATGCCGATGCCGTGGGACAGGACCTGGAGCGATTCGTGCACGAAAAGCCGCTGGCGACGCTGGGGCTCGCCTTCGTGACAGGCCTGCTCGCAGCACAGTTGCTATCCCGGAAATAGGTCAGGTGCCCGGAACTACCGAACCTCATTCAGCACAGGCGGGGCAAGCAGGAGCAGCGGAGCCGGAACAGGCTTCAGAGCCAGACCGGGACCAGCGAGAGAGCGAACCGGCACCAGCCGCTGCAGAAGCGCAGCTTCAGGCATGGGTCTCGCTGCTACAACTGGCTCAGGCAACAGGGCGCCAGCTGTCCACGCTACTACAGCTTGAGCTCAAGCTCGCCCTGGCAGATGGCCAGCGCCTGCTGGGAGCTATTTTGGCCATGGTGCCGCTCGTCATCCTGGCATGGACAGGGCTGTCGGTATTGCTTGCGTGGCTGGTTTTCCTGGGCAGCGGTTCCGTCAGCCTGGGTCTGGCAGGGTTCGTTTTGATACAGCTATTGGCCCTGGTACTGCTGTGGCGGGCAGTGCGTGTTTTCAAACGCAGCCTGGGGCTTCCCGCTACCCGGCGTCAATTGCGGGCAATCATAGGAACTGGCGACAGTAATGGGGCGAAAACAACAGATTCGTGAACTGCAGATTGCGGAGGCAGAGCTGGCCTCGCGCCGACAGCAGCTGCAGCAATGCGCTCGGCAGCGCATTGACCACTTGCGCGCGCTGGGCCCTTACTGGCTGATCGGTGGCGGGTTTGTTGCAGGTGTTGTCGTGCAGCGGGGCGACGCTCTGCTGGGCGGCCACGGCGCTGGCTCATCACTGTCGCTGGGGTTGCGCCTGTGGTCGCTGCTGTCTGCTGGATTGACTTCCGGTCTGGCCGCGAGTGATGCTTTACAGTGAATAAAGCGGCACCGCCCAATGACGCAGACGCCAACGCGGCAGAGCCCGCACCTGCCGACTCACCGAAATCGTCACAGGCCTTTCGCTGTCTGCTGGCGCTGGCGCTGCTATACACCGTCTATTTTGCCCAGTCGCTGCTGAAACCCCTTGTGGTCGCGCTGCTGTTTGCGCTTCTGCTCAGCCCATTGGTAAAGCTGTTCAAGCGATTTCATATTCCCCGTACCATCTCGGCCGTGCTCCTCTTGAGCATGATTGGAGGACCACTGGTTTTGCTGGCCAGCCAACTGGCGGAGCCAGCCCAGCGCTGGGCCCAGGCCATTCCCGAATTGACGGAGCAATTCAGCCAGCGAGTCGATCAACTGACTGACTCCCTTGCACCAGAACCGGAGCCGATGCCGGCCGAGCCACCGAAACCAAAAGGCTTCACATTCTTCGGTCTGTTCGGCGACAACAGCGACGCCGACACGGACGATACCGCTGCAGAAAAACCTGACGACAAGGAGGACAACCGGGTCAGCGAAAAACTGAAACAGAGCGGGCTGGAGCTGATACTCAGCATGCTCGGCAGCGCGCCGGTGATGATTGCCCAGCTACTGACGACCGTGATGCTGATCCTGTTCCTGCTGGTATTCGGTCCCGGCCTGTTCGTCAGCTTTGTGAACATTTTCCCCCGGATACAGGACAAGCGCCGCAGTATTGTACTGGTGAAGACCATCCAGATGGAGCTGTCCCGGTATATTCTGACGATCAGTGCCATCAACACCTGCCTCGGGCTCGCCACCGCCGGCGCACTATGGCTGCTGGGGGTCCAGGACGCGCTGCTCTGGGGCGTGCTGGTGGCCATGTTGAATTTTGCGCCTTATGTTGGCCCTCTGTTCGGTGTGATCATTCTCCTGCTCGTGGGCATAGTCCAGTACGGCACCGTGGCCGGGGCAACAGTGCCGGCGCTGGTGTATTTCAGTATCAATCTGCTTGAAGCGCAATTCGTTACACCGCTGATTCTCGGCCGCAACATGCGACTGAACCCCCTGGTCATTATTCTTTGGCTGGTGATCTGGGGCTGGCTGTGGGGAGCCATGGGCGTACTGCTGGCGATGCCGCTGCTGGTATGTCTCAAGATCACGGCGGACCAGAGCAGGTTTCTCCACCACTGGGTGCAAATCATCGAAACGCGACCCTGATACGCATTCGGTAATAACTCCAGACATATTATGTCTGGAGTTTTTCTTTGCTTATGCTTTTGCGGGAAATATAATAACGGTCTGTTTCAATCAGGAGTCATTCATGAAAGGCAAAAACTCAGTATTCAGTGTTTACGCAAAATCCAAAACCAAGACAAGCGCCGAGGCTCGCCGCCTGTCACTGGCAGAACTTGAAAAACTCATTGCCAATCTGACTGCCACCCTTGCCGCGGAAAAAGAAAAACTGAAAAAGAAGGAAGCACAGGATCGCCTGGCTACCATTCAAAAAGTGAATGATCTCCTCGCTGAAAGTGGTTTAAAGCCAGAGGACCTCAAGAAGGCTCCCCGCAAGGCCAGCGCCAAGCGGACCGCAGCGAAAAAACCCGGCAAGAAGGCGAAAGTGCCCCCCCGCTACCGGTTGGAAATTGACGGCAAGGAATATCTCTGGTCCGGGCGAGGCCGCACCCCCAGGGTTTTTCAGGAGTATTTTGACGCCGGCAACAGCCGGGAGAGCTGCGAAATAGCTGCCTGAAGTCGTCTGCACATTGCCACCGACTCCGCTGCGCTCGACATCCTCTATCAGGATGACTCTATCGTGGCGATCAACAAGCCCCCCGGCCTGCTGGTGCATCGCAGCGCCATTGATCGACATGAGACCCGCTTTGCACTGCAACTGTTGCGCGACCAACTGGGGCAGCGGGTCTACCCGGTCCACCGCCTGGACAAGCCAACCTCGGGCCTGATGTTGTTCGCACTGACTCCCACTGCAGCCCGACTGCTGGCCGAGCAGTTTGCCACTCACCGCGTCGAGAAATCCTATATCGCCATTGTGCGCGGATGGTGCCCGGCTCAGGGTCGCATTGATCACCCCTTGCGCGAGCAGCACGATGCGGCGGACCCGGCGGGCTCGCGCAGAACAGCAAGAGTGCAGGCTGCGCTGACAGACTACCATCGACTGGCGACAGTCGAGCTGGATGTCGCGGTGGATCGCTATCCGGGCACCCGTTACAGCCTGGTGCTGCTGCATCCACGGACGGGGCGCAGACACCAGCTTCGCCGGCACATGAAGCATATAAGCCACCCGATCATCGGCGACGCAAACCACGGCAAAGGCATCCACAATCGTTTTTTCCGCGACACACTGGGTTGTAATCGACTGTTGTTGGCGAGCGTGGCGGCAACTATCCGGCATCCGCTCAGCGGCCAGCAGCTGCGGCTGACAGCCCCGCCCGGCGCCGAATTCGAGACTCTGGCGACGAGGTTCGGCTGGGAAGCGGAACTCCTGCCTTACATCGAGGCATAAGCCGACTGCCGCAACGGCAAGCCACAGGTCCCGTCATGGTGTTTTGCTCTCTGCTGTACTAACCTGTAATTACACCAATGGTTGTCGGGTGGCGTTCGCACGCTCCGGCAAGGCGAGAGGCAAAACCACGTGCGAATCCGCCATAGCCCAGGCAGCCCTGCTGTCGCAGACACTCTTCCCGGCACGCCGTGAGCCCAGCCCAGATTTTCAGGGCAACCTCCAGAGTTACCCTCATATACTTTTCTGTCGGAGCCCTCTGGATTCTGCTGTCGGATCGCGCATTGCTGATGGTATTGCCCGATGCCACGGCAGCAGACATCTCCGCCATGCAAACCTGGAAGGGATGGCTGTTCGTGGTCCTCACCAGCTTGCTGCTGAGCATACTGGTCCGGCGTGCCCTGCTGCGACAGTCCATCATCCAGACGCAGCTGGACCAGACCGAAATGGATTATCTGCAGCGACTGGCACAGCTGGAAGTCGGGATCTACGAGACCGATCCCGACGGCTGTATACGCTACGCCAACCACGCAGCAGCCCAGCTTGCTGGCCTGCGCCCCGGTGACAGCCGCGGTGACTCATACTTCCAGCAGTTGCCGTCCCCCCAGCACCGTGAACGGGTACACGACCGCTGGCGCGCGGCCTTGAGCCAGCAGTCCAGTTTTCTTGAACGGTACCCGGTCCAGGACCGCTCCAGGGGTGGCATGCGCTGGCTGGTGGACAGCGCTTATCCGCGCTACCGCGATGGCGTGTTCAGCGGCCACGAGGGAACCCTGACGGATATAACCGGCCTGCACGAGGCCCATGAATATGGGCAAACCCTTGAACATCGCCTGCAACTGACTCTCGCCGCCAGCCCCACCATCACCTACACGATGGACGTCGGCGAGGAGGACTACCGCCTGGTTTGGGTCAGCGACAACATTCAGCGTATTCTGAAAGTGGACGCCAGCACGATCATGGGCAGTGACTGGTGGCAGCAACACATCCACCCGGACGACTTGCCTGTCGTTCTGGGACTGCTGGATCAGCTGCGTGATGGGCAGCAGAGCGAGGTTTCCAATCTGTTGCGGGTTACCGATGGTGAAGGCGAATTGCGCTGGATCCGCAATACTTCCCGCTGCTTTGCCATCCCGACTGGCGATAGCGGTGCCATCCATATTGTCGGCTGCTGGGTCGACATCACCGAGTCAAAGCAGGACCAGGAGCGTCGCGACCTGCATGCCGCCGCCATTGCCGGCTTATCGGAAGGGGTCCTGATCGTCGATCAGGACCACATGATATTGTCCTGTAACACTGCCTTCGCCGCGATCTGCGGGCATCAGGAGACGGAGCTGGCCGGCCGCTCCCTGGATCGGCTGCGTGGCAATGGCACCAGCAGCAGCTTTCGCGATGTCATGGACATGCTGGACAAGCAGCCGCGCTGGCACGGCGAAATCGTTTACCATCACCCCGACGGTCGCGATATTCCGCTGACAGTCACCGCCAGCGTAGTGCACAGCAGTGCCATGGACAGCCACAAGCGCGTATTGATCTGCCGCGATACCAGCCAGGAAAAGCGCTTCGAGGAAGATCTGGTACACCTGGCGCATTACGACGGGCTCACCAACCTTCCCAACCGCCTGCTCCTTGTATCGCGACTGGAACACGCTATTGAGCGCGCACGGCGCAAGCAGCAGCAGCTGGCGGTACTGTTCCTGGATCTGGACGACTTCAAGACCCTGAATGACAGTTATGGTCACGTGATCGGGGATGAAGTGCTGGTCGAGGTGGCGCGCCGGCTGCACCAAGGCATGCGCAAATCGGACACCCTGGCGCGTCTTGGGGGCGACGAGTTCGTCTGCCTGATGGAGGATATGGATTCCACCGACGCGGTGGCGCAAAAAGCGTCAGACCTGATCGCCTCGGTTGCCAGGCATTACACGCTTTCCAACGGGCGCGAGTGTTTTCCCGAATGCTGTATCGGCATCAGCCTGTTCCCGGAAAATGGCGACAGCTGGGAAGAACTGCTGCGCAGCGCGGACACCGCCATGTACCGGGCCAAGAGCCTGGGCAACAGCCGCTTCTGCTTCTTCACCGAAGACTTGGGCATCTCTGCCGTCGAGCGCATGGACACGATTACGCAATTGCGACTGGGCATAGAAAAGGGTGAGCTGCTGCTGCATTACCAACCGCAGATCTGCATGGCGACGGGCCTCGCTGTCGGCGCGGAAGCCCTGGTGCGCTGGGAACAACCCGGCAATGGCCTGGTGCCGCCGGCACGCTTTATTCCCCTGGCGGAAAGCTCGGGGTTGATCAACGCTATTGGCGCCTGGGTGATTGACGAGGCAGGGCGCCAGGTCAGAAGCTGGCGCGATCAAGGGCTGGCGCCGGTGCCAGTCTGCATCAATGTTGCCGCACGCCAGTTCCAGGACCAGAATCTGGTTGTCCTGATGCAGGACATGCTGCTGAAACATGATTTGAGCCCAGCGGACTTCGGGCTGGAAATCACCGAATCGGCACTGATGGCGCATCCGCAGGAAGTGGTGCGGATACTTCAGGAACTCCACGACATGGGCCTGCAGATCGCGCTGGATGACTTTGGCACCGGCTTCTCCAGCTTTGCCTATCTGACCAGCATGCCCATCGATGTACTCAAGATTGACAAGCAGTTTGTCGACGACATTGATGGTTCCGGGAAGGGCAACCAGGTTGTGCATGCCTTGTTGGAGCTGGCCTCCAACCTGGGCATGACCACGGTCGCCGAGGGCGTGGAAACAGAGGCCCAGTACGATTTTTTGCGCAGCAGTGACTGCGATTGCTTTCAGGGTTACCTCGCCGCTAGACCCCTGCCGGAAGCTGAATTCCGCGCGCTGCTGCAACAGCAGCAAGGATAGTGGCGTGACCCCAAAAAAAGCCGCCCCGGGGGGCGGCTGCAGCATGGACCTGTCACTGTGCGGCCGGGGCTCAGTGGCTCAACGTTACCGGGTCCGCACCCTCGAAGCCGCCCAGGTGCAGGGCAACGCCCTTCCGGTCCTGGAAACGCACTGTATCGTCCTCCACCAGGCAATTCACCACCAGCCTTTCACCTGCGGCCGGGACAACCAGTATCCGCATCTCATCCGGCCCTTTGCGGCGCTTGATGCCCACCAACCTGCTGCGGGTATCGTCGCCCAGCGCCATTTCGATCTCCGCCTTGCAGAGCCCCAGATGGCGACTGTCATCCCGGGCCGCCCAGGACGTCAGTGAGGTGGACGCCAGAACCAGACCCATCATCATTACTGTCAACGTTTTCATTGTGCTCCCTCCTTCAGGGGTTACCGGAACCAAGCTTACCCCTTCCGATTTTCAGGGGAACTGCCCGCCGATGATCACTCGCGTTGCATTTTCGGACAGGTCAGGAACACTCCCTCCGGGATATCGGACTGCGGCGCGCGCCCTGAGGTACACTGCGCGCATTCGCTCAACAACAGGAACAGACAGACTATGAAGCGCCTGGCCTCACTCACCTTGCAGGGACTGATTGCGGTGTTGCCCGTGGGCCTGACCCTGTACCTGATCTACTGGTTGTTGCTGGCCATGGAAAGTATCGCCGGAACCGCCCTGCGCGCCGTGCTGCCCCGGGACTGGTATTTCGCGGGCCTGGGGCTGCTCTCTGCCCTGCTCCTGCTGATGCTGGTTGGCCTGCTGGTGAACGCGTATGCCATTCGCCACCTGCTGCGGCTGGGCGACACATTGCTCAGCAGCATCCCGCTGGTGAAATCGGTGCACGGTGCGATCCAGGATGTGCTGCGGGCCTTCAGCATCGCCGACAAGAAACAGGCGGACTCGGTGGTACTGGTGGAAGTACAGGAGAACGTGCGCCTGATCGGGTTCGTTACAGCCCGCTACCCGCCGGACAAACTGCGCCGCGCACTGGGGGAAAACATTATCGGCGTGTACCTGCCGATGAGTTACCAGCTCGGTGGATATACCGTCTATCTTGCTGCGGACCAGGTACAACCCCTGGAGATCAGTGTCGAAGAGGCCATGCGTATCGCGGTCACCGGGGGCATCCAGAGTCCGCAGGGCGATTGAGGTCGAGCACCATCAGCGGGTGTCCAGCTGGGTTGCCACCTTGGCGAACTCTTCGGCAATCACCTCACGCAGAGCGCGCAAACGCGCACTCAGACGCAGGTCGCGGTGCGTGAGGACCCAGATGTCGGAGCTGTGCACCACCGATGCGCCCGGCACCCTGACAATATCGGGTTGGCCAAATGCCAGGAAGCAGGGCATGAAGACCAGGCCCATGCGGCACTTGGCCGCCATCTGCATCAGGCTCAGATCGCTGATGGCATGGCGCACCGGGCGGTCGGGGTGTTGCGTATGCTGCAGCCAGCCCTCGCGCTGACCCGCAGGGTAACGGCCGACCCAGGACAGGTGTGAAACATCCTCCGGCGCGTCCGCGCGCAGCAGATCGCGGTGCACATAGGTCGACGAGCTGAGAGGGCAGAGATGCCGACCGATGAGGTACTCCGGCGGCTTGCCACCCGCCGGCAGCACCCGAATGGCGATATCGGCCTCGCGCCGGCTCAGATCCATGGGAATATCGCTGGGCATCAGCTCCAGCTCGATACCGGGATACTCGTCCGCAAACCGGGCCAGGCGCTCCATCAGGAAATCCACCCGATCCGGCATGGTCAGACGAATGCTGCCCTCCAGATGCTGGTCGGTGCCGGTGATCCTGCGCTCGGCCGCCAGGACCAGCTCTTCAATATGCTCGGCCACCGGCAGCAGGGCCTCCGCCGAGGCGGTCATGCGATAGCCGTCGGGCGTGCGATCAAACAGCTGGGTTCGCAGTGATCGCTCCAGCTCATCCAGGCGCCGGGTAACGGTTGAGTTGCTGACACCGAGGTCCTGGGCGGCACCCCGTGCGGAGCCGCGACGCCCCAGGGCCAGCAGTATCTTCATGTCATCCCAGTCCATGGCATCACTCCTGGCTGCAGGCTGATCCCCCGACCGGGCTGCTAACGGTCAGGCGTAGAAAGCCGCAATACGCGCAATAAACCCGGGCAGCTGCGCCGCTGGCAGCTCGTTGATCCCGGCAGCCGCGGCACGCCCACCGCCCGTGGGAAATTCCCGGCACAGCACATCGGCGCCGGCCTTGTTGTTCAGGGGGGCCCGCACGCTGACCAGAAAGTTGCCATCGGCCCGTGCCGTGACCACCGCGTGCGCCCGGGCCGGATCGTTGTTGGCCAGATCGTTGCCGAACACCCCGCTCACCCGCCGTGCCCAGGCAGCATCGGGCAGCAGGTAGACCGCCGCCGCTGCATCCTGGTATTCCGGGGCAAGGGCCGCTGCCGCTGCCATGTCTTCCCGAAAACCACTCTGCAGATGCTGGAAATGCTCTCGTTCCGCTGCCATGAAGGCGAACGGATCATCATAGTGACTGAGCAGCCGATACAGGTCTGCCGGATGAAAGTGCAGATCTTCCAGTGCTGGTCCGTAACCATTGTAGTTGATGTAAATGCCCAGTTGCTCCAGCTGTTCCAGCTGTTCCGGGTTGAGACCCAATGGTCGGGCCAGTCGCAGTGCGCTATCCCGCAGGTTGTCGCCAAAGGTGCCCACCACGGCCCAGGAAGGGAAAGCTCCCTGCAGGTGGCCGTTGACCAACAGGCTGGTGCAGACATCCGCAGCGGGATTGATCAGGGTCTGCAGCTGTGCGCTCCGGGGGATATCACCCGCGAAGTGATGGTCACAGTAGAACACTTCCGCTCCAGCCGCGAGCAGGCGCTCCAGATCGCTGCGATTTTTATCCAGGGACACATCGAGCACTGTGATCTGTGATCCGCGTCCGGCATTCACCTGCTTGAGCAGGGACGTGTCCCGCTTGACTCCGGTAACGAGAGCCGCATCAAGGGGCTGTGCCCGCCGCAGCTGCACCAGCGCACAGATGCCGTCGGCGTCACCATTGAAGACGTCGTAGTGTTGCATTCGATTACCTTACGGAAAGCCTCAGGACTTTTCCGGAAACAGTTCCTGAACGTTGGAAAGACCCAGAGCCGGGCCGATCTTGGGCTTGGGCTTGGGCTTTGCCAACAGGGGTCCACCGGCCATGCCCTGCTTGCGCCAGACGTGGTCGTAGCGCACCTCGTGGCTGTTGAAGCCACTGACCACGGCATTCAGCACCGAAGTGATCCCCGCGCAGTCCATGCTGTCGCAATAGCCTTTCAGCTCGGTCAGCATGCGGTGGATCTGGCCATAGGACAGACACTCTTCCTCGGCGCGCATGATCATCGGATGACCGGTACCGGTAACATTGCTGCCCAGCAGCAATTCCTCGCGCAGCTTTTCGCCCGGGCGCAAACCGATGAACTCGATCTGTATGTGATCCTGGGCGTGGCTGTCGTGCTGCATCTCGTAGCCGCTGAGGCGGATCATGCGCCGCGCCAGATCGACAATGCGCACCGGTTCACCCATATCCAGCACAAACACGTCGCCGCCGGTGCCCATCGCCCCGGCCTGCAGCACCAGTTGCGCCGCTTCCTGTATCGTCATGAAATAGCGTGAAACCTCCGGGTGCGTCACCGTTACCGGTCCGCCGGTTTCGATCTGCTCACGGAACAGGGGCACAACAGAGCCGGAAGACCCCAGCACATTGCCGAACCGTACCATGCAAAAGCGGGTGCGGGTTTCGCGCTGGGCCAGGCCCTGCAGTACCAGTTCGGCGAAACGCTTCGAGGCGCCCATGATATTGGTGGGACGCACGGCCTTGTCCGTCGACACCAGGACGAAGGTTTCCACGCCCGCCTTGCGCGCGGCTTCGGCCGCGTACCAGGTGCCGAAGACATTGTTGGCAACGCCTTCGGCGACGTTGTACTCCACCATCGGCACATGTTTGTAAGCCGCTGCGTGATAGACCGTCTGTACCGCGAAGGTACGATACACGGTCTCCAATCGACGCTGGTCCTGCACTGAGCCGAGCAGGGCAATGATTTCCACCCTGGAGCCAAGGGCTTGCCTGGTTTCCCGCAGTTCGCGTTCCACGCTGTAGAGTGCGTATTCGGAATTGTCCAGCAACAGCAACTCGCGCGGCCCGGAGGTGAGTATCTGGCGGCACAGTTCGGAGCCAATGGAGCCACCAGCACCGGTCACCATCACCACCTTGTCGGTGATGCAGCGATCAATCAGTTCCGGGTGGGGAGGTACGGGGTCGCGACCCAGCAGATCATCCAGGTCGATGTCCTGAATCTGGTTGACGCTGGCGCGACCGGCCACCAGCTCACTGATTTTCGGAACTGTACGCACATGTACGGGCAGGCCGACCAGGGAATTGATGATCTCGCGGCGGCGCTCGGATGACGCCGAGGGTATCGCCAGCAGCACCTGGGTAATGTTGTGCTCACCGATGAGGCGCTTGATTTCCTCGGGCCTGGCCACCTGCAGACCGTTGATCACGGAGTGCTGCAGACGCGGATCGTCATCCACAAACACGACCGCCCGATACTGGTCGCCGTGGTGCAGAGCCGTCAGCAACTGTCGCCCTGAATCACCCGCACCATAGATAATGACATTGCGGGACAGGGATCGCAGCTTGGCCTGATAGTAGGCGCGCACGGTCAGCCGCGTGCCCCCGATCAGCAGCAGCGCAATAACCCAGTAGAAAAACGGCATTGCCCGCGGTACATCCGCCTGCAGCAGGAATACGGTAGATGCCAGCACCAGGGTGGAATAGGTCACCGCGGTAATGACAGCCCAGATCGCCTGCTGCCCCATGAAGCGGATGACCGCACGGTAAAGGCCCAGGCGCAGGAAAATGATGGCGCTGACGACAATGGTGATCGCGGCGCAGAGGACCTCGATAGAGCCGGGAGCAAACTGACTATTGCCGTAGCGCAGAATCACGGCGCCCCACATGGCCGCACTGACAAAGACCATATCAAGTGCCAGTAACAGCGCCTGCTTGATATTGCGGGGAAGTTCTACCAGTTTTTCCACAGCGTCACGCACGGTTCCCATCATCCGGGAGATCGCTTGCAGCACACCATCGCCAAGCCGATTAAGCAAATTTCCTCCCACTCCGGATGGTCGTGACAGGCCCGCTTGCAACCGGTATATATGGTGCGAACCCCGGCCACCAATACTACGGCAAACCCTTCAACTTGGCCATGCCAAGCAAAAGCGGAAGATATGCCAAAATTACCAATAAAAGCTGGAATTCGGGCCAGCGCCAGATCGTCCATGCGATTGGGAACAGCCACAGTGCGTTGAGCGCAAGCAGCAGGAAGTCAACCGCCGCATGCGAGTGCCAGTGTCGGCTCAGGCGCTGGTAAGCATGCTCCCGGTGGGCCTCCAGCAGTGGCGCGCCACGCAGCCAGCGCACCACCAGGGTCCAGCTGGCATCGGTGACGAAACCCGCCAGCAGCACCAGCCAGCAAGCCGGCGGCAGGGCACCCGAACCGGCGCCGTGAAGAGCAAGCCCACCCAGCAGAAAACCAAGCGGGACGCTGCCGGCATCACCCATGAACAGCCGTGCGGGCGGCCAGTTCCAATACAGGAAACCCAACTGGCAGAGGGCCAGCAAGGTACAGAACAGCGCGAATTCGGGCGCCCCGGCGAGCAGGGACAGAAGCGCCGCACTACCGGCCGCGAGGGCGCACTGCAACGCCGCGATGCCGTCGATCCCATCCATGAAATTGTACAGATTAAGCAGCCACAGCAAGCCAAGCACCAGCAACGGCCACAGCACCCAGCCAGGGAACGCCAGCTCGGGGTTCAGGGCCGGCGCCAGCCCCCAGACCAGAGCACCACAGCAGAGTCCATAGACACCCAGCCGCAGTAGTGCCGGCAGGTTGCAACGATCATCGACCATGCCAACCAGCATCAGCACCAGGGCGAGGCCCAACAGCAGCCAGTAGGCTGCAGACCAGTCGACGCCGCCCGCCGCGGCAACCACGACCGACAACACCAGCGCAAGAACAATGCCCGCCCCGCCGCCACTGGGCGTGGCCCGGGTGTGGGAGCTGCGGTGCCCGGGATGGTCCAGCCAATTGCCCCGCTGCGCCCAGCGCAGCCAGATTCCGCACAGCAATGCCGATGCCAAAGGGGCGACAAGCAATGCCGCCATCATGTTGCAGCCACCGGACGAGCGACCATGGCGGGAGCGACACTGGCAAGCGTTTGCCGTGGCTGCCACCCGGTCGCTCGCAACAGGGCGTGATTGTCATAGCGCTCCGCCCCGAATAATTTGCCGTAGCTGCTGCCTCCCGGCTGGCGCTGCAAAAGGTCCAGCGCCGAGGCGAGCATGCGCCAGCACCAGCTCGGCAACTGTCGCCCGCGACCGCGCCCGAGAGCCTCTCGCAACACCTGGTAGACATGGCGGGTGGTATAGGCCTCCCCGTCCGTGACGATCCAGGTGTGTACGCCCTCGCCGACGACCTGTGGCAACCGCAGCAGGAGCCCGGCGAGATCCTCGACCCCGATCATGGAGCGAGTCCCGCCTTCGGGCGGAGCAGGCAAGCCGATGCGCGCGGCCCGCAGCAGCCACTGCAGGTTGCCCCGGGGCCGGGGCCCGTAAACCAGCGCCGGCCGCAGAATCACCACGGCCATGGCGCTGGCCGCAAAATGCTCCCGCAGCGCGCACTCCGCCCGCCATTTCGATCGGCCGTAGGGACCGGATGGAACCGCCACCTCATCCTCGCGTCGGGGTTCGCTTCCGGCCGCAGGCCCCATTGCCTTGACACTGCTGAGATAGATGAACAGGCGTACTCCGGCGCGTTCCGCAGCTTCGGCCAGGGCAAGGGTGGCCCGATAGTTGACCTCCTCGTGGAGTTGTGCCGGCGCCTGCTGATGGGCAATACCCGCGAGGTGGTAGACCACATCAACGCCTTCCAGCAAGGCGCCGGCAATGGGTCCCTGGCGCAAGTCCACGGCGCGGCTAACGCGCCCACACGGCAGGGTGCCCCCGCTGCAGCTGAGCGGGAGAAACGCGCGGCCCGAGGCCGTCAGCTGGCGGCAAAGCTCCCTGCCGACGTACCCGGTGGCGCCGGTCACCAGTGCTTGCATTCCCACCTCACCGCCAATAGCGGACAACGTAAAAAGGGGCCGAAGCCCCCTATGATACGGATGCCCACAGCCTATTCCAGTGTTATAACAGCTCGGTTTTTGTCCAGCGTTACCTGGCCGATACCTTTCACATCAGCCAGCTCTTCCACGGTGCCGAAAGGGCCGTAGGTTTCCCGGTAGCGGATAATATCCTCTGCCCGGGACAAGCCTACACCCTGCAGACCCGCCGCCAGCGCAGCGGCATCCGCAGTATTGATATTGACCAGTTGCACCTGCACCGCCGCCGCAGTGGCCGGCGGCTCAGGGGCAGTGTCCGCCTGTGTCAGCCCGGGCATCACACCCAGACCCAGCAATGCGGCCAGCAATGGAGCGACTGGCCAAGGTGCGGCCGGCCTTGGTCCATGGCGGCGGTTTTTCAGCGGGCGTCCGGTCAGACCGGCGCCCGCAACAACTTGAGACGAGTTTTTGAGGTATGTCATGGCGTAATCTCCGTTTACGAGTCGGCATCCTTGCGCATCCGTATCGGGAAACAGTGTAGCAACCAGCAGGAGGTGGCCAAGCCCATTGGCCACATTTGATGTTACAGGGCGGAGAGGCCGAGCTCCGAGTGCACCCGCTCCAGCGCCGCCAGCGGATCCCGCGCAGCAGTAATGGAGCGGCCAATGACCAGATAATCTGCCCCCAGCTCACGCGCATCGGCCGGCGTAACCACCCTGCGCTGGTCTCCCGGCGAATCTCCCGCCAGGCGAATCCCCGGTGTCACCAGGCGGAAACCGGGGCCGTGCAGCTGCCGCAACAAAGGCGCCTCCTGCGCCGAACAAACCACCCCGTCCAGACCGCAATCCGCAACCAGGCCGGCCAGGCGCTGCACTCGCTGCAGCGCGGTTTCCACGTAACCAAGCTCGGCCAGGTCCTCGTCAGTCATGCTGGTCAGGACCGTGACACCAATCAGCAACGGCGGCCGGTCATAGACCTGCAGCGCGCTGGCGGCGGCCTCCAGCATCCGGCGGCCACCGCTGGCGTGCACGTTCACCATCCACACACCAAGATCGGCAGCGGCTCGCACGGCACCGGCGACCGTGTTGGGGATGTCGTGGAATTTCAGATCCAGGAATATCTCGAAGCCGCTGTCCTGCAACCGCCGCACCAGCCCTGGTCCAGCGCGAGTAAACAGTTCCTTGCCGATCTTGAGGCGACACAGCTGCGGCGACAGCTGCCCGGCCAGCGCCAGGGCAGCGGCTTCTTCGGCGTAATCCAGTGCCACCAGAACAGGTGAGTCCATGCTTCCTACCTTTGATCTTGCGCGGGCCGTTATCAGTCGACACGGTTGCCGCGGATGGATTTTACGGTGCCCCAGTGCTTGCAGCCGGGACAGAACCAGTGCAGTTGGCGGCCAGCGAAACCGCAGTGACTGCAGCGATAGGTCGGGCGCTCGGCCAGCAGGCGCTCTACCAGGCGCTCCAGCAGACTGAGATTATCCCTTATCTGACCTTCGGTATTGTTCATCTGCAGGCCGATCAGGCGAGACAGGCCACGCAGGGACGGATATTTTGCCAGCTGCGCCGACAGGAATGTCGCCGCCGCCTGGTCGCCACTGCTGCTGCGTATGTCGTCGGCCACCGCCAGTACCAGCGGCGCCGCCGGAGTCGCCTGCAGGCACTCTTCCAGGTACTGGCGCAGAGTCTGCTCCTCTCCCAGTTGCAGGTACGCTTCCTGCAGCGTCGGTATGGTTTCGGGAATATAGTCCGGGTCCTGCTGCCTGACCTTGCGCAGGGCCTTGACGGCCTGGCGGTAATTGCCGGCCTGGCACTCCAGCTCGCCGATCATCAACGAGGCGCGCACGCAGAGCCGGTCGTGGACCAGGGCTTGCTGCAGCTCCTTGCGAGCAGCCTGGATATTCCCCTGCTTGAGCAGCTCCGCTGCCAGTTCACAGTGGTAGTGCGCCAGCGCCACCGCGACCGGCTGGCGGTTGGCGCCAAGCGGCGCGGGCCCGGTTTGGCTCAGCAGTGACTTGCGCGGCAACAGCGCGGTAGCGACCTGAATGGCATTGGCCCACTCGCGCTGGCTCTGGAAGATCTCCAGCAAATGACGCTGGCTGGCCCGGCGCTGTTCCGGGGAATCCTTGACCAGATCCAGCAACAGCCGCTCAGCCCGGTCAAACAGGCCGGCACTGATATAGTCCCGGGCGAGCTCCAGGTGGGCCTGGTGCACCTGCTGCCGGGGCAGGCTGGGCCGGGCCAGCAGGTTCTGGTGAATACGGATGGCGCGGTCCACCTCGCCCCGCTTGCGCAGCAGGTTGCCCAGGGCAATGTGGGTCTCCAGGGTTTCGGTATTGACCTCCAGGGCATTGATGAATGCGTCCACCGCACCGTCCGGACGGCCGTCCAGCAGGTAGTTCAGGCCCTTGTAATACTGGCCGGGGAGATCCGTGGTGGCAATGCGAACGCTGCGCCTTCCCAACCACCAGCCAATGCCGATAGCGGCAAACAGCAGCAGGAAAACCAGTAGATCAGTCACCGTCTTTGATTCCGGCGACCCGCAACCGATCCAGTTCCACCTTGCACTTGTCGAGCTTGCGCTGCGCGAGTGCCAGCCGCCCGCGCAACCTCAGGATAATGACGCTCGAGACCAGCAACCCCAACACGCCACCCAGCGCAAGTGCCGCCAACAGCCACAGGGCGAGACTGCGGGGCGCGAATTCGTGGACCAGCAGGTCGAGACCGATCGGCTGATGATTCTGCAGGGCAAACAGCACGCCCGCTGCCAGCATCGCCAGAATCACCAGCAGGGAAACCACCTTGCGCAACACGTTCATATGCCTGCCCCCCGACTTCCTTCCCGAGCCCCGCTCAGAACCCTGCCTGCAGTCCCAGGTTGACGCGTTCGCGCAACTCCTTGCCCGGCTTGAAGTGAGGCACATACTTGCCCGTGAGCTCGACCGTATCTCCGGTCTTTGGATTGCGGCCGCGACGGGGCTCGCGGTAGTGCAGGGAAAAACTGCCAAAGCCACGGATCTCGATACGCTCGCCTGTCGCCAGCGCTTCCGACATGTGTTCGAGAATGGTTTTGACCGCGAGCTCCACGTCTTTCAGCGACAGCTGGGTCTGCCGGGCAGCGATTGCCTCGATCAATTCACTTTTGGTCATTGTGCCTCCGCCCCTGCACTTTTTTAAGCTCGGCCACGGGCGCACAGCGCGCCCTTTTCGGCCATTGTGACGCTGCCGGGACAATAGCGCAACTTGTTATTTTATAACGAAAAAAGGCCCACCCGAGGGTGAGCCTTGTGCTACCACTGGCCTGTAGGAGCGCGGTCTTTGTGGGAGCGCAGTCTCTGCGCGATCGCCCGCTGAGCGGGCTCCCACAATGGGCCATCGCCCGCGGAGCGGGCTCCTACCGTGAGGTGGTTACTTTTCCATCTGCGCCTTGATCAGGTCGCCGATGGTAGTGGCGGAGGATGTGTCCTCCTGCTCCTTCAGCGACTTGACCGCATCTTTCTCGTCGTCGAAATCCTTGGCCTTGATGGACAGGGCCAGGCCGCGGTTCTTGCGGTCGACGGAGATGATCTTGGCTTCGACGCTGTCGCCAACCTTGTACAGGCTGCGGGCATCGTCCACCTTGTCGCGGCTGATGTCGGAGGCCTTGAGGATACCCTCGACTTCGTCCGCCAGCTTGATGGTGACCGACTTGGCGTCGACTTCGACAACTTCGCCAGTCACGATGGAACCGCGATCGTTCTGGGCCACGTAGCCGGAGAAGGCGTCGTCTTCGAGCTGCTTGATACCGAGAGAGATACGCTCACGCTCGGGGTCGATGGAGAGGATAACCGTCTCGATTTCATCGCCCTTCTTGTAGTTGCGCACCGCTTCCTCGCCAGCTTCGTTCCAGCTGATGTCGGACAGGTGTACCAGGCCGTCGATGTTGCCTTCCAGGCCGATGAAGATGCCGAAGTCGGTGATCGACTTGATGCTGCCGGCAATCTTGTCGCCCTTGCTGTACTGGGAGGCGAAGGCATCCCAGGGGTTCTGCTGGCACTGCTTGATACCCAGCGAGATGCGGCGCCGCTCCTCGTCGATATCCAGCACCATGACCTCCACTTCGTCGCCCAGCTGGACGATCTTGGAGGGGTGCACGTTCTTGTTGGTCCAATCCATCTCGGACACGTGCACCAGGCCTTCCACACCCTCTTCCAGCTCGGCAAAGCAGCCGTAGTCGGTGAGGTTGGTGACGCGGGCCTTGACCCGGCTGCCTTCGGGGTAGCGATTGGTGATTTCCACCCAGGGATCCTCGCCCAGCTGCTTCAGGCCCAGTGACACGCGGTTGCGCTCGCGGTCGAACTTGAGGATCTTGACGTCGATTTCCTGGCCCACTTCGACAATCTCGGAGGGGTGCTTGATGCGCTTCCAGGCCATATCGGTAATGTGCAGCAGACCGTCGACACCGCCGAGGTCCACGAACGCGCCGTAGTCGGTGAGGTTCTTGACGATACCCTTGACCGACATGCCTTCCTGCAGGGATTCCAGCAGGGCTTCGCGCTCGACGCTGTTGGCCGCTTCCATCACCGCACGGCGGGAAACAACCACGTTGTTGCGCTTCTGGTCCAGCTTGATGACCTTGAATTCGAGTTCCTTGTTCTCCAGGTGCGCGGTGTCGCGAACCGGGCGCACATCGACCAGCGAGCCGGGCAGGAACGCGCGGATGGTGTTGATATCGACGGTAAAGCCACCCTTGACCTTGCCGTTGATGACACCCTTGACCACTTCGTCCGCCTCGTGCGCAGCTTCGAGCTCTTTCCAGGACTCGGCGCGCTTGGCTTTCTCGCGGGACAGCTTGGTCTCGCCGAAACCGTCTTCCACGGTTTCCAGGGCGACCTGGACCTCATCGCCAATGCTCAGCGAACAGTTGCCGGCGGCGTCGAGGAATTGGGCACGAGGAATCACGCCTTCAGACTTCAGGCCTGCGTGGACGGTGACCCACTCGTTATCGATGTCGATGACCACGCCGGTAACAATGCTACCGGGCTCCATTTCGACAGTTTTCAAGCTTTCTTCAAAGAGTTCAGCGAAGGATTCGCTCATTACACATTACCTGTCAGTGAGATTACGGCGGAAATCCGCCTTGCCATGCCTCCAGCTGGCACGGGTCATCCAGTTTAAACCACCCCCGTGCCACTTCTGGAACCGGCGTCAGGGGCAGTGCTTGCAAAACCATTTTCGCCACACCAGGCGACGGCGATGAGCTCAGGCCAGGCCTCTCTCACGCGCCGCTGCCATGACTGCGGCAAACACATCGGCAATCGGCATATGGCTGCTGTCGATGACAATGGCGTCTTCAGCGGGGACCAGCGGGGAGACGGAGCGGCTACTGTCGCGCGCATCCCGCTCCTCGATATCCTCAAGAAGGCGCGGGAGACTAACATTTTCCCCCTTTTCGAGCAACTGCCGGTATCGGCGCTGGGCGCGCTCCTCACTGCTGGCAGTCAGGAAGATCTTCAGCGGCGCATCGGGAAACACCACCGTACCCATGTCGCGACCGTCGGCGACCAGGCCCGGAGGCCGCAGGAACTCGCGCTGGCGCTGCAGCAGGGCCTCGCGGACCGCGGGAATGGCGGCCACCGTGGAGGCGCCGCGACCGCCCTCCTCGGTGCGGATCTCCCGGCTGACGTCAGTACCCTTATACAACACGCGCACCTCGCCGTTGCCGTCGGTAAAGAATTCAACCTGCAGGTGCCGGGCCACTTCCGTCACCGCTGCCGCATCCTCCCAGGACACCCCCTCCATCACGCAGGCCTGGCCGGTGACGCGATACAGGGCTCCGCTATCGAGGAAATGCCACTGCAGGGTATCCGCCAGCAGGTGGCTCAGGGTGCCCTTGCCGGCACCGCTGGGGCCATCGACCGTGATTACTGACAGCCGGGGCATCAGTCGACCCGGGCCGATATCTGCAGGCCCAGTCCCCGCGCCAGGGCGTCGAAGCCGGGAAACGAGGTGGCGACAGGGTCGCAATCGAGGATGCGAATCTCGGCGCTCGCACGCAGGGCCGCTATGGCGAAGGACATGGCGATGCGGTGGTCGTGACAGGTGTGGATGACACCGCCGCCCAGAGCACCACCGTCAATGATGATGCCGTCCTCCAGCACCTCATTGTGCACGCCCAGGGTGTCCAGGCCCGCCGCCATGGCGGCGATGCGGTCGCTCTCTTTCACCCGCAGTTCCTCGGCGCCACGCAGGACGGTGCGGCCACTGGCACAGGCCGCGGCGATAAACAGGGCCGGGAACTCATCGATGGCCAGTGGCACCTGCTCGCGGGGGATCTCGATACCCTGTAGCGGCGCGTGGCGCACGCGGATGTCCGCAACGGGCTCGCCGCCCACCTCGCGATGGTTCTTCAGGGTGATGTCGGCGCCCATCAGCCGCAAAATGGTGATAACCCCAGCGCGAGTGGGGTTGATGCCGACGTGGGTCAGCAGCAGGTCGGACCCCGGCGCGATACTGGCCGCGACCAGGAAAAATGCCGCCGAGGAAATATCGGCAGGCACATCGATCTCCGCCGCCTGCAGGCGGCCGCCACCCTCCAGGCTGATTGTCCCGGCCTCTGTGGCCACGCTGTAGCCGAAGCCGCGCAGCATGCGCTCGGTGTGGTCGCGAGTGGGCGCCGGCTCGGTCACCGAAGTAACGCCCCCGGCGTACAGACCCGCCAGCAGGACACAGGACTTGACCTGGGCGCTGGCCATCGGCAGGTCGTAGTGAATGCCGCGCAGCGCCTGGCCACCGCGAATCCGCAGCGGCGGCCTGCCCTCGGCTGTACCCTCAATATTCGCGCCCATCAGGCGCAGCGGCTCGATCACCCGGCCCATCGGCCGCTTGCACAGGGATACATCGCCGGTCAACTCGCTGTCGAACCCCTGCCCCGCCAGCAGACCGGCAATAAGCCGCATGCTGGTGCCCGAGTTGCCCATGTCCAGTGGTGCCGCAGGCGCCTGCAGGCCGTGCAGGCCAACACCGTGTACAGCCACTTCTCCATCCTCGGGACCGTCGATGACCACGCCCAGGGCGCGGAATGCCGCCACGGTGGCCAGGGCATCTTCACCTTCCAGGAAGCCGCTGACCCGCGTTGTACCCTCGGCGAGAGCGCCGAGCATGATCGAGCGATGGGAGATGGATTTGTCCCCGGGTACCCGCGCTTCGCCGCTGATGACACCGCCGGGCAGTAACTGGAATTCCATGGCTGGTCTCTTCTCTCTCGGGGTTGGGGGTCGCGGGGTTCAGGCGGGCCGCTGGCCGCGGGCGGCAAGCTCCGCGGCAAAGGCATCTCGGGCATCCTTGGCCCGACTGAAGGTCTCCAGCAAGGCGTCCGACTGCTGCTCGTCAATGGCCGCACGCAGCTCCTGCAGATGGTCGCTGAACAGGTCGATAGCCTGCAGCAGTGCCGGCCGGTTGGCAATGGCGATATCCCGCCACATGACCGGGTCACTGGAGGCGATGCGGGTAAAGTCGCGAAAACCGCCGGCGGCAAAGCGGAAGATGTCGGCGCTGGCATCGCTCCGGGCGAGGGCATCCACGAGGGCGTAGGCGAGCACGTGCGGCAGGTGGCTGGTGGCGGCCAGCACCCGATCGTGCTCAGCCACCGCCATGTCGACCACCTCGGCGCCGGTACTGGCCCACATGGCGCGCACCAGCTCCACCGCCGAGGCATCGTTGCCCGGTACCGGCGTCAGGATGACCCGATGGTGCAGAAACAGGCCGGCATCAGCGGCATCGACACCGCTGCGCTCGGACCCGGCAATGGGATGACCCAGCACCAGTCGCGGCGGCATACCGCCCCATACCGCTTCGGCGGTGCTCTGCAGGTTGCCCTTGACGCTGGCGACGTCGGTGATAACCGGCGGCTGGGCGCGGCCCTGCAGACGCGGCAGGATTCGCTCCAGCATCTGCGCCGCCACCAGGGTCGGCGTGGCGATGACCAGAATATCGGCGGCATCGACCGCTGCTTCAAGATCCAGGGTATAGCTGTCGATAATGCCCAGCTCGACCCCCCGCTGCAGGGAGGCCTCGCGATGACCCCAGCCGATGCAGCGCCGGCAAAAGCCGTTGCCACGCAATGCCGCGGCCAGGGAGCCACCGATCAGGCCCAGCCCCAGCACGACGACGGTGGGGCTGCTGGCTTGCTGTTCTGACACTGACTCAGCCACGGCTACAGCACAGCCCGCGGGTAGGACCCGAGCGGTTTCAGGAGGATGGATTGCTCCTCGAGATCGGCGACAATGCCGCGGATGGCCGGATCCTGCATGTGGCCCTCGAACTCAATGAAAAAGACGTAGGCCCACTTCTCCGTGCGCGAGGGCCGGGTGTCGATCCGGGTCAGGCTGACGCCGGCGCGGCGGAAAGGGTCCAGCAGGGTAAAGAGGGCGCCGGGCTTGTTGCGACTGGAGACAATCAGGGAGGTCTTGTCACGACCGCTGGGGGGCACCTCCTCGCGGCCCACCACCAGAAAGCGGGTCGTGTTGTCCGGGTAGTCCTCGATATGCTCGGCGAGTTTTTCCAGCTGGTACAGCTCCGCGGCCATGTCCCCCGCGACCGCAGCCATGCCCGGGGTAGTCGCCGCCAGGCGGGCGGCTTCACCATTGCTGCTGACCGCCTCGCGCTCAACTTTCGGCCAGTGGCTGTCGAGCCAGTTGCGGCACTGGGCCAGCGCCTGCTGGTGGGCACAGATGCGGGTGATGGACTCCTCCCCGGTACCGGGAGCCACCAGCAGATGATGGACGATGCGCATCTCCACTTCGCCTGAGATCTTCAGCGGCGAGTCCATGAAGTTGTCCAGGGTATGACTGACCATGCCCTCGGTGGAGTTCTCCACCGGCACCACGCCGTAGTTGCATTCCCCGGACTCAACCTGGGCGAACACGCTGTCGATGGTGTTCTGGGGTACGCAGATGGCGGCGTGGCCGAAATGCTTCAGCGCCGCGGCCTGGGTAAAGGTACCCTCGGGACCGAGATAGGCCACCTGCAGCGGCCGCTCCAGCGCCAGGCAGGCGGACATCACCTCGCGAAAGATGTGTGCAACCGCCGTGCCCGCCAGGGGGCCCTCGTTGCGGTCGATGATCCGCTGCAGGATCTGGGCCTCCCGCTCCGGCCGGTAGTAGACCACCTCCGCCACCGGTTCGCCGCGCTCCTGCGCCGCCAGCACTTCCGCCAGCTTGATCTCGGCAACGCGCTGGGCACAACCGGCGCGACGCTGGATCAGCGCCTGGATTTCCCGGTCGATGGCGTCGATGTCCGCCCTGACCTGGTCGAGATCCCTGGTATCTGCCATCAACCTGCCCGCCGCCTCAGCCCTTGCGCTGCTCGAAGTCCCGCATGAACGCGATCAGGGCATCCACCGCCGCCTCCGGCACCGCATTGTAGAGGCTGGCGCGCATGCCTCCCACCGAGCGGTGGCCGGCCAGATTCAGCAGCCCGGCGGCCTCCGCTTCCTGCAGGAAGACCTTGTCCAGGCCTGCATCGGCCAGGGTAAAGGGCACATTCATCAATGAGCGGCTGGGGATTTCCACCGGGTTGGCATAGAAAGCGCTGTTGTCGATGGCGGCATACAGTTTCTCCGCCTTGCGGCGGTTGCTTGCAGCCATCGCCTCCAGACCACCAAGATCCTTGAGCCAGGCAAAGACCAGGCCGGCCAGGTACAGCGCGAAGGTCGGCGGCGTGTTGTACATGGAGTCGTTGTCGGCCGCGGTTTTCCAGTCCAGCATGACCGGGCAACCCGGGCGCGAGCGGCCCAGCAACTCGCGCCGCACGATCACCAGGGTGAGGCCCGCCGGGCCAATGTTCTTCTGCGCGCCGGCGTAGATCACCCCAAACCGGGAGACATCCAGCGGCCGCGACAGAATCGTCGAGGACATGTCCGCCACCAGCGGCGCTGCCACCTCGGGTACCCAGTGAAACTCGACCCCGCCGATGGTCTCGTTGGGAGTGTAGTGAAAATAGGCAGCGTCCGCGGACAGCTGCCAGCTGTCGCGGGCGGGAATGGTGCTGAAATTGGTATCCTCGGCGCTGGCGGCAACCCTGACGGTGCCGAAACGCTTGCCCTCGGCGATCGCCTTCTTCGACCACTGCCCGGTATTGAGGTAGTCGGCACAGCCGCCCTCGGGCATCAGGTTCAGCGGCACCGCGGCAAACTGGGTGCTGGCACCGCCCTGCAGAAACAGGACTGCATAGTCATCCGGTATCGCCAGCAGCGCCCGCAGGGTCGCCTCCGCCTGTTCGGCAATACCGACAAACTCCTTGCTGCGATGGCTCATCTCCATCACCGACAGGCCGCGGCCGTGCCAGTCCAGCATGTCATTGCGGGCGGTTTCCAGCACCGGCACCGGCAGGGCAGCGGGGCCGGCGCAAAAGTTGTACAAGCGCGTCATTGCGGATCGTTCCTCAGGTTGCAGGGGGTGCCGAACGCCTCATTCCGTGGCGTCTTCGGCCCCTTCAGTCACATCGATTTCCGGCTCGGCGATACGTTCGCAGCTGACCAGGAATTCATCCGGCCGGGTGCGGATCACCCGCACACCCTGGGTGTTCCGGCCCAGCACGGACACCTCTTCGGCCCGCGTGCGGACCAGGGTGCCCTGGTTGGAAATCAGCATCAGCTCGTCGCCGTCAAACACCTGCACGGCGCCGACCAGGCGGCCGTTGCGGGCGCTGGTGGACATGGCGATAACGCCCTTGTTGCCGCGGCCCTTGGTCGGGAACTCGGCCGCGTCGGTGCGCTTGCCGTAGCCGTTCTCGCTCACGGTCAGGATACGCCCGCCCTCGCGCGGGACAATGATAGAGATCAGCTGATGACCTTCGCCGAGACGTATGCCACGCACGCCGCGGGCGGTGCGTGACAGGTCGCGCACGTCTTCCTCGCGGAACCGCACTGCCTTGCCCTCGCTGGAAAACAGCATCACGTCGCAGGTGCCGTCGGTGATGGCGGTGCCGATCAGCACGTCGTCCTCGTCCAGCGCCAGGGCCCGCAGGCCGACACTGCGCGGACGGGAGAAGGCGGTCAGCGCGGTCTTCTTCACCGTGCCGTTGGCAGTGGCCATGAAGATAAACCAGCCTTCGGTATATTCGTTGACCTGGAGGATGGAGGTGACCCGTTCGCCGTCTTCCAGCGGCAGCAGGTTGACCATGGGCCGACCGCGGGAGTTACGCCCCGCCAGCGGGATCTGGTAGACCTTCAACCAGTACACCTTGCCCATGTTGGTGAAGCAGAGAATGGTGGCGTGGGTGCTGGCAATCAGCAGGTGCTCGACGAAGTCCTCGTCCTTGACCGCAGTGGCGGTGCGCCCGGTGCCGCCACGGCGCTGGGCCTGGTAATCCGACAGGGGCTGGGTCTTGGCGTAGCCGCCGTGGGAGATGGTGACCACCCGGTCTTCCTCGGTGATCAGGTCTTCCACGGTCAGGTCGTGCTGGGAGGCGCTGATAACGGTCAGGCGGTCGTCGCCAAACTCGGTGACGATGGCTTCCAGCTCTTCGCGGATCACCAGCTTGAGGCGGTCCGGGTCGCTGAGGATCTCCAGATAATCGGCGATCTCGCGCAGCTTCTCGTCGTACTCGTTGAGCAGTTTTTCATGCTCGAGGCCGGTCAGGCGGTGCAGGCGCAGATCGAGTATGGCCTGGGCCTGGGCCGGGGACAGGAAGTACTGGCCATCGTGAAGCCCGTACTGCGGCTCCAGCTCGTCCGGGCGACAGGCGTCGTCGCCCGCGCGCTGCAGCATGGCGGTCACCTCCCCCGGCGACCAGGAGCGGGCAATCAGGCCCTCCTTCGCCTCGGAGGAGCTGGGGGAGGCCTTGATCAGCTCGATGATCGGATCGATATTGGCCAGCGCCACGGCCAGGCCTTCCAGCAGGTGACCGCGCTCACGGGCCTTGCGCAACAGGTAGACCGTGCGCCGGGTTACCACCTCGCGGCGGTGGCGGATAAAGGCTTCCAGGATCTGCTTCAGGTTCAGCAGCTTGGGCTGGCCGTCGACCAGGGCCACCATGTTGATGCCAAATACCGCCTGCAGCTGGGTCTGGGCGTAGAGATTGTTGAGGACCACATCGCCGATTTCGCCGCGGCGCAATTCGATCACCACCCGCATGCCATCCTTGTCGGACTCGTCGCGGAGTTCGGAGATACCCTCGATTTTCTTTTCCTTGACCAGCTCGGCAATACGCTCGATCAGGCGCGCCTTGTTCAGCTGGTAGGGCAGCTCGTGAATGATGATCACGTCGCGGCCCTTGTTCTCCTCGCGGATCACCTCGGCCTTGGCCCGCACATAAATGCGGCCGCGACCGGTGCGGTAGGCCTGGATAATGCCGGCGCGACCATTGATGGTGGCGCCGGTGGGGAAATCCGGACCCGGAATATGGTCCATGAGCTCGTCGACCGTCATGTCCGGGTTGCCCATGAGGGCCAGGCAACCGCTGACCACTTCGCGCAGGTTGTGCGGGGGAATATTGGTGGCCATGCCGACCGCGATCCCGGAGGAGCCGTTGATCAGCAGGTTGGGTACCCGGGTGGGCATGACCGCCGGGATCCGCTCGGTGCCATCGTAGTTGTCGACAAAGTCGACGGTTTCCTTGTCCAGGTCCGCGAGGATGGCGAGGGAGATCTTGCGCATGCGGATTTCGGTGTAACGCATGGCGGCCGCGGAATCGCCGTCAACCGAGCCGAAGTTGCCCTGGCCGTCCACCAGCATGTAGCGCATGGAAAAGGACTGGGCCATGCGCACGATGGTGTCATAGACTGCCGAGTCGCCGTGGGGGTGGTACTTGCCGATCACGTCACCGACGATGCGGGCCGACTTCTTGTAGCCCTTGTTCCAGTCGTTGTTGAGCTCGTTCATCGCAAACAGCACGCGCCGGTGCACCGGCTTCAGGCCATCGCGCACATCCGGGAGGGCACGGCCCACGATCACGCTCATGGCGTAATCGAGGTAGGACTGCTTGAGCTCGTCCTCGATGTTGACGGGAAGAATTTCCTTGGCTAATTCACCCATGTACCACAGCTTCCTTATATGACCGGGTTGAGCGTTCCGGGTACGGTGCGCGGAACGTCTCCGGACAGGTGCCCGGAGGCCGGCTGCAGGCATCAGCCAGCGTCCGGCGCAAACCCGGAATTATACGGGAGAAGGGTGGTTGTGGCCATGTTTTTGCAGATTTTGGCGGCCGTTCGGGCAGTGATCGGGGATTTCCGGTTATACTGGCCCGCTCGCGAGTTGCGGCGGCCAGAACCTGCCTGCAGGGGGCGCCGACAGCATTCACGACAATCCCGGATCGAGGCTTCATGACCGCGCTACCAGATACCGTCGACACCCTTATCCACCCGGGCTGGATCGTACCCGTCGTGCCCGCTGGCGCCGTGCTCACCGGCCACAGCCTGGCAGTCAGCGGCGGCCGCATCGTCGCCATCCTGCCGCGGTCTGAGACCGACCACATCGTCGCCCGGGAGGTCTTCGAGCTGGCAGGCCACGCGCTGCTGCCCGGCCTGGTCAACGCCCATGGCCACGCGGCCATGTGCCTGCTGCGGGGCTATGCCGACGACCTGCCACTGGCACCCTGGCTGGAACAGCACATCTGGCCTGCCGAAGGCCGGCACGTCAGCGATGCCTTCGTCAGCGACGGGGTGGAGCTGGCCATTGCCGAAATGCTGCGCGCCGGCACCACTACTTTTTCCGACATGTACTTCTTCCCCGATGCCTGCGCCCGGATGGCCCAGGCCCGGGGCATGCGCTGCCAGATCACCTTCCCCATCCTCGACTTCCCCACGCCCTGGGCCCGGGATGCCGATGAGTACATCAGCAAGGGCCTGGCGCTGCGGGATACCCTCAAGCACAGCGAACTGGTCACGCTCGGCTTCGGCCCCCATGCGCCCTACACGGTCAGCCAGCCCACCCTGGCCCGCGTCGCCACCCTCGCCGCGGAGCTGGACGTGCCGGTGCAGATTCACCTGCACGAGACCCGCGGCGAAGTGCTGCAGGCAGTGGAAGCCAACGGCGAACGGCCTCTGGACACCCTGCATCGCCTGGGTCTGCTGGGGCCGCGCACCCAGTGTGTGCACATGACCGACATCGGCGACCAGGACATCGCCCTGCTCGCCGAGACCGGCGCCCATGTGGTGCACTGCCCGCAGTCCAACATGAAACTGGCCTCGGGCAGCTGCCCGGTGCACAAACTGCTGGCCGCCGGCGTCAATGTCGCGCTGGGGAGCGACAGCGCCGCCAGCAACAACGACCTCAACCTGTTCGGGGAAATGCAGACCGCCGCACTGCTGGCCAAGCTGAACAGTGGCGACGCCAGCGCCCTGCCCGCCGCGGCGGCCCTGACCATGGCCACCCTGGGCGGCGCCCGCGCCCTGGGTCTGGAAGAGCAGATCGGCAGCCTGGAGGCCGGCAAGCTGGCCGACATGATCGCGGTGGATCTCGGCGGCCCGGAAACCCAGCCTCTGTACAACGCGCTCTCGCAGCTGGTTTATGCCTGCAACGGCAGCCAGGTGACCCACAGCTGGATCGGGGGCGAGTTGCGACTGCGCGAGCGGCAGCTGACCGGTTTTGATCTCGACGCCCTGAGCCAACGTATCGGCCACTGGCAACAACGGATTACAGGAACAAGCGCATGACCGCACGAGCGAACGTCGACCCCGGGGAAATCGCCAAGTTCGAGGCGCTGGCCTCGCGCTGGTGGGACCGCAACAGCGAATTCAAGCCCCTGCACGACATCAATCCCCTGCGGGCCAACTACATTGACGAGCATTCAGCGGTGGCCGGCAAGACCCTGTTGGATGTGGGCTGCGGTGGCGGCATCCTGGCGGAGTCCATGGCCCATCGCGGCGCGCGGGTCACCGGCATCGACATGGGCGAGGCACCGCTGGCCGTGGCGCGCATCCATCAACTCGAGTCCGGTGTCGATGTGGACTACCGCCAGACCACGGCAGAGGATCTGGCCACGGAGCAGCCCGGCCACTACGACGTGGTCTGCTGCCTGGAGATGCTGGAGCATGTACCCGACCCGGCCGCGATAGTCGCGGCCTGCGCGGCGCTGGCAGCACCCGGTGGCTCACTCTACTTCTCCACCATCAACCGCAATCCCAAGGCCTTTGCCTTTGCCATTGTCGGCGCCGAGTATGTGTTGCAGCTGCTGCCCGCCGGCACCCACGAATACAGCAAGTTCATCAAGCCCTCGGAACTGGCGTCCTGGATCCGGGCGGCAGGACTGAGCCTGGAGGGCATGACCGGCCTGGTCTACAACCCCTTCAGCAAGCAGTATCGACTGCACCCCCGCGACGTGTCGGTGAACTACATGGTGCGGGCGGTGAAACCGGCTGCGCCATGACGCGGCCGGACCCGGCCGCGCTCAGGGCGGTCATATTCGATCTCGACGGCACCCTGGTGGATACCGCCAGCGAGTTCGTGGTGGTGGTACAGGCGCTGCGCGCGGAACACGACCTGCCGCCGCTGGAGCCAGCGCGCATCCGCGCCAGCGTATCCAATGGCGCCCGCGCCCTGGTCACCCTGGCCCTGGGCACACGGGAAGCCGACCGCCTGTTCGAGGGACAACGACTGCGACTGCTGGAGCTGTACGGCGAAGTGCTGGGCAGCAGCGCGCGGCCCTACCCCGGTATCGAAGACTTGCTCGCGGAGCTGGCAGCGCGCGGCATCGGCTGGGGCGTGTCCACCAACAAGCCCCGCGCCTATGCCGCGCCATTGCTGGAGCGGCTTGCGCTGCAACCGCCACTGGGCAGCCTGGTCTGCCCCGATGATGTCAGCGAGCGCAAGCCGCACCCGGAATCACTGCTGCGCAACTGTCGCGAGCTGGGCTGTGAGCCGCAGCAGGCGATCTACGTCGGCGACCACCAGCGCGACATCGAGGCCGGTTTGCGCGCGGGCATGTTCACTATTGCGGCCCTGTACGGCTACATTGAAGCGGACGACGATCCGGCCCTCTGGGGCGCGGATGCCAGCGTCGACAGCAGCACGCAACTGCAGGGCCTGATCCTGGCCCCCCACTGAGCACCGGAGCAACCATGCACAGTCCCGTCATACCCACCGACTACAGCCCCGCGCAAGACCTGCTGCAAGGCAAGGTGATCCTGGTCACCGGCGCCGGCGACGGCATCGGCCGCGCCGCCGCCGAGAGCTATGCAGCGCACGGCGCCACCGTCATCCTGCTGGGGCGAACCCTGGCCAAACTGGAAGCGGTGTACGACGCCATCGAAGCGGCCGGCGGTGCCCAGCCCGCCCTGTTTCCGCTGGATCTCGCCACTGCCAGCGAAGCTGACTATGCCAACCTGGCAGAGGCCATGGACAGCACTTTCGGGCGCCTTGATGGACTGTTGCACAATGCCAGCCTGCTGGGGGAACGGCGCCCGATCGCCAGTGCGACCTGGCCCGCCTGGGCGGAAGTGATGCAGGTCAATGTCAACGCCCAGTTCCTGCTGAGCAGGGCCCTGCTGCCGCTGCTGGAACAGGCGCCGCAGGCTTCGATTGTCTTTACCTCATCCGGCGTCGGCCGCCGCGGCCGCGCCTACTGGGGGGCCTACGCGGTATCGAAATTCGCCACCGAAGGGCTGATGCAGGTGCTCGCGGACGAACTGGAGAACACGTCGAGCATCAGGGTCAACAGCCTCAACCCCGGCGCCACCAACACGGCCATGCGCCGCAGCGCCTACCCGGCGGAAACGCCCACCGTCAACCCGTCACCACAGGCCCTCATGCCGGCCTATCTGTACCTGATGGGCAACGACAGTGCCGGCGTGACCGGGCAGGCCCTGAACGCCCGGGCCTGAGCCCGGGTCGACCTATCTCTTGCCCGGTTTGCGCGGTGAGCGCCGGCCGGGCGCGGTGGGCACAGGCCCCTTGCGCTTGCCGAACTGGCGTTCCATGACTTCCTTTTCCTTGATGGTGTTGCGCTTGACCTTTTTCGGCTCCAGTTTGGCCAGCTGGTACAGCGCCTTCACTTCCTTCGGCTCCATCTCCGCCCACTGGCCCTGTTTGACCTTGGAGGGGATAAACACATTGCCGTAGCGCACCCGCTTCAGGCGCGAGACTGTCAGCCCCTGGGACTCCCACAGGCGCCGCACCTCGCGATTGCGACCCTCCATCAAGACCACGTAGTACCAGTGGTTGATACCGTCGCCGCCGCCGTCCTGGATATCGGTGAAGCGGGCAACGCCGTCGTCCAGCATCACCCCTTCCAGCAGGCGTGCGAGGACATCCTCGTCGACCGCCCCCATCACCCGCACCATGTACTCGCGTTCGATATTGGCGGAGGGGTGCATCAGGGCATTGGCGAGCTCGCCATCCGTGGTGAACAACAGCAGGCCGGAGGTGTTGAAGTCGAGGCGACCGATGGAGATCCAGCGTCCTGACTTGATCTTGGGCAGGCGCTCGAATACCGTGCGCCGACCCTGCGGGTCCTTGCGGCTGCAAACCTCGCCGGTGGGCTTGTGGTAGAGGATACAGCGGGTCTGCTCCGCCGGCACCGGCTCCAGCGGCTTGCCATCGATGCTGATGCGGTCGCGCTCGCTCACCCGGTCGCCCAGCGAGGCGCGCTTGCCCTCCACCTCCACGCGACCCTCTTCAATCCAGCGCTCCATCTCGCGGCGCGAGCCCAGGCCGGTGCGGGCCAGGACTTTCTGCAGTTTCTCGCCGGCGACGGCGGCCGCGCGCGGGGCCGCCTCTGCGGCGGGTGGAGCCTCTGGCTTGCGTTTGCTCAATGGATTTGTTCCGGGTCGGGTGGCGGTTCATGACTGGCAGCGGCGTCAGCGGCTGGCTCGGCTTCCGTGGCTGCGGGCGTGTCCAGGAGGCCGGCATCAATGACGGCGGCCTCCAGGGGATCGTTGAAGCCCAACTCGGCGTTCAGGGTCTCCAGGTCGCGAATTTCCGCCAGCGCCGGCAGCTGGTCCAGGTTCTTGAGATTGAAATAGTCCAGGAACTGGCGGGTGGTGGCATACATGGCGGGGCGACCGGGCACATCGCGATGGCCGACGACGCGGATCCACTCGCGCTCGTGCAGGGTCTTGATGATGTTGGAACTGACCGCCACACCGCGGATCTCCTCGATCTCGCCGCGGGTAATGGGCTGGCGGTAGGCAATCAGCGACAGCGTTTCCAGCAGAGCGCGGGAGTATTTCTGCGGCCGCTCCTGCCACAGCCGGGCCACCCAGGGAGCCAGCGACTGGCGCACCTGGAAGCGGAATCCGCTGGCGACTTCGCACAGCTCATAACCGCGGTCCGCGCAGCGCTCGCCCGCTGCCGCCAGGGCCTCGCGGATATCTGCAGGCGCCGGTCGTTCATGCTCTTCAAACAGCTCCCCCAGCTGGGCCAGGGTCAGCGGCCGGCCCGCCGCCAACAGCGCGCCCTCGACAATCTGCACCAGGGTGGTATTGGTTTCCGCCATCTTACTCGGACCTTGCCTTGACGTGGATCGGGCCAAAATTCTCGGTTTGCACAATCTCCACCAGGGACTCCTTGATCAGTTCCATCACCGCGAGGAAGGTCACCACCACGCCCAGACGGCCCTCCTTCGCGGAAAAGAGTGCCACAAAGGGGACGAACTGGCGCCCCGCGAGCTTTTCCAGTACCTCCGACATGCGCTCCCGGGTGGACAGGGCCTCGCGCTGTATGTGGTGGCTCTCGAACATGTCCGCGCGGCGCAGCACCTCGCTCAGGGCCAGCAGCAGCTCGCGCATGTCCACATCGGGATCGGGTCGCGCCCGGTCAAGGTCCGGCGGCTCGGCGCTGCCCACCCAGGTATCCCGCTCCAGCCGCGGCAGTTCCTCGATGTCTTCCGCGGCCTTCTTGAAGCGCTCGTACTCCTGCAGGCGGCGGATCAGCTGCGCCCGGGGGTCCTCTTCGTCCTCCTCCACACTGGTGGCCCGGGGCAGCAGCATGCGCGACTTGATCTCCGCCAGCACCGCCGCCATCAGCAGGTACTCGGCCGCCAGCTCGAACTGCATGGCATCCATGAGCTCGACATAGCGCATGTACTGGGCGGTAATTTCGGAGACGTCGATCTCGAGGATATCCAGGTTCTGGCGCCGGATCAGGTACAGGAGCAGGTCCAGCGGCCCCTCGAAGGCTTCCAGAAACACTTCCAGCGCCTGCGGCGGGATATAGAGATCCCTGGGCAGCTCGGTCATGGCCTTGCCCAGGACAACCGCAAACGGCATCTCCCCCTGCTGCGGGCGCTGGGCGGCAGCGGCTTCAGTGCCTGCGGGGGGCGTTACCGGCGGCGTATCGTTCACGGGACTTCCTGTACTCATCAAGGGCGCGAGTATACCCGATCAGGACTCAAATGGGGCCACATCGCCCTTGCCGGCCCGCAGGATGATCGGCACGTCATCCACCAGATCGACCACGGTAGTCGGCTCCAGGCCGCAGTAACCGCCGTCGACAACGAGGTCGACTTCATGCTCCAGCAGCTCGCGGATGTCGTAGGGATCGATGAGCGGCAACTCGTCGCCGGGCATGATCATGGTCACACTCATCAGTGGCTCGCCGAGGTCCGCCAGCAGGGCCATCGCGACCGCATTGTCGGGGATGCGCAGGCCCACGGTCTTGCGCTTGGGGTGCATCAGGCGCCGCGGCACCTCTGAGGTTGCGCGCAGGATAAAGGTGTACGGGCCTGGTGTACTGGCCTTGAGCCGCCGATAGACCGTGTTGTCCACCTTGGCGTAGTTGGCGATGTCGGAAAGGTCGCGACACACGAGGGTGAAATTGTGGCGATCGTCGAGGCGACGGATACGGCGAATCCGGTCCAGCGCGGCCTTGTCGCCGATCTGGCAGCCGAGGGCATAGGCGGAGTCGGTGGGGTAGACCACCACCCCGCCGGCACGGATGATATCCGTGGCCTGGCGGACCAGCCGGGCCTGCGGGTTGTCGGGGTGAATCTGGAAGAACTGGCTCACGATGCTTCTCCCGGTGAGCGGGTAGCGGGCAGCCAGCGCTCCCATACGCCGCGCAGATTGCCCAGGTGGCGCAATTCTACACCCAGTTCCGGGCCCCAGGGGCTGTCACGGTGAAAATCGCTGCCAATGGACACTTCAAGGCCGTGTTCCTGCGCCAGCCGGCACAGCTGCCGGGTCTGGTCCGGCGTCTGGCGACCATTGATCACCTCCAGCGCCTGGCCACCGGCGCCCTTGAAGTGCACCACCAGCCGCTGCAGCTTGCTGCGGGTCAACTTGTACTTGAGCGGATGGGCCAGCGCGGCAACCCCGCCGGCGGCGACAATCCACTCCGTCACCTCGGTCAGCGCCGGCCAGAAAGCCTTCACATCCCCGGGCTTGCCCCGCCCCAGGTAGCGGTCAAAAGCCGCCCCCGTGTCCGCGACATGGCCCTGCGCCACCATCCAGGCCGCGAAATGCGGCCGCCCCAGCTGGCTCTCGCCCGCTTCCAGCAGGGCACCCTCCAGCCCCCCCGGAAAACCGAGTTTCGCCAGCCGCTGCGCGATCACCTCACCGCGGTCGCAGCGGGCAACTGCCAGTCGCGCCAGACCCTGCTCAAGCACCGGGTGGGCGCAATCCACCCCGAGGCCCACCACGTGAATGGTCGCCCCGGACCAGACACAGGAAAATTCCAGTCCCGCCACCAGGCTCATTTCCCCGTCACAGGGGCTATAATACGCTGCCGCGGCCTCGTAGCCGCTCACGGTGTCATGATCGGTGATGGCAAACAGGCGGATACCCCGGCTGCGCGCCCTGTCCACCAGCTGCTCGGGACTGAGAGCGCCGTCCGAGGCGGTGGTGTGGGTGTGGAAGTCAATCAGCACAAACTCTACACTCCGTGATCGCTGCAACTGTTATGGCCTGATGCGGGCCCGGCAGTGCCGACCCATACACGCATCGTAACACGCTGGAGCCAGGTCATTTTTCATGAGACAACTACTGGAATTCGTTCCCATCGCCCTGTTTTTCATCGTCTACCAGATGGACGGCGATACCGTGTCCCTGTACGGCTGGAGCCATACGGTGGACGGCATCTTCAGCGCTACCGCAGTGTTGATGATTGCCACCGTGATCCAGGTGCTTGCCACCTGGGCACTGACCCGGCAACTGGAGAAGCGCCTGCTCTGGGTCGGCCTTGCCGCCTGCGGTTTCGGCGCCCTGACCCTGCTGTTGCGCAACGAAATGTTCATCATGTGGAAGCCGACCATCTTCAACTGGGTGCTGGCAGTGGTTTTTGGCGCGTCCCAGTTCATCGGCCAACGCAACCTGATGGAGCGCACCCTGGGCAGCCAGATCCAGCTGCCGCACCGGATCTGGGCCCGGCTCAACCTGCTCTGGGTAGCCCACTTCACTGTCGTCGGCGCCCTCAATCTGGTGGTCGCCTACGGCTACAGCGAGGCCACCTGGGTCAGCTACAAAATGTACTCCGCCATACTGTTCACCGTGGTTCTGAGCGGCCTGACCGCCTGGATGGTTGCGCCGCACCTGAAAGAACAGCCCGCCAGCAACCAGGAGTAGCGAACGGATGCTTTACGCGATCCTCTGTGAAGACGTCGACAACAGTCTGCCCCTGCGCCAGCGGGCACGCCCGGCGCACCTGGCGCGGATCCAGCAGCTGGTGGACGAGGGGCGCCTGCTGGTCGCCGGCCCGCACCCGGCCCTGGATACCGAAGACCCGGGTGAAGCCGGCTTCACCGGCAGCCTGATCATCGCCGAGTTTGCAAGCCTGGAGGCCGCCACCGCCTGGGCAGACTCGGACCCCTACGTCGATGCCGGCGTGTTCCGCCGGGTCATGGTCAAACCCTACAAACGGGTGCTGCCCTGAAGCGGCGACAGCGTGGTAAACTCGCCAGCTTCATCTTCAGCCCCCGCCAAAAGGACAGCGTTTTGCGGTACACCCTGATCATTTCCCTGCTGGCCCTGCTGCTCACCGCGACAGTGCAGGCACAGGACGTGCGCTATATCAGTGACACCCAGTACGTCCCCGTACGCAGCGGCGCGGGCAACGAATTTCGCATCATCCACCGCGGTATTCCCTCGGGTACCCGGCTGACCGTCAGTCGTGTTTCGGAAGACGGGGAATGGTCCGAAGTCACCACCGGGAGCGGTACCAGCGGCTGGGTTCGAAGCCAGCATCTGATGGCCGAACTTCCGGCCCGGAACCAGGTCGAGCAGGCGGTCGCGCGAGCCGAAAAGCTGGCTGCGGAAAACGCGGAGCTGGCCCGGGAGCTGGCCGAACTGAAGGCCGTGCGCACTGAGCTGGAGGGCGACGTCGACAGCGCCGACAGCTCCCTGCAGGCCCTGACCGAGGAACTGGCGCAGCTGAAACAGATTTCCGGCCGCTCGCTGCAGCTGGATGCGGACAACCGGCGCCTGGTAGAGGAAGCCGAGAACCTGCGCGCCGAGGCCGACATGCTCGGCGCCGAGAACCAGCGGCTGCAGGAGAACCTGCGCAGCAGCGCGTTCCTGGACGGGGCCCTGGCAGTACTGCTGGGGGTTGTCATCACCCTGGTGGCACCCCGCCTCTGGCCCAAGCGCCGGCGCAATGACGGCTGGGGCTGAGGTCCGCCCAACAACCTGCAACGAGAGGACCTGACCATGTTACGCGCCCTGAGCCTGGCCCTGCTGTTTCTGCTGCCCCTGTCAGGGGCAGGGGCAGAGGAAACGCCACTGCCCAACCCGCAGGTGGTGATCAAGACCAACGAGGGCGAGATCACCCTGCGCCTGTTCCACGACAAGTCACCGATCACCGTGGCCAACTTCCTCGCCTATGTGGACGCGGGCCACTACAACGGCACCATTTTCCACCGCGTGATCCCCAACTTCATGATCCAGGGCGGCGGCTTCCTGCCCGACATGACCGAAAAGGAGACCGGCGCACCCATCGTCAATGAGTCGCGCAACCGCCTGCACAATGTGCGCGGCACTATCGCCATGGCCCGGACCAGCGACCCGGACTCGGCCGCGGCGCAGTTTTTCATCAACCAGCGCAGCAATTTAAGGCTGGACTGGTCACCCGGGCAGGAGGGGTATGCCGTCTTCGGTGAAGTGACCGACGGCATGGCGGTGGTCGACTACATTGCCTCCAGCCCGGTGCAGATTCTCAATGGCCACCGCGACGTCCCGGCAGAGCCGATCATCATCACCGAAATTGTCCGCAAGTCCCTGCCATGACCGCCCTGAGCGTCAACCTGAACAAGATCGCCCTGATCCGCAACTCCCGGGACACCCGCAACCCGGATATCCCGCGGCACGCGCAGATCTGCATCGACGCCGGGGCCGATGGCATCACCGTGCATCCACGGCCCGACCAGCGCCACATCCGGGTGCAGGACTGCCACGACCTGGCCGCCATGCTGAGCGTGGAATTCAATATCGAAGGCAACCCCATGACCGGCCCGCGCAAGAGCGACCGGCAGGGCGTCAGTGACTACCCGGGGTTCATGGCCCTGGTCAGGGAAATCCGCCCGGCCCAGTGCACCCTGGTGCCCGATGGCGACAACCAGCTCACCTCCGACCACGGGTTTGATCTCAAGCGCGACGGCGACACCGTTGCGCCCCTGGTGCAGGAGCTGCAGGCTCTGGGGATCCGCACCAGCCTGTTCATGGACCCGGACCCGGAGCAGATACGCCTCGCAGCCCAGACCGGCACTGACCGTATCGAGCTGTACACGGAAAGTTTTGCCCGCGCCTTTGCCACCGGCCAGGATGTGGATGCGGTACTGCAGCGCTATGTCGAGGCCGCCGAAGTGGCCGCGGAGGTCGGGCTCGGCCTGAATGCCGGCCACGACCTGGACCTGCACAACCTGCCCCTCTTCACCCGGGTCCCGGGACTGCTGGAGGTGTCCATCGGCCACGCGTTGACCGTCGACGCCCTGAGCATGGGCCTGGCCCGTGCGGTCGCCGCCTATCAGCGCGCCCTCGGCAAGACCGCACCAGCACCGGCTGCCTGAGCCGGGTCAACATGGACGAGGAACTGCCGCCCTATCTGGTCCCTCACAGCCAGGAGCCCATCCACATCCTGTATCAGGACGAGCACCTGTTGCTGGTCCGCAAACCCCACCTGCTGCTGAGCGTACCGGGCCGCCACATCCTCAACAGGGACTGCCTGGTAACCCGGCTGCAGCAGGACTTCCCCAGTGCCAGCATCGTTCACCGCCTCGATCTGGACACCTCCGGGATCATGGTCGTGCCGCTGGACAAGCCCACCCACGCCCACATCAGCCGCCAGTTCCAGGAACGGCTGGTCTACAAGCAGTACGAAGCCGTGGTCTGGGGCGTGGTCGAGGCAGATAGTGGCGAGATCAACCTGCCCATTGTCAGCGACTGGGAACGGCGGCCGTTGCAGAAAATCTGCCATGCAACCGGCCGCGAGGCCATCACCTGGTTCGAGGTGCTGGAGCGCGGACCGGATCGTACCCGGCTGCAACTGACACCACAGACCGGCCGCTCGCATCAGCTGCGCATCCACTGCCGCGAACTTGGCCACCCCATTCTCGGTTGCGACATGTACGCCCACGAGGCGGCGCTGGCGCTGTCACCACGGCTGCTGCTGCACGCCACCGAGCTGGGATTCACCCATCCCGTCACCGGCGCCTGGCTGCAGGAGGAATGCCCGGCGGATTTCTGAGCGTCAATCCGGGATTGCCAGATAACTGCACCAGTCCGACCAGCTGCCGGGGTAGAGCAGGGCGTCGTTGTCCCCCAGCTGTGCCAGGGCATACAGATTGACGCAGGCGGTGACCCCGGAGCCGCAGTACACTATCCGCGGCGAACCCTCGGCAACCGCGGCAAAGTGTTCCGCCAGGGCAGCGGGATCGCGCAAGCGGCCCCGCTCATCACTGACGCGCTGCCAGGGCACATTGAGGGCGCCCGGGATATGGCCCGCTACCGGATCAATGGGCTCCTCGAGGCCGACATAGCGGCGCGGCTCACGCGAATCAAGCAGGACCGCCCCAGCAGCCTGCAATTGCGGCAGCTCGCCAATGTCACAGTAGCCCGCATAGTCGCCAACGGCGGGCTGCGAACAGGGCCGGGGCCGCGGCACCTCGGTTGCCACTGCACCCCCCGCAGCCACCCAGGCCTGATAACCGCCATTCAGCAGGCTGGGCGGCCGATAGCCCAGCGCCCGCAGCAGCCACCAGAAGCGGGCAGCGAAGGCGAAGCGGGAATCGTCGTAGGCCACCACTGGCGTTTCCGGGCCAATGCCCAGGCCCGCGAGCCTCGCCGCCAGGGTACCGGGATCGGGCAGCGGGTGACGTCCACCGTGGCGAGCCACGGGGCCGGAAAGATCATCCTCCAGGTGCAGGTAATGCGCGCCGGGAATGTGGCCCGCGAGGTATTGCTCGTACCCGGCCTCGGGCTTGCCCAGCACAAACCGGCAGTCGATGATGATAGCATCCACTCCGGCAACCAGTTTCTCCGCATCCAGCACAATGCATTACTCCCCGCAATCTGACGGCCAGGCGTCCGCCTGCAACCGGCAGTGTAGCCGCGTGCGCCGGACGGCGCGAGTGCCACCGGCAGGCCGCACTGGCACTGAACAAAAGACGGACACTGCTGCCTGCGGCCGGCGACTGTACTAGAATTGCCGAAAGTGTCAGGAGAGTTGCCGTGGTCATCCGCAGCAGCGACGGCAGCACCGTCACCATCGTCGCCAAACCCAACCAGTCCGCGACCTGGCGCAGCAACAAGCTGGTGTTGCTGGCGCTGTCGGTGCCCTCCCTGGGCGCCGCCATCGGCTTTGCCCTCGCCGGTGCCTGGCCCATCCTGCCCTTTGCCGGCCTGGAGCTCGCCGCCCTCGGCGGCTCGCTCTACTACGTCAACTGGAAGCTGCAGTACCGGCATGTGATTACGCTCGCGCCCGACGCTGTGCACATCGACAAGGGCCATTACCTGCCGCGCCACAGCTGGACCTTTGCCCGCAACGCCACCGGCCTCAGCATTGAGCCCGAGCGCCACCCCTGGGACGCCCCCGGCCTCAGCCTGCAGTGTGCCGGCGAGCGTATCAGCGTCGGCGAGTTCCTCAACCGTGAAGACGGTCTGGTCCTGCTGCAACACCTGCGCAAGGAGCTGCGTGTATTGGGCCACGGCGCACAGGCCAGTCACGCCTTTTGACCCACTCCCTGAACCCGCCCCTCAGGGGCATTGGGTGAGACCGCCCGCACCTGTATAATCGGCGGCCCTGCAATTCCCCGGATTACCGCCATGTCCAGCAACAAAGTCGGCTTCGTCAGCCTGGGCTGCCCCAAGGCCCTGGTTGATTCCGAACGCATCCTGACCCAGCTCAAGCTGGATGGCTACGATATCGTGCCCAGCTACGAGGATGCCGCACTGGTGGTGGTCAACACCTGCGGCTTCATCGACAGCGCCAAGCAGGAGTCCCTGGACGCCATTGGCGAGGCCATCAGCGAGAATGGACGGGTGATCGTGACCGGTTGCATGGGCAAGGGCGCCGATGCCGAGTCCATCCAGCAGCTGCACCCGAAAGTTCTCAGCGTGACCGGGCCGGCCGCGTACGAGGAAGTGGTCAGCGCAGTGCACAAGTACGTACCCCACACCCAGCTGCACGACCCCTACATAGACCTGGTGCCGCCCCAGGGAGTCAAGCTGACTCCCCGCCACTACGCTTACCTGAAAATTTCTGAAGGCTGCAACCACCGCTGCAGCTTCTGCATCATCCCGCACATGCGCGGCGATCTGGTGAGCCGCCCCATCGGCGAGGTCATGGAGGAGGCCGAGCGACTGGTCAAAGCCGGGGTGCGCGAACTGCTGGTGATCTCCCAGGACACCAGCGCCTACGGCGTGGACCTGAAATACCGCACCGGCTTCTGGAACGGCCGGCCGATGAAAACCAGCATGCAGTCGCTGTGCAAGGGCCTGGCGGAACTCGGCATCTGGGTGCGGCTGCACTATGTGTATCCCTACCCGCACGTGGACAACATCCTGCCGCTGATGGCGGACGGCAGGATCCTGCCCTACCTCGACATCCCCTTCCAGCACGGCAGCCCCAGCGTGCTCAAGCGCATGAAGCGCCCCGCCGCAGCCGAGAAGTCCCTGGAGCGGATCCAGCACTGGCGCCGTATCTGCCCCGACATCACCCTGCGCAGCACCTTTATTGTCGGCTTTCCCGGAGAAACCGACGCGGATTTCGAGATCCTGCTGGACTTTCTCGAAGAGGCCCAGCTGGACCGGGTGGGCTGCTTCCAGTACTCCCCTGTCGCCGGCGCACCCGCCAACGACCTGCCGGACCAGGTACCGGAGGCGGTGAAGCAGGAGCGCTGGGACCGGTTCATGGCCCTGCAACAGGACATCAGCGCGGCGAAGCTGCAGGCCAAGGTGGGCCGCACCATCGAGATCCTGATTGACGAGGTGGACGAGGAAGGGGCCATCGGCCGCTCTGCGGCGGATGCTCCCGAAATCGACGGCAAAGTGTACCTGGACGGGATTACCGACCTGCAACCGGGAGATTTTGTCGAGGCCGAGGTCACCGCCGCCGACGACTACGACCTCTGGGCCGGCTGAACGGTGAATCTGCTGCTGTTCGCCGCCGGTGAATGCACTGGCGCTGGCCTGCTGCGTCTCACCGGGCGCCGCGCCGCACACCTGCGCCAGGTCCTCCGCGCCAGGCCCGGTGACGCGTTGCAGGTCGGCGAGATTGATGGCCGGATTGGCCAGGGCACCGTCACCGCGATCGACAAACACAGTGCCGAACTGCGGGTAACGTTGCACGCTGCGCCACCACCCAAACTGCCCGTAATCCTGCTGCTGGCCCTGCCCCGGCCGAAAATGCTGCGCCGCATCCTGCGCGCAGCGGCCGAGTTCGGCGCCGCGGAGATCCATCTGCTCAACAGTTACCGGGTCGAGAAAAGCTACTGGCAAACCCCGGTACTCGCCCCCGCCACCCTCCGCGAGTACCTGCTACAGGGTCTGGAGCAGTCCCGCGACACCATACTGCCGCCAGTCCACCAGCACACCCGCTTCAAGCCCTTCGTCGAGGACCAGCTACCCGGCCTTGTCGCCGGTCGCGACGCCCTCCTCGCCCACCCCGGCGACGCCCCCCTCGCGCCCACCGGCCTCGACCGTCCGACACTACTGGTAGTCGGACCCGAGGGCGGCTTCATCCCCTACGAAGTGGACAAACTGCTGGCAGCAGGCTGCCGCCAGGTCTCGCTGGGGCCGCGCATCCTGCGCGTCGAGAATGCCGTCGCGGCGCTGCTGGGGAGGGCTATCTGAGTGCTTTCCAGGAGCAATGCTGCCAGGGCGGGCTGTCTGAGTGCTTTCCAGGAGCGACGCTGGGCGCGGAAGCGGCAGGTCCACCCGCGACACGCCGTGGATACCTCCCTGTAGGCTTCTTGACAGCGTCCATGCTGTCAAGAGTCGCGGATGGACCTGCCCCTCCCCCGCCCGCTACCAACCTGCGGAGCTTCGGCCCTCGGCGGCCTTGTTGTAGACCAACGGGGGGCCACCGCGTAGCCACCGGTGCCGGGGAGTCATGGCGGGGTACTGGGACCGTTGACGGCATGGATGCCGTCACCGAGCCTACATGGACGTATTAACGGCGTGTCCCAGTAGCCTGCCGTGGCTCTCCGGCACTCTCGCCGGCATCAACCAGCTGGTCCGAATCAGAACCGGTACTGGATCTCCGCGCCGTACATCCGCGGCGGCGCCACCGCGAAGCCGCCGGTTCCCGAGGACTCCACCAGCGCGGTACCGCCGTTGATGTAGTCCTCGTCGGTCAGGTTGGTGCCGAACAGGGACCCGACCCAGCGCTCATCGGGAGAGACCCACCCCAGCCGTGCGCTCAGCTCGAACTGTTCGTCTTCAAACCAGAGGCCGGTGGTGCAGCTCAGCGCGTCAAAGCAGAACTCCATGTCGAGCTTCCAGCTCGCCTGCAGGCGCGGGGTAAAGGTCCCGTAGGCGGTTTCCAGATTGTACTGGGCCGACAGCAGGTAGGTCTGCTCGGCCAGCCGCGGCAGGTTCTCACCGGAGCGATCATTGGGGCAGGAGTCAACCTGCAGCAGGGTCAGGTCGGCACGCACGCAGCCGGGGCCCGGGGGTACGGAGGCATCGGCAATCGTGATCTGCTCGTCCATGAACTCCTTGATGTCACCGTCGGTGATGGTGGCGTTGAAACCGATGATCAGGTTGTCCGTGGCCAGCCAGGTACTCTCCAGTTCAAAACCCTTGATGGTGGACTCGGCCGCGTTGATGGTGGCCGGTGAGGGAGAGTTGACCTCCGGGTTGATGACCAGGGTGGTAAGCTGGCGATTGGTGTAGTCCGTGTAGAACAAGGCACCGTTGAGGCGCAGGCGACGCTGCAGCAGATCGAGCTTGAACCCCAGCTCGATATTCTCGACTTCCTCGGGCTCGAAGCGCTCCAGCTCCCCGGTGGGAGATTCGGACAAGCCGCCGGACAGGAAGCCCTCGCTGTAGGTGAGGTAGAAGCTGCCCTGGTCCAGCCAGCTGTTGCCATCGATCAGGTATTGAATGCTCGCCATCGGGGTCAGGTCGTTGTTGGAGACCTTGCGCTGGCGCACCCCGTCCTCGACCAGGGCAAACCCGGGGTTGTACTCGAACCCCGGCCGCTGGACCACATACAGGCCACCGCCCACAGGAATTGCCGGACCGCCGTTGAGATCGAGGGTGGACGGGTCGATCGCCAGGTCCTGGATTTTCAGCTCCCGGCTTTCGTCGGTATAGCGCAAGCCCAGGGTTGCCCGCCACTGGGGATTGAATTCCCATTCCAGCTGGGCGTAGGCCGCCACCGCATCGTTGTTGGCGGTCTGGGTGTCTGCGGAGAGGTTGAGAAAGAACAGGTTGGCGATCGCGGGATCGAAGGGCCCCAGGAAGCTGATGCTTTGCCGCCCCTTGCTCTCCTCCTCGAACCAATAGAGACCAGTGACATACTGCAGGCGGTCGTCAAAGGCACTGCCAATGATCTGGAACTCCTGACTGAACTGGTCGCTTTCACCGGCGCCTCCCTCGGGGTGCACGGTATTGGTGCGATGCAGGAACGGGATACCGGTGTGATCCAGCTCGTCGTTCTGCGAGGCCTCGGTATAGCGATAGCCGCTGATGCTCTTGATTGACAGGTCAGTGCTCAGCGCCCACTCCGCGACCAGCGAGGCCCCCCGGTTCTCGGCCTTGTACTCCCCGCCGAGGTCGGAAATGACCGTGCGCATGTCGCCGCCACCGGCATCGGCCGCATCCTGGCAGAAATCCGCCAGGGTGCGGCCCGTCGCAGGGCCAATGGCCAGGGCATTGAACAGCGTCGCCTGCCATCCAGTATCGTTGACATTGGCGCACTTCATGGGCCGCATGCGCTGGTCGGTGTCGGCCCAGTTCAGGTTCAGGTCCAGGGTGAGGTCGTCGCTGGCAACCCAGCGGGTCTGCCAGATAATGCTCTGGCGGTCCTCATCCATGTAATCCTTGCCGTCGAACAGGTTCTCGATATGGCCATCGCGCTTGCGGGTGACTCCGGAAAACCGCGTCCACAGCGTGTCGGTCAGCGGCAGGTTGAGGACGAACTCGGTATCGAGGCGGTCGTAGTTGCCGACCCGAACCCCCACCGAACCCTCGAATTCCTCGACCGGCTTGTTGGTGGTGAAGACCAGGGCGCCGCCGGTGGTGTTCTTGCCAAACAGGGTGCCCTGGGGACCGCGCAGTACCTGCACCGACTGGATATCGTTGAGATCAAGCAGGGCGCCATCGGGGCGACCGAGGTAGATGTCGTCGATGTAGATACCGACCCCGGAATCGATGTTTTCGCCGGTATTGCGCTGGCCGACACCGCGGATGTAGACACTGGCGAGAGGCGCCGCGCCATTGGCCTCCACCACATCGATGTTGGGAGCCAGGCTATTCAGATCCGCCAGATTGCGAACGCCGGCCTCGCGCAGACCTTCGGCGTCGAGTGCGGTCACCGCCAGCGGGGTTTCCTGCAGGCTTTCCGCGCGCTTGCGGGCAGTTACCAGCACTTCCTCGAGCACCATGCCCTGGGCCAGCACCGGCAGCGGTACCGCACCGGCAAGCGCAGCGGCAACCGCAAGGGACATTACGGACGAAGGTCTTGCACCACGCTTCAACATCAACTGTACCTCTCTGATTATAATTATTAATCGCGCCACTAACGACGGTTAGTTTCGATTAAAGCAGTCTTTCAGGCACAACAGCAAGACGGCAAATTACCGCGATCGGGAATGCCCGTTGCGCGCAGTCGGTTTAACGCGGCTGGTTCAACTTACACTACTGGTGGCGAGACCGGCCGGGCAGGACACCCCGGTGCCGCCCAGGCCGCAATAACCACCGGGGTTCTTGGCCAGATACTGCTGGTGATACTCTTCGGCATAGTAGAAAGGTGGCGCGGGCAGGATCTCGGTGGTGATGGCGTCGTAGCCGGCGCCATCCAGGGCGGTCTGGAACTGCTCGCGGCTGCGTTCGGCAGCCTGCTGCTGTTCGGCGCCATAGGTGTAGATCGCCGAGCGATACTGGGTCCCCAGGTCATTGCCCTGGCGCATGCCCTGGGTGGGGTCGTGTCCCTCCCAGAAGTGCTGCAACAGCTCGGTGTAGCTGATCTGCGCGGGATCGAACACCACCAGCACCGCTTCCGTATGACCCGTCTGGCCGCTACACACTTCCTGGTAGGTGGGGTTGGGGGTATGGCCTCCGGCATAGCCGGCCGCCGTGGTGAATACCCCGGGCAACTGCCAGAACAGGCGCTCCACGCCCCAGAAACAGCCCATGCCAAATACCGCCTGCTGCAGGTGTGCGGGGAACGGCCCGGACAACGGGTGGCCATTGACGTAGTGCGCGGCGGGTACCGGCATTGGCTCCGACCTGCCGGGCAGCGCCGAATCGGGGGTGGGGATAGCGCGTTTCTTGCGAATGTCGAACAGGCTCATCGTCGTTACCTCGTTGCTGCACAGGCGCCAGTGTACTGCCCTTCCCCTCGCCCGTGTAGCCGGTGTAAGCTCGAATCCATGTCGGTTTCCGGTTGCGCCACACGACTGTCATGTTTATGCCCTAGTCTGCAGCGATCCGGAAACAGCCGGGCCACGAACCAAAGCAGTCTGCCGTGGTCTGAGCTACTGAGTAAAAGGACTACACCATGACAACACACAACACCACATTCGACCCGGGCGAGTTCTGCAGCCGCAAGCTCTGGCGCATCGTGGCCGGCCAGGAAAGCCAGCAGTCTCTCGACGAAGGCAGCCTGCAGAAGGCCGTTGCCGAACTCGCCGAGCGCCGCCACTACCTTGCCGAACTGGAGCGCCTGGGCAAACTGGAGCGCCGGCACTAGCCTCGGAACGCCATGGCAAAAACCCCGGCCCGCAAGGCCAGCAGCAAGGACGTACAGGCCTTTCTCAGCAAGAGCAAGGCGGTGGCAACATTTGCGGAAAAACATCCGCGCCTCCTGTTTGCCATCGATGCCACTGCCAGTCGCGAACCCACCTGGAGCATCGCCCGACAGCTGCAGTCCGACATGTTTGTGAGCGCCGGTCGCATAGCCTCACTATCAGTACAACTCTGTTACTACCGCGGCTTCCAGGAATTCCACGCCAGCCCCTGGCTGCGCGACACCCAGGCCCTGGCCAGTCAGATGGCGACGGTGCGCTGCGAGGGCGGGCATACCCAGATCGGCCGCCTGCTGCGCCACGCCCAGCAGGTGCACCGGGAGACGCCGGTGCGTGCTCTTGTATTCATCGGCGACGCCGTGGAAGAACTGCCCGACAGCCTCTGCAACCAGGCCGGAGAGTGCGGGCTGCTGAAATTGCCGCTATTCCTGTTTCAGGAGGGCGACGACCCCCTCGTACGCCGCACCTTCCAGAGCATGGCCCGACTCAGCGGTGGTGCCTGGGCACGCCTTGATCACCGCAGCGCCCACACCCTGGCGGAATTGCTGGGCGCAGTGGCGCGCTATGCCGCCGGTGGCCGGGCGGCGTTGGAGAATAACCCCGGGGAGGGTGCTAAACTGCTGCTCCAACAACTCAAGCCCTGAGGACCGACGTGCCGAAACTCTTGCTGCTGCTGGCCATCGCGCTCGCCCTCTACATCCTGTTCATTCGCGCCCAGGCCCTGCCTCCCCACCAGCGCAAGGCCCAGTACCTGAAACTGGGGATCGGCATCGCCGTGGCTGCCGTCGTGTTCCTGACCGTGACCGGGCGCATGCACTGGGTCGGCGCCGCGTTGACCGGCCTGCTGGTCGGCGCGCGCCAGCTGCTGCCGCTGCTGATACGCCTGTTCCCCATGTTGTCGGCCCTGCGCAACAAGTCCAGCGCAGCGGGTCCGGGGCAGCACTCCACGGTGGAATCAGCCATCCTGCGCATGCACCTGGACCACGAGTCCGGCAAGCTGAGCGGCGAAGTGCTGCGGGGTCCGCTGCAGGACTGGCGGCTGGACGAACTGGATCGCAGCCAGCTGGAGGGCCTTCTGCTTTTCTGCCAACAGGAAGACAATGACTCGGTACAATTGCTGGTCAGTTATCTGGAGCAGCGCTTCCCCGGCGAATCCGGCTTTGGCAAACATCAGCAGACGGCACCGGATTCCGAGGGCGGACTGTCCCGCACCGAGGCATTGGCGGTATTGGGTCTGGGCGACGACGCCAGTGACGAGGATATCGTGCAGGCACACCGGAAACTCATGCAGAAACTGCACCCGGACCGCGGCGGCAACGATTACCTGGCCGCCAAGATCAACCAGGCCAAGGATTTCCTGCTCGGCTAGAACGGCCGGCAGCAGGCACCCACCACCACAGAGGAACACGGCTTACCATGAGCGACGTATTTGTCATCCGCAATCAGCTGGGCCACTACTGGGGCAAGAGCAAGGCCTGGGTCGACGGCCGCGATGCCAGGGCAGTGCAGCGTGTGAAGCACCAGGATGAGGCGGTCAACCTGCTGTTCGAGCTCAGCAGCAAGGATGTCGACCTGCGCGGCGAGGTCGTCACCGCGGCGGTGGACGAGCGCGCTGAACCACTGCTCGAGCCCAGCAGCAACCCCCTGCCCCAGCCGGCTGCGACAGACCCGCCAATATCTGCTGGCGCCACGGAACAGGACACACCGGTTGACGGTCAAACCGGAGCTTGAACAACCACCACCACGAGGTGCAACAGCAACATGAGAATCCTGCTTTTCCTGGCGACCAACATCGCGGTACTGGTACTGGTCAGTCTTGTCTTCAGCCTGCTCGGGCTGGACGGCATCCTCGCCGCCAATGGCGTCGACCTGAACCTGGGTTCCCTGCTGATCTTCTGCGCCCTGTTCGGGTTTGGGGGCTCGCTGATCTCCCTGTTCCTGTCCAAGTGGATGGCGAAGCGCGGCACCGGCACCCGGATCATCGACAACCCGCGCACCCGCGATGAACAGTGGTTGCTGGACACCGTACGCGAACTGGCCCGGGAAGCCGGCATCGGCATGCCCGAGGTCGGCATTTTTCCCTCCGAGGCCGCCAATGCCTTTGCCACAGGCTGGAACCGCAACGCCGCCCTGGTCGCTGTCAGCAGCGGCTTGCTGCAGCGTTTCAGCCGCGAGGAAGCGCGCGCCGTCATGGCCCATGAAATCGGCCACGTGGCCAATGGCGACATGGTGACGCTCACGCTCATTCAGGGGGTGGTCAACACCTTCGTGCTGTTCTTTGCGCGGATCATCGGCCACACGGTGGACCGGGTGGTGTTCAAGACCCAGAACGGCTACGGCATTGGCTACTACGTGGTAACGATCGTCGCCCAGATCGTGCTCAGCATCCTCGCCAGCATGATCGTGTTCTGGTTCTCGCGCTGGCGCGAGTACCGGGCCGACGCCGCCGGCGCCAGCCTCGCGGGCAATGCTGCCATGATCGGCGCCCTGCAGCGGCTGCGGGCGGAACAGGGCCTGCCCCAGGACCTGCCCGGTGAATTGACGGCTTTCGGGATCAGCGAGCAGCTGAAAGAGGGCCTGTCCGGCCTGTTCCGCTCGCACCCGCCGCTGGAGGACCGGATCAGGGCCCTGCAGCAGCGCTGAACAGGTATTCGCTCATGGGCACGACATCGATTTTGTCGAAGTCGATGAAGCGGGCACAGCTCTCCATCATCGCGGCTTCATGGGCCGCCAGCGTCGCATCATCCGCCGCTGCGTAGAAGGCGTGCTTCGAGGTCATCGCCGCGTCGGGGAAGTTCTCCTCGACCACGGCATGCAACAGTGGCGCGTCATCATCCAGCGCACACACCACCAGGTTCTGGCGGTAGGCAAAGGTGGCCTGGGTGTCGATTGCCACCTGGCCGTGACTGCCCTTCCATATCCCCAGCCAGCTTTGCTCATCCAGTCGCGGCGGCCGCTGCAGCAGCGCCACCTGGCAGAAGCCGGGCACCTTGGCGTCGGCCCCGGGAGGCTGTGTGTCGTTGACAATGGGCTCGGCCTCGGACACCAGCCAGGCGCAGCTACGAGCCACCAGCTCCGGCACCAGTGCGGCGGGGTCCGGTCGCTGCCAAGCATCATCCAGCCACAGCGACAGCAATGCATCGGGCAGTGGCCCGCTGGTCTGCATGCGCTTGTCGGCGGCCGCAGCGACCGCACTGTCCACCACCGCCAGCCGCAGTCCGCGCAGCGCCGCCAGGGCCTGCAACTGCGGCACCAGCTGCTGCCGCAAGCCGGACCCGAAGTCATCCGCCGGCACAGTGTCCCGGCGCCACAGGCAATAGATTACCTTTTCCATGGTCGAGCCTCAGGACAAGCCGAGCGGCGGGGTAATGGTGGCGCAATTGTCGATCAACATCTCCGCTCCGTTCACGAACCATGACTCATCCGCCGCCAGGTACAGCACCATGTGCGCCACGTCTTCGGGGTTGCACATGTTGTTGCCCTGCAGGGAGGCCAGATCCTCGGCGCTCACGGCTTCCTTGCCGGTCGCCAGCTTTGCCACCATCGGGGTTCTGACGCCATCGGGATGCACCGAGTTGCAGCGGATGCGGTTGCCCTTCTCCTTGCAGTACATGGCCACGGATTTGGTCAGCGAGCGCACGGCGCCCTTGCTGGCGCTGTAGGCGGCGGCAAAGGAGACGCCCTGGATCGCCGCCACCGAAGACATGTTGACGATGGATCCGCCGCCACTCTGCTCCATCGCCGGAATGGCGTGCTTGCAGCCCAGGAAGACACCTTCGGAATTCACTGCCTGCACCTTGCGGAAGGTGGCGAGATCGGTATCCACCACCGAGGCCGCCGTCAGCAGGCCGGCATTGTTGACCAGGATATCGAGGCGCCCGAACACTTCCAGGGTGGCGGCGATCACACTGCTCCAGTTGTCTTCATCGGTGACATCCAGACGCATGAACCGGGCCTGGTCACCAATGCTTGCCGCCACGGCCTTGCCATCGGTCTCGTTGAGGTCGGCTATCACGACCGATGCACCCTCCTGGGCCAGCAGGATCGCATCCGCCTTGCCCATGCCACTGGCCCCACCCGTGACGATCGCCACCTTGCCTGCCACTCGTCCCATCTAAACGCTCCCTGGCCCCGGTGGGGCTTGCTCTGGTGTGTGAGCGCCGGAGTTAAGCAAATGCCCCCGCAAAGCTCAATCAGACGACGGTAAAAGCGAAGCCCGTGGCTGCTCTGTTGAACCGGCGTCGAACCTCGCACCTGGCGCGCAGTAATAGTATTCTTGCCAGCCCCGACCATTTGTGGAGTATCTTCATGCAACAGTCCCCGGATTCATCGCGACTGCTCACGGTACTGACCTGGATCGCCGTGGCCCTGTTGCTGGCCCTGCCGCTGGCAGTGCTGATGGTCAGGGCCGGCTTCTGGCAACAGGGGTTGCTGCTGTACGCCATCAGCTGCCTGGCCGCAGCCATTGTGCTGCTGCTGTTTGTGTTGCTGCTGGCCCTGCCAAAGTACCGGCAACGGAAGCGCCAGACAGGACTGGGCGTACTGCTGGCCCTGCCCGGCACCCTGCTGTTCCTGTCGGTGCTGGCAACCCGGGGCGACTACCCGCCGATCCACGACATCACCACCGACCTGAGCGATCCGCCGGTGTTCACCCACGCGCCCTCCCTGCGCGGGCCGGACAGCAACACCCTGGCAGTCAAGCCCGACACGCTCGGCGTGCAGCGCGAGGCCTACCCGGAACTGGAGAGTCTGCGCAGCGGGCGCACGGCCAACAACGCCTACCGCCACGCCCTGGAGGTGGCAGCGGAACTGGGCTGGGACATTGTCTGGCAGGATCCCGAATCCGGCTACATCGAAGCCGTGGACAGCACTGCAATCATGGCTTTCAAGGACGACATTGCCATCCGTGTGCGCGCCGCTGCCGAGGGCAGCGTGATCGACCTGCGCTCCGTGTCCCGGGTCGGGGTCGGCGATATCGGCGCCAACGCCAGGCGCATCCGCGCCTTCATTGCAGCGTTCAACGAACGCGGGAACTGATGCCACATGACTGTATCGATTCCGGGATTACGCAGCCTGCCGCGCACGCTGCTGCAGAGACTGCTGCTCACCCTGCTGCTGGCGCCCGCTGCCGCAGCGGCAGAGGTGGATTACCTGAGCTTTGCCACCGAGGACGAGGCCAACAGCACCGAGATATTCCGCAAGGCGAGCCCGGCGGTGGTATTCGTGACCAACAAGGCCCTGCGCCGGGACATGTTTTCGCTCAACGTGCACGAGATTCCCCGCGGCTCCGGTAGCGGCTTTGTCTGGGACCCCAGTGGCCTCATCGTCACCAACTACCACGTCATCGCCGGCGCCCACCGCCTGACTGTCACCCTGCAGGACCAGAGTGAATTCGATGCCGAAGTGATCGGCGTGGCGCCGGAGAAGGATCTCGCCGTACTGCGCATCGAGAACCCGCCGGCCGGCCTGACCAGGTTGCCGGTAGGCGATTCATCCGAGCTCAGTGTGGGACGCAAGGTGCTCGCCATTGGCAACCCCTTTGGCCTCGATACCACCCTCACCACCGGCGTGGTCAGCGCTCTCGGACGCGAGATTCGCGCCCCGGGCAACCGCACCATTCGCGGCGTAATCCAGACCGATGCGGCGATCAATCCGGGCAATTCCGGTGGCCCACTGCTGAACTCCCTGGGGCAATTGGTCGGCGTCAACACCGCCATCTACAGCCCCAGTGGCGCCAGTGCCGGCATCGGCTTTGCGATCCCGGTGAACACGGTAAGAGAAGTGGTGCCGCAGCTGATCAGCTACGGTCGCATGCTGCGGCCGATCATGGGCCTGGAACTCGCCAGTGACCGCTGGATCCGCCGCTACCGGATCGAGGGCCTGCCGGTAGTCCGGGTCTTCCAGGGCCTGCCCGCGGAGCAGGCAGGCATCCGCGGGGCGTATCGCAACGCCCGCGGCGAAATCCTGCTCGGAGACATCATCGTCGCCGTCAATGGCAAGCCGATGCGCAGCAATGACGATTACCTGAGCCTGCTGGAGACCCGGAAACCGGGCGATGTGGTGACGGTGACCCTGCGCAATGGTGACAGGCAGCGGGAAGTCAGCGTCACCCTTACCGAGTCACAATAGCCTCAGGACAGGGTGCCGCCGTCCACGCGGATGTCCTCGCCGGTGATGTGGACCCCGTCTTCCGAGGCCAGCAGGGCAATGACCCCCGCCATGACCTCGGGGCTCTTCGGCCCCGACAGCGAGGAAATACGCCCGATCAGCTCGAAATCCATGTTCGGGGGCCACTGGATATCCACCGTCATGCCGGTGTTGATGTCCCCCGGGCAGACGCAATTGGCGCGCACGCCGCGCTTGGCGTATTCCACGGCGATACTGCGGGTCATGGCGAGCACTCCACCCTTGCTGGCGGAGTAGGCAGCGCCGCAGGGGAGGCCGGCCAGGGCGGCCGTGGAGGCAGCGTTGACGATGCTGCCGCGGCTCGCCAGCAGGTGCGGCAGCACCTCGCGGCAGAGGATCATGGTGCCGGTCAGATTGACGTCCAGCACGCGCTGCCAGGCGCTGGTTTCGAGCGCGTCGGTGTCATCGAAGCGAAGGATTCCGGCCATGTTCACCAGTGCATACAGGCTCCCGAAACGATCAACGCAGGCTGCTACCGCCCCCCGCACCTGCGCCTCGTCGGCGATATCACACAGCTGCGCAGCAGCGTCGCCGCCCTCCGCCGTGATCAGGGCGACGGTCTCGTCCAGGCCGGCCTGGTTGACGTCCAGGCAGTAGATACTGCCACCCTCGGCGGCGATGCGCAGTGCCGCCGCCCGCCCGATGCCGCTGCCGGCGCCCGTCACCAGCACTACCTTGTCCGTGAATCGCTGCATCGCCCGCTTCCCTCCAGTATTGTCCAGCGCGGAGCATGACCACAGCGGGCGCGGCGGTCAACGCGGGCAGTACACGGCGCTGAACCCGGCGCGAGAGATTGCCCGGGTAGCGCGGGTTTGCTGCTCTATACCAGCGCGGGATCTGGACCGGTGTCAGCGGCAAAGGTCGTTGCTTCTGGCCCCGTGGCCATTACCCTTGGCAACCGGCCGCACAACAGGAGACAGCCCGTGGACGACCTGGAACAATTTCGCGAGGAGACGCGGCAGTGGCTGGAGGCCAACTGCCCCCCGTCACAGCGCCAGCCCAATACTCCCGAGGAACAGTACTGGGGCGGCCGCCGCGGCCAGTTCGCCAGCGAAGACGCCCGGCTCTGGTTCGAGCGCATGCGCGATCGCGGCTGGACTGCTCCGGAGTGGCCGACCGCCTACGGCGGCGGCGGTCTCACCCCGCAACAGGGCCAGGTGCTGAAAGAAGAAATGAAGCGCATCCATGCGCGCACCCCCCTGTACAGCCTGGGCCTGTGGATGCTGGGCCCGGCCCTGCTGGAATACGGTACCGAGGAGCAGAAGCAGAAGCACCTGCGAGCCATCGTCAATGGCGAAGTACGCTGGTGCCAGGGCTATTCCGAGCCTGCCGCCGGCTCCGACCTCGCCAGCCTGCAGACCCGCGCCGAGGACAGGGGCGACCATTTCCTGGTCAACGGCAGCAAGATCTGGACCACCGCCGCCGACAAGTCCGACTGGATCTTTTGCCTGGTGCGCACCGACCCGTCGGTAAAAAAGCAGGAAGGCATCAGCTTCCTCCTGATCGACATGGCCAGCCCCGGCGTCAGCACCACACCGATTGCGCTGATCAGCGGCGAGTCCGAATTCTGCCAGACCTTTTTCGACAATGTGGCGGTGCCCAGGGAGAACCTGGTCGGCGGCCTGAACAAGGGCTGGTCGGTAGCCAAGGCCCTGCTGGTACACGAACGCAAGCTGATGGCAGAGATCGGCAGCGATTCACCGCGGCAGGAAGTGCCGCCGGTGCAGGCCGCGCGCGACTACCTGGAATTTATTGACGGGCGTATCGCCAACAGCCAGCTGCGCAGCGACCTGGTCAGCTTCGAAATGCGGATGCACGCCATCGCCCTGACCCACATGCGCGGTTTCGAGGAGCGCGCCCATGGCCAGCAAAGCACCGTCGGCCTGAGCATGAAGTACCTCGGCACCGAGGCGATCAAGGACAAGAACGAACTGCTGCTGGCCCTCATGGGCAGCCGCGGGCTGGGCTGGGAAGGACCCGGATTCACCTCCGGGGAACTGGACACAACCCGTTCCTGGGCTGGCTCCAAGGCCATGACCATTGCCGGTGGTACCACCGAGGTGCAGCTCAACGTGATCGCCCGCAACGTTCTGCAGTTGCCGCAGCCGCCGAAAGCCGCGACAGAATCCTGAGGAAATCGACATGGCATTGGTACTAAACGAAGAACAGCGCCTGCTGGCCGAGACCGCGCGGGAATTCCTTGCAGAACACGCCCCCGTTGCCGCCCTGCGCGCCCTGCGCGACAACCGCGATGCAACCGGCTATAGCCAGGCGCTGTGGCGGCAAATGGCGGAACTGGGCTGGGCCAGCGTGATCCTGCCGGAAAGTTATGGCGGCCTGGAATTCGGCTTCACCGGTATCGGCGTGTTGCTGCAGGAAACCGGGCGCACCCTGACTGCATCGCCCCTGTTTGCAACCGCCGTGGTCGGCGCCTCTGCCATCCTGCTGGGGGGCACGGAGACGCAGCGGGAGGACTATTTGCCGCGGCTTGCGGCAGGTGAACTGACCCTGGCCCTGGCGCTGGAGGAAAGCCATCACCACCGCCCGCTTCATGTGGCCACCCGCGCCGAGCTCAAGGGCGACAGCCTGCGCCTCGACGGCGAGAAATGTTTCGTCCTCGATGGTCACTCGGCGGACCTGCTGCTGGTCGTGGCGCGGACCGCCGGTGCACCGGGCGACCGCGAGGGCCTGAGCGTAGTATTGGTGCCCCGGGACAGCGACGGTGTCGACTGCCAGCGCACGCTGATGGTCGACAGCCGCAATGCCGCCAATATCCGCTTTGACAACGTTACCCTGCCGGCAAGTGCCATCCTCGGCGAGCCGGGTACTGCCGGCGACTGGCTGGACGCGGTGCTGGACCGGGGCCGCGTCGCGCTGGCGGCGGAAATGCTCGGCAGCACAGAAGAAGTCTTTGACCGTACCGTGGCCTGGCTCAAGGAGCGGGTGCAGTTCGGGGTCCCCATCGGCTCCTTCCAGGCCCTGCAGCACCGGGCTTCGCGCCTGCAGGCGGAACTGGAGCTGGCCCGCTCGGTGGTGCTGCAGGCCCTGGCCACGGTGGACGACAACCCGCAGCAACTGGCGCTGGTCGCAAGCCTGGCAAAAGCGCAGCTGAACGAGCTGGTCAAGCTCGCGACCAATGAGGCCGTGCAACTGCACGGCGGTATCGGCGTTACCGATGAACTGGAAATCGGTTTCTTTCTGAAGCGGGCCCGTGTCACCATGCAAATCCTTGGCGATACCGGATTCCACAAGGATCGCTACGCCAGCATCGAAGGCTACTGACTTGCGCCAACAACAATCAACACAGGGAGAACACTATGGACAACAGCGACAAGATCGCCATGGTAGAACGCTACGTGGACGCCTTCGAACAGGGTGATGTAAACATTATCCGTGGCATGTATGCGGAAGACGGCGTGGTCGAGGATCCGGTCGGCACTGAACCGCACCGTGGCCTGGAGGCAATCTGCGCGTTCTATGCGGGCGCCCTGGGTGCCGGGGCCAAGCTGAAGCTGACGGGCCCCGCCCGCTGTGCCGGCAACGCCGTCGCGTTCCCCTTCCAGGTGCTGATGCCGGGAATGCAGATGGATGTCATCGACGTGTTTGAATTCAACGCCGACGGCAAGATCAGCAGCATGAAGGCCTACTGGGGACCGGACAACATGCAGACCGAGAGCTGAAAGCCCGCCCGCCGCCGGGAGTCCGCTGGAGGGCCTACTCCAGCGGCAGCACCTGCTCCCCCGGAGCCAGGCCCGATACGACTTCGACACGGCCATCGGCCACCTCGCGCCCCAGGCGCAGGAAACGACGCTCGGGCCCCTCCGGCCCGGTCACCCTGACCACCCACAGCTGCCCAACCTGGGCCAGCAGCGCCCTTGGTACGTACAGTCGCTGCTCCGACCCCGCCGGCACCAGGACACGGGCGTACATGCCGGGCAACAGGCGCTCTTCATAGGGCAGGCGAATCTTCACCTGAAAGCTGCGTGAACCGGGCTCGGCGGCCGGCACTATCTCCTCGATGGCGCCCTCTATATGGAGATCCAGTGCCGGCAGGCTCACCGGTATCGGCTGACCGATGGCCAGCGACAGGGCCAGCTGTTCCCGCACCTGGGCTTCAACCCGCAGGGACAACGGGTTATAGAGAGAGATCAGGTGCGATCCGGGCGCAGCCATGTCGCCGGGCTCGGCGAACCGGTCCACTACCCGGCCGTCAATGGGTGACTGGATGGCGGCGTAGGCCAGCGCTGCCCGGGACTCTGCCAACACCTGCTCGGCGCTCTGCAACTCCGCCTGCAGGGTATCGCGATTGGCCTGGGCTGCGTCCCTGTCCGCCACGGACAGCAGGCCACGCCCCTGCAGCTCCACTGCCCGCTGCAAATTGCGCTCGGCTTCGGTCAACCGTGCCCTGACTGCGGCAATCTGGTCGGTGGCCTGTGCCACACGCGCCTCGAGATCGGATTTTTCCAGCTCTACCAGGACCTGGCCTTCGCTGACCTGATCGCCGGAGCGCACATGGATCTTCTGAATCCGGGACATGATGCGCGACGATACAATGGTGGCCTGCTTGGCCTCCACGGAACCGGCCACCGGCTCACTGACCGGCACCACCTCCGGTTCGACAATGTAAACAGGCTCCGGTCCCGCAGCCTGTTGTTCCTCCAGCCCCGGTGTCAGCCGCTCGCGGAACAGCCCCGCCATCCAGGCCACCAGCAGTACCAGTAGCACTACCGCGCCCAGAGCGGGCAGCCAGGTACGCATTCTATTCATTGGCAACAGCCTCCTCGGCAGGTTTGTCAAAGACCAGCAGGTACACCACCGGCACCACCACCAGGGTCAGCAGGGTAGAAGCGACAATGCCAAAAATGATGGCCAGGGCGAGGCCACTGAATACCGGGTCGAGAATGATGACCAGGTTGCCCAGCATGGTGGTGCCAGCCGTCAACAGTACTGGTCGCATACGCACATGCCCCGCTTCCAGCAATGCCTCGGTAACACTTGACCCACGCTCCCGAGCCTGGGTCACAAACTCCACCAGGATCAGCGAATTGCGCACCACAATCCCCGCCAGCGCGATCATGCCGATCATCGCGGTGGCGGTGAACAGGACCGGATCCGGTGCCCCGGCCACCTCCCGCTCACCGATCAGGTTCAGCAACCAGAAGCCCGGCATGATCCCGATCACCGTCAGTGGAATGGCGGCCATGATGATCAGGGACAGGGCCACCGACGCAGTCTGTATCCGCAACACAAAGAAGATCGCCACCAGGGCGAAAGCAAAGGCCAGGCCCATGTCGCGGAAGACGTCGACGGTAATGCGCCACTCCCCTTCCCCGGTCCAGCGCACCTCGATATCGTCCGGCAGCTGCCAGCCGTCACCGCCGCCGGGACTGAGAAAACTGCGCCCCTGCCACGCATTGGCGGTACCGGCCTCGCCACCCCTGTCCGCCACCAGATCGGCAATGACATCCGCCGGCGGGCGCCCGGACAGCTCCGCGGTGACATACACTACCGGGCGCAGATCCTTGCGCTGGATGGCCTGTTCCGCGTCGCTACGCTGAAACGTTCCCAGCTCGCCCAGTGCCACCAGCGGCTGCGGCGCGGCATCCAGGCCCCGGGCGCTGCTGGCCTGGGTGATACCCGCCCTGCCCTTGACCTGCAGGCGCTCGAAGTCGTGCAGGGACACCCGCTGCTCGGGCGCCAGCCGCATCAACACCGGCAGCGGCAGCGCCTCGCCCGACAGCTGGAGATGTCCCGCCACATAACCCCGATTGGCCATGGCGATGATCTGGTTGATATCGGTGGTGGAGATACCCGAGAGCGCCGCCTTGGTCTTGTCGGTGACAAAGCGCACACGCTGATGTGGATCCTCCACCGAGGTATCCACCTCCACCACATGCGCTTCCCGCTGCAACCGCTGCGCCAGTAGCAGCGCTGCCTGCTGCTGGCTGGCGTACGGGGTCAGTGTATCGCCATAGATTTCGGCGACCAGTGTGCTCATGACTGGCGGGCCCGGCGGTACCTCCACCACTTTCAGTTTTACCCCATTGTGCTGCAGGGGTTCGAGCAACTCCCGAATGCGCAGCACCACCGCATGGGACTGGTGTTCGCGGTCGGCCTTGTCGACCAGGGTGATGCGCAGATCTGCGAGATACGGCGCCTGACGCTGGTAGTGGCGCCGCACCATGCCATTGAAGTCGATCGGGGACGGCTGGCCGACAAAGGCCGCCACCGCGCGCACCTCCGGCACTCGCAGCAGCGCCTGCGAGACCCGCTGGCTGAGCGCAGCGGTGTGCTCCAGAGTGGCGGACTCCGGCATGTCCACCAGCACCTGCACCTCATTCTTGTTGTCGTAGGGCAGCAGCTTCAGCGGTACCAGCCGGAACAGGGGCAGGCTCGCCGCCAGCATGAACAGCACCCCGACCACCCAAACCACAATTTTTGCCTTGCCGCGCCCGGCCAGTACCGGTCGCATCCAGCGGGCGTAGAGCCCGTCGGCGCGGGGATCGGCAGGAGCACTGGTCAGGGCCTCCAGCTCGTCGCTGTCCACCGAGGGCAGGAACCGGCTGGCCAGCCAGGGCGTGACCATGAAGGCCACCGCAGTACTGCTGATCACCGCCACCGGCACGTTGAACGCCATCGGGGCCATGTAGGGGCCCATCATGCCGGTAATGAATGCCAGCGGCAGGAACGCAAAGACAATGGTGAGGGTCGACATCAGCAGGGGAATGCGAATCTCCGCCATGGCGTCGACAATACGGCGGGCCCGCGGGCCCCGGCCCTCGGCAAAGTTGCGGGCGATATTGTCGACGCCGGTGATCGGGTCGTCCACCAGCAGGCCCAGGGACAGGATCAGGGCAAACAGGGTCACCCGATTGATGGTGTAGCCAAAGGCCATGTCCAGGGCCAGGGTGATGCCGTAGCAGATCGGTACCGCAAGGCCGACCACCAGACCTGCCCGCCAGCCCAGGAACACACTGATGAAGACCACGACGGTGACAATGGCGAAGCCCAGGCTGCTGGTGAGATTGTTGACCTTCTCGTCCGCGGTCTGGCCATAGTCGCGCAGCACTTCCAGGTGCAGGTCGGCGGGCAACAGCTCCCGCTGCAACCGCGCCATTTCCTCGTGTACCCGCTGGGCAACCCTGACCGCGTTGGTGCCGGGCTTCTTGGCCACATTCAGGGTGACCATGGGATAGCGCTGGCCGCTGGTCACTGCTGCTCTCGATTCGCGCTCGGAGAACGCAATCCAGGTGTAGGCCGCGGGCTCCTCGGGACCGTCGACGATCCGTCCCACCTCCTGCAGGTATACCGGCGCACCGTCGATCACATTGACCACCAGGCCGGGCAGGTCAGCGGGACTGCGCAGGGCGTCGCCGCTTTCCAGCAGAATCGATTCATTGTTGAAAGACCAGCGGCCAGCGGGCTGCAGCTGGTTGGATACCGTCAGTGCGGATACCACATCGGCGGCGGTGGTCCTGCGCGCGGCCAGCGCCTCCGGATCCAGCAGAATCTGCACCTGCCGCGCGCGCCCACCGGTCACCGTGACTTCGCCCGAGTCCGGTATCCGCTGCAGATGGGTGGAGAGCTCATCCGCCGTGCGTCGCAGATCGTGGTCACTGTACCGCTCCGGGTTGCTGGACCACAGGGCCAGCACCACGATCGCAACGTCATCCACTTCCACCGGACGCAGATACCAGTCACTCACCACGGCGGGCATCTGCTGCTGATTGGAGTACAGCTTGTTGTAGGTATTGAGCAGGGATTCTTCGCGATCCTCACCGACAAAGAACGCCAGGGTGACCGCGGTGCGCCCGGGCGAGGTGGAGGAATAGACATGCTCCACCCCGGGGATCTGCGCCAGCAGCTTCTCCAGGGGGATGGCGACCTGGCGCTCGACCTGGCGGGCGTCCAGGCCGGGCGCCTCGACAAACACATCCACCACCGGCACCACGATCTGCGGCTCTTCTTCACGCGGGGTGTACAGCAGCGAGATGAAACCGACCAGCAGGCCGACGAAGAACAGGGCCTTGGGCAGACCTCCTCCCAGGGTGTAGGCAACGAGCCGGTCCAGCGGATGTGTCACAGGGCCACCCTCAGTCCGTGCAATACAGTGTGTGCAGCAGCTGCAGAATGGCCGGCGCCTCGTCTCCTGCCAGCGCATAATAGACCAGTTGACCGTCGCGGCGCGGGGTCACCAGGCCGGCCTCGCGCAGGCGCGCGAGATGCTGTGACAGGGCAGACTGCGACAGCGGTACGGCAGCATTGAGCGCACTCACAGACTGCTCGCCGTCCACCAGGGCGCAGAGAATCATCAGACGCTTCTCGTTGGCCATCTGCTTGAGCAGCTGTGCGGCCTCGCCGGCACGCGAGGCCATGGCTTCGGCATCCATCATCAACACCTTCCAGCTGTTCTCGAGCGGGTTTGCGCCCGATTATATTAGTTTTTCTTAATATATAAAAGCCCACCTGGCACAACAGCGCCGGGGAAAAGGTTTACAATGCCAGAAGACAGGCGCCAGCAACAGGGAGCAAACGGCATGACAACGGCGAACAACATCATCATGAACAGGGACACTACCGGCATGGGTGGCGAGGATGCCGGCAAGTCCACCAGCGAGATACGGCGTGAGCGCAAACAGAAGCTGGCGGCCGCCCTGCGCCTGTTCGGCAAGTTCGGTTTCGACGAGGGCGTGGCGGGGCATGTGACGGTAAGGGATCCCGAGCACCAGGATCATTTCTGGGTCAATCCCATGGGTAGATCCTTCAAGCAGATGCGGGTGTCGGATCTGCTCCTGGTCAGCCACAGCGGTCAGGTGGTCGAGGGCGAGGGCCTGCTCAACGGCGCGGCCTTCACCATTCACTCGCGTATCCACATGGCCCACCCCCGGGTGACCGCTGCCGCCCACTCCCATTCACTCTACGGCAAGGCCTGGTCTTCCTTGGGACGACTGCTGGACCCCATTACCCAGGATGCCTGCGCCTTCCATGAGGACCATGTACTGTTTGACGACTTCACCGGCGTGGTCCTGGACAGCAGCGAGGGCGAACGCATTGCCGCCGCCCTGGGCGACCACAAGGCGGCGATTCTGCAGAACCATGGCCTGTTGACCGTCGGCGAGACCGTCGACGAGGCCGCCTGGTGGTTCATCACCATGGAGCGCAGCTGCCAGGCCCAGCTGCTGGCTGAAGCCGTCGGCTCACCGAAGCTGATCAAACCGGAGTATGCCGCCCAGACCCGGGCCACCGTCGGCTCTTCCCTGGCGGGGTGGTTCAGTTTCCAGCCCCTGTACGACGTTATCATTGCCGAGCAGCCGGAGCTGCTGGACTAGAGGAAACCTGTATGTCCCGTAGAACCTGGCTGCAACTCCTCGGCGCCGCTGCCCTGCTGGCAATTGCGATCATCCAGTTCATTCCGCCGCCGGCCTAACGGGTGCCGCTGGCTCAGTCGCGCCAGGCCTGCTCGTCAATGTCCAGATCGCTCCAGTCCTGCAGCCGCAGGCGCGGCTCGTTGCCGGCGCGCAGCTGGGAGTCATAATCCCGCAACAGCCGCATCCCGATCCGGTACATCCACACCAGACCGATCAGGTTGACCAGCGCCAGCAGGCCCATGGTGAGTTCGGCAAAACCGAATACGGTGCTCAGGTCCTGTAGCGAACCCCAGAATACCAGCCCCAGTACTGCCACCCGGAACACGTTGGCCACCGCGGGATTGTCATGGCTGAAGAAACTGAGGCTGTTGTCGCCCAGATAATAGTTGTACATGATCGAGCTGAAGGCAAACAGCACCAGCGCCACCGAAACGAAACTCGCCCCCCAGGCGCCAACATGGCTGCCCATGGCGGACTGGGTCAGGATCACGCCGTCCACACCTGCAGCACCCGGCTGGTACACATCCGAGAGCAGGATGATGACGGCCGTACAGGTACACATGATCACGGTATCGATGAAGACGCTGAAGGCCTGGACGACACCCTGGTTGGCCGGGTGCGGCACATGGGCGACAGCGGCCACATTGGGAGCGCTACCCAGTCCCGCTTCATTGCTGAACAAGCCGCGCTTGACCCCCTGCATGATCACCGCGCCGAGGCCGCCGCCCACCGCCTGTTCCAGGCCGAAGGCACTTTCGACGATGTACCAGAGCGCCGCCGGCACCGCGCTGATATTGAGCACAATGACCAGCAGCGCGGCAAGCAAGTACAACAGTGCCATCAACGGCACGATCACCTCCGCCACCAGGGCGATGCGCCGGATGCCGCCAAAAATGACCACCCCGAGAAACGCCACCATCACCAGCCCGGTCACCCAGGTCGAGACACCGAACGACGCCTGCAGTGATGTCGCCACCACATAGGACTGCACGGCATTGAACCCCAGCCCGAAGGTCACCAGCAGCAGCACCGAATACACCGCCGCCAGCCCGCGCTGACCGATGCCGTGGGTGAGATAGTAGGCTGGTCCGCCGCGGTAGGTTCCGTCCGGTTCGGCGCGCTTGAACAGCTGGGCCAGGGAGCATTCGAAGAAGCTGGTGGCCATCCCCATCAGGCCGATGACCCACATCCAGAACACGGCGCCCGGGCCACCGAGGGTAATGGCGACGGCCACCCCCGCGATATTGCCGCTGCCGACCCGGCCCGCGACCGACACCACCAATGCCTGGAAGGAACTGATATGGCCGCGTTCGTGGTGCATTCCGCCGCGCAGCACGCCGAACATGCGGCCGAAATAGCGGAACTGCACGCCACGGGACCCAACGGTAAAGAGCAGTCCGACACCCACCAGGACCGCGATCAGGATCTGGCCCCAGAGAAAATCATTGACCATGTTCAGCATGGAGACTCCGGACTCAGTGTGGGTGGTGCGGGGCGGCGGCGTAACTCAGCCGCCGATGCCCGAGATGAAAATGATTACCAGTGCCGGTGGCACCACGAAGCGGATCATGAAACGCCAGAGCTCATAGGCGACGCTGCCCATGCTCCAGAGTTCATCGCGGCTGGCATCGCGGGTCATTGCCCAACCCGCAAATACGGCAATGAACAGGCCGCCCAGGGGCAACAGGATCTGGTTGGAGAAGTAATCCATGGTGTCATTGAAGTTGCGGCCGCCAAAGCTGATATCGCCAAGCACGTTGTACGAGAGAATACTGAAGATGCTCAGCACCGCCACCGAACCGATCACCAGCACCGCGCTGCGATGCCGTGGCATGCCAAAGCGCTCCTCGATCCAGGCGTTCACGCATTCCACCAGCCCGACCATGGAAGTAATGCCGGCTACCGACAGCATGGTGAAGAACAGGACACCGAACAGGTGACCCCCGGGCATCTGCGCAAAGGCCACCGGCAGGGTCTGGAAAATCAGTCCGGCACCGGCCGCCGGATCCAGCCCGTGGTGGAATACGGCGGGGAATATGACCAGGCCAGCCAGCAGGGCCACGGCAGTATCGGCCACCACGATAATCAGCACGGACTGGCCGATGGAAATGGACTTCGGCAGGTAGGAGCCATAGATCATCATCCCGCCCATGGCGACGCCGATGGAAAAAAACGCCTGGCCGATGGCCACCAGGAACACATCCGGCCCGATCTTGCTGAAATCCGGGGTAAACAGCCAGGTAACCGCCTCGCTGAAACCGCCGACGAAATAATTGTAGGTCGCCAGCCCCACCAGCAACAGGAACATCAGCGGCATCATCACCACCACGGCCCGCTCGATGCCCTCCTTGACCCCGGCGTAGATGATCAAGCCGGTTATCAGCAGGCCCACCAGGGTCCAGAACAGCATGCCCGCGGTGTCATCCAGCACCGCCGCGAACTGGCTGCTGGCATTCAGGGCATCCACATCGGCAAAGCCGGTGGTAATCGCCTTGAACAGGTACCACAGCACCCAGCCGACAATGGCGGCGTAGACAATCTCAATGCTGTAGGCAGCCAGCAGTCCCATGCCCCCCACCCACTGCCACTGGCGGCTGCGCCGGCTTTCCGTCGCGACCACCGCCACCGCTTCCGGCGGGCTGGACTGGCCCCTGCGACCAACCATCAGCTCGGCAACCAGGATAGGGACCCCGATCGCGAACGCGCACACCAGGTAGATAATGACGAAGGCGGCGCCACCATTTTCCCCCGTGATATAGGGGAAGCGCCAGATATTGCCAAGGCCTACCGCGAAGCCGACTGCGGCCATGAGGAAGGCAAAGCGCGATGACCAGTGGTCTGCTGCCGCTATGGCCATAAAGTCAAACTCCAGCTTTTTTCGTTATGGTTGCAAGTGTACACAAAAGCCCGCCGCCAATCAGCTGCGGGCGGCCAGCTGCGGGCGGCCAGCTGCGGGCGGCTAGCTGCCGGTGGCAAGCGGCGCGCAAGCCTGCTGCAGCCAGCCCTGCTCCGCTGCCGGCAACAGCGGCCCGACGGTGCGGGCGACCTGGGTGTGGTAGGCATCCAGCCACTGTAGCTCCCGGGCGTCCAGCAGGGACAGGTCCAGCAGGCGCCGGTCGAAGGGAACCAGTGTCAACGCTTGCAACCCGTACATCGGTGTTTCCATGTCGCCCGCCACCTCCGTCACCACCACCAGGTTTTCACAGCGGATACCGAAAGCACCGTCCCGGTAGTACCCGGGCTCGTTGCTGATGATCATGCCCGGCTGCAGGGGCACCGGCGCCCAGGCCTTGGCAATGCGCTGGGGTCCCTCGTGGACGCTGAGGAAGGCACCGACGCCGTGGCCGGTACCGTGATCGTAGTCATGACCCTCCCGCCACAGATACTGTCGCGCCAGCACATCGAGATGGGTGCCGGTGGTCCCCTTCGGAAAGTGCGCCTGGTCCAGGGCGATATGCCCTTTCAGTACCAGCGTAAACAGGCGTCGCACCTCGGCACCGGGGTCACCAATGGCCACGGTGCGGGTGATGTCGGTGGTGCCGTCGGTGTACTGGCCGCCGGAATCGACCAGATACACCGAGTCCGGCGGCAGCCTGGCGGGAGTGCCATTGCGATGGTTGTAGTGGCACATGGCGGCATTGCTGCCAGCGGCCGAGATGGTGTCAAAGGACGGCCCCTGGAAGTGCTCCGCGCCGGACCTGAAGTCCAGCAAGCGGTCCGCCAGTTGCGCCTCGTCGTACAGACGGCCCTCGGCCTGCTCGCCATCGAGCCAGGCCAGAAAACGCACTACAGCGACCGCATCGCGGACATGCGCGGCGCGGGTGCCGGCAATTTCCACCGCATTTTTGCACGCCTTGGGCAGGAGTACCGGGTCGGTGCCCGCCACGAGCGTGGCACCGCCCTGTTCCAGCAACTGCTGTGACCAGGCATTGGCGGTCACCGGGTCCGCCAGCACCCGTTTGCCCGCCTGTGCGCCGAGCAGCGCCTCGGCCTCCGCCGGTGTGTGCAGGCGCACGTTCGCGCCACAGTGCTGTTGCCAACCGGTCGGCATCCGCGCCGGTTCAACTACCAGATCCACGGAGCCGTCTGTCCACAGCAACGCCAGGGACTGCAGCACCGGGAGACAGGGAACGTCGCGCCCGCGCAGGTTGAGCAGCCAGGACACGGAATCGGGAGCAAATATCAGGGCGGCGTCCGCGTCCAGCGCCTTGACCGCGGCACCGATCCGGTCCCGCTTGCTGACGCTGGATTCGCCAGTGTGCGCTTCGTCCAGCAGCAGGGCGGGCTCGACCTGCGCGGCCGGACGATCGTGCCAGCAGCGATCGACCAGATTATCCGTATCCAGGCACAGCACCAGATCCGCCGCCGCCAGTTCGGCCTCGGTCTGGTGCAGCCACTGCAGGTTGTGCAGGCGCGGGTCCACCGCCACCCGGGCACCGGGCTGCAGGCAAGCCAGCAGCCACTCGACTGGCGGCTCCTCGAGCAGATGGTGGTAGCTGAAGTCCGCAGCGGGCACCTGCTGCCGTACCTGTACCGTATAGCGGCCGTCGACAAAAATCCCGGCCCGATCCCGGAGGATCACAGCCATGCCGGCGGACCCGGTAAAGCCGGTCGCCCACAAAAGACGCTCATTGTGCAGGGGAATATATTCGCCCAGGTGCTCGTCCGCCCGCGGGATCACGAGGGCGTCGTAGCCGCGCGACCTCAGCAGTTGGCGCAGGGCAGCGAGTCGGGTGGCTGTTGTCATGGTCAAGGTCCAGTGATGTGGAGGAGCTCAGTCTTCCATCAGGTCAAAATCGGATTTGGAGATACCGCAATCAGGGCACTCCCAGGTCTCCGGCAAATCCTCCCAGCGGGTCCCGGGAGGAATACCGTCCTCGGGAATGCCCAGTGCCTCATCGTAGATATAGCCACAGATCACACACTCGTATTTGCGGTAGTCAGCGTCGCTCATCGGCGCAAGTTCCTTGTCAGGGTTGGAAAGAAATGACACCTGTACTCAGGCGCCGGGTACTGGCAGCTGGCCTTCCAGGCGCAGGTCGTAACCCTCCGCCACCGGCCGCGCCAGCAGCGAGAGCGCTTCCTGCAGCTGCGGATCCCAGCGCCCGTCATGGGCAATCAGCACCGCGATGCTATAACTCGACCGCGCCAACTGCAACTGACCGGTCGCGCGCACCGGGCCTTCCAGGGTCAGCACTGTGCCTGTCAGGTCGCCGCCACGAGGCTGGGAAACCTCCACCACATAGCTGCCCAACGGCAGGACGCCGCGGGGCGCATCCCAGGCCGCCTGCTGCCACAGCAGGCGGCCCTCTGTCTCTACCGGGAGCCCATCGCGCAGGCGCAGCTGCGTTGCCTGCAGGGAAACGACGCCCTGCAGCGCAACCGGGGCCAGGTGACGCAACAGCGCCGCGTCAAAGCTGGCATCAAGGTTCTCCAGGGTAATGTCGCTGCGCCCGCGGATTTGCAGCTCTGCCTGCAGGCGCTGCCCCCCCCAGCGGCTGCCGACCTGCAGCCGCGGCGCCAGCGCCAGCAGCGACCAGGGCCGCAGCGACCAGCTGACCTCCCCCAGATGCAGCAGACCCGCATCCGTGGCCACCAGCACCCGGCCCGCGCGCCCCTGCCAGATCGTACCCTGCAGGGCCTGCGCCGTGACCGGCGTGTTTTCCAGCACCCGCAGCAGCAGGTGGGCCGGAGCGCTGCTGGCCAGCAGCACCAGCAACACAACCAGGGCCAGTGCCCCGGCCAGCCAGCGGCCCCCGGTCACAAGCCCTGGCCGATGCGGATGGTGGCGTTGACAAAGCCGGCGCTGCCGGCCTGGGTAATCGCCACCTCTTCCAGCAGCAGGCCCTCACCCAGTTCCAGCTGGTGCAACCAGGCGATCAGGTCGGCAAACCGCGCATTCTCCAGCCGCACCTGCAGATCGCCCCGGCTACCGGGCTGGAGTCGATTCACGGGCAGCCCGAAACGACCGGTACTCTGGTTCACCACTGCCGCCAGGTTGCTGCGCTGTCCACCCGGACCCGAGGATGCGCGGGCCTGCTGCAGTTCGGCGACCAGAGTATCGACCCGCACCAGGGCTGCAGCGGTCGCGACGTTCTGCTCCGCCATGCGATCGCGCATGGCGGCGACGGGCGACCACAGCAATACCCACAGCAGATACAGGCCGACAACTGCGGCCAGCACCAGCACGCTCAGTTGTTCGCGGCGATCAAGACGCGCAAACCAGGCTTGCATCAGACGCCCCCTACCCGGATTCGGGCGCGGACGCCGTCGCCCTGGGCGCTGCTGCTTTCCATCACCGCGGCCAGCCCGGCCTCAGCCAGGCCAGCGCGCAGCTGCTCCACCGCCGCAAAGTCATTGGCGACCAGGTTCAGGCGCATTTCACCGCCGCGCTGGTTGTAGTTGATGCTGACGATACTGGTGCCCGGGCGCTGGGCAATGATGCCGCCCGCCTGCTCCAGCAGACGCACAAAGCCACCACCACCGCCACCGCCGCGCAGACCATCCAGCTGGCGCCGCAGCTGGCGTTCCGCATCTACCAGCGCTCCCTCGGGCACGGCTTGCCGGTAGCTGGTTTCCAGCGCCGCACGCAATGCCAGATTTTCGTTGCTGAGCGACCGGTAGTCAGCCCAGGTTGCAAGCAGTTGCAAGGTAAACGCGACAGCCAGCACCATGGCGGCCACGCGCCACTGCTGCCACCAGCGCGTCAGCGGCAACCGCGCCGCGTAGGGTCCCTGGCGCAGGTTCAGAGGGTGTTCATCCCGCGCCAGCATCAGGGCAGAGCACAGGTTCCCCTGACGCCATTGCACCCGATCCTGCAAGGCCGTGGGGATCAGTGCCAGCTCGCGCTCCCGGTCGCTGCCGTAGACCACCAGTGCCCGCGGTGGCGCCGCCTCGGCCGCAGCTGTCAGCAGCACGGGCAGCAGTTCCGGCTCAACCGTGTAGCCCTCGCATTCGCCGCTGCGCACGATCACCGCGTCCGCCGCCATGACCAGGCACCATTCACCCGCCTGCCAGGGCAGCAACAGGGGTTCCGGCAACCACTGCGGCAGCTCGGGCAGGTCCGCCAGCAGGTCCTCCCAGGCAGCCATTGCCGAGTGTCGACACACAGCGACCCCAAAGGTGGTCTTGTCCAGCGGGCAGGTCGCGAAATGCAGGTCCTCTATATCTTCGGCGAGCTGCTCTTCCAGCAGGAACGGCAGCGCCTGCTGCAGGTGCTTTTTTTCCTCCGGGCTCACCGTCACGTGCAGCAGGCGCACTTCTGCGCCCGGGGCGGCAAAGCAGGCCTGCAGGCGCGAGCTTTTCAGCGTGTCCCGGAACCGGGTCCGCGCGTCCGCGCTGTCGAGCAGGCGCGGCTGCTCACCGGCACCCGGTGGATACCAGGCGAGGACATCGTCAAGCAAGCGCACGACGGCTAGATTCTGCAAACCGTGATCTCCGTTGTTACCGTTGTTGGATACACCCGCCAGCCCTGCATCACAGGCTGCCGGACGCGCGGGCCACAGCCCGTACCGTGCGCTCATCGCGGTGCAGCACACTGTACAAGCGCATGTTGCGATCGGCAACTTCGACCTCTGCGGTCAACAGAAACCAGGACGAGCTTTCGCCGAGCAGACTGCGCACTCCCTCCGTGTTCTTGTCAGCGAAGGCCGGCGCTTCCAGCAGTTCGTCCAGGCTGGCGAAGCCACCCTCGCTGCGCTGGCGCTGAAACAGGGACTCGGCCTCCATTTCGCTCAGGGGCAGCAGCTCACCGTCGCCATTTATCGACCGCAGCAGCGGCAGCGCCGCCGTGTGAATATTCAGGGGCGCAGGTGTTTGCGGCCAGACTGTCACCAGGGGTGCCAGTGCGCGGTACAGCTCCGGGGTCACATTGGCCACTGCCCGCAGCTCGCTGGCGCTGGCCATGGGCCGGTTGGCGGCGCGATAGGGAGGACTCTGGCCACTGTAGAAATCATCCTCGGCCCCGAACGGGCGGGTAATCGTATCCGGGTCCAGCCAGTCGCCGATGGCCTGGGTCAGCGCAATAGCCTCGCGGGAGTCGAGCTGCAACTCCGGCAGCGCCTGCAGCAGGCGGATAAAGAAGGCCTGGGCGGGCGTGAAACGGGCGCTGTCCGTCCCGGCCTCGTCTGTACCGGTCACGGAGGCAGCCAGCAAATTCAGGTTGAAGCGCCCCTGCAGATCCTGCAGCGAGCCCACCAGCCAGCCGCCCTCGTCCAGCGGATAGGGCGTTGCCTGCTGGGCCCAGAACTCGCCGAGATCATCCCGCGGCTGCTCCCGGGACTGGTCGGCATCGTGGTCCATCACCAGCGCCAGCGTTGCCAGTTCTTCCGCACCGCGCAGGTAGGCGTGGCCCTGCTCGGCCTGAAACAGATTGGACCCGCGCTGGTAGAACAGGGTGAACTCGCTTTGCATGGCCACCAGCAGGGCCGCGGACAGGCCGAACACCAGCAGCGCCACCACCAGCGCCACACCGCGCTGGGCGTCGGGGTGGCGCGGCTCAGAGGGGCGGCAGTGCATGCAGACTCCTCAGTTCGCCCATGTCTTCCAGTTCCAGGACCAACTCCACAGCTGCGGGGGGCGGCAGCGCCACGCCGGGCTGACTGGTATCCGCCACCCAGTTTTCCGGCCAGTTGCGGGTCTCGACCACCGTCCCGCGAGCACCCGGGCGCAGGGACTCCGGGGTATCGAGGAATGACAGGCGCAGGTCCGTGACCCCCTCCAGCAACAACACGCGCTGCGGCTCGGTCACCGAGGCCCGGTCCAGCACCGGGTAACTCTCCCGCCAGAGGCTGTCGTCCAGCCACAGGTAATTGACGCGCTGCAGGTTGCTGCGCGGATGTTCCGCGGAATTGTGCCAGCCGCTGCGGGTAAAGCTCAGCATGAAGCGGGCCGCCCGCCCGCCGATCAGTGCCGGCTCCTCTTCACCGAATTCGTCCCGCACCGGGCGCTCGACAAAATGGCGCAGGTCGCGACTGACAATCATCAGGGCGCGGTTCACCTCCCAGGTGCGCTCGGCCACCGCCCGCGTACTCTCGACCCCGCTGATCACGGTCGACAGTCCGGTGTAGGACACCGCCGCCACGAAGGCGGTGATCGCCAGGGCGATCAGGACTTCCACCAGCGTGAACCCGCTACTCCTCACCGGGCACCTCCGGGGCCTGGCGCTGGTCCTCGAACATGAAAGCGACCAGGGTATGCAAGGGCAGGCCGCTCTCCTCCTCGCCTGCACGCACTGCAATCTCCACCCGGTAGAAGGACTGGACCTGGGTGGCGCTGCTGGCCAGGCGCCAGTGCCATTGCCGCCCGGCGAGTTCCTCGACGCCGCTGTCGACACCGCTGAAGAGCCCGGGCCGGGCCGCGCTGAGCAGCCGCAGCTCCACTAGCTTGTTGTTGGCCACCATCTGCGCCAGGGACTTGTCACGCAGGTAGCCGGTACCGTCCACCTGCTGATAGAGGGCAAACATCAGGGCCGGCAACGCCAGCGCGACCACGGCCAGAGCCACCATGACCTCCACCAGGGTGAAGCCTGGCTGGCGCAACGGCTTCCTAGGAGCGATCAAAATCATCTGCCACTTCGCCGCGACGCAGCAGCGTCATCCGCCCCAGCAGGTCCCACTGCAGGCGCCAGAGAATCTCGCCCGTATCACGGCGGCGCAATTCCAGCTCGCCGGGAACGACCTCGCCACTGGCATGGAAGATCACCTGCGGCGCCGCATCCGCCGCCACAGGCGCGGGCGGCAGGTCGCTTTCCGGCACATTTTCCAGCATCAGCGCAAGGTCAACTTCCGCCGGCAGCGTCTGTTCAGTGAACACGTCAGCGGCCACCCGTGGCGCGCGCCAACCTTCCGCGCGCCGCTCACGCCAGGTGTAGCCGTAGGTGGTTTCCGGGCCGCGGGCATTCAGAAACAGCAGCAAACCCATGTCGCGACCCGACATCTGGGCCTCATCAAGGGCGAACAGGGCGATGTTCTGGATCTCGCGCACCTGGGCTTCCAGGCGCAGGTCCTGGTTGCCGGAGCCAACATTCAGCGTCGCCAGCGATGTAATCAGCACCACCACGAACAACACCACCAGCAACTCCAGCAGGCTGAAGCCGTGGGGCGGCCTCCCGCGGGGCGGCCTCCCGCGGGTCGCGCTGGCGCCGACCGGGGCTGCGCAGGCCGCCCGCTGCCGGCGGCTCACGGAATCAGTCCTGCTCTTTCCAGTTGCCGATATCTGCATTCTGGCCCTCGCCCCCGGACAAGCCATCGGCACCCAGGCTATAGATGTCCACCTCGCCATGCTCACCGGGACTCAGGTACAGATAGGGTCGACCCCAGGGGTCCAGCGGGACTTCCTGCAAATAACCGCCGTCCTTGAAATTCCGCGGCTGTGGATCGAGATTGCTGGGAGCGACCAGCGCCTGCAGCCCCTGCTCGGTCGTCGGATACAGATAATTGTCGAGCCGGTAGATCTTGAGCGCTGTCTCAATGGCCTTGAAGTCAGCGTGGACCTTCTGGATCCGCGCCTCGTCGGCACGGTTGAGCACCGTTGGCGCCACCACGCTGATCAGCAGCCCCATGATCACCAGCACCACCAGAATTTCCACCAGGGAGAAACCTCCCTGCGCACGTCTTGTCGGGATATTCATATCGCTATCGCACCATTGTATTGAGATCAAAAATAGGCAGCAGGATGGCCATGACAATGACCAGCACCATGGCACCCATGAAGACCACCAGCAGCGGTTCCAGCAGGCTCATCATGGTGCCGAGCGTCATTTCCAGTTCGCGCTCCTGGTTGGTGGCCGAACGCTGCAGCATGGTTTCCAGTTCACCGCTGGTTTCGCCGCTGGCCACCATGTGCACCATCATCGGCGGAAAGCGGCCACTTTCGCGCAGGGCCCGGTGCAGGCTGCTGCCTTCCTGCACCCGCTCAGCCACCCGGGCACTGTCATCCCGCAACACGAGGTTGGTCAAGACCTGGCCGGCGATATGCAGCGACTGCAGCAGCGGCACGCCGCTGGCCATCAGGATACTGAGGGTGGAGGCAAAGCGGGCGGTATCCACGGCGGTGACCAGCCGGGAGATGCCGGGCAGGCGCAGTAGCAGGCCGTGCCAGCGCTTGCGGCGCGCGGGCAGCCGCAGCCAGCGCCGCAAGCCGATGACCAGGACCACCGCCGCCAGCAGAACCCAGAGGGCATAGTCCCGGGAAAAGTCGCTGGCGGCGATCAGGCCGCGGGTCAGCAGCGGCAGCTCGCGGTTGGTGTGGGCGAAAATCCCGATCAGCTCCGGCACCACGAAGACCATCAGCGCCACCACCACGGCGACGGCCACCCCCACGAGAATGAAGGGATAGATCATCGCCATTTTCATTTTCTGCGCGGTGTACTGGCGCTGCTCATTGTAGTCTGCCAGCTGCGCCAGCACCGGTCCGAGGTAGCCCGCATGCTCGCCGGCATTGACCATGGCCCGGTACATTTCGTTGAACACCAGCGGAAACTCGCCCATGGCATAGGCCAGCGTGTGCCCCTCCGCCACTCGCGAGCGCACCTGCAACAGCAGGCCCTTGGTGCGTGCCTTGCGGCTCTGTTCGGCCGCGGCCTGCAGGCATTCATCCAGCGGCAGGTTCGACTGCACCAGGGTCGCCAGCTGGCGGGTGACCAGCGCCAGCTCGGACACGCTGATACGGGGCTGCAAGAACGCAAGGTTGAAGCGGGGCTGGTTGGCCGCCTGGCGATTGGCCACCTCCACCTCCACCGGGCGCAGCTTCTGGCTGCGCAGCTGGCTGCGCACCTGACGCTCGGAGTCGCCCTCCAGCACGCCCTTGACCAGCTTGCCGCCAGGGTTGAGCGCCCGATACCGATAGGCCGTCATCGCCCGCTACCGCGCTCAGGTGACTGCGGTGACACGCAGCACTTCTTCGATGCTGGTCTCGCCAGCCAGAATCCGGCGGCGGCCATCTTCCTGAATGCCGGGATACAGCTTGCGCGCCTCCTGCAGCATCTGCTGCTCGCTGGCGCCCTCGTGAATCATCAGGCGCAGGGCGTCGTTGACCTCGATCAATTCGTAGATGCCGGTGCGGCCACGGTAGCCGCCGTAGTTGCAGTGCTCGCAGCCCACTGCCCGGAAGATTTGCAGCCGGTCGCCCAGGTCCGGGTCGACACCCAACAGCGTCCGCTCCGAGGGGGACGGTTCATAGGCCTGCTTGCAATCCCTGCACAGCAGGCGCACCAGGCGCTGCGCCATGACACCGATCAGGCTGGACGACAGGAGAAACGGTTCAATACCCATGTCCTGCAGCCGGGTGACCGCGCCGATCGCGGTGTTGGTGTGCAGGGTGGACAGTACCAGGTGCCCGGTCAGGGACGCCTGCACCGCGATCTCCGCGGTCTCCAGGTCGCGGATCTCGCCCACCATCACCACGTCCGGATCCTGGCGCAAAATCGCGCGCAGCCCCCGGGCGAAGGTCATGTCGACCTTGGGATTGACCTGGGTCTGGCCGACGCCGGGCAGCATGTATTCGATCGGGTCCTCGATGGTGAGGATATTGCGGGTGGTCTGGTTGATATGCGACAGGCCCGCGTACAGGGTGGTGGTCTTGCCGGAGCCGGTGGGGCCGGTCACCAGAATGATCCCGTGGGGACTGTGCAGCGCCTTTTCGTAACTCGAAAGTACCTGTTCGTTCATCGCCAGCTGCTTTAATTCCAGCTGCCCGGCCTGTTTGTCGAGCAGGCGCAGCACCACCCGCTCGCCGTGGGCGGAGGGCATGGTGGACATGCGGATATCCACCGCGTGACCGGCGATGCGTACGGAGATGCGACCGTCCTGGGGCACTCGCTTCTCGGCGATGTCGAGCCGGGCCATGACCTTGAGCCGGGACACCAGCAGCGGTGCCAGCATGCGCTTGGGGGACAGGATTTCAGCCAGTACGCCGTCGATGCGGTAACGCACGCTGAGGCGGTCTTCAAAGGTTTCTATATGGATGTCCGAGGCCTGTTCGCGCACCGCCTGGGAGAGGATGGCGTTGATCAGGCGGATAATGGGGGCGTCGTCCTCGGCGTCCATCAGGTCGCCGCTATCGGGAATCTCGTCCGCCAGACGGCTGAGATCGACATCGGCACTGATGTCCTCCGCCATCTGCACCGCCGCATTGTTGTCGCGCTGGTAGGCCTGGGAGAGCCGGCGCTGGAACTCCGCCTCGGCCACCGCTTCCAGGGCGAAGGGAGCACCCAGCCAACGCCGTAATTCCAGCAACACCTGGGGCCCGGGCTCGGCGCGACAGCTGACCACAACGCCGTCCGGTCGGCCGTGCACCAGCACCCCATACTGCTTGGCGAACGCGAACGGCAGCGCCCTCGGCGGCTCCGGGCTGGCTGCAGCTGCCACCGTCATCAGCGCTCCTCCGCGGCGGCAGGAGTACTCTGTACCTCGTCCCGGATGTTCTCCAGCTGCCGGATCTGCTGTTCCCACTCCGGCAGCACCGGCACATTGTCGTCGTCCAGGAACATCAGCCCGCGCTCGCGGCGCAGCAATTGCTGGTCGCGGATGAAACGGTACTTCTCCGCAGTGGCGCCGGCCAGCTGCCGGTCGTCGCGAATAATGGTGGGACGGATAAAGATCAACAGGTTGGTCTTCACCACCGACACCGCATCGCTGCGGAACAGGCGGCCCAGCAGCGGAATATCGCCCAGCAGCGGCACTTTCTGGCTGCCGTCCTGAACGTCATCCTTGATCAGCCCACCCAGCACCACCATGCGGCCATTCGCCGCCAGCACCTTGGTCTGCAGGATGCGTTCGTTGGTAATCAGGTCCGAGGCCTCCAACACCGCCGAGGTATTGCTGAGGCTGGACACTTCCTGGGAAATATCCAGCACCACCGAATCCCCCTCGTTGATGTGGGGCGTGACTTTCAGGGTGATACCCACGTTCTGGCGTTCGATGGTCTGAAACGGGTTCTGGGCACCGTCGCCGGTACCGGTGCTGGTGAAGGAGCCGGTCACAAAGGGGACGTTCTGGCCCACGGTGATGTAGGCCTCCTGATTATCCAGGGTCAGCAGGCTGGGCGTGGACAGGATATTGGCGTTGGACTGCCGGTTGAGGGCATTGAGGATAACCGTCATCGACAGGTCATCATCGACCACGCCCCAGCCCAGGGACAGGCCCGGGGACCCGGCGATGGCTCCCGCCAGTGCGCCGACGTTGAAATCGCCCGTAGTGGTACCCCCATCCGTGTCCCCGTCGCTGCCATCGGGAAGGATAGCGGCGGCAATACGGCCAGCCCGGGGGTCATCGGGGTTTATGTTGCCGCCATAGAAGCCGTCGTCGTTGGCAAACAGCCACTGCAGGCCCAGATCCTGGCCGTCGCGGACTTCCAGTTCGACGATGATGGCCTCCACCAGCACCTGGGCCCGGCGGATATCCAGGCGCGCGATGACAGCTTCCAGCGATGCCATTTCGTCGGCGGGGGCCGTGATGATCAGGGCGTTGGTGTTCTTGTCCGCCTCAATGGTGGCACTGTTGCTGTTACTGCGCTGCTGGCGGCCACCCTCGCCTCCCTCGACGCGGGTAATATTCTGCATGACCCGGGTCAGGACGTCGGCGAGGTCTTCCGCCTTGGCATACTCCAGGTACACCACCTTGACGTTGCCACTCTGCTCCAGCGGTGTATCCAGGTAGCGGATCAGGCGCGTCATGCGTGCCCGCTCCAACTCATCGGCACTGACCAGTACGCTGTTGGTGCGGGTGTCCGCTACCAGCAGCACTTCCACCTCGCTGCCCTGCTGGGCCTCGGACTTGTTGAGTTGCTCCAGCATCCGCACCACGTCCTCGGCGACGCCGTACTTGAGTTTGATGACCTCGGCTTCCTGCACCGCCGTGCGGTCCATGCGCTCGATGATCGCGGCGATTCGATCGATATTCGAGGCGACATCGGAAATGATGATCGCGTTGCTGGGCGCATAGGCCGCCATGTGCGCCTGTTGTGGCACCAGCGGCCGCAGTACCGGAATCAGCTTTGCCGCGGAGATATTCTGCAGCCGCATGACCTGGGTAACGTATTCGTCATTGCCCCGCTGGCCCTCGTCGTCGCGCACCGTCACCGGTGCCGAGCGCGCGTCCTTGCTCTGGATCACCCGCACCACACCGCCGGAGCGTACCGCTGTGTAACCGTGCACTTCCAGAATGGAGAGGAACAGGTCGTAGAGCTCGCTGCGGGATACTGGTTTGCTGGAGACGACCTTGACCTTGCCCTTGACCGCAGGGTCGACCACGATGGTGGTCTCCGTGGCCTCGGCCACGAACTTGATCAACTCCTGAATATCGGTTTCTTTCAGATTCACAGTGAAATCCTGGGCCTTCGCGGCGCCGGAGCCCAGCGCGACGAGCAGAATAAGCAGTGGGGCCCGCAGTGCCCGCGACATGATTCTCACTGTTATGACTATCCTCGATTTGCGTGTCGTGACTCTACCACTGTTCGCCAGCGGCAGCACCCAGACTGACGTTGACAGCGACGGCCTCGCCGCCGCGCAGCAGCTCGAACGAGGCTTCACTGGCGGAGCGCATGGTCTGGTAGAGTCGCATGGTATTGGCCGGGTCGGACAGGGGCATGCCGTTCACGGCCACCACCAGGTCACCGCTGCGGAAGCCGAGCTTTTCAAACTGCTCCCGGTCGCGCCCTGGAGTCAGGCGATAACCCTGCAATTCGCCCCCATCCCGCACTGCCGCGATCCGCACCAGCTCCGCAAGGGATTGCGGATCCCGATACAACTGGTCGCGGTAACCGCTCGCCAGGGCCGTGGCGTCGGCATCAGCGCGTTTGTCCACTACCTGGACCACGGCGGCAGCCGGCTGCGCGACCCTGGCGCGTGCGGACGCTGTCGGGCGCACTCCCGTCAGCTGCGCGTCCAGGGCGCTGGGTTGATACAGCAGCAGCAGCTCGTAAGTGCCGCCGTTGTCGAGCACCACCTGGGAGGGCATGACCTTGGCGAGGGTGACACGGCCGGCAGCCGGCAGCGTGTCATCCACCGCATACACCGCCTGCTGACCCCGGTGTTCGATAATCGCACTGCCCGCACCATCTGCGTTGAAAGCAATAATGCCGCGCAATACCAGATCCAGCCGTGTTTCCCGGGCGCCCTTCTCTATCCCCTCGCGTTCAGCGCTGGCGGCAGCCAGCTCGGCCTCAGGCTCGGCGGTCACGGCAGCACCCGGCTCGCCAAACAGGGGCCAGCTACGCAGGGCATCAATGTCTACCTGGGCAGCGCCGGCACCGCCATTGCCTGCACTGAGCACCGGCGGATTGATGATTTGTCCGCTCACCGGCCGCGAACCTGCCTGCGGAAACAGCGCCCAGATCAGCTGGGCCAGCGCCACCAGGACCCAAACGGAAAACAGCGCCACCAGCAGCCAGCGCAAGCGCCGGCTGTTGGCGGGTTCCGACAGGGACGCCAGCCCGCGTTGCAGCCATCCGGGAACCCGGGTCGCGATAGTGCGATAACTGAGCCGATCAGCGGCCAAGGCGCTCTCCTGGGTCATGAGCGCCTGCGGGAAGCGAGGCGCGTAACTACTCCGACCCGATTATAGGGTGCACCATTGAAAGATAAAACCGTGACAATTTCGTGGCGTTCTTGTGACAGTCCCGTGACAGCGCCAAAACACAGGCGAAAAAAAACCGGCTCGGAAGCCGGTCTAGAGATGGAGTCTCTACAAGGGGGATTGAGGACCTGAACGGTAACAATCGGCGACGGTGCTGTATCGCGAGTGCCAGTCTCCATTACCTGCACTACACCGTCTCTGCTCACTATGACCCGGCGCTGGGGGCCCAGTTCCACTACCGGTGAAAAAAATTTCACTGCTTTTGGCCCATGGACAGGCACGCACCACTTGTCTAACCTTGCCGGCAGACTATTCCACCCCGCAGGAGGTGCTCATGAGTCACATTTTCGAGGACAATTCCGCCACCATTGGCGGTACCCCGCTGGTCCGTATCAACCGCATCAGCACGGGCAATGTCTACGCCAAGCTGGAGAACCGCAACCCCGCCATGTCCGTGAAGTGCCGCATCGGTACCAGCATGGTGCTGGCGGCAGAGCAGGACGGCAGCCTGCGTCCGGGAATGACCATCGTCGAACCCACCAGTGGCAATACCGGCATCGCCCTGGCCTTTGTCGCCGCCGCCCGCGGCTATGGCTGCATGCTGACCATGCCCAACACCATGAGCCTGGAGCGACGCAAGCTGATGAAGGCGCTGGGGGCGGAGATCATTCTGACCGACGGCGCCAAGGGCATGCCCGCTGCGATCGCCAGGGCCGAGGAAATCATCGCCTCGGATCCGGCGCAGTACTGGGGTGCCAGGCAGTTCGAAAACCCGGCCAACCCGGCGATCCACGAATCCACTACCGGCCCGGAGATCTGGCAGGACACCGACGGCCAGGTCGACATTCTGGTAGCCGGAGTCGGGACCGGGGGCACTCTCACCGGCGTCTCCCGCTATATCAAGCAGACCGAGGGCAAGGCCATGCTCACCGTTGCCGTGGAACCCGCCAGCAGCACGGTGATCACGGCGGCCAAGGCCGGCGAGGAACCCACCCACGCGCCCCACAAGATCCAGGGTATCGGCGCCGGCTTTCTGCCCCGCAACCTGGACCTGGCGATGGTCGACCGGGTGGAACAGGTCAGCAACGAGGACGCCATGGCCTGGGCCCACAAACTGATGCAGCGGGAAGGTATCCTGGCCGGGGTATCCTGTGGCGCCGCCATGGCGGTCGCCGACCGGATCTCCAGGGAACCGGAGCACAGCGGCAAGATGGTGGTGGTGGTGTTACCCGATTCCGGTGAACGCTACCTCAGTGCGCCCCTGTTCGAGGGCACATTCAGCGACAACGAATTGGTCCAGTAAGCCGGGAGCCCCGGGCGGACCTCACCTTGGGTGGCCCGCTTGGGCCGCCCCCCTTGGCGGGCCCCTTCAGCGGCCCTCCTGCAGCAGCGCCAGGCGGCGCCTGACGTCCATCCACTCGCTATCAATAACACTGAAATACACCGAATCCCGGGAGAAATCTCCCTGGACCACCATATGCTTGCGCAACACACCCTCGCGCATGGCACCGATGCGCTCCAGCGCGCGCTGCGAACGCAGATTGCGGGCGTCGACCTTGAACTCCACCCGCAGGCAGTGCAGGCGCTCGAACGCGTTGCCCAGCAACAGGGACTTGGCTTCGGTATTGACGCCGGTGCGCTGCCACTCCTGACCCAGCCAGGTCCAGCCGATCTCCAGGCTGCGGTGCTCGGGCCGGATGTTCAGGTACCGGGTACTGCCCACGATCTTGTTCTTGGCATTTTCCACAATCGCCCAGGGCTGCTGGTCCGCAGCGGCTAGCGCCTCATCAATCCACTGCCGGGTATCCGCCAGGTCGATGAAGCAGCTGCGCGGCATGAACTGCCAGTCCGGGGCATGGCGACCACGGTTGAACAGCCCCTGGGCATGATCCTGGGACAGGGGCTCCAGGCGGATATACTGCCCGCGCAGGACCCGGGCGCCGGCCTGCGGCGCAGCTGGCAGGGTCACGGCAGCACCACGCTGGATCCGGTGGTGGCACGCCCCTCCAGTGCAATGTGCGCTGCCGCGATATCGGCCAGGGCAAAGCGCTGATTGATCTCGACCCGCAGGCTGCCCGCCAGGATACGCGCAAATACCGCCGCAGACGAGGCGCGCAGCTCCTCCGTGGTGGCGGTATAGGTCAGCAGGGTCGGCCGGGTGACATAGAGAGAACCTCCCGCGGCCAGCTCCTGCAGGTCCAGCGGCTCGGGCTTGCCAGAGCTGTTGCCGAAGCTGACCAGCATGCCCCGGGCTTGCAGGCTGGCGAGGGAGGCCCGGAACGTGTCGCGGCCTATCCCGTCGTACACTACCGGCACCCCGGCGCCGGCGGTCAGCTCCCGGACCCGGGCGGCGACATCTTCCTCCCGGTAGTTGATGACATGATGATAGCCGTGGGCGCGGGCCAGCTCCGCTTTCTCCTCCGAGCCCACCGTGCCAATGACGGTAGCGCCGAGGCTGCTGGCCCACTGCCCGAACAGCAGGCCCACGCCCCCCGCCGCCGCATGGAACAGGCAGGTCTGGCCGGCCTGCAGGGGGAAAGTGCGCTGCAGCAGGTACTCGGTGGTCTGGCCCTTGAGCAGTGCCGCGGCCGCGGTTTCGAAACTGATATCCGCGGGCAGGCTCACCAGTCGCGCCGCAGGCAGGTTGAGTGCCTCCGCATAGGCGCCGAAACCGGCGGAGCAATAGGCGACGCGATCCCCGACCGCAAACTCGCTCCCCTCTGCCACCGCCGCGACCACACCGGCGCCCTCCATGCCCAGGCCGCTGGGCAGGGCAATGGGGTACAGGCCGCTGCGATGATAGGTGTCGATGAAGTTGAGCCCGATGGCCCGATTGACCACGGTCACTATGCCCGGTCCGGGGGGGCCGGGGTCGACATCCACCAGCTGCATGACTTCGGGGCCACCCGTTGCCGTTATCCGTACCGTCTTGACCATGCCCCGCCTTCCCCGCGCAATCGCCCCTGTCAGATGAACCGCTAGTGTGCCACAGACCGCGCGGCGGAAGCAGCAGCGCTGCGCATCAACCACGCCACGGCGGGCGCGGGAGCGGGCGCGGCGACCGTGTTACACTGCACACTCCCGCCAGCTCCCGGCGGATCTGTCTCCTGTCACCCTGGAACCACGCGCCGTGCTAGAAGAACTGGAACTCGACCGCAGCCTGCAACTCGCCCTGGCTGAACTGACCTACACAGAGGCCACCGCCGTGCAACAGCAGGTTGTTCCGCTGGCGCTGGCTGGCAGGGACCTGCGGGTCAGCGCGCCCACCGGCAGCGGCAAAACCCTGGCCTACCTGCTGCCGGTGTTGCAGCAACTGCTTGCCGGGCCACTTCCCCCCAGGGCCGGAACCCTGGCCCTGGTGCTGGTACCTACCCGGGAGCTGGCGCGCCAGGTATTGAAGGAGTGCCGCCAGCTGCTGGGTAAAAGCACCCTGCGTGCCGACGCACTCACTGGCGGCGCCGATTTCAAGTACCAGAAATCGCTGCTGCGCAAGAATCCGGAAGTGATCATTGCCACCCCCGGACGCCTGCTCGAGCACTGTGAACGCAAAAGCGCCGATCTCGGCGGGCTGCGGGTACTGGTACTGGACGAAGCAGACCGCATGCTGGAAATGGGCTTCCGCGAGGACGTGCTGAAAATTGCCGGCTACTGCCCCGCCGACCGCCAGACCCTGATGCTCTCCGCCACCCTGCACGCACGCGGCCTGGGCGAGATCAGCGCCAGCCTGCAGCACGAACCGGAAGCAGTGAATTGCGGCGAGATCCGGGCCGCACACAAGGACATCTTTCACCAGCGCATCCTCGCCGACAGCCAGGAGCACAAGGATAAACTGCTGCTGGCCCTGCTGGCGGACAGTCGGGGCCGCAAGCAGCTGGTCTTCGCCAACAAGCGCACCACCGCCGCACGCCTGTCAGGGCTGCTGCAGCACCACGGCCTGCGTGCCGCTTGCCTGCACGGGGAGATGAGCACCGAGGAACGCAAGGTGGTGGTCAGCCGCTTCACCCAGGGCGTCATTGATATCGTCACCGCCAGTGACCTGGCGGCGCGCGGCCTCGACATCGAAGGCATCGACACGGTCATCAACTACGATCTGCCGTTCAGCGGCGACGACTACCTGCACCGCACCGGTCGTACCGGCCGCGCCGGCAGCCAGGGCCTGGCGATTTCCCTGGTAACAGCCGCGGACTGGAACCTGATGATCAGTATCCAGCGCTACCTGAACCTGGAAATGGAAGCGCGCGCCCTGCCCGGGCTGAAGGCGCGGTACGCCGGCCCCAAGAAAATGAAATCCTCGGGCAAGGCCGCCGGCCACAAGAAGAAAACCGGCAAGGTGCCCGAGGCGAAAAAGAAAGACCGGTTGCGGGATCGCAAGGCCAAGGGCAAGCCCCGCGGCAAGGCCAGCCCCAGGCCCGCCAACGACGGCTTCGCGCCGTTGACGAAGCGGCGCAGCGAACCGCAGGACTGAGTTTCCGCGCCGCGCTCAGCCGGCGCCCGAAGGCTCCCGATAGCGCTCGAACCAGCCCAGGATCGCCGCCACCTTGGCTACCAGCTGGCTGGGGCGCTGGGCAATCAGGTGCGCAGCGCCCGGGACCCGGACCATGGCGGTATCCACACCGCGCAGCTGCAACGCCTGGTAATACTGTTCGGTCTCCGCCATCGGCGTGCGCAGGTCATTCTCCCCGGTCAGGAGCATGGTGGGCGTGGTCACATTGCCCACCAGGGACAGGGGTGAACGGCGCCAGTAGGCCTCGGGGTTCTCCCAGGGCATTTCTCCAAACCAGTAGCGGGCAAAATAACTCGGCATGTCCGCCGTGAGCACGAAGCTGGTCCAGTTGATGACGGGCTTGGCGACCACCGCCGCCCGGAAGCGGTCGTTCTTGCCGACGATCCAGGCGGTCAGGGTGCCACCGCCACTGCCGCCGGTGACAAACAGCTGCTCCGGGTCCACGTAGCCCTGCGCCAGCAACGCCTCCACCCCGGACATGAGGTCGTCGTAATCCTCGCCGGGGTAGTTGTGGTGGATCAGGTTGGCGAACTCCTCCCCATAGCTGGTGCTGCCGCGCGGGTTGATGTACAGCACCACGTAACCCGCGGCTGCAAACAGCTGCAGTTCCGCCGCAAAACGCGGCCCGTAGTTGGCAAACGGACCACCGTGGATCTCCAGGATCAGCGGATACTTGCGGGCCGGGTCGAAGTCCGGTGGCAGCACCACCCAGGCCTGGATGTCGCGACCGTCGTGAGACGAGTCGAAGGTCATTTCCCGCACCTCGCCCAGATCCCGGTGCGCCAGCAGGTTTTCATTGAGCGCCGTCAGCTGCTGCCGCCGGTCGCTGCCGAAACGCCCCGCCACCAGTTCCGCTGGCGAGCCCGCACTGCCTGCGGTGTAGACAAAGTGCTGGCCGCCGGCGGCGTAATCCGCGCCAGCGTACGGGCGGCCCAGCTGCTTGCCGCCGAGACCCCGCGCCAGTACCTGCATCCGCCCGGCCAGATCGGTCGCCGCGAGCAGGGTGTCGCCACGATCGTCGTAGTAGAACAGCAGGCGCTTGCCATCGGCAGACCAGCTCGGGTGCTGGATGTTGCGGTCCAGCTCCGGGAGCAGCTCACGGCGGTCGCCGCCGTCGACAGCCATCACATACAGGCGCTGCCGGTGGTAACCGAGCCCGCGGTCATCCCAGCCAACCCAGGCCAGCCGCTTGCCGTCCGGAGACACTGTCACCTGGGTATCGGGACCGCGGCGATCCGTAAGCGCGGTAATGGCCCCGGTACCGAGCTCAACCCGGTACAGATCCGTGTTCTGGGTGTCCTGCTCCCAGTCGGGGTTGCGGTTGGCAGAAATATACAGGGATGCGCTGTCCGCGCTCCAGGCAATATTGCCGCTGTGATGGAAGTCGCCCGAGGTCAACTGCCGCGGGCTGCCGCCGGCGGCGGGAAGGACAAATACATGCTGGTAGCCGTGCGGCTTGCTGCCGGACCCGTCGGCACGATAGATCATCCGCTCCACCACCTCCGGGGCCTCAGCCCACTGGGCGCCCTCCGGTGTCCTGGGCAAACTGCCGATAGTCGGTGCCTCCGCGGGCACCAGCATTCTGAAGGCCAGCCATTTTCCATCCGGTGACCAGGCCAGGTTGGCGGGGCCGTGCGGCACCCGGGTCAGCTGCGCGGTCTGGGCGGAATCCAGCCAGCTGACATACAACTGGGGGCCGCTGTCGTCACGGCGCACGTAGGCCACGCGCGTGCCATCCGGTGCCAACACCGGCGAACTGATACTGTCGGGCCCGGTGGTCACCGGGCGGTGGTCACTGCCGTCGACATTGATCCGCCACAGATTGCTGCGTGGCTGGTCGCTCATGATGTCCATGCTGTGGCGCAGGTACAGTACCCGCTCGCCCTTGCCATCCACCAGCGGCGAACTCGCCCAGGCCAGCTGGAATACGTCTTCAGCTGCAAATGGCACTCGTGCCTGTGCAGATATCGCCACCATCGCCAGCAACGCGACCCCGAGGCCAACCAGCCTTCTCTGTCCAGCAATCATTCCGTCTTCCTGCCTCAATCCGGTAAACTGTACGGCCTCTGCCGCAAGACAACAGGTCATTATGAAGAACCCGCTGCTTGAAAAGAATACCCTGCCCCCGTTTTCAGCCATTCGCCCCGAGCATGTAGTGCCCGCGGTCAGCTCACTCATAGAGCGCAACAAGCGCCGGATCGAGGAACTGCTTGCTGCCCCGGGGCCCCACAGCTGGGACTCCCTGCTCCAGCCCATCGAGGACATGGAGGACGAGCTGGCGCAGTGCTGGTCGCCGGTGGGCCATCTCAACGGGGTGCTCAACAGTGAGGCCCTGCGTGAGGCCTACAATGCCTGCCTGCCGCTGCTGTCCGAGTACACTACCTGGATGGGCCAGCACACGGCACTGTATGAGGCCTATCGCGATCTGGCGCAACGCAGCGACTTCGACGATCTTCCGCAGGACAGGCGCCAGGCGGTCAACAATGCCCTGCGCGACTTCAGGCTGGCTGGCGTGGCCCTGCCGACCGCACAAAAGCAGCGCTATGCGGAATTGCAGCAGCGCCTGTCGGAGCTTGGCAGCCGCTTTAGCGACAACCTCCTCGACGCCACCAACGCCTGGACCAAACAGGTCACGGCAGAACAACTCGCTGGCCTCCCGGCCACGGCGCTGGCCAGTGCGCGCCAGGCCGCAGAACAGAAAGGGCTGGAGGGCTGCCTGCTGACGCTGGAGTACCCCTCTGTCTACCCTGTGCTGACCTACTGCGATGACCGTACCCTGCGGCAGGAAGTCTATACGGCCAACGTCACCCGCGCCTCGGAGCTCGGCCCCGATGCCGGCCGCTTCGACAATACCGACCTGATCACCGAAATCCTGGGTCTGCGCCAGGAACTGGCCGGCCTGCTGGGCTTTGCCAACTATGCGGAGCTGTCCCTTGCCACCAAGATGGCGGAATCGCCCGCCCACGTCATTGAGTTCCTGACCCAGCTGGCCGCACGCTCGCGACCGCAGGCGCAGCAGGAATGGCGCGAATTGTGCGAGTTCGCCGCCGCGGAACACGGCCTGGACGACCTCAAGCCCTGGGATGTGGCCTACTACAGTGAGCAGCTGCGCCAGCGCACCTACCAGGTCTCGCAGGAAGAAATCCGCCCCTACCTGCCGGTGGACCGGGTACTGTCCGGCCTGTTCGAGGTGGTGCAGCGCCTGTACGGACTTCAGGTCGAGGAGCTCAACGACTTCGACAGCTACCACCCCGACGCGCGCCTGTTCGAGATCCGCCAGGACGGCGAGACCCTGGCCCGCTTCTACCTGGACCTGTACGCCCGCGGCCACAAGCAGGGCGGCGCCTGGATGGACAGCTGCCGGGTGCGCCGTCTCAGTGGCGGCGAACTGCAGATACCAGTGGCCTACCTGGTGTGCAACTTCACTGCCCCAGTGGGGGACCAGCCCTCCCTGCTGACCGAGAACGAAATGACCACCCTGTTCCACGAGTTCGGGCACGGCCTGCACCACATGCTGACACAGCAACAGGTGGCCGCGATTTCCGGCATCAATGGCGTGGCCTGGGATGCGGTGGAACTACCCAGCCAGTTCCTGGAAAACTGGTGCCACCAGCCGGAGGCACTGAGCTTCATTTCCGGACATGTCACTACCGGGGAACCACTGCCGGCAGCCCTGCTGGAGAAAATGCTGGCGGCGAAGAACTTCCAGTCCGGCATGCAGATGGTGCGGCAGCTCGAATTCGCCCTGTTCGATTTCCGCCTGCACCAGCTGTGGGGCGAGCCGGAGGTCACCGTGCAGGGGCTGCTGGATGAGGTGCGCGGGGAAGTGGCAGTGATCCCCGCCATCCCGGAGAATCGCTTCCAGAACAGCTTCGGCCATATTTTCGGTGGCGGCTATGCGGCGGGCTACTACAGCTACAAGTGGGCGGAAGTCCTGTCGGCGGATGCGTTTGCGCGCTTTGAGGAGGAAGGCATCTTCAACCCGCATACCGGGCTCGAGTTCCGCCGCCATATTCTCGAGGCGGGTGGCTCACGAGATGCCATGAGCCTGTTTGTGTCCTTCCGTGGCCGCGAACCCGATATCGAGCCGCTGCTGCGGCACAGCGGCATCGCCGCCTGAGAGCCGGGTCAGGGCTTGCGCCAACTGGCGCAGCCCTTCTGGCCCGGGCCGGAGGCCACGCACAGCTCGATTTCACGCAGATCGTCGTTCGCGGACAGCAGCAACAGCTGCTGCAGCAGGTAGCTGGAGAATTCTTCCACCGTGGCGTTGCGCAGCGGCAATACCCGCGTATCCGCTTGCAGAAACAGCATTTCCTCATCAGCGAAGTACACCCGGTAGTAAGCGCCGTCTTCTTCAATACTCTGGAATGGTGACTCCGCCGCCAGCAACAGGTATTCATCGAGGGCATCGCAGAGCGACTTGAGGCGGCGCTTGTAGACGTTGTAATCCGCCGCGAAGCCATTGTCACCCATGGGTGCGACGATTTTGGCCGACACCGAGTAATTGTGGCCGTGCAGCCGTTCCCGCTCGGTGGCGGAAAAAATGGTGAAATGGGCTGCGGAAAACTTGTGGCTTTCCTTGTCGATGTACAGCGTGGTCAGACGCTCCATGGGATTGTTCCAGCCAGTTGCGGAAAAATGATTGTCCCGAGTGTACGCGCAATAGGCAAGAGCGGACCGCTGCGGCACAATACCTGCCGGCCGGGCCCGGTTGGCTGGCGCAATCTGAAACCGCAGTGGCTGCGTAAATTCCGGAAGCCGACCTGACCAGGCGCCCGGCTCATGCCGCTGCAACACCACAATGGGGGTTCCATGCACACCGCAATTATTACCGGCGCCAGCGTCGGCATCGGCCGCGCCACCGCGCAACGCTTTCTGGGCATGGGCTATCGCGTCTACAACCTGTCGCGCCGCCCCTGTCCGGACCAGGGCGTACACAACATCGCCTGCGACCTGGCAGCACCGGCATCCATTGCCGCGGCCTGCCGCGAACTGGCGCCGGCAATCGCCGACAGCGACAGCGTCTGCCTGCTGCACAACGCCAGCCAGATGCGCAAGGACACGACTACTGATTGCGACAGCGACAGCCTGCGGCAGGTGCTCGAGACCAACGTGGTCGCGGTCAACAGCCTCAACCAGGCGCTGCTGCCTGCCCTGCCCCGGGGATCCAGCCTGCTCTACATCGGCTCCACCCTGTCGGAGAAGGCGGTGGCGGGCTCCTTCAGCTACGTGATCAGCAAGCACGCCCAACTCGGCATGATGCGGGCCAGTTGCCAGGACCTGATGGGCAGCGGCATTCACACCGCCCTGATCTGCCCGGGATTCACCGATACGGAAATGCTGCGCACGCACATCGGCAACAACCCCGATGTGGTGGCGGCGATCGGCGGCATGAATGCCTTCGGACGCCTGATAGAGCCCGGCGAAATTGCCGAACTGGTCGTCTGGGCACACGCCAATCCCGTCATCAACGGCGCGGTGCTGCACGCCAACCTGGGCCAGAAGGAAGCCTGAGATGGCCTCCCTGCCGGTGGTATGGGAACGCCGGGAACGGGTCTTCCTGGTGCTCGCGGGTACCTTCCTCTGCGCCATGACCCTGCTCAATGTCATCGGCATCACCCGCTTCGTCCAGCTTGGCCCGATGGCGCTGGCGGTCGGCGTCCTGCCCTATCCGCTGACCTTTCTCTGCACCGACCTGGTCTGTGAGCTGTACGGCCGGGCCCGGGCCAATTTTCTGGTCAGCGTCGGCCTGGGACTGAATTTCTTTATCCTGTTCGTGCTGTATCTCGGCAACGCCATCCCCTCGGTAGGACCCGAGGCCATGCCGCCGTGGCAGATCCTGCAGCTGGCGGAGCCGGTCATGCTGCCCAGTGGCGAGATCGTGCGCGACAGCATCGGACTCTATCAGCTGATCTACGCCACCACCTCGGGAGCCGTGTTTGCCTCCATGCTGGCCTACATCGCGGCCCAGTACTGTGACGTTCAGCTGTTCCACTTCTGGAAGCGGGTGACCAAAGGCAAGTACCTCTGGGTACGCAACAACTTCAGCACCTTGATGAGCCAGATGGTCGACTCGATAATGGTCATCAGCGTCACCTTCGGTGCGGCATTCCTGCGCGGCGACATCGCCTTCCAGGCATTGCTGGTGCTTGTTGGCAGCAATTATCTGTTCAAGGCAGCCGTGGCCCTGCTGGATACCGGCCCCTTCTACCTGTGCGTGCACTACCTGCGCCGCTATCTGCAATTGGGGCCAGAGGAATACGCCGTACCCGGAGGCAGTACCGATTCGGCCGCGGCCTGAGACCCGGCACACCGGCACTGGATGACACGGGGAGATAGCGGTATCCTTCAGCGCTGAGATGCCGCCCGCAACAGCCCCGGCCAGCGGGGATTGCATGGCGCTGCCTACCGGGATACCCGCCTTGAACGACAATAATGATCTGCTCCTCGAGATCCTTACAGCCCTGCCCGACCCGGCATTTGTTCTGACCGAGTCTGGCCGCTATGCCATGACCCTCGGAGGGACCGATACCCGCTATTACCACAGCGGCACCCAGTTGCTGAACTTGACGTTGCACGATGTCATGCCCGCCACCAAGGCCGACTGGTTCCTCAGTGAAATACGCCAGGCGCTGCAGGATCAACGCCTGCATATTCTCCAGTACAGTCTCAGCGACAGTGAGGTAAAGGGGCTGGATGGCGAACCGGGACCGCGGGAAGAGCTCTGGTTTGAAGCCAGCATTCAGCCCATTTCATCGCTGATCGACGGCGAACGGGCGGTAATCTGGGTAGCCCGCAACATTACCGAGAGCCACCAGCTGCGCCTGAAATTGCAGCAACAGGCGGAGCTCGATGAACTGACCGGTACCTATAACCGGCGCAAACTCATGGATATTCTCCGTGGCCAGCTGTCCGGGTTTCAACGCTACAGGCACCCATTCGCGCTGATCATCCTGGATGTCGATTACTTCAAGACCATCAACGACCGCTTTGGCCACCTCATCGGTGATGAGGTACTGCGCCGCATAGCCGGACACTGTGGTTCCGGGCTGCGGGAACATGACATGCTCTGTCGCTACGGTGGCGAAGAATTCGCCGTGGTCCTGCCCCACACCAGCGGACCCGAGGCCGTGCGTCTGGCGGAACGGCTGCGGGACAGCATCGCCAAGCTGGACTTTGCGGACTGCGCCAGAGCGCCCTGCACCCTGTCCATCAGCGCGGGCATCAGTGCCTGCCGGGACGATGACCGGGAGGTAGAGACCCTGCTGCAGCGCGCCGACGAAGCGCTTTACCAGGCCAAGGGCCTGGGACGCAACAGGGTGATTGCCAACCTGTAGCGCCGCGAACAATCAGCCCGTGGCACGCAGGGCCAGGGACGAGACACTCGCCCCCGGTTGGGGCCGAAGATACTCCCGGGCGAGGTCCTCGGCGATCTCATGGGTGGGCCGCCGGGTTGTGTCCGCCCGCAGCAGGACTTCAGACAAGGTCTGCTCTATGCGCTCGACGTGGCTGCGCCTGATCTCATCCTCTGAACCGATCCGCTGGTGGTGCACATCGATGATGCCGCCGGCATTGATGAGAAAATCCGGACAGTAGAGTATGCCGTGATCCTGCAGACGGGCACTGTCCTCGGTGGTCGCCAGCTGGTTGTTGGCGGCACCGGCGACAATACCGGCTCGCAATGCGGCGATGCTGCGATCGTTCAGCACTGCCCCCATTGCGCAGGGCGCCAGGATATCCACTTCCAGCCCCATGATCTCGTCGGCAGCGACTGCGAGCACGCCCAGTTCGTCAACCGCTCGGCGCAGGTTGGCCGCATTGAGGTCCGCGCCGTACACTGTCGCACCGTCGTCGCGCAAGTGTCGGGCAAGGTAATAACCGACGTGCCCAAGACCCTGTATCGCCACCTTCAGGCCAGCGCAACTGGCCACACCCAGCCGGTGGCGTACCGCCGTGCGAATACCGAGAAAAACCCCGTACGCAGTGCTGGGAGAAGGATCACCGCCAAACTCATTGTCGTTCATGCCGCTGACGTGGGGCGTACGCTCCGCCATCAGCCGGATATCGGCCACCCCGGTGCCGGAGTCTTCCGCTGCCACGTAGCGCCCGCCCTGGGAGTGGACGAATTCGCCCATGGCGCGTATCAGTGCCGCTGTCTTGTCGCGACGCGAATCGCCGATGATCACTGACTTGCCGCCGCCCATTGGCAACCCCGCCAGGGCGGACTTGTAGGTCATGCCCCGCGACAGACGCAGTACATCGTGCAGCGCCTCTTCGTCACTGGCATAGGGGTACATGCGACAACCGCCAACAGCAGGCCCCAGCGTTGTATCGTGCACCGCGATAATCGCCCGCAGGCCGGTCCCCTTGTCGGCGCCAAAAGCAACCAGTTCGTGCTGATCGAATGCGGGGGCAGAAAAAACGCTCATGGACATATCCTCGGGATCCTTGTTATCAGGGGTTATTCAGGCGGCGTTGACCACGGTGACCGGGGTCGCGGCCTCGTCGTGAAACTCGCGCAGCAGCTCGTCCCGGCGCAGCGTCAGCAACTCGCGGTTGCGGTCCTTGACGTGGCCAAACCCGCGCAGCCTGGCCGGCAGGCGTACCAGTTCCAGCGCGGCCGCGTAGTTCCTGTCAGTCAGGGCCGGCAGCAGTTGCTCCAGCAATGCCAGGTATTGCTCCAGGTCAGCGCGCTCCCGGCGCCGCTCCGCGGTGCGCCCGAACACATCCAGGGCGCTGCCGCGGAGGAAGCGCAGCCGTGCCAGCACGCCGAAGGCCCGCAGCATCCAGGGGCCGAACTCCTGCTTCAGCAGGTGGCCGGTATGCGGGTCCCGCTTGCTGAACAGGGGCGGGGCCATGTGGAAGCGCAATTCGTAGTCGCCTTCGAACTGCCGTTCCAGCTTGCGCAGGAATTCGCCGTCGCTGTAGAGACGGGCAACCTCGTACTCATCCTTGATCGCCATCAGCTTGAACAGGTTGCGCGCGACCGCGACACTGATGCTGTCCGCCTCTCCCGCGCGCGGATCGGCGGCGCGCACGCGCTCGACCTGCTGCCGGTACTGGCCGGCATAGGCCGCGTTCTGGTACTCCGTCAGCCGGGCACTGCGGTCGCTGACAATATCCTCGAAGCTCTGCAGGCGCACCGGTGCTTGCGGCGCCACCGCATCGACCAGCGCCAGCACCCGCTGCGGCTGGTGGGCACACCGGCGCCCCCAGAGGAACGCCTCCTTGTTGAACCTGACCGCAACGCCATTCAGTTCAATGGCCTCAGCCAGCGCCGCCGCCGACACCGGCACCAGGCCCTGTTGCCAGGCATAGCCCAGCAGGAACAGGTTGGAGCCAATGGAATCGCCCAGCAACTGGGTGGCGATGCGGGTGGAATCGATAAAGAAGGTTGCGGCTGCACCCGCCTCGTCACTGACCTTGGACTTCATGGCAGCGGTGGGGAAGCGTGCATCGGGATCCAGGATAAACGCCGAGGTCGGCACTTCCGCGTCGTTGACCACGGCGTGGGTGCGACCCCGGGCGACCTTGCCGAGCGCCTCGTAGGTGGAAGTCACCACCAGGTCACAGCCCAGCAGCAGGTCGGCCTCGCCGGCGGGTATGCGCACGGCCTTGATATCATCCTGGCTGGCGCTGACCCGCACATGGCTCACCACCGCGCCAAATTTCTGTGCCAGGCCAGTCTGGTTCATGGTCGCACAGCCCTTGCCTTCAATGTGCGCGGCCATGGCCACCAGCGCGGTAATCGTCAGCACACCGGTGCCACCGACGCCGGTCACTACCGTATTCCAGGGCTTGTCCAGACTCGGCAGCACCGGCTCCGGCAACGGATCGAACAGGGTATCGACATCGCCGCCAGCGCCATCGGGCTTGCGCAGTGTGCCGCCGATCACGGACACGAAACTGGGGCAGAAACCGTTGGCGCAGCTGTAGTCCTTGTTGCAGGAGCTCTGGTCGATCTGGCGCTTGCGCCCCAGCTCGGTCTCTTTCGGGATGACCGAGAGGCAGTTGGACTTGACGCTGCAATCCCCGCAACCTTCGCAGACGGCGTCATTGATAAACAGGCGCTTGGCGGGGTCCTCCAGGGTACCCTTCTTGCGCCGGCGACGCTTCTCCGCGGCGCAGGTCTGGACGAAAACGATGACCGAGGTACCCTCGTATTCACGCAGCTCGCGCTGCAGGGCATCCATCTCGTCGCGATGGTGCAGACTGTAGCCGGTGACACCGTGGAACTGGCCGCGCCAGGCCTCCGGATGATCGCTCACCAGGGCGATCCGGTGCACGCGTTCCGCGGCCACCTGCCTGATCAGGTCCGCGACGGTGAGGGTGCCATCGAGCGGCTGCCCCCCGGTCATCGCGACCGCATCGTTGTAGAGGATCTTGTAGGTGATGTTCACGCCGGAGGCGACCGCGGCGCGAATCGCCAGCAACCCGGAGTGGAAATAGGTGCCATCACCCAGATTCTGGAATATATGTTCGGTGGTGGTAAACGGCGCCTGACCAATCCAGGTCGCACCCTCCCCGCCCATCTGGGTAAAGGTATGGGTCTCGCGATCCGGCATCCAGGTGGCCATGTAATGGCAGCCGATGCCGCCGAAGGCGTGACTCCCTTCGGGCACCCTGGTGGAGGTGTTGTGCGGGCAGCCGGAGCAGAAATGGGGCACCCGCTCAATGGTCTCGCGCGGCTGTGCCAGGGAAAGTTCCTTTTCCTCGATCCAGCGAATGCGTCGCTCCATGGTCTCGGACTGGTAAAAGCGCCGGATCCGGCTGGCGATTGCCAGCGCCACCATGGCCGGGGTCAGCTCGGACAGGTTGGGCAGCAGGTCGCGGCCCTGCTCATCGAATTCGCCAAACACGCGCGGGCGCGCCGCCACCGGGTAGTTGTACAGCTGGCCGGTAAGCTGGTCCTCGATGATGGAGCGCTTCTCCTCCACCACCAGAATCTCCTCCAGCCCCTCGGCAAAGTCGTGGGTGGTGCGCGGCTCCAGCGGCCAGGGCATGCCCACCTTGTAGACCCGCAGGCCGATCTCCGCAGCCACGGCGTTGTCGATACCCATGTCTTCCAGCGCCTGCATCACATCCAGATAGGCCTTGCCGGTGGTGATGATGCCAAAGCGCGGATGGGGACAGTCCACCACGATACGATTGAGACCATTGACCCGCGCAAATTCCCGCGCCGCGTAGATCTTGTACTTGTTGAGCCGCAGTTCCTGCTCCAGCGGCTTGTCGGGCCAGCGGCCGTGCACCCCATCCGGCGGCAGCTGGAACTCCTCGGGGATTACGATCTCGATGCGATCGGGGTCGATGTCCGCGGAAATCGCGGAATCCATGTTCTCGGTGATGGCCTTCAGGGCGACCCAGCAACCGCTGTAACGCGACAGTTCCCAGCCGAAGATGCCCAGGTCCAGGACTTCCTGCACGTTGGCGGGGCTCAGTACCGGTACCGAGGCGCCAATGAACATGTGCTCGGACTGGTGCGGCAGGGTGGACGACTTGCAGGCGTGATCATCGCCCGCGACCGCCAGCACGCCGCCATAGCGGGAGGTACCGAAGGCGTTGGCGTGCTTGATCACATCCATGCTGCGGTCGACACCGGGGCCCTTGCCGTACCACATGCCGAAGACGCCGTCGTATCTGGCACCGCCGAAGAGATTGGTCTGCTGGCTACCCCAGACTGCAGTCGCCGCCAGATCCTCGTTGAGACCAGGCTGGAAATGCACGTTGTGTTGCGCCAGCCAGGGTTTCGCCTTCCACAGGGCCTGGTCGACCCCACCCAGGGGTGAACCGCGATAGCCGGAAATGAATGCCGCGGTATTGAGCCCGGCGCGCTGGTCGCGCTGGTGCTGCAGCATAGGCAGACGCACCAGCGCCTCGATACCGGTCATGTAGGCACGGGCCGTATCCAGGGCGTACTTGTCGTCCAGGGACACTTTGCGGATGGCGTTGCTGTTATCTGTACCCATTATTGCAGCTCCTGTAGAGGGCAGAATTGTCCCGCAAAAGTATAGGAATAGTTATTTGATTTGCGCGTGTTTTCCGCTCTAATACGCATAACTTATGCGCTGCAAGATCAAAAGGAGGAAGAGGTGTCCAACATTCTCGGCAAACAGGACGTGGAGATTCTGAAAATGCTGCAGCGGGATGCCACCATCAGCACCGCCAGCATCGCTGAACGCATCAATCTGTCGCAATCGCCCTGCTGGCGTCGTATCAACCGCATGGAGGAGGAGGGACTGATCCAGCGCCGGGTTGTCCTGCTGGACCGGGCGCGCCTGGGTATGGAGGTGGTGGTGTTCGCGACCATCAACCTCACCTCTACCGGACGCCAGAATCTGGTGAGCTTTGAACAGGATATTGTGCGCCATCCGGAGGTGATGGAGTGCTATACAATGACCGGGATCTGGGATTACATGCTCAAGATAGTGACCCGGGACATTCGCCACTACGAGGATTTTGTACGCAACACGCTGACCGCCAGCCCCGCGATCCGTGAACTGCACTCGCATATGGCGGTCACTGAAATCAAGAACAGCACCGAATTGCCACTGGAGACCCAACTGTAGCCATGCTGCAAAGCAAGTTGCCGGATGTCGGTACCACCATATTCACCCGCATGTCAGCTCTCGCCAACGAGCAGCACGCCCTGAACCTGTCCCAGGGTTTCCCGGATTTCCAGGCGCCACAGGCCCTGCGCACCGCCCTTGCCCACCATGCCCTGGAAGGCCACAACCAGTACGCCCCAATGGCCGGACTGCCGGCGTTGCGGGAGGCCATTGCCGGCCAACTCGCCCGCCATCGCGGGGTACGCTGCGATCCGGAAACCGAGATCACCGTGGTGCCGGGTGCTACCGAGGCCATCTTCTGTGCGATTACCGCCTGCGTGCGCCCCGGGGACGAGGTCATCCTGCTGGACCCCTGCTATGACAGTTATCGACCCGCAGTGACCCTGGCGGGAGGAATTCCCGTCCATGTACCCCTGGGTGCAGCCGCCTTTGCCCCGGACTGGGAGCGGATCGAAAGTGCCATCAGCGACAGCACCCGCCTGCTGGTGATCAACTCGCCCCACAACCCCACCGGTGCCGTCATGAGCCGGGATGATCTGCTGCAGCTGCAGCACCTGGTCACCCGCCATGGCCTGCTGGTGGTCAGCGATGAAGTCTATGAGTATCTGGTCTTCGATGGCCGCGAGCATCACAGTGCCCTGCAGTTCGAAGGCCTGCGCTCGCGCTGCTTCGCGGTCTTCTCTTTCGGCAAGACCTTTGGCGTGACCGGCTGGAAAACCGGCTACTGCGTGGCCCCGCCGGAACTCACCGCGGAGCTGCGCAAGGTGCATCAGTTCGTCTGCTTTGTCGCGGTGACACCGGTGCAGCAGGCGCTGGCCGATTTCATGTCCCGGGAACCGGATTATCCGCTGGGCCTCGCGGCAAGCTACCAGCACAAGCGCGACCTGTTCTGCGCCGCGCTGGCGAATTCCCGGTTTCAGCTGCAACCCAGTGCCGGCAGCTATTTCCAGCTGCTGGACTACAGTGCCATCAGCGCCAGCGCCGATACGGTGCTGTGCGAACAGTGGACCCGGGAGGTGGGGGTTGCCTCCATACCGGTCTCGGTGTTCTACCAACAACCACCCCCGCAGCGGCTGCTGCGCTTCTGCTTTGCCAAGCAGGATGCACAGCTGCTGCGAGCAGCGGAGCGACTATGCAGGATTTGACAGTAAGCCTGGTACAGTGCGAACTGGTCTGGGAGGCCCCGGCCGACAACCGCCAGCACCTGGGGGCGCTGATCGCGGACACCGCCGGGCGCAGCGACCTGGTGGTGCTGCCGGAGATGTTCACTACCGGGTTTTCGATGAATGCCCTGGGCAACGCCGAGGAGCCGGGGGGCGCCACCGAGCAATGGCTGCTGGCCCAGGCCAGGCAGTGGGACTGCGCTGTCACCGGCAGCATTGCGGTGCGGGAAGACGACGCGGTCTACAACCGCATGCTGTTCGCCACCCCGGAAGGCGTGAGCCACTATGACAAGCGGCATCTGTTTCGCATGGCCGGGGAACACAAGCGCTATGCCGCAGGCCAGGACCGGGTCATCGTGCCCTGGCGCGGCTGGCGCATCAACCTGCAGGTTTGCTATGACCTGCGTTTCCCGGTATTTAGCCGCAATCGCGAGGACTACGACCTGATGCTTTTTGTCGCCAACTGGCCGGCCGCACGGCGGCTGCACTGGCGGGCGCTATTGCCGGCGCGGGCAATCGAGAATCTGGCCTGTGTCGTGGGCGTGAATCGAATCGGGCAGGACGCCAGGGGGCTCGACTATTCGGGTGACAGCATGGTGATCGACGCGGAGGGACAGGTACTGACAGACCTGCAAAACAAAAACGGCACCGTCAGCGTGGTGCTGAGCGGTGCCGATCTGGTGGCATACCGGGAACGGTTCCCCTGCCACCTGGATGCGGACGACTTCCAGCTACGCTAGGAAGCCGCCCCCTCCAGCAAGGATTACTCCTTGTATTCCACTTCCAGGGTCGCCATTACGCGGCGGTTTTCAGCGCGGCCGGCATCAGTGTCGTTAGTGGCGACAGGGCGGGATTCGCCGTAGCCGACCGCTTCCAGACGATTCGCGGCAATGCCGTGCTGGTTGACCAGCAGGTCGATCACTGCCTGGGCGCGACGCTGGGACAGCTGCTGGTTGTAGTTCTCCGGACCAACGCTATCGGTATGTCCCTCGACGTCTACCTGCAGGTCATCGAAACGCTTGAGGAAAGTCGCGAGTTCGCCGATATCAGCGAAATAATGCTCCTTGACCACCGTGGAGTCGAAGTCGAAATTGACCTTCAGCTTGATGGAGGCAACCTGAGCTACCGGCAGCGGGCAGCCATCGGCATCAACCCGGGTACCAGGCGCAGTGCCGGGGCACTTGTCGCGGTCATCGGTAACGCCGTCGCCATCCGAATCCAGTGGCGCGGCCGGTGCCGCAGCTGCTGCGGGTTCGGATACCTTGCCGAAGTAGTAGTTGACGCCGGCGCTGAACAGGAAGTCGTTCTCGTTCTCGTCCAGGCTGTGCAGCATCCGGGCTTCCAGGCGGGCGCCAAACCGCGGCGTCAGCATCCAGCGCACACCGGCACCGGCATTGGCCGTGGTTTCCACCGTGTCAAAGGCACCGGCGTCGATATCGATCTCGCCCATGCCAAAGGCCAGATAGGGGCGAACACGATTGCCGCCGCCAATGTAGCTGCCTGTGTAGTAGAGCATGCCCAGCTGCCATGTGGAGACATCCGCCTTGGTGCCGTCATTGAAGCGCGAGCTGTCTTCCGCGTACAGGATCTCCGCCGCCCAATTGTCGGAGAAGGCATATTCGAGGCCCAGCCAGGGCGTCTCGGTGTCTTCGAAGCGACGGTCACCATCAAAATACCAAGAGCCGACGCCCGCGTTGATCGTCAGCGGCACCTCGGCAGAGGCGGGCAGGGAGATAAGCGTAGCCGCTGCTGCAGCGGCAGCAACGCCCGCGAGTATCCTTTGTTTCATTGTCATCACTCCTGTGTTGTAACTGGCTAGGCGCGTAAGCACTGGCCTATTGCTGGCAAGCATACAGTGATTGGCCAGCACATCCAGTGCCATGGTACCGGAATAATTACGGTGTTTTTAGCGATGTGGATGAGGCCGGGCCAGCGCTCACAGCCCCAGCGCCTGCTTGACGAAGGGTACCGTCAGTGCGCGCTGCTCGGCCAGGGACCTGGAATCGAGGGTTTCCAGCAGCGCCATCAGGGCTGCCAGGCCCCGCGGTGCCCTGCTGACCAGAAAGCGGCTGACCTCCGCCGGCATGTCCAGACCGCGGCAGCGGGCCCGGTAGCGCAGTATCGCCTGTTTGCGCTCATCATCCGGGGCAGGCAACTGGAAAACAGGCCCCCAGCCGAGGCGGGAGTGCAGGTCTGGCAGCGTTACCGGCAGCTGCCGCGGGCTGGCGGCCGCGCTCAGCAGCAACCGGCACCCGGCCGCCCGGGCCCGGTTGCAGAAGTGAAACAGGGCCAGTTCCCAGCCCTCGTCGCCAGCCACGGCATCGATATCATCGAGGCAGACCAGTTGCCGGCTTTCCAGCCCCTGCAACAGATCCTCGGCTGGCAGGGCAGCCAATTCCGCCAGTGGCAGGTAGCAGCTCGTGGCGGGCAGCAGATGGCAGGCCGCCTGCAGCAGGTGCGACTTGCCGCTGCCGACTTGGCCGTGGAGAAAAACCAGCGGTTCTCCAGCGGCTGTCGCCTGCGCCCGCAGGGCCGCCAGCAGCGGTTCCAGCACCGGCGCCGACAGGAAGCTTGCCAGGGTGGCATCGTCGCGCAGCTGCATGTTCAGGGCGAGCTGCCGGGCAGGACCTGCTGTCACCGAGCTATTCCCCGCTGTATAAATGGCTGGCCCGGTAGTGGGCAATGGCGTGACGCACGAATACCATGATCACAGCCGATATCGGCAGGGCCAGCAGCACACCGACAAATCCTGCCAGCTGGCCCCCGGCCATCAGCGCGAAAATGACCGCCACCGGATGCAGGCCGATACGGTCCCCCACCAGCACCGGGGTGAGCAGCACACTTTCCAGCACCTGGCCGATTCCGAACACCAACGCCACCCACAACAGCATTGTCCACTCCTGGTACTGGGCGTAGGCAACCGCACAGGAGATGACAATGCCGACCAGAAAGCCGAGGTAGGGGACGATACTCGCCAGCCCCGCAATCACCCCCAGCACGAGGGCAAACTGTATCCCCACCAGCCACAGGCCTGCACTGTAGATCACACCCAGCGAACACATCACCAGAAACTGGCCACGCAGGAAGGCACTCAGCACTTCATCGGCTTCGCGAACCATGGTGGTCACGCTGTGGTGCCACACCACCGGTACAATCCCCAGCGATTTGCGCATCAGTATGTCCCAGTCGCGCATCAGGTAAAACGCGACTACCGGTACCAGTGCCAGGTTGAACAGTCCCAGCAGAAAGCCCGCGCCCGAGCCGGTAATATTCTTCACCGTGGTGGCCGTGACCTTGCCCAGCGACTGCCAGTGCTCCGCCAGCTGCCCCGACCAGTCGATTTCCGGCAGGCGGGACGCGGGCACGCTCAGGCGGCTTCGCAGCCAGGGCACGAGCACCTCGGTAATCCATTGATAGAACTGGGGTATTTTCTGCAGAAGCGCATCCAGCTGCTGCACTATCAGCGGTATGGCCACCAGCGTGGCCAGCACCATCAACGCAGTGAAGAACACGAACACCACGACCACACCCAGGGTGCGACCCAGACCGCGGCGCTCCAGCCGGTCGACCAGCGGATCCCCCAGGTAGGCGACCAGAGCGCCCAGCACGAAGGGCAGCAGGATGGGCTGGAGCAGGTAAAAAGCTCCGGCGATGGTGGCGACGCCAGCCAGGGCCAGCGGCCAGCGCTGCACCGGCACAGGACCTAGTTCTGCCATCGGTAACTCAGGCCACTTGCCGTGGGCCTGCTGCCCGGGCGCAGGCGCGGATTGAGTTCAATCACAGCAGCGAGCTGCGCCGCATCGGCGTCTGCCGTCAGCAGCAGGCTCAGGGTGTCGCCGGCAACAGCGCTGACGTGGGCGCGGGCAATCGGCTCCAGGCTTTCCAGCCAGGTCAGGACCGCGGCGTAATCGGCATAGCTGGCTACGCCCGACACCGTCATTGCCAGCGCGTCCCCGGCCACTCCCGTAGCCGCCAGCGCATAGCGCGATGCCATGTCCTCAGCGACCATGGCCACGCCCGCGTGCAGGAATTCCGGCGCCCTGGCGCGAACCACGCTGCGATCCTGGCGGCCAGTACCCGAGAGGTAGACCCAGTCCCCGGCGATCTCGCCGGAAGTCAGCACAGCGATGCGGCCCGCCAGCACCTCGGCGGCGCGGTAACGCTCCGAGGCAGCCAGCAGTAGCGGGGCCGGCAGACGCCAGGCCTCGTCCGGATCAAGCGCTGCGATATCGGCGAGATCCAGCAGGGGAAAACGCAGGGGCACACCGCGGCTGCGGAAGCCTTCCACCAGGCCGGCAACCAGCTCCGGATCAGTGTCGGGGCTGATAAACCGGCGCCCGTGCACATCCTCGACCACCAGCCAGACCAACACCACCGGCCGGGTGGCGGTCCAGATCGGCGCGCCCGCGGTGGCCAGCAGCTCCCTCACCTGGGCCGGATCAAATTCTACCCGCGCGGCCAGGCCCGGAGCAGCGCCGGCTGGGGCGTCAACCCGGGTGTAGGAGTACTGCCGTACCCGACTGCGAGCACCGCGCAGGGCCTGTTCGACCGGCGGCGACGCCAGCACCTCGACACTGCCGGACACCTTGACCAGAACCTGTGCCAGCCCCTCCGCAGATGCCCTCGCAAGCTCGCCGCTGCTGCGATCGGCCACCGGAACGTCAGCGACATAGAGGTCGCGCACCAGCTCCGCAGCCACCGCGCCTCGCACCGCCAGCAACACCAGGCACACCAGAGCACACAGGGTTCTTGTCAAAGCCCGCCTCCCGAGCAGGGGTAAAGGCGGCATTGTAGCAGCACTGGTGCGGGGCGGCGGAAGTACATCGTGAAAAATGCCGACGGCGTGAATCAGCGCGCAATAAAGGCTAGAATACCGCCCCCTGAAACTGCAGCCGCCTGCACCTGACCGGACCCGGATGACCATGAGTACACAAGACGGGGGAACCCCCCTAAGCTACAAGGACGCAGGCGTGAACATCGACGCCGGCAACGCGCTGGTGGAGCGCATCAAGCAGGTTTCACGGCGCACCGCCAGACCAGAGGTGCTGGGCGGACTGGGCGGTTTCGGAGCCCTGTGTGAACTGCCCGCGGGCTACCGGCAACCGGTACTGGTGTCCGGCACTGACGGAGTGGGAACCAAATTGCGCCTGGCCATGGACATGGGCATACACGACAGCATTGGTATTGACCTGGTCGCCATGTGCGTCAATGACCTCGTGGTTGCCGGTGCCGAGCCCCTGTTCTTCCTCGATTACTACGCGACCGGCGCGCTGGATGTGGATACCGCTGCCGCCGTGATCACCGGTATCGGTCGTGGCTGCGAGCTGGCAGGCTGCGCCCTGGTCGGCGGTGAGACCGCCGAGATGCCGGGCATGTACGAGGGCGAGGACTACGACCTGGCCGGTTTCTGCGTCGGCGTGGTGGAGAAGACCGGGATCATTGACGGCGGCAAGGTCGCCCCCGGTGACTGCCTGATTGCCATCGGCAGCAGCGGCCCCCATTCCAACGGCTACTCCCTGATTCGCAAGATCATCGAGGTCAGCGGCGCCGATCTGCAACAACCTTTTGCCGACGGCACACTGGGCCAGACCCTGCTGACCCCGACCATCATCTACGTCAAACCGTTGCTGGCCCTGTTCAGGCAACTTGAAGTCAAGGCACTGAGCCATATTACCGGCGGTGGCCTGCCCGAGAATCTGCCGCGAGTACTGCCGGCGGGCTGTCGTGCGGTGGTCGACACCAGCAGCTGGCAGTGGCCGGAGATCTTCCATTGGCTGCAGACCCAGGGCAACGTCGCCACGTCCGAGATGTACCGCACCTTCAACTGCGGTGTAGGCATGGTCCTGTGCGTATCGGAAGAGTCTGCCGCGCCCGCACTGCGGGCCCTGGCCGACAGCGGCCTGCTGGCCTGGCGTCTGGGGCATGTTACCGCCGGCGAGCAGGGAGTGGAGCTGGCTTGATGCCACCGCTTGTCGCAGGAGGCCGGATCGCGATCCTGATCTCCGGGCGCGGCTCCAATATGTCTGCATTCCTGGACGCCTGCGATCGCGGTGATCTGCCGGCGCGGGTCTGCCTTGTGCTCAGCAATCGCGCCGACGCAGAAGGCCTCGCCACGGCTCGCCAGGCCGGCATTGAAACGGCCTGCATTGCTCACGGCGACTATCCCGACCGGGAGGCCTTTGACGCAGCCCTGGTCCGGCGCCTGCGGCAGGCGCAACCCGACCTGGTCGTTCTCGCCGGCTTCATGCGCATCCTGACCCCGGTATTTATCACACCTTTTGCCGGTAGATTATTGAACATTCATCCGTCATTGTTGCCCAAGTATCCCGGGCTGCACACGCACCAGCGGGCGCTGGACGCCGGTGACGACGAGGCCGGCAGCACGGTCCACTTCGTCACCCCGGAACTGGATGGCGGGCCCCCGGTACTGCAGGCCAGAGTGTCCATCCTTCCCGGTGACACAGCCGACAGTCTCGCCAGGCGGGTCGTCGCCGTGGAACATGAAATCTATCCGCTGGCGGCTCTCTGGTTCCTGCAGGGGCGGCTGACGCTGAACGAACAAGGAGCATTTCTCGATGGCCAGAAGATTCCCGCGAGCGGCATCCCGTATCGGCCGCAGGATGCTATATGCCACCTTGCTGCTGACGGCAGCGAGCATCGGCAGTGCTGAAGAAGCGTCGGCAGACAAGTCTGCGGCGGTCCTGCAACCCTACAAGGCCGAATACACCACGACCGCTCGCGGCATGACCGTGACCCTGGAGCGGGAACTGAAAACCGACGGCGAGGGCGGGTACACGCTGACCAATGGCGGCAAGCTGTTGGTGGTGGGGTTCCACGAAGTTGCCGTGTTCACGGTAGACGATGCCCAGGTCAAGCCAGGTTCCTATATCTACCAGGGCACAGGGCTGATCAACCGCCGCCGGGAAGTCCACTTCACCCCCGGCGCGGATACAGTGCGCAGCCTGTACAAGGAAGAATGGTACGAGCTGCCTTTCACCGAGGGCACGCTCGATCGCATGAGCCAGCAGGAACAGTTGCGACTGCACCTGATGAGCAAGGAAAACCCGCGCGAGAACATCAGTGTGCGCATTGCCGATGGCAAGCGGGTCAAGGACTACGAGCTGGTATATGTCGGCGACGAAACCCTGGATACCCCGCTGGGTCCGGTGAACGCGCTGCACTTCGAACGCCTGCACGACGACCCGGATCGCGAGTCGGACATCTGGTTTGCGCCCGAGTGGGATTACCTGATGGTCAAGACCGTCCACATCGAGGACGGCAAGCCCGTCGAGGTATTACTGTCGGATGCCGACATCGGCGGCAACCCGGTGGTCGCTGCAAGCGGCACCCAATAGAGACTGCTCAAGCCCTGGGCAGGGTGACGCCGCGCTGCCCCTGGTATTTGCCGCCACGATCGCGATAGCTGGTTTCACACACTTCATCGGACTCGAAAAACAGCATCTGCGCCACGCCCTCGTTGGCATAGATCTTGGCGGGCAAGGTCGTGGTATTGGAGAATTCGAGAGTGACGTGCCCCTCCCATTCCGGCTCCAGCGGCGTCACGTTGACAATGATCCCGCAGCGCGCATAGGTAGACTTGCCCAGGCAGATAGTCAGGACATTGCGCGGAATACGGAAGTACTCCACCGTGCTGGCCAGGGCGAAGGAATTCGGCGGAATCACGCAGACCGCGCCGTGCACGTCGACGAAACTGTTCTCGTCGAAGGCCTTGGGGTCAACCGTGGCCGAGTTGATATTGGTAAAGACCTTGAAATGCTCCGAGCAGCGCACGTCGTAGCCGTAGCTGGAGGTGCCGTAGGAAATCAGGCGACGATCCCCGTCGCTGCGGACCTGACCCGGCTCAAAGGGCTCGATCATGCCATGCTGTTCCGCCATGCGGCGAATCCACTTGTCTGCCTTGATGCTCACCTGCGGCGTCGCTCCGTTCAGTCGTCGGAAATGCTGATGTTGGGGAAAGACTGCACTGCACCATCGCCAGATCCTTCCAGGGTGGCCTGTATCGCCCGCGCGGCGTCCACATAGAGGGCACTCTCCGCGGCTTCCGGCGCCGCGACAACCGTGGGCGTACCTGCGTCGGTCTGCTCGCGGATGGCCAGGGTCAGGGGCAGACTGGCCAGCAGCGGCACCCCGTAGTCTCGCGCCACCCGCTCACCGCCGGCACTGCCGAAGATATGCTCGGCGTGACCGCACTGGCTGCAGACATGCACTGCCATGTTCTCGATGATGCCGAGGATCGGGACATCGACCTTGCGGAACATCTCGATCCCCTTCTGCGCATCCAGCAGGGCGATGTCCTGGGGCGTGGTAACAATCACCGCGCCGGCCACGGTCGCCTTCTGCGACAGGGTCAACTGGATGTCGCCGGTGCCCGGCGGCATGTCGATCACCAGATAGTCCAGCTCGCCCCAGAGGGTCTGCTCCAGCATCTGCACCAGGGCGCCGCCCGCCATGGGGCCGCGCCACACCATGGGTGTGCGCTCGCTGGAGAGGTAGGCCATGGACATGGTTTTCAAGCCGTGGGCCATCACCGGCAACAGCCACTGGCCATCTTTTTGCTCGGGCCTGGTGCCCTCGGCAATACCCAGCATGCGCTGCTGGCTGGGGCCATAGATGTCGGCATCCAGCAACCCGACCCGGGCGCCCAGCACCTGCAGGGCGAGGGCCAGGTTGACGGCGGTAGTGGATTTGCCGACGCCGCCCTTGCCGGAGGCGACGGCGATAATGTACTTGATCTTGTTCATGGCGGGCCGGAGGTTCGTCGGTGGGTGAATGGGGCGAGACTGGCAGTGTCACCTGCGGCCGCCAGTATAGGGAGTTGCCGCGGTGTCGACAATGGCGGCACGGAACACCATTCAGGTAAGTGAAACCAGGCCACAAAAACGCTATAGTAACGCCCCTTTTTTCTCGCATGGAATGTCCAAGCCGATGCTCGACCGCAGCGCGCGCAAGATACTGGTGACCAGCGCCCTCCCCTATGCCAACGGTTCCCTGCACCTGGGGCACCTGCTGGAGATGGTGCAGACCGACATCTGGGTCCGGTTCCAGAAATCGCGGGGGCATGACTGCCTGTACGTCTGTGCCGACGATGCCCACGGCACCGCTATCATGCTGACCGCGGAAAAGCAGGGCATCACCCCGGAACAGCAAATTGCCCGGATCAAGGCCGAGCACGAGCAGGACGCCGCGGGCTTCCATATTGGCTTTGACAACTACTACAGCACCCACACCGACGAAAACCGCTACTGGAGCGAGGAGATCTACCGGCGTCTGCAAGCCAACGGCCACATCGCCAGCCGCGCCATCGTCCAGGCTTTCGACCCGGAGAAGGAGCTGTTTCTGGCCGATCGCTTCATCAAGGGCACCTGCCCGCGCTGCAAGACGCCGGACCAGTACGGGGACAATTGCGAGGCCTGCGGGGCAACCTATACTCCAGCCGACCTGATCGACCCGGTGTCGGCCATTTCCGGCGCCCGCCCGGTGCCCAAGGAATCGATTCACTTCTTTTTCACCCTGCCGGCCCTGGCGGACATGCTGCAGACCTGGATCGATTCGGGCACCCTGCAGCCACAGATCGCCAACAAGCTGCGGGAGTGGACCGACGCCGGCCTGCAGGAGTGGGATATCAGCCGGGACGCGCCCTACTTCGGCTTCGAGATTCCGGGTGAGCCGGGCAAGTACTTCTACGTCTGGCTGGACGCCCCCATCGGCTACATCGCCAGCTTCCAGAACCTGTGCGAACGCAGCGGCCGCGATTTCGACAGCTACTGGCAGGCCGATGCCGACGCCGAGCTGTACCATTTCATCGGCAAGGACATCATCAATTTCCACGGCCTGTTCTGGCCGGCGATGTTGCATTCCGCGGGCCTGCGCACGCCCACCGCCATCTACGTCCACGGCTTCCTGACCGTGAATGGCACCAAGATGTCCAAGAGCCGTGGCACCTTCATCAACGCCGGCACCTACCTGCAACACCTGGATGCCGAATACCTGCGCTACTACTTTGCCGCCAAGCTGAGCGCTGCTGTCGACGATATCGACCTCAACCTGGAGGACTTCGTACAGCGGGTCAATGCCGACGTGGTCGGCAAGATCGTCAATATTGCCAGCCGCTGCGCCGGATTCCTGCGCAAGGGCTTTGCCAACACCACCGCCGGAAGCTGCGCGGAACCGGCACTGCTGCAGGCCTTTCTCGATGAGGGCGAGACCATTGCCACAGCCTACGAGCAGCGGGAGTTCAGCCGGGCCATTCGCGCCATCGTGGCGCTGGCGGACCGGGCCAACCAGTACATCGACGAGAAGAAGCCCTGGGTCCTGGCCAAAGAAGCCGGGCGCGAGCAGGAGGTCCACGCCATCTGCAGCATGGGTATCAACCTGTTCCGGGTATTGATGACCTACCTGAAACCGGTGCTGCCGGCCATGGCGGAACGCTCGGAAACGTTTCTGCGCTGCTCCCTGGACTGGACGGCCCTGGACGGCCCGCTGCTCGGCCATGAACTGGCGCCGTTCCAGCCCCTGCTGACACGGGTCGATCCGGCCGCGGTGGAGGCGCTGCTCAGGGCCAGCTCGGAGCCGGCAGTGCCGGCCTGAGCCGCCCCCTGGAGGCTAACGATTATAAGCTTATCCGCAACCGGCGATTGTTTCCCGCGGCATAACTACTTACCATTGCGGCACACTGGCTGAATCCCTGGCAATGACTCCGTGCTAGCCGACTACTCCATCCTTTTGATCGGGGCCACCCTGGTCAACAACTTCGTCCTGGTGCAGTTCCTCGGGCTGTGCCCGTTCATGGGCGTCTCCAACAAACTGGAAACCGCCATGGGCATGTCCATGGCCACCACCTTCGTGCTCACCCTGGCCTCGGCCTGCAGCCACCTCACCTACTACCTGCTGCTGGAACCGCTGGGACTGGAATACCTGCGCACCATCTCCTTTATCCTGGTGATCGCCGTGGTGGTGCAATTCACCGAGATGGTGGTGCGCAAGAGCAGCCCGCTGCTGTACCGGGTGCTCGGGGTCTACCTGCCCTTGATCACCACCAACTGCGCGGTACTCGGGGTTGCCCTGCTCAACATCAATCGCGACCACAGCTTCCTGCAGGCACTGTTCTACGGCTTTGGCGCCGCCCTCGGCTTCTCCCTGGTGCTGGTCCTGTTCGCGGCCATGCGCGAACGCCTGGCTGTTGCCGACGTGCCGGAGCCCTTTCGCGGCCCCGCCATCGGCATGGTAACCGCCGGCCTGATGTCGCTGGCCTTCATGGGCTTCGCGGGGCTGGTGTAGGGCGATGGCAGAACTGATAGCGCAATATCCCCTGCTTGCCGCCCTGGTCGCCCTGGTGGGCCTGGGCGCGCCTTTTGGCGCCCTGCTCGGCTTTGCCGCCGTGCGCTTTCGCACCGAGGGCGACCCCGTCGTCGACCAGATCAACGCCATTCTGCCGCAGACCCAGTGTGGCCAGTGCGGCTACCCGGGTTGCCACCCCTATGCCGAAGCCATTGCCAATGGCGAAGCCATCAACAAGTGCCCCCCGGGCGGCGAGGCCGGCATCCAGGCCCTGGCCGATCTGCTGGATGTGGAAGCACCGCCGCTGGACGCCGAGCACGGCGAGGAGAAGGTCAAGTCCGTCGCCTTTATCCGCGAGGATGAGTGCATTGGCTGCACCAAGTGCATCCAGGCCTGCCCGGTGGATGCGATCCTCGGAGCCGCCAAGCAGATGCATACCGTCATTGTCAGCGAATGCACGGGCTGCGACCTCTGCGTGGAACCCTGCCCGGTGGACTGCATCGACATGATTCCGGTGGCCGGGGGACTGCAGTCCTGGCACTGGCAGCTGCCGCAACCCGCGAGCCGCAACGTCGACATCATCGCCACCGACAGTGAACCCGCCGAGCGTGCTGCATGAGGCGGGTCTTCGACTTCCACGGCGGCATTCACCCCGCCGAGAACAAGCAGCAATCCCTGCGCAACCCGATCCGGGGCGCGGGCGTTCCGCCGCAGCTGGTCCTGCCCCTGTCCCAGCATATCGGAGCGCCGTCGAGACCGCTGGTACAGGTCGGCGAACGGGTTCTCAAGGGCCAGATGATTGCCGAGGCTGGCGGCTACGTCAGCGTGCCGCTGCACGCACCCAGCTCCGGCACCGTGGTCGCCATTGAAGACCGCGCCATACCGCACCCTTCGGGCCTGAGCGCACCCTGCATTGTCATCGACTGCGACGGTCGCGATGAGTGGACGCCGCACCAGGGTGTGGCGGATTTCCGCGACTGCGAGGCGACCGAGCTGCTGGAGCTGATTCGTGCCGCCGGTATCGCCGGCATGGGCGGGGCCGGCTTTCCGGCGGCGGTCAAACTGGCAGGCAAACCCGGCGCGACGATCCGCACCCTGATCATCAATGGCACCGAATGTGAGCCCTATATTACCGCCGACGATATCCTGATGCAGGAGCGGGCCAGTGCAATCCTCGAGGGCATTGCCATCCTCAGTCACATTCTGCGCCCGGAGGAAGTACTGCTAGGGGTGGAGGACAACAAACCCGAGGCGATCGCCGCGCTGAACCAGGCGGCAACCGGCACCAATGTGGAGGTGGTGACCTTCCCCACCAAATACCCGTCCGGTGGCGAAAAGCAGCTGATCGAAATCCTCACCGGCAAGCAGGTGCCCAGCGGTGGCCTGCCGGCGGATATCGGCATCGTCTGCCAGAATGTGGGTACCGCGGTGGCGGTGGCCGATGCCATCCTCCGCGGGCAACCGCTGATCTCCCGCATCACCACGGTGACCGGAGAGGCAGTTGCCGAACCCCGCAACTTCGAGGTGCTGCTGGGGACTCCGATGCAGCACCTGCTGGACCTCGCCGGCTTTCGGCCGGAACTGTGCGAGCGTCTGGTCATGGGCGGCCCGATGATGGGCTTTACCCTCGCCGGCCCGCAGGTACCGGTGGTCAAAACCAGCAATTGCCTGCTGGTACCCAGTACCACTGAGTTGCCTGCCCCGCCGCCAGCCCAACCCTGTATCCGTTGCGGTCTCTGTGCCGAGGCCTGCCCCGCCAGCCTGCTGCCACAGCAGCTGTACTGGTTTGCCCGCGGCAAGGAAACCGACAAGCTGGAGCAGCACAACCTGTTTGACTGTATCGAGTGCGGGGCCTGCTCCTGGGTTTGTCCCAGCTACATCCCGCTGGTGCAATACTACCGCGCCTCCAAGGCGGACATCCTGCAGCAGCGCCGCGACCACGAGAAGTCCGAGCAGGCGCGGTTGCGCTTTGAAGCCCGTCAGGCCCGTATCGCACGTGAAGAGGAAGAGCGCGAAGCAAAGCGCGCGGCGCGCAAGCAGGCGGCGGAAAAGAAGGCTGCACTGGCGGCGGCCGAGGGCGGCGAAGATCCCATCCAGGCTGCCATCGAGCGCGCCAGGGCAAAAAAGGCTGCCCAACAGGCCGGGGGCGCAGCAGACCCGCCGGCCGTGTCGCCGCTGGAATCGCTGCGACAGAAACTGGCCAAGTCGGAGCAGCGCCTGGCGCAGGGCCGGGAAGCGGGCGAAGACGCCAAGATCATCACTGCTCTTGAGGCCTCCGTAAAGCGCCTGCAGGACAAGATCGCCGAGGCGGAAGCAGCCGCGGCGGATACCGTCGAGACCGAGGCCCGCGAATGACACTGATCAGGGTCAGCTCGCCCCACGCTCACGGCAGCGTCAGCACCGGTTCGGTCATGCGCCAGGTGCTGCTGGCCACCGTGCCCGGTATCGCGGTGCTGACCTGGTTCTTCGGTTTCGGCACCCTGGTCAACGTGTTCTGGGCCTGTCTGGTGGGGGTCGCCTGCGAAACCCTGGCGCTGACCCTGCGCGGTCACTCCCCGGGATTCTACCTGAAGGACTACAGCGTTCTGGTGACCTCGGTGCTGCTGGGTATCGCACTGCCGCCCTACGCACCCTGGTGGCTGATCGCCATTGGCGTGGCATCGGCGGTACTGATGGCCAAGCACCTCTACGGCGGGCTGGGTTACAACCCCTTCAACCCCGCCATGGTCGGCTACGTGGTGCTGCTGATTTCCTTCCCCATGCAGATGACAGCCTGGGCGCCGCCCCGCGGCCTGGCGGACGTTCCCGGCCTGTGGCAGGCGCTGCAGGCCTGCTTCCAGCCTGCCAGCTACGACGCCGTGACCATGGCCACGCCGCTGGATGTACTGCGCCAGAATGACAGCCTGCTGCTGGAGGACCTCTGGCAGGAGACCGCCCAGTTCGGGCGCTGGGCCGGGATCGGCTGGGAGTGGGCCAATCTGGCCTTCCTCGCCGGCGGCGCCTGGCTGCTGTACCGGCGCATCTTTACCTGGCACGCACCCGTGGCCATGCTCGCCGCACTGGCACTGATGGCCGCGCTGTTCCACGACGGCGGCAGCTCCGCCAGCGGCGGCTCGCCGCTGTTCCACCTCCTGAGCGGGGCCACCATGTTCGGCGCCTTCTTCATCATTACCGACCCGGTATCGTCCGCGGTCTCGGTGCGTGGACGGTTGCTATTCGGTGCCCTGATCGGTGTCCTTGTCTACCTGATCCGGGTCTGTGGCAACTACCCCGACGCGGTCGCCTTCGCGGTGCTGATCGCCAATTTCGCCGCGCCTTTCATCGATCACTACACCCAGCCCCGCACCTATGGCCACCGCAAGGCCGGGGGGCAACCCTGATGCGCGTACTCGGCTCCATCACCCGCAACAGTGCCCTGCTGGCCCTGTTCGCCCTGTCGACCGCGCTGCTGATTGCCGGCACCTGGCTGCTGACCAAGGACACGATCGCCGAGGAACGGCGCAAGGCCGAGGAGCGGGCACTGCTGGAGATCATTCCCCGGGACCGCCACGACAACAGCATGCTCGACGACACCCGCCCGCTGGCCGCGGGCAGTCACGGCCTGGGCCTGCGCGAGGATCGCCCCCTGTATATCGCGCGCCTTGAGGGTCAGCCGGTGGCGGTGATCGTGCCGGTTGTGGCCCGCGACGGCTACAGTGGCGACATTGAGCTCATTGTGGGAGTGAATGCCGACGGCAGCATCGCCGGTGTGCGGGTGCTGAGCCACCGGGAAACCCCCGGGCTGGGGGACAAGGTAGACCTGAAGAAATCGGACTGGATACTGGACTTCGACGGTCGCTCCCTGGGCAACCCCCCGCCCGCACGCTGGGCGGTGCGCAAGGACGGTGGCGTATTCGACCAGTTCACCGGCGCCACCATCACCCCGCGGGCCGTGGTTGCGGCCATCCTGCGGGCACTGCAGTATGTCGACAGCGAGCGCAGCAGCCTGTTTGCCGTCGAAGCACCCGCGGGAGAGGCATCATGAGCACACCCAGCTACAGCGAACTGACCCTCAACGGTTTGTGGAAGAACAACCCGGCACTGGTGCAGTTGCTGGGCCTGTGCCCGCTGCTGGCGGTAACCGGCAGCGTCGTCAATGCCCTGGGCCTGGCGGCGGCCACTACCCTGGTGCTGGTCTGCTCCAATACCGCGGTGTCGCTGATTCGCAATGTGGTTTCCGACGCCATACGCCTGCCCGTGTTCGTGATGATCATTGCCTCCGCGGTCACCTGCGCCGAACTGCTGATGCAGGCCTTCGCCTTCGAGCTGTACCTGATCCTGGGGATCTTCCTGCCCCTGATCACCACCAACTGCACCATTCTGGGCCGCGCCGACGCCTTTGCCAGCAAGCACCCGGTCGGGCCCGCGCTCTATGACGGCCTGCTGATGGGATTGGGTTTCGGGGTAGTACTGGTGTTGCTGGGCGCCCTGCGCGAGCTGTTGGGCACCGGAGCCCTGTTCGCCGACATGCAATTGCTGTTCGGTCCCTCCGCCGCCAGCTGGAAAGTGGTTCTGGTGGCCGACTACCAGCCTTTCCTGCTCGCCATCCTGCCCCCGGGCGCCTTCATTTTTACCGGGCTGCTGATTGCGGGCAAGAACCTGCTGGATCGCCAGATCAAGCGCCGCCAGGATGCATTGCGGAGCAAGCCGGTCAAGGGTGCCAAGCGGGTCCGGGTGACTGGCACCATCAGCTGAGCTGGCCGCGAGTCAGGCGCCCTCTGCGCCCACCGCCACCAGGGTGTCCAGCAGGGCATCCACCGCCGCATCGTCCATGCCCCGGTTATCCGCGTCGCAGCTGTAGCTCACGAACAACAGCACGGACCCTGCGGCCAGGTACCACTCCCGCACTGCTGCGTCTTCCTCTGCAAAAGTCGCCTGCCAACCGCTGAAATCGCCGCAGCTCGCCTTCTGCCAGTGCTGCGGGGCGGCCGATTCCTCCTCGGCAATGCGCAGCAATTCCGGGGCGTCGAAAGCACCCTGCTCTTTGTGCAGGGTGGTAATCTCGAGGCAGCCGACATCATCCTCGTCACCGACCAGGATGGTGCCATCCTCATCCGTATCAGCCCACCATTCCGGCGCCAGGGCCATGGACCACCACTCGGTTTCCAGCACGTTCATAGCTTCCTCACAGATCCAGCGACATCAGGATTGCATCCTCCCGCCCCGGTGGCAGGGGATAGTAGTTGCGCCGCGTGCCGTCGACATGAAAGCCGCGGGACGCGTACAGGCGGCGGGCACCGGTATTCGACTTGCGCACTTCCAGCAGGCAGCGGCGGGCACCGGACGCCAGCAGCGCGTCGATCGCGGCGTCGAGCAACAACAGGCCGTAACCCCGGCGACGAGCGGCGGTGGCGACGACAATATTGTAGATGCTGCCGTCATCAAACTCGGGAGCAAAGACCACCAGACCCTGCAGTTCACCGTCCGCCTCCAGCAACAGGGCGCGCTCCCGATTGTCAGCTACCGGCGTACAACTGCGTAAATACTGCGCTTCGGTCCAGGGCCAGGGTGACGATGCCGCATCCAGGCGCGCCATCTGCGGGGCATCGGCCGGCAGTCCCGGCCTGACAGCAGGCACGGCTAACAACCCAGCGCGGCCAGCGCCTGCCAGGCCTCACGCTTGCGCTGCGGTGCCGCCAACAGTTCTCCAGTGGCAGGCAACAGCACGATGGGCACTCCATCCAGCTCCGGCTGCAGCAGGTGCTCCCCCGCTGCCTGGCCCAGCAACACCAGGGCGCGGCACTGGCGATCCTGCACCTGGCGCAGGACAAAGCCGGTGAGCGCCGCTGCGGCCGCGCCCGCGCTCAAGTCCAGCTGGCGATTGCGGTGCAGGGGCCAGTCGAAGCGTGTGACCTGCGGGGTCTCCGGCTTGCGTGCCAGGGCAAAGGCCATGGCGCGGATCAACTGCAATCGCTCCGGGGCCAGCTCCGGTTCTGCCAGCGGCTCCAGCCACAGACAGTCGCCTGCGATCACCGCGGCCAGGTGGAACCGGGGAATGCCGGCATCCGGGGTCGCGGCCCCGGTCGCCTGCTCGCGGGTTGCGGGCGCGGGCCTGGAGGTCTTGCTCCTGACATCCAGCCGGGGAGCCGGTGCGGCAGGTGCGGCCGCGCTGGCGGGGGCAATAGCCGGGCGTGAGCCCGGTGATGGCTGCCCACTCCGGGGGGCCACCGCGGCTCTCGCAATCGCCACCCGAGGAGCGCTGGGCGCCGCGCCCGGCAGCGGCCTTTTCGCCACCAGCAGCTGCAAGCCCAGGGCGTCGAGGCAGGCAAGTTTGTGGAGTTCGCGCGAGGTCGACATTACCATTCCAAATTCGGGACAGGGCCAAGTCTACCAGCTTTCTGCCGAGGCACTAGAACCAGCGCCAGCCATGGTCGCTGAAGAACCGCACCCCGGAGCGCAGGAACCACCAGCGATGGCGCCAGCCCTTGGCCGCGCTGCCACCCCCGTAGTGGCGGACCCGCATCCCCGGAAGGTACTCGACCGCGCCCTGCGCCGCCAGTCGCAGGGACAGGTCGAAATCCTCGAAGTAGAGAAAGTAGCGCTCGTCGAAGCCACCTGCCGCCCGCAGCGCGGTACCGCGAACCAGCATGAAGCAGCCGCTGGCCAGGGGCACTGCCGCGGGCACGCAGGCAGCGTGGAGGTCGTGCATTTCATAGCTCGCCAGACGGTCGGCAAACAGCCGCTGCAGCGAGGCAGGGGCAAAGGCCCGCAGGACCAGCACAAGCACTGTCGGCAGCCGCTTGCTGAGGTAGGCCGGGCTGCCATCGCCAGCCTCCCCCCGCGGGCACACCAGGACCACCTGCGGGTGGTCGCGCAGGTACTCGAGGCCCTGTTGCAGCACATCTGCCGCCATGGCCACGTCTGGGTTGAGGACCAGGTGCAGGTCGGCCGCATGGCGCCTGAACGCTTCATTGTGACCCGCACCGTAACCGGCGTTGACCGGCATCTCCAGCAGATCACAATTTATGCCGGCCTCAATCCAGGGCTGGCGCTCAAGGTGCTGTTGCAGGGACCCGTGGTAATCGCCGCAGACAGAGTTGTCGACCACTGCCAGGGTCACCGCACCCAGCAGCCCTGAACGGCGGGCTGCCTGCACCGCCCCAACCAGGGTGTCCAGGGTTTCATCCAGGCGCACCAGCTCGCTGTGGTACAGGACTACAGAGACACACAGGTGGGGCAACTGGGCGGGCGGCGAGGTCATTGGCCGGCATGGTAGCAGCAGCCACGGGTCACAACCTAGCTTTGGGCTGCTACTATCGCTGCTCACCCCCAGCGATGGCATCCAAACCATGAACAACGCCCGCTCCCCGCGTCGCTCCCGTTTTGGTCCGGGCCTGCTGGTGACCGCGGCCTTCATCGGACCGGGCACCATCACCACCGCCAGCAGTGCCGGCGCCCATTTCGGCTTCGCCCTGTTGTGGGCCCTGCTGTTCTCCGTCGCGGCAACTCTGGTGCTGCAGGAAATGAGTGCCCGGCTCGGTCTGGTTACCCGCGAGGGCCTGGCAGAAGCCATGCGCGCCCACTTTCGCAGCCCCCTGTTCGGCAAAGTGGCGGTGTTGCTGATCGTGGCTGCGGTGGGCTTTGGCAACGCGGCCTATGAGGCCGGCAATATTGCGGGGGCGGCCCTGGCCCTCAACAACCTGTTCAATCCCGGGGACGGGGTCTGGGCCATCGTCATCGGCGCAAGTGCCGCCCTGCTGCTCGCCAGCGGCCGCTACCGGCTGCTGGAGGGCACACTGATCCTGCTGGTTGTCACCATGAGCATCGTCTTCCTGCTGACCGCAGCGCTGGTGGCCCCGGCCGCGAAAGATGTGCTGCTCGGCCTGCTGCGACCCACCCTGCCCGAGGGTTCAGTCATGGTGGTGATCGCCCTGGTAGGTACCACCGTCGTGCCCTACAACCTGTTCCTGCACGCCAATGCGGTGCGGGAAAAATGGTCGGCCGAGGTACCGGTCGATCAGGCCATACGCGAATCGCGGCTGGACAGCGGGCTCTCCATAGGTCTCGGCGGCCTGATCACCCTCGCCATCATGAGCACCGCGGCGGCGGCGTTCTTCAGTACCGGGCTGGCGTTCGAGGGTGGCTCCCTGGCCCGGCAGCTGGAACCCCTGCTCGGCCCCGCGGCCGGCTACGTCTTCGCCGCCGGCCTGTTTGCGGGTGGCTTCACCAGTGCGATTACGGCACCACTGGCGGCCGCCTACGCGGTCTGCGGCGCCCTTGGCTGGCGCAACAGCCTGTCAGCGCCCGGCTTCCGCCTGGTCTGGGTGACGGTCCTCCTTACCGGCACGCTGTTCGCCGCCCTGGGCACCAGGCCGCTGACCGCGATCCTGTTTGCGCAGATGGCCAACGGCCTGCTGCTGCCTGTGGTCGCCGTATTCCTGCTGCTGGTGATGAACAGCCGCAAGCTGCTGGGGCAGCACACCAACGGTATCGGCGCCAACATGCTCGGTGCCATTGTGGTGGCCGTAGCCGTCGGCCTCGGTGCGGTCAAGCTGCTGGGCGTGGCCGGCTGGCTCTGAAGCCAGTGGTTTCCGGCTTTTTCTCCGGGAAAGTGCTTGCCAAAGCGAGCCGCTCTTGGAATATTGGGGCGCGATGAGCAGAGACCGCGGCGACGGTCGGGGACAGAACGCTCCATTGTTTGTGCAGAAAATCACAAAAAGTGTCTATCATCATGTTATTTATACAGTTTTGCTTTTATAACCGTGCTAACCTGTGGGCGGATTGATCTGTTCAGGTAGCGCCTGCCGGGAATGGGTCCGGTCGCAGAATAAGACGTTCTCCACAATAGCGGGCACAAGGGGAAGACAATGATTACTCGGTTTGCCACTCTAACCAGCCGATTCGCAGTCGCGATCGCCCTGTCACTGGCCCTGTTTGCCTGCGGTGGCGGGGGTGGCGGCGGCGGTGGGGGCTTCCTGCCGGACCCCGGCCCCGATGATGTCACCTGGTTCCTCTCGCTGGCGCTGCTGGACGCGAACGGCAACGCTACCAGCACCGTGACCTCGACCACCCCCGCCACCCTGCAGGTGAAGGTCAACCGGACCCGTGCCAGCGGCACGCCGATCGCGGACGCCGTGGTAACCGCATCCACCACCCTCGGCGTCTTTGTGCCGGACAACGGCACTGCGCTGACCGATGGCGACGGCGTCGCCACCCTGCAACTGAACGCAGATGGCACGCTGGGTGCCGGCACCGTCACCGTGACTGCGGACGCACCCGCAGGTACCGTCTCGGCGACGATCAACTTCCAGGTGGCACCTGCCGCACTGCGTCTGGGCTACTTCCAAGACGGCGCCTTCTTCCCGGGAGAGATAGGCATTGAGCCGTCATCGGAGCTGGTTGCGAATGGATCCGCGCAACTGTTGATCGCGATCGTCGACGAAGACGGCCTGCGCGTGGACTCGGAGGAGAGCATCCGCATCAGCAGCGAGTGCCTGGTCACCGACAAGGCCACGCTGGATCCACCCAGCCCCATCACGACCACCACCGGCCAGATCAACGTCACCTACACTGCCGTGGGCTGCAGCGGCGATGACAGCCTGACTGCCAGCCTTGAAGGTGGTTCCGGTCAGGCCATTGGCGTGGTCAGCATTGCCGAGCCCGCGGCGCGCAGCCTCGGCTTCGTCAGCGCCACACCCGATACCATCGTCCTCAAGGGAACCGGCGGTGGTCCCGGTCGCCAGGAATCATCTACCGTGGTGTTCCAGGTCATCGACAGCAACAACAACCCGCTGGGCGGGGTGCGGGTCAATTTTGCCCTCACCACGGAAACAGGGGGGCTGCAGTTGTCGCCGTCTTCCGGCGTCAGCAATGCAGACGGGGAGGTCAGCGTTACCGTATTCTCCGGCAACATCCCGACGCCGGTTCGCGTCATCGCCAGCATTGTTGTCGACGGACGAACCCTGTCGACAGTATCCGACGTACTGGTCGTCAGCACCGGCTTGCCCGACCAGAACTCCATCAGTCTGTCGGTCGAAGGCGGTTTCGTTGTCGAGCAGGGCTTCACCGTCGACGGTATCGAGCGAACCCTGACGGTCAGAATGGCTGACAAGTTCAACAATCCCGTGCCGGACGGCACCGCAGCCACCTTTACCACTGAATACGGCACGATTGATCCGTCCTGTGCCACCGGCATCGCCAATGGCCAGCGCCTGACCGGTACTCCGCAATCCGGTTCCTGCAGTGTACTCTGGACCAGCGGTCAACCCAGAACCCCGAGCTTCGAGGCCGGGGACCGTATTGTCAGAATTGACGACCCGGAATCCTATGGCGCCTGCCCCAGCCACAACGGCAGACCGAACGGCAGAAACGGCGGTTTCCCCTGCCCCGATGATCTTGGTCCGGTGCGCGGTGGTCGTTCCACGGTCCTGGTCTATGCGGTGGGGGAAGAGTCCTTTATCGACCGCAATGGCAACGGCATCATGGACGAGGAGGAGCAGGACCTGTTTGTGAATCTCAGCGAGGCGTTCATCGACCACAATGAAGACGGTCGCTTCAACCCGGTGATGGATTGCGACGATGACCCCGACAGCCTGGCCTGCATCTCCGGCTTCGAGGAGACGTTCGTCGACTTCAACAGTGACGGCCGTTTCAACTTCAACGCTACCAATCCCTTCACCAATGAAGGGCCCGCCGTCTACAACGGCCTGCTGTGCCCCCGGGAGGGCGACGGTGTCTGGTGCAGCCGCGAACTGGTCAACGTCCGCGACCAGACCGTGCTGATTCTCTCCGCCGATCCAGCGTGGGAGATGATCCTCGTGAACAACCGCACCCGCGGTATTGCCACCAGAGCCAGTGAGGCGGATGAATTCACCGTCTACGTCTCCGACATATTCAACAACAAGCCGCCGGCGGGCTCGGAGATTGAAGTGAGTGCCAGCGGCGAGTGCACGATCGAGAGCGCAACGTCGATTACCGTCCCGGTCAGCGCCGCGCCAGGCGCCTTCGGATTCGCGCTGCGGACAGGCGGCGACGGTGGTGACGGCAGCGTCAATATTACCCTCAACCCCGCAGGCGATTCCGGGTCATTCACCCGGACCTTTGCCTGCAGCTCTTCTCCGCCCCCGGACCCGTGTGATTTCTCACCGCGCCCCCCGGAGTGTGAAGCCCCCTGAGTGCAGCCGACGCTTCGCCGGCAGGGGGCCACCGTGTTGACCCCTGCCGCTTCCCTTCAGTCCCGTGTGGTCTCCCAACCCTCTCCCGCCAGCATTGAACTCACCCAGTCCGACACGGTCACGCCACCGGCAGTCTGCTGCAGGTCGCCGATAAGGAATGTGTGGTCGACGCCGTCGGCGACAAAACTCCTGAACCGCTCGGGATAGGACGCCTCCAGGTCATCCAGCTCCGGGATCAGCGCCGCCTCAAAAGCCTCGCCGCCCACCTGCACAAAGGTAACGGCAATCACGTTGTCGCGGGTGTAGCTCATCATCCCCAGGCGCAGGTTGCCGTCTTCCTCAAGCTGGTACTTGTGGTAGTCGGTGGTATGGCCATCGTCACCGATGCAGGTATCACAGCTTTCCGGGAAGAAGGCCGTGGCATTCCATTCGGTCAGCAGCCGGGTGATGAATTCCGGCTCATCAATACGGCCGAGGCCGATCCCGGAGTCGTTGATCAGATCGATGGGGACACCGGGGTAGAGCTGGCGTACCAACGGCAACGCATAGGTGCTACCAAAGGCACCGGCACTGACGCCGGTCAGCACAATGCGCCGGGGTGAGGGAAAGGTGTTCACGGCCACATCCAGAGAGGCGGAAAGGTTGTGCAGGCCGCGATGGAAGCGGTCCGCCTCACCATCATCATCGGTGTCCACGTCCTGGTCCCCTGCATGCAGCGAGCCGTCACAGTAGGGCAGGTATGCCATGCTCATGCCGGCCAGCGGGTTGTCGACACGGGCCGGGTCAAGAACACCCAGGGGGGGAATACCAGGCGCCGCCTCCTCGGTGGCAAGGCACAGGTCCGACCAGCAGGCACCGCCGCCCTGGAGGAAGATCACCAGGTCTTCGGAGCCGGTATCGCGCGTTGCCATGGTGTACTCGCCACCGGTCAGGCACAGGGGGCCGTCGCCAGCGCCGAAGGTGTGATTGACCACCTCGCCGTCCTGCTCTGAGAGCATTGGCGTGTACTGTCCCAGATAGCGCGCAATGCCCTGGTCCAGCAGTTCCTGGAAGGGGACTGCCTCCGGCTCTACCTCTTCCGGTGGCGGTGGGGGCGCGGTCAGCAACGGGCGGTCACTGCTGTCAGAGCAGGCCCCAAGCAGGGGCAGCAGTACCCCCAATGCCAACACCAGAGGTCGTCGGCCCGGGCGCCCAGGCGCCGGGGGATCCTGGATCCGCAATTTTGTCATTCCTGATTCTCCACGATTATCCGCAGTGACCCGATAGTCAGCTGCAGAGGCACAAGATGCAGAGTCCCGGCACCGGTTGCAAGCGTGACATCCCGGAAAAAATCCCGCGCCAGCTGGCAACAGCAATGTCGGCGGCGACTACCCGGAGACCGATGGGATCGATCCGGGAGGCCCTCTCCAGGGCGCCTGGAGCAGCAAGGCAGGAGAATAAATTGTGTATTCAGTTGATCTCGCACAAGCGTAACCCTTGCTAGCCTGACACCGCTGTACTAAGTTAAGCGGAGGGTGTTATAAAAGATAACAGGGACAGGTATGGCAACAGGACGCTGGAAACGCTGGTGGCAGGCTTTGCGCCGGCCCTCGGCCCGCTACTCGGTATTGACACTGCTGGTTGGCGGCATGGCGATTGGCCTGACCGGGTGGGCCGCGCTGGACTTCGGCATGGAGGCCACCAGCACCGAGGAGTTCTGTCTGAGCTGCCACGAGATGCGCGACAATCCCTGGCCGCAACTGCAAAAGACCAGCCATTACAACAATGCCGCCGGCATCCACGCAACCTGCGCGGACTGCCATCAACCCAAGGAATTCATCCCCAAGGTCGCGCGCAAGATCGAAGCTTCACGCGAGGTGTGGTGGAGCCTGATGGGCCTGATTGACACCCCGGAGAAATACGCCGCCCACGCCCCGGCAATGAAAGCGCGGGAAATCGCCCGCCTGCGCGCCAACGACTCCCAGGAATGCCGCAACTGCCACGTGGTGGAGCGGATGCAACTGGAACTGCAGTCGGCCAAGGCACAGGAATACCACCAGGCCATGGCCAGCAACGGCAAGACCTGTATCGACTGCCACGCTGGCATCGCCCACCCCGACAACTCCGGGCAGCCACTGGCGGACCGCGAATGAACGCCGTTTCAGGAGGACATCACCCCATGCCTGCCCGACTTCTGCTCCTCACTCTGATGTTCGGTGCCCTGGCCACCCTGAATGCGGCGGTCGCCGAGCCAGGTTACGCTGAAAAGAGCCCCGAATCCTGCATCGGCTGCCACGACTTCGGCGACAGCTCGCCGGTCCACCCCCTGCTGCAGGGTGTGCATGGTGACAGCGACCGGGCCGGCACACCGATGGCAGAGCGCGGCTGTGAAGAATGCCATGGCCCCAGCGCCGCCCACAGTCGCGCGCCCACCCAGGTGGCGCCCGGGGTCAGCTTTGGTCCACGCTGGACCACGTCCGCCGCCGCGCAGGATGGGCAGTGCCTGGCCTGCCATGGCGACGATAGCGCCCGCCACTGGGAGGGCTCCCATCACCAGCAGCAGGATCTGGCCTGCGTCACCTGCCACGACATTCACACCGTCCGTGACACCGTGCTGAAACCACCGGGGCAAGCGGAAGTCTGCACCCTGTGTCACAAAGAGCAACGGTCCGGCATCCACGGCCTCAGCGAGAAGGTCCACTTCAATCCTGCCTGCAGCAGTTGCCACAGCCCCCACGACAGCAAGAGTCCACACGGGGTCATGCTGGACAACCGTTCCGAGGGCTGTGCCAGCTGTCACAACCTGGTCACCATGGCAACTGACCCCGCCGTGTCGGACAAGGCCAAAAGCTACCACAAGGTCATGGCACAGACCGACAAGACCTGCCTCGGCTGCCATGTCGGCATCGCCCATGTTGCCGCGGCAGGCGTGGCGCCGTTGATTACCGAAGCCAGCAGCAGCCGCAGGGTCACCCTGTTCTACCCCGGTCAGTCAGACAGTGAGTGGCTGCTGAGTGAGCACCCGGGCTCCCAGCCCCTGCGCCAGGGCAGCAGCTGTCAGCAGTGCCACCGGGGCGACGAGCCCGCCATGGGCGCAGCGCTTGCCGACGGCGAATTCACGCCCGCGACCCGCGATATCAACGTCAGGTTCGGCACGGATGCCAGCGATCTGGTGGTAAACATCGACTGGAGTGGCACTGCCGCGGAGCAGGACCTGGCCCTGATGTGGGGTGACCAGGGCAACGACGAACTGACCCGGGCCGGCTGCTTCGCAGCCTGCCACAGTGACATGCCTGGAATGACCCGGGACCGGGGCCAGCAACTGGACAAGTACCTGCTGGCTTCGCGGCTGCAGGAGCGCCAGATCGGGCGCCCGCCCGTGGTCCGGGACGAGGCCGAACTGGCCGCGCTGCGGGAGGCCGGGAATTTCGCGGAGCTCTGGCGCGTCAAGCTGCAGGACCCGGTTGCGGTAGAGAGCGGCGCTCTGCTGGCGGGTATCGACTGGCACCGGGACAGCCTGGTCAAGAGCAGTGCGCAATTCCGGGACGGGCGCTGGCAGGTCACCTTGCGCCGCCCCCTGAAGCCCATGCCCGGCGGCCTGTCATTCGCGCCTGGACGCGAGCTGACCCTCGGTATCGCCCTGCACGGGGCCGACAACCCCGGCGGCGAACACTGGATCTCCCTGCCCATGACCTTTGCCACCGACGGTATCAACACCGACTTCAGGGCGGATTGATGTCCATGCGCTGGTTGCTGCTGACACTGGCCCTGTGCCTGCCTCCTCTCGCCAATGCGGCGCAGGAGGACGGCGCTGATTGCCTCGGCTGCCACACCATCACCGCGGATGTAGCGGTGCATGCGATCTTCCAGACCGTACACGGCGCCCTGGGCGGCGGCGGTGCCGACAGCTGTGTCGGCTGTCACGGTGTCAGTGCCGAGCATGCGCGCGACCCCGCCAGTATCATGCCCGACGTCAGCTTTGGCCCGCGCTGGCAGTCACCGCCGGAGGCACGAACCGGCAGCTGTCTCAGCTGCCACAGCGGCGGCAGCGCCCTGCACTGGGCCGGTAGTGAACACCAGCGCGAAGGCATGGCCTGCGACAGTTGCCACGACAGCCACCGGCAGCAGGACCCGGCACTGGCCGCCGGGTCGCAGCAGGCCTGCCTCGGATGCCACACGCGGGTACAGGCGGAATTGCTGCTGCCCTCCCGCCATCCCATAGCCGAGGGCAAGACCGCCTGCAGCGACTGCCACAATCCCCATGGCAGCCTCGGGGACGCCAGCTTGCACCAGGCCTCCATCAATGACAGCTGCCAGCAATGCCACCAGGAAAAGCGCGGACCGTTCCTGTGGGAGCACCCGCCGGCAGCCGAGGACTGCAGCCTCTGCCACCGCCCCCACGGCGCAATCCACGAGCGCCTGCTCACGGCCCGCGGCCCCGCCCTGTGCCAGCAATGTCACGTGGCCGCCTTCCATCCCAGCCTGCCCTACGGCGGCGAGGGACTCGGCGGCGGCAGCCGCAACCAGAACGTGCTGGGCAAGAACTGTCTGAACTGCCACAGCCAGGTCCACGGCTCCAACCACCCCTCGGGTGCCAGGCTGACGCGATGAAACGACGGCCATCCCCGGCGCGAGTCCGACGCCCTGCATGGCGCCCTGCCCTGCTGGCATCTACCTGCCTGGCCGCGAGCATGGCCAATGCCCAGGACCGGTTCGCCGGGTTGCTGGAAGAAACGCGGCCGCTGGCGACCCGCTGGCAAACCGACTATCGCGGCAGCCTGGAGTTGGGGCTGGGTATCAGCAGCGCCGACAGCTTCATGGCAGGGCAGTACAACGGCCTGCAGGACCAGGGGGGGACCCTGCTCGGCAACCTGGACTGGCGCCGCTTTGCCGGCGCCGAGAGCTACTGGCAGGCATCGCTGTCGGACCTGGGGCTGGATACCCGGGAAGGCGAACTGCGTTGGGGTATTCCCGGCAAGCTGCGGCTGAGCGCCGGCTTCGACCACCAGCTGCAGGTACGCAACAATAGCGGGGCCACCCCGTTTGTCGGCGATACGGCGCTTGGCCTGCCTGCGGACTGGGTCAGCGGCCTCACCACCGCCAGCTGGACCGCATTGCCGGATTCGCTGCAGCGCTTCGACCGTGAGCTGGAGCGCAACAACTACCACCTGGCCCTGGACAGCCGGCTCAGCGACAACTGGCAGCTGGATTCCAGCCTGCGCTACAGCACCCGCAAGGGAACCGGGGATGTGGGCGGTGCCATCTACATTGACGCGGCCTCCGGCGACGCCGTGCTGCTGCCCGCGCCAGTTGACCACCGCACCCTGGAGGCGGATGCCAGCTTGGGCTACAGCGGTGAACGCCTGCACCTGCGCGGCAGCCTGGCCTGGTCCGACTTCGACAACCGGGATGACGCCCTGCGCTGGCAGAATCCCTACAGCAGCTTTGGCCCGCGAGTGCGCTACCCCGCAGGGGAAGGTGCCCTGGCATTGGCCCCGGACAACAGCCAGACCAGCGCCAGGCTCAGCGGCCATTACCTGTTCACCCCGCGTCTGCGTCTGCACTTCGACGGCAGTTACGCGGTCGCGGAGCAGGACCAGTCACTCCTGCCGTACTCCGCGAATCCGGCCCTCACCGTGGCCGAGCCGCTGCCACGGGACAGCCTTGACGGCGAGGTCGCGACCACTCACAGCCGGGCCAGGCTGCAGTGGCAGGCGCGTCCCGGGCTCGATTTCCAGCTGAGCTACCGCCTGCGCGATCGCGACTACAGCGCGCCCCGCGACGGCTACCGCTATATCCCCGGGGACGGTGGCGACCAGTCCCGCCCCGAACTGACCGTCTACAACCGCAGCCACGATCTGCTGAGCCAGACCGTGGAACTGGAAGCCGGTTACCGCCTGCCCCTGCGCGGGAAACTGGCCCTGGGCTACGCCTGGGAGGAAATCGAGCGCCGCAATGCCGCCACCGAAGGCACCGCCGAGGACCGCTACAGCCTGGAGTACCGGCTCCAGCCCTGGCAGTCACTGAGCGCAAAGCTGGGCCTCACCTGGGCCGACCGCGCCGCCGATAGCTACCAATGGGACCAATCCTGGTATGCACTGCTGGACAGCGCCCTGATCAACGTCACGCCCGACAGCCAGCGCTACAGCAACCATCCGTTGCTGAGCCAGTACTACCTCGCCAACCGCGAGCAGCAACAGCTGAAGCTGGACCTGAACTATAGTCCCGACCCGCGCTGGAGCGTGAACCTGAACCTGCTCTGGCGCGAGGACGATTTCGACCAATCCGTACTGGGGGTCACCGAGACACGACTGCGAAGCCTGCAGCTCGCCGCCAGCTACCTGCCCCACTCCAGTCTGCAGCTCAACCTCCATGCCGGCTTCGACCGCTACGAGGCAGACCAGGGCAGCCGCGCCTTTCGCGGCGGCCAGGAAAAGAATGCCTTCGCCACCCGGGCTCCGCTGCCGCAGGCCAGCGACCCGGCGCGCAACTGGTTCCTCGCCAACCGCGACGACAGCCTGGTGCTGGGCGCTCACCTGCAGTGGCAGCCACAGGAGCGGCTGGAATTTGAATTGGACTACCGCTTTGTCGACACCCGGGCGCGGCAGGATTTCAGCCCGGTGGCGGCGGCAGACCTGGACCCGGCAAACCTGCCCAGCGTAGATACCCGCCTGCACCAGTTTGATGCCAGCGGCCTGTGGCACTGGCAGGAAGCGGTGTCCATTCGCCTGCAGTATCGCTACTACCGCTACCAGTCCGATGACTGGGCCTGGGACGGCGTGGCGGCCAATACCATCGACAAGGTGCTGACCTTCGGCCAGCGCAACCCCAACGAAACCGTGCATTATGTGGGCCTGTCAGTGCTGTACCGCTGGCAATGAGGCTCAGGGAGAGATCGGACATGACAAGCTTTGGTGCAAGGACAGTACTGGCGGGGCTGCTGGCGCTGCTGGTCGCCTGCGGCGGTGGTGGCGGCGGCGACCGCGCCCCGGGCGTTGAGCCCGGCCCCACGCCACCGGGTGGCCCGGTTACGCCGCCTCCACCAGTGATCCCGGAGGCCAACCCGGCACCCTTTGCCGAGGCCCGCGAACTGTTCCCGTTCATCACCAGCGTAACAGTACCGGAGGACGGCCGTCCCGTGGTCGAGTTCCAGCTCAGCGACCAGCGCAATAACGCCATCACCGACCTGACCCCGGCCAATGTCCGCTTTATCATCGCCAAGCTCACTCCCTCTGCCGAGGGCAATCTCACCGGCGACTGGCAGTCCTATATCAACAGAATTGAGCAGCCCGGCGTCGGTCCGGGCACACAGGCGCGGCTGCAGGCGACCACCGAAGCCAACGGTGAACTCAGTAACAACGGTGATGGCAGCTATCGCTATCGCTTCGCCACCGCGATCGACGCCCTGCCGGAGTCCATCCTGGCCCAGGCTGACACCGAGGGCCTGGACCTGAGCTACGATCCGGCACAGACCCACCGCGTCGCCATCCAGTTTGCAGGCGGCCAGGTACCGGCCAACCCGGACTACGACTTTATCCCCGCGACGGGGACGACTGAGAACATCTTCCGGCGCGAGATCGCCAACACCGCCAGCTGCAACAGCTGTCACGACCAGCTGGCCCTCCACGGCGGCGGCCGGGTCGAGATCAACTACTGTGTAACCTGTCACAATCCCGGTTCGACCGATGCCAACAGTGGCAACACGGTGGACATGAAAGTGATGATCCACAAGATCCACATGGGCGCCGGGCTGCCCAGCGTGCAGGCCGGCGACGAGTATGCCATTTACGGCTTCCGGGACAGCAAACACGACTACTCGGGGTTGCGCTATCCGCAGGACATCCGCCTCTGCGTCAATTGCCACGCCGGCACCGCGACCGGCGGCGACCGCGCCGAGGTATTCCTGAGCAGCCAGGGAGACAATTGGGCGGAGTACCCGTCGATTGCTGCCTGCGGCAGCTGTCACGACACCTTTGACTTCAGCCGCCACGCCGGAGGCCAGGAGGATGACTCCCGCTGCGCCAGCTGCCACGCCCCCGGCGGCCGCGCCGGCAGTATTGCCGACAGCCACCGCATCCTGTTCAATGAAGCCAGGCAGGCCTTCGGGGCCGAGGTCCTTGGCGTCGAGAACAGTGCGCCCGGAGAGCAGGCCCGGGTCAGTTTCCGTCTCCGCAACCCGCTTTCCGGAGAGGACTACGACCTCGCCAATGATCCAATCTGGCAACGACCCGGCAGCTCGCTGAATGTGCGCCTGGCCTGGGACACACGCGACTACCACAACACCGGTAACGACAGCCCGGCAGCCAGTTCCATCGCTACCAGCGCCCTGTCAGCCGCCGTGCCCAGTGGGGACGGCAGCTATAGTGTCACCATGAACCTGCCTGTTCCGGATACCAATGTCGCACCCGGCATCGCCGCCTCCGGCAGTGGTGTCGCCATTGTCGAAGGGCGCGCAGCCCTGGACCTGGAAGGTGACGGCAACCTCACCAACGTGCCGGTGGGCGACGCCCATGCCTTCTTTTCGATCGACCAGGCCGACGGCATGGCCGTAGCGCGCCGGCAATCGGTCGAGCTGGACAAGTGCCTGGCCTGCCACGGCTCACTGGTATTCCACGGCAGCAATCGCGCCGACAACATCGACAGCTGCGTCAGCTGTCACAATCCCCGCAATACGGACAGGGATGTACGCGGCATCGCGGCATCGCCGCCCACCGATGGCAAGCAGGAGGAGTCGATCGACTTCAAGTCCATGATCCACGCCATTCACGCCCCCGCCATCCGCGACAGTCCTTTGCAGGTAGTGGGCTTCCGCGGGTTTACCACCTATGTCTACGATGAAGACATGGTGCACTACCCGGGGCGCCTGGATAACTGCCTCGCCTGTCACACTGATGACGGCTACACACTGCCGCTGGCTGAAGGCGTGCTGGCCACGACCGTCAATACCGGCGACAACCGCGAGGACCCGCGGGACGACACTGTGGCCACACCCATGGCCACCGCCTGTGCCGGCTGTCACGATGACACGGTCGCGAGGGCACACATGACCAGCAACGGTGCCGACTTTGCCACGACCCAACAGGCCATCGACAGCGGCGAGGTCGTGGAGCAGTGTGCGGTCTGCCACGGTGAAGGCCGCTCCCAGGACGTTTCCAGGGTACATGAATTGCGGGCGCTGCCAGGATTCTAGAACCAGTGTTCGCAAAAACAGAACGTGGGATTCAGTATATTCCAATATACTGAATACCTGGATCCCTCTATTATGGTGGCAAGTCGGCGGTGCAGCAGAGCGCCGTCGTCAACCGCCAACACACAAGGAGTCACCATGATCGCTAACGGCCAAGTACCGCACACTGTATTCAAGACCCGCGTCCGCGACGAATCCGTCGGCGGCGACAACCCCTACCGCTGGCAGGACACCACCACCGACGATATCTTCGCCGGCAAAAAGGTGGTCGTGTTCTCCCTGCCCGGTGCCTTCACCCCGACCTGTTCTTCCAACCACCTGCCCCGCTACGAGGAGCTGTACGAGGAGTTCAAGGCTGCGGGCGTCGACGACATTTACTGCCTGTCAGTCAACGATGCCTTCGTGATGTTCCAGTGGGGCAAGCAGGTCGGCGCCAAGAACGTCAAGATGCTGCCTGACGGCAACGGCGAGTTCACCCGCAAGATGGGCATGCTGGTCGACAAATCCAACCTGGGCTTCGGCATGCGCTCCTGGCGCTACTCGATGCTGGTCAATGACGGCAAGATTGAGAAGCTGTTTGTAGAGCCGGACTTTGGCGATGTCTGCCCCACCGACCCGTTCGAAGTGTCCGATGCTGACACCATGCTGGCCTACCTCAAGGGCACCGAGTCCAAGGGCGTTGCCGCACCGAGCAAGGCGTTCGTCGGCTGATCGCTCCCTGATACCCCTCTGGCGCCCCTTGTGGCGCCTTTTTTTTGGCGTAAAAAAAGGCGCCCTGATTGCTCAGGGCGCCTCTGCTCATTGCGAGCCAATCAATACTCGTAGGTGACGTCCAGGCCGTAGGTGCGCGGCGGACCGTACTGCTCGGTGATGATACCCAGGCCACCGAAGTTGATGCCGAAAGTCGGGTAGTCATCGTTGGTCAGGTTCTTGCCCCAGAGCGCGAAAGTGAGCAGGCCATCGCCGACTTTAACGTTTTCCAGGCTGAAGCGGGCATTTACCAGGGTCCGCTCATCCATGATCTGGTGGTCATAGATGAAGGGCTCACCCGCATAGTTGCCGGTCCACAGAGCCGACTCATACCACTCGTCCTGCCAGCTGGCCTGCAGGTAACCACGAATGTCACCAAAGCTGGTGCGCGCGAAGACGTAGTCTGCGGATGCCGTCAGCTGGTTGCTGGGCGCGGAACCACGCTTGGCGGCATCAGTGGTGTCCAGGCAGGTCTGGGGCACGTTGGTACCACACAGCTCCGGGAACTCATCGTAGTGGCCGTGCACGTAGGCGTAGCTCAGGCCTACGATCAGGTCCTCTACTGGCGCCGCGAGGATTTCCAGTTCCCCACCCCAGCGATCGGCCTTGCCGGCGTTGGCAATCAGGCTGGTTGCGGTGCCATCCTTGGTTTCAATCTGGGAGACCTGAAGGTCGTCGTAGACGTAGGTATACAGCGAACCGTTGATGCGCAGACGGTTGTCCCACCAGTCGCTCTTGACACCAATTTCCCACTGCTCGATGGTTTCTTCCTCGAAGGGGTTGGCAAACACCTCGCCGTTGAAGCCGCCACTGCGGTACCCCGTTGCGAAACGCACGAAGGCATTGATGTCGTCTGTCAGCTGGTAGGCCGCCGTGACATTGCCGCTGACGTTGTAGAAGTTGTCCTGCAGCTCCGCCTGCGCGGGAATGCCCGACGGCGGGGCGCCAAAGGGCCGGTTCAGGTAATCGTAGAAGATGTCCTTGTCTTCCTCGGTGTAGCGCAGGCCGGCAGTCAGAGACAAGCGGTCATCCAGCACCTGCGGGCGCCAGGTCGCCTGGCCAAACACGGCGAGCGACTCGGTGGTGTAATCGTAGTTCTGCAGGCCGGTGCCGCCCAGCGGTGCCAGGAAAACGGCGCGGCGATCATACACCGCCTCGTCATCGAAGTAGTACAAGCCCAGCACGTAGTCGACGCGATCAGTCGCACCGATGATGTTGAACTCCTGGGAGAACTGCTCGTAGGCGGAGTCGGTGTCCTGCTTGCTGTGGAAGCCACCCACGGAATCCACACCACTCCAGAAGAAGTCGGCGGTGGGATTGGGCATGCCGCCGGCGCCGAAGTAGGCAGAACCCAATTGCAACAGGATCAGGTCGTTCATGGCGCCAACGCCGTTGGCATCCAGGCTGCTGTCAATATCCTCGAGGTCACCACCCACATAGGTCTCCATCTCGCGGTAGGCGGTGATGGATTTGAAGGTGATGTCGCCCAGGGCGCCAAAGTTGCCCGCATCCCAAGTCAGGGTCAGCGCGTGGCCGCTGACTTCGTTGTCGGAAACAGGGGTATTGTCGGCGGCCCCGCTGCTGCGGCGGCCCTGGCCTGCGGCTTCACGCTCCCGGTACACCGCCAGGGTCTGGTCCATGGAGGGAATCAGGCGACCGGCAATGCGCGGGTCCGCTGCAGGATTTTGCAGCAGCAGAGGCAGGAAGCTGCGCAGCTGCGCCAGGGTTTCAACCCGGGTACTGCCGTCGAGCGTTACCGGAGTGAAACCCACGACCTGCTGCAGGGCCCCGTTTTCATCCAGACGGCTTTCGTCGTAGGAGTAATCGAGCGTCAGGGTATCGGTGGGTTCCCACTTCAGGGCCAGACGCCAGGCCTGGCGGTCGATGCTGTCAAAACCGGCGCCGCCACTGGTGTTGTCATACAGGGGATCGCGCTCGCGGGTCTGGTAGCCGACGCTGGCCGACAGGCGGCCGAGACCTTCACCGATTTCGCCAACCGCCGGCAGGTCGGCATTCAGGCGCAGGGCGCGCTCATCGTACTTGCCGACCGTGCCCTTGACCCGGAAGCCAAACTCGCCAGTAGGCTGGCGGGAGATGAAGTTGACCGCACCGGCGGTGGAGTTGCGACCATACAGGGTACCCTGGGGACCGCGCAGCACTTCGATCCGCTCCAGTTCGGCAACTTCCATGCCCGAACCATTCATCTTGCCAATGTAGACGCCATCCATGTAGATCCCCACGGCAGGATCCGTGGACAGGTTGGCGCCACTGCCGCCGCCAAAGCCACGGATAGCCAGGCTGGTGGCACCGCGGGAGCCGGGGGCATCAAAGCCGAATACGCCGGGCACTTCGCCGATAAGGTTGCTGGTGCTATTGATGCCGCGCTGCTCCAGCACCGTCTCGGACAGGGCGGAAATTGAAATCGGCGTTTCCTGCGTGGTCTCGGCGCGCTTCTGGGCAGTGACAATCACTTCTTCCAGTGCGCCACCCTGGGCCTGGGCCGCCATACCCATGGTGACAAGGATGGGGGAAAGCGCCAGTGCCAACGGGCGCGGGACAAACCTGGGGAAATTCATCATGGGGACCTCTCATGCGGTTAATGCGTTTATGTCCGCGCTACCAGCAGGCAACACAGGGTTGTTATGGGCTGAGCCGAAAGTTATCCTACGGTTAGCTTTTATACGGCGGGCCAACTTTACACCGGAGCAGCGCCAACGACCAGTGCAGGCGGCCTAAAATAGGGTTCAATGGTGCAAATAAGAATACTGGCTGCAGGCTGCCTGCGGGGAAGCAGGCGGTTCAGCGATCCGCCTGGGCGTTGACGGCGATACCAGAGCCGAGGAAGGCTGCCGCCACCGCCAGTTCCACATCCACACTGAACTTTGGATCCGCCAGCCAGCTGAGCAGGCCGTAAACATAGATGCCGGTGATGTAGTGGGTCATGCGCTCGACGCTGATGTCAGTCCGCACTTCACCGCGGGCGACACCATCGCGCAGCATGGCGCAAAAACTGTCGTGCAGCGATGGCCAGCGGTGCTGGTCGACACTGTAGAGAGGGTCATCATAGGCGCGCAGTGCCAGAATCAGCAGTGCCCGGGTCAGCATGGGGGTCTTGCGGGTCATCTCGGCGCCGTAGGCAAAAAAACGTGCCAGCTGCTCCTCCACCGTACCACCCTCGCCACGGAAACGTTCTATTGCAGCGGCGAAACGCTCATCCACACCGGGCACCAGAGCCTGCAGGATGGCCATCTTGCTGGGAAAATAATTGAACAGGGTAGGTTTGGAAATATCCGCGGCTTCGGCCAGTGCCTCTACCGTCACCGCGTCATAACCCAGGCGGGTAAACTGACTTCGGGCGACCTGCAGGATCCGCTCGCGGGTTTCGCGCTTCTTGCGCTCCCGCCTCCCTTCGAACTGTGGCGCTGCTCCCATGACTTTAACCGGCGTCTATTATTTTACTGTCAGCGCCAATCTAGCGCGAAAACGCGCCAAATTCCACTACATTGCGGGCATTAATTGCCGGTGACCGCTGGATCAGCGGTGATAGGCGCGCATATTGAGGCCAAATGCCGCCACCAGGTCCCGCATCAACTCCACCACGCCGCCACCAAAGGTGTTGATCTGGCACTTGCGGTATTCTTCCTCCAGTTCGCCGTGCAGGGCAGCTCCGGGGCTGCTGCGATGCAGGGTACTGGCGGGACCCATGGCATCCATCAGCAGGCGATAGACTGCAATCAGCCCCTCGGTACTGAAGGCTTTCATGGCCGAGGCGTAGGCCACTTCGGGTTCCCCCTGCTCCATACTCCAGGCCATGCGCCAGGTCATCAGGCGCATGGCTTCCAGGCGGGCGTAGGATTCCGCCAGCAGGCGCTGCACGGTCGGGTCGTCAATGGGGCGCTCGCCAGCGACAGGCTCCCGCGCCCAGGCCAGAACGTCCTGGTAGAGACCGTAGGCATAGATCCCGATCGCTGCCAGCCCCACCCGCTCGTGATTGAGCTGGGAAGTGATCAACTTCCAGCCACCGTTCACTTCCCCGCAGATCATGTCGTGGGGGCAGCGCACGTCATTATAGTAGCTCATGTTGGTGCGCACTCCGCCCACGGTGTGGATCGGCGCGTAGCTGAAGCCCGGTTGGTGTGCATCGACCATGAATATGCTGATGCCTGCGTGGGGCCGTGCCGCCGCCGGATCGCTGCGCGCCGCCAGCCAGATGTAATCTGCAGCCTCGGCACTGGAGGTATAGACCTTGGTACCGTTGATCACCCAGTCGTCAGCCTCCCGTACCGCCGTGGTCTTCAGCGCGGCGAGGTCGGAACCCGCATCCGGCTCCGTGTAGCCGATGGCAAAATGCAGTTCCCCGGCGGCGATTTTCGGCAGGAAGAAAGCCTTGTGTGCCTCGGAACCGTGGGCCATGATCGCCGGCGCTACCGTCGAGATGGTGACGAACGGCAGTGGTGCATTGGCCAGCTGCGCCTCTTCGAAGAAGATCATCTGGTCCATGGGGCCACGGCCGTGGCCGCCATATTCACGGGGCCATCCCAGCGCCAGCCAACCGTCCCTGCCGATCTGGCGAATGACCGACTTGTAGGCATCGCCGCCTTCATTGCCGCGCGTGGCCTCCTGCAGCTCGGGCGTCATCAGGGACCGAAAGTAGGTCCGCAGCTCGCTGCGCAAAGCCTGTTGTTCCGCTGTATGTTCGATATGCACCTGGGCTGATCTCCTGGGGACGCTGACGTTGACTGGATTATTATTGATCTTGAATCCAAATTCAATAATAATCCTGATTGATGAAGAGGACCCTGCGCCATGTCTGCAGCCACTGACAAAACCAGCCCCCGCCGCCCCAGAGGCGCGCTGGCGCGCGAGCGCCTGAAGACTGCCGCGGTCGCGGTGCTGGACCGGGTGGGCTATCACCAGCTGCGCATCAAGGACGTGACCGCGGAGGCGGGTGTCGCGGCAGGTCTTTTCCACCACTACTACAGTGATCTCAAGTCACTGATTGAAGAAATCCTGGACGAATACATCGCCGAATTCGAGGCCACCGAACAAATAGAGCGGGACGTCAGCAAGGGCGACTGGTTCAGTCGGCTGCGGTCACACTACGAAGTGGCCGTTCGCAGCCACGCCGAACACCCGGGCATCAGCAACTGCATCAACCAGTTCTGCGCCGATGACCCGGCTTTCCGGGCGCGCTGGCAAGCCTCCTACAACCGGCGCCTGCAGCTGCTCGCGGATGTGTTTCCCTACGTGTTTCCCGACAGCGAACTGGCGCCGCACGAAGTGCGGCTGATGGTCCACGCCCTGAGCGGCATCGGCCAGGACGTGCTTCGGGAATGCTATATTGAGCGCAATCCGGATCTGCTGGCGCTGCAATTGTCGGAGGCGGAGCTGGCCGAGTGGCTGGCGGCGCTATTCTATCGCGGCCTGTTTGCCCGCAACCCGCCCCGGACTCAGCTGCATCACGCCGTCCGCATCCTGTCGCTGAAACGATGAACCCGAAATCAACTGGAAGCTGCCAACCGACCGCCATACTGGAGACATTCTAATGGACTACTCCCTGACCGAAGACCAAGCCGCCATCGCCGAATTGGCGGAAAAGATCTTTCGCGAGCAGGTGAACGACACCGCGCAAGCCGAGTACCAGGACAGCTTCAACACCGGCCTCTGGCAGACTCTCGCCGAGGCAGGTCTTACCGGGATCGGCCTGGCGGAAGAGCACGGCGGCTCGGCGATGGGATTCATTGCCCAATGTCTTGTGGTCAAGGCCCAGGGCGCAGTGCTGGCACAGATACCGCTGCTGGACACCCTGCTGGCAGCACAGGCCCTGGAGGCCGGTGGCGTCAGCGAAGGCCTGGCCAGGGTTGCAGCCGGCGATGCCTGGCTCAGTCTGTCCCTCAGTGATGGGCTCACACGGGAGGGCGACACGCTGCAGGGTAAGCTGAGCATGGTGCCCTGGGCGGAGGGCGCCCTGTACCTGGTGGCGCGGGCCGGTGAGCGCCTGGTGGCCCTGGCACCGACGGAGGCCGACGTGGAGTTTGAACCCCAGCGCGTCAGCAATGGCCGCCCCACTTCCCGGGTGCTGATCAGGCGCGCAAAGGTCCTGGACCTGGGTGGGCCGGACGCGATTGCCGCCCTGCAGCAGCGGCAGCAGGTCATGACGGCAGCCCTGCAACTGGGCGTGGCCGAAGAAGCATTGCGACGCACCGCAGCCTACACCAGCGAACGCAAGCAATTTGGCAAACCCCTGGCGGCCTTCCAGGCCGTGGCGCATCGCGCCGCGGACGGCTATATGGACATAGAGGCCCTGCGCGGCGTGGTCGACAGCGCCATGTGGCGTCTGGAGGAAGGGATGGACGCCACCTTGCAGGCGGGGGCGGCGCGCTGGTGGGCGACCGAAACCTCCCACCGTGTCAGCCACACCGCCCAGCACCTGCACGGTGGTATTGGCGCCGACCTCCAGTACCCCATTCACCGCTATTTCCTCTGGTCGAAGCAGCTCGAGTTCGACCTCGGCGGCGCCTCCCACCATCTGGCCGCGATGGGTCGATACCTGGCCAGCAACGACCAGTCCGGCATCACCCTGTAGGCAGCGCTGCCGGCAATATTGATAACAACGCTCTGGAGTCACTGATGAACGTATTGCAGTTCGAGAACATTGAAGACCGCCATCTGGGCCGGGCCCTGGCCATGCAGGCCGCGGAGCAACCCGAGGCGACATTCATCATGTTCGGGGAAACGCACTACAGCTTTGCCGAGGCCAACAGCAAGGTCAATGAACTGGCTGCCGGGCTTGCCGCTCTCGGGCTGGGGCGCGGCGACCGCGTAGCCTTCTACATGGGCAGTGCCCCGGAAGTCATCTTCCTGGCCCTGGCCAGCAACAAGCTTGGTGCCATCTGGACACCCGTCAATTCCGACTACAAGGGTACCTGGCTATCCGAGACCATTAACCGCAGCCGACCCAAAATAGTGGTCACGGACGACGACCATGCGGCCCGGCTGGCGGAGGTCATGGGCGACCTGGAAGCCGGGAATCTGGTGGTTCTGGGCGACCCCGGGGCACTCCCGGGCGCTACGGATTTCAACAGCCTTTATCACGCGGGAGCCCCGGAGCCAGACATGAGCGGGCAGAGCTATGGTGACACCTGCGCCATATTGTGGACCTCGGGGACTACCGGGCGCTCCAAGGGCGTCATGCAGAGTCACAACGTCTGGTTCAACGCTGTTGCCTCCGGGGATGCCCTGTTCGGCACCCGCCCCGGTGACGTTATCTACAGCGTCCTGCCGATGTACAACTCCGCCGCCTGGGTGACCTCCATCCTCCGCGCGCTGATCGTGGGAATCCCGCTCGCCATCGACAGCGCCTTTTCGGTAAAGCACTTCTGGGAACGCGTTGACTACTATGGCGCCACCCAGAGCTTCACTCTCGGTGCCATGCACATGTTCCTGTGGAACGCCCCCGAGAAGCCCGACGACGCAGCGCACAGCCTGCGCAAGCTGATGGCCGTGCCAATGCCGGCCGATGTTGCCGGACCTTTCAGCAAGCGCTTTGGCCTGGAGCTACTGCCCCAGGGCCTGGGCCAGAGTGAGGTCATGCAGCTGATCATCGTGCTGCCGGACGAGACCTCACTGCCTCCCGGCAGCTGCGGCAAGCCCACTGCCGCGCTCGATGTACGCGTGGTCAACAATGAGGGCGAGGATGTGTCCGATGGCGAACCCGGCGAACTGTGGGTGCGCCCCAGGAAGCCGTTTGTCATTTTCAATGGCTACTTCGATGATCCGGAAGCGACGGCGGCCGCCTTTGAGGGTGAATGGTACAAGACCGGCGACATGGTCAAGCGCAACCCGGACGGCTACTACTTCTTCTCCGACCGCAAGAAGGATGCCGTGCGCCTCAAGGGACGCAACATCTCGACCTTTGAAGTGGAGATGGTGGCCCGTCGCCACCCGGCGATAGCCGACTGTGCGGCCTTTGGTGTACCCAGCGACATTCTCGATTCAGAGACTGAGCTCAAGCTCAACGTGATCCTGAAGCCAGACGCCAGTGTGGAACCGGAGGAACTCGCACGATACATCAACGACAACGCGCCCTATTTCTTCGTGCCCCGCTATATCGAAGTGGTGGACAGCCTGCCCTACACGCCGACCAACAAGGTGCAGAAGTTCAAGCTGCGCGACGCCGGCCTCGGCCCCAATACCTGGGACGCCAACAAGGCCGGGTTCAAGGCGGAACGCTAGCGGGCTGCGGGGCCCGGCCGACCTACGCGGCGCGACCTACGCGGCCCGACCAATACCCGCCACCAGTTCTGCGGCGGACTCCATCGCGCCCTCGATGTAGCCCACGCCGTTGCAGTCACCGATGGTGTGGACACTGAGGCCCGCGCTGCGCAGCTGCTCGGCGAGGCTGGTGTCCCCGGTTGCACCCTTGGCTACAATCACGTGGTCTGCCGCCAGAGTACGCACCTGGCCGCGCTGGTTGCGGTAACTGACGGCGTGATCGCCGATGCTGACCGCAGTGGCCTTGTTCTGCAGCGTCACGCCCAGTTCCTGCAACTCGTCCAGCAAGCGCATGCGACGCACCAGGTAGAGCCCTGCCCCGGACCGCGGCGACTCGTCAACCACCGTCACTTCCCGACCCCGGTGGGCGAGATATTCCGCCAGTTCCAGGCCTACCAATTCACCGCCAATCACCACAATGCGCTCACCCAGGGGCAGCCACAGCCGCGAGGCCTGACGCAGGATCCAGGGATGGCGGTTGACTCCGGTCAGTGCTCCCAGACGAGTCATGCCCCGGGTAAATGCCGTGGTCTTGCGCCGCAGCGACGACGCGTTCTCGCCCAATACCAGCGCCCGCATTTCATCGCCACTAAAGACAAAGTCCTGTTCGCTGCCAGGGAGCTCTGGCATCAGGCGCCGGGCACCGGTGGCGACAACAACTTCATCCACACCCAGCGCCTGCAGCACCGCCGGGGTCGCCACCGTGCCCAGACGGACGTCGACTGTGGATGAAGCCATCTGGCGCCGGAGCCAGTTGAGCAGGCGCTCGTTGGGTTCATAGGCAATACTGGCGAACTGCAGGGTGCCGCCGAGCCGGTCGGCGGCTTCCAGCAGCGTAACCTGGTGACCGGCGGCAGCGAGCCTGCGTGCGGCTTCCATACCCGCCGGACCGCCGCCTACCACCGCAAAATGGCGGCTGCTGTCGGTGGCAATCACCCTGCGCTGGCGTTCGTGCGCGGTTTCGGCGTTCACCGCGCATTTGACCGGCTTGAGGATATAGATCTGGCTGACACAACAGTAGCAATAGACGCAGGGCCGGATCTGATCCAGCTGCCCGCTGCACACCTTGTTGGGAAGGTCCGGGTCCGCCAGCATCTTGCGGCCCATACCGAAAAGATCAAAATGCCCGGCAGCAATATGCTTGTCGGCCGCTGCCGGCTCAATACGGCCAGAGGTCAGCACTGGAATATGCACCGCCTGGCGGATAGCGATGGCGTTGCCCACCAGCCGCTCCGGGGTATGCGGAATATTCGATTCGGAATGGTTGCTGCCGCGGGAGGTGTCGTGATATGCGCTGACGGTAATACCATCGGCACCGGCCTGCTCCAGCATGCGTGCGGTGGCCTTGGCATCTTCCAGGGTGATGCCTTCGTCCTGCCCGAACTCACCGGAGTCGATTTTCACCCACACCGGGAAGTCAGCCCCTACCGCGGCACGTACCGCGGTAAATACCTCGAGCAACAGGCGGGCACGATTGTCGAGGCTGCCACCGTATTCATCCTCGCGGTTGTTGAAAAAGGGGGACAGGAAGGACGACAGGATATAGCCGTGGCCACCGTGTATCTCGATACCGTCCAGGCCGGCCTCCCGCACCCGACGGGCCGCGGCAGCGAAGTGCTCGACCAGCAGGGCAATGTCTGCGTGGGTCATGGGCTGGAGGATCGTTTCCGGTGACGGACGGTACATCATCCGCAGCTCTTCCGGCAGGAAGGCGTTGAGGAAGCCGGGAGTCTTCTCTACGGGAACGGAGGGTGCCATCACCGGCCGGCCGGCAACGCGGTCTTCCGTGGATACCAGGCCGCCATGGTGGAGCTGCGCTGCGACCTTGGCCCCGTGGGCGTGACATGCGTCCGCCAATCTTTTCAGACCCGGGATCATGTCGTCAGATGCGACCGAAGTCTGCCAGGGCTGGTTGGAACCGGCGGGCCAGCTGACCCCGGTGGAGCCAAGAATGATCAGGCCCACGCCGCCCTCGGCCTGACGCTCGTGGAAGGCCAGCAAGCGATCCCCGCAGCTGCCATCCTCCTCCGCCAGATTGACACCCATGGCCATGACTGCCATTCGATTCTTGAGTTGCATGGACCCCAACTTGAAGGGGCTGGCAAGCGTGGTCAGTGACTTGGCCATGACGGGAGGGCTCCTGGAAGGTACAGCCGGGCAGTGTAGTTGAGTTTACGGCCCCGGGGGCAGGCACACGCGGGTATTGATGCACAAACCTTTACTGCAGTACAACTATCCAATCGTGACCCGTGCTACGGTAGGCAACTTGCGAGCCGCGGTAACATACACCCACCCTTCTCCAGCGCACAAGGAAGCCCAGGTGCAACCCATTATTGCGATCGAGGACCTCAACAAGACCTACAATTCCGGCTTCCACGCCTTGAAGGACGTCAACCTCGAAATTTCCAAGGGCGAGACCTTTGCCCTGCTCGGACCCAACGGTGCCGGCAAAACCACGCTGATCGGCATCATCTGCGGCCTGGTCAAACCCAGCAGTGGCAGGGTGTGGGCAGACGGACATGACATCGTCCGCGATTTTCGCGCCGCGCGGTCCAGGATCGGCCTTGTACCCCAGGAACTGACCACTGACAGCTTTGAAACCGTGTGGGATACCGTCAGCTTCAGCCGCGGCCTGTTCGGCAAGCCCCCCAACCCTACCCACATCGAGAAAGTGTTGCGCGACCTGTCGCTGTGGGACAAGCGCAAGTCACGGATGATCGAGTTGTCCGGTGGCATGAAGCGGCGGGTGCTGATCGCCAAGGCCCTGTCCCATGAGCCCAGCATCCTGTTTCTGGATGAACCCACTGCCGGGGTCGATGTGGATCTGCGCCGGGAGATGTGGAATATGGTCCGCGGTTTGAGCAACAGCGGAGTCACCATCATTCTCACCACCCACTATATCGAGGAGGCCGAGGAAATGGCCGACCGGGTCGGGGTCATCAACCACGGCGAGATTATCTTGGTCGAGGACAAGAACACCCTGATGGCGAAAATGGGCAAGCGCCAGCTGACTCTACATTTGCAAACACCGCTGCGGCAACTGCCGCCGGAGCTGGAAGCCGCTTCCCTGGAACTGGTTGCCGATGGCTACGAACTGGTTTACACCTTCGATGCCCAGCACGAGCAAACCGGCATCGCCGATTTGCTGCGTCAGCTGGCCAGCCACCAGATCGAATTCAAGGACCTGCATTCGAGCCAGAGTTCGCTGGAGGATATTTTCGTCAACCTGGTGAGGCCCCGCTCATGAACTTCCACGCGATGCGGGCCATTTACAAGTCCGAGATGGCTCGCACCTGGCGCACCCTGTTACAGAGCGTGGCCTCGCCAGTCATTTCCACCTCGTTGTATTTCATCGTGTTTGGTTCCGCCATCGGCTCGCAGATGGTCGATATCGGCGGTGTCAGCTATGGCGCATTCATTGTGCCGGGGCTGATCATGTTGATGCTGCTGACGCAAAGCGTGTCCAACGCCTCGTTTGGCATCTACATGCCCAAGTTTTCCGGTACCATCTATGAAGTGCTGTCGGCGCCGGTTTCCTTTGTCGAAATCATTGTCGGCTATGTCGGTGCCGCCGCCAGCAAGTCAGTCATCCTGGGGCTGCTGATTCTGGTTACCGCCAGACTGTTTGTCGACTACGAGATACAGCACCCGCTCTGGATGCTGGCGTTTCTGGTGCTCACGGCTGTGGCGTTCAGCCTGTTCGGCTTCATTATCGGCATCTGGGCCGATGGCTTCGAGAAACTGCAGATTATCCCGATGATGATCGTGATGCCGCTGACGTTTCTCGGCGGCACCTTTTACTCCATCGATATGCTGCCGGCCTTCTGGCGCACGGTCACGCTGTTCAATCCAGTGGTCTATCTGGTGAGCGGTTTCCGCTGGAGCTTCTATGGCACCTCGGACATCAACGTCGGCGTCAGCCTGGCGATGACTGTGGGCTTCCTGTTACTGTGCCTGGCTATCGTCTGGTGGATATTCAGGTCCGGTTACAAGCTTAAAAGCTGAGCTGGCCACCTTGGTTCGCGCAGTTCCTGGCACTGCCATGGACATAAAAACCCCGAGGCACGACTTCTGTGCACTCACCCCGTGCAGCGAGCCAGGAGCCCGCCCACCAGCAACAAGATTGTCACTTGTTAAACGAAATGGTGGCCAGGGCGATGAATCCAAGCTATGCTCTAGTTGTCAAGCGTATTTTGCAAATAAATCAAAAAGATCTGGGTCAGCAACTCGTCCAGAAAGGGGATACCGAATGAAAACTGCTGCAATCAGCTCACGCCTGGTACGGATCGTCTGTTTTGCTGGTGTTCTCAGTAGCGTTCCGCTGACGCACGCCGCTCAACTGACAGACGGATCGCTGGATGTAAACATCGACAATAACGGCGAGTTCAATATCATTAGCCTCAACGGCTCAGAGATCGACGGCTCGAGTTTTGCTCAGCAATACACGGGCAATACCTGCTCTGGCTTCGCCGGCGGTTCCGCCGTCAACGTCGGCGTTAACTCCGCTACTTACACTGCCACCTGCGGTTCCTTTGATGTCGCTGTCACCAGCACATTACAGGGCGCGCTTGCCAGCGCGCCCACGACTACGGGACTGATGCGGGACTCTCTGGTATTCACCAACAACACCGCAGGCCCTCTCGATCTGGAACTTGTTTCCAACATGGACCAGGACCTCGTTGGCTCTGGCAATGACGTGGTCGAATTCATCGCCTCTGAACAGGCAGTCCAAGCAACGGACAGCGTCGACAGCAGCCCCGCAACGCTGCTCTGGGCGGCGGCGGCTGATGCCAACTGCCCAGGCGCCACTTTCGGCTACGATGTCGATGTGCTTGGGAGCCAAAGCACCAGTTTTCCGATGGACAACAATCCCGGCCCTGCGGGGCCCGCAGATACTGCGATGTCCATCGGTTATGACTGTGGCTCCGTCGCCGCCGGAGAGAGCGTCACCTTCACTTTCACCTACCTGTTCTCTACAGACCTCGCCACGATCCCGGCCGGTACATTCTCCCAAGGGGCTAGCGAACCGATCGCGGTACCCACCATCCCGGCTGCGGGACTGCTTGTTATAGTACTGGCGCTGCTTGGCTTTGGCGGCAGCTACGCTTCGCGGCGCGCACGCCAGTAAAACAGAGACCGAGCCTGCGGTGTAGCGGCTTCCAGAGCCGCGACACCAATCCCCGCTCTCTGATTTCAGCGCTCTGCGTCACAAAAAACAGTGGCGACAGCAGCTCAATCCGTATCAGGGGCCCACTTAAGGTCAGGTGGGCACCCAGCTTACGCAGTTTGCGGGGCGCGGATATTAAAGCCTGGCGAGGGCCCACCCCGCTTTACCGGGTGTGAGGGCCTGCCCCGCTTTTCGGATAACTACAGTAAGTAGCAAGCGCTGCTCGCTATCCCTTCGGGACGCCTTCGGCGCTTCAAGCCCGCACCTCTGGTGCAGGGCTTGTCACATGGCAGCCCCGCGGGCTGCGTCAGGACGGCAGAGAGAATCACCGCATCCATAAAAACAAAACCCCCGCAGCGTGCGCGCTGCGGGGGTTTTCTTTTTATGAAGCCTGGCGATGACCGTAAGCAATGGGATGGACTCCTCCTCACCCTACCAATTCGGCGTCTTTGCGCCAGAATGGTAGGTGGTAACCAACCATTCAGAGGATGAGGAGAAGCCAATATGAAGATTACAAGAGTCGGTGTGGATATCGCAAAGTCTGTTTTTCACGTGCATGGCGTGGATCGTCATGACCAACTGCACTGGCAGGCCAACCTAAAACGAGGGCGGTGGCTCGATGCGTTGAGCAAAAAAGTGGCACCTGGGGCGGAGATTGGTATGGAAGCTTGTGCATCCTCCCACCATTGGGCTCGTGAGCTACAGCGCCGGGGATGTACCGTCAAGCTTATCGCTGCTCAGTTCGTCAAGCCGTACGTTAAGAGCAATAAGAACGACCGTGTCGATGCGGAAGCTATCTGCGAGGCTATGGGGCGGCCTGGTATGCGGTTCGTTGCCGTCAAATCGGTCGGTCAACAGGACATCCAGGCTGCGCACAGAATACGAGAAGGGCTCGTTGGACAGCGAACCGCCAAAGCGAACCAGATCCGCGGCCTGACTGGCGAATACGGTCTGATTGCTCCAGTCGGTATTAACAAACTCCGGCAAACATTGCCCCTGTGGCTGGAAGATGCAACGAATGGCCTGAGTGGCGAGTTCCGCGGGTTACTTGCCGAGCTTGCACAAGATCTCCGCTACCTTGATGACCGGGTATCCGATCTTGATGAGCGGATAACCCGCATGGCGAAAACTGATCCTGTTGCGAAACGTTTGTTGGAACTCCGAGGAGTCGGCCCCTTGACCGCTAGTGCCCTTGCTGGCGCACTTGGAGACGGTAAGGGGTTTAGAAGAGGACGTGATTTTGCAGCCTCACTCGGCCTTACTCCACGGCAACACAGCACTGGTGGTAAAGACCGATTGCTGGGCATTAGCAAAAGAGGTGACAGCTACCTGAGAAAGTTACTGGTTCACGGAGCTCGAGCTGTCATTCGGCATGCCAAGGATAGAGACGATGGGCTGAGCCAATGGCTAAATGAGTTGAAAGTGCGTAAGCACGTAAACGTTGTCACTGTCGCTCTGGCAAACAAGACTGCGCGAATCGCCTGGGCCTTGGCACATAATGGCACCAGTTACGACCCAGTATTGGCCTCAGACGGATGAGCCAGCTAGCAGCAGTCCCTTTTTAAGACTGAAAAGAAGGAGTTATACCTCAGCGATTGCAAAGCAAAATGTTTGATGGCGAACAGGTCAAACCGACGATGGGATACCCCTGCCGGACGGAGAGCATAAGAGCTCGTGTAAGCGTTTGGGAACCATCGTGCGAATAGCCCATCAGGGTCCGATGCCTACAATGACGGCATCTGTGAAGAGACCGAATACACGTAGGCAATTGCACCCTATCGTGATCGAACAAAATGCTTGCAAACGAGGAGGAGTCCATACACGTCCGGTAAACCCATCTTGCTGTAAATAGGCGATCCGCTATTTTAGGTGCCCACCTATTCTTAGTGGGCACCTATTATGGATTACGACGCGCCGCTTAGCGATGTGACACCAACACCGAAGAAGCGGCGACGCCGCTATTCCAGGGCATTCAAGGCCCAGATCCTCGCCGAGTGCGATCACCCTGGTGCATCCGTGGCCGGTGTTGCCATCCGCCATAGCCTGAATCCCAACATGGTGCAGAAGTGGCGCCTCGTCCAGCGGCGCGATTCACAGGATGACTTCCTTCGTCTGCCAGCGCTTTCGTCGCCGGGCTCGCAGGCGGCGACAGTCGATGATTCGGCGACAGTAAGCATGGAAATACCAACGCCCTCAGGCAGGCTGATCGTACACTGGCCACTCAGTGCAATCGAGCGGTCTATCGACTGGCTGCGTGCTGTGACAAGGTGACGCTGCCCGTGGACATGGGCCAGGTCCTGCGTATCGACGAGATCTGGCTGGCCCGGGAACCGCTGGATATGCGCTGCGGCCCAGAGACAACGCTGGCCCGGGTGATCAAAGCCTTCGGCGCGGCGAAGCCACACTGCGCCTACGTCTTCGCCAACAAGCGGGCGAACCGCATGAAGATCCTACTGTGCGATGGCTTCGGTATCTGGCTGCTGGCGAGGCGGCTGCATCAGGGCCGCTTTGTCTGGAGCGCCCTGCGCAGTGGTGATCCGGTGTCTCTCGATGACCTGCAATTGCAAGCCCTGGCATCGGGGTTGCCTTGGCAATATGCCGCCGCGAACTTCGTCATAGACCGGCAGTAGATAACACCACGATCACCCGCTCGAGTCTACGGAAATAGTGCTTCTGGCCATTTAGGTACTCCGGTGGCACAGTATCGTTATGCTTGCATCAGTCGACATTAACCAGCTCAGCGAGTCCCAGCTCCGCGAATTGGCGGCGCAGATGCAGGATGCGTTGGGCGAGCGTGATGAGGCCATTCGCCAGTACCGCCTGCGCAATGAACACCTCACGCATGAGATCGCCATTCTCCGGCGCCATCGCTTTGGCAAACGCAGCGAATCCAAAAGCAGTAGCCCACAGCAGAACCTCCTGGACGATCTGGTTGATGAGGATATCGCGGCGATCGAAACGGAGCTTGAGAAGCTGGCCGAGCATGACTCGCCGAGAAAGGATCAGCCTCTAAAGCCACGCCGCCAACCGCTACCACCGCAGTTACCCCGTTCGGAGATCCACCACGATCCCGAGTCGACGACCTGTAAGTGTGGCTGCGAGCTGACGCGCATCGGCGAAGACGTCAGCGAGAAGCTGGATTACGAGCCTGGTCAATTCAGCGTAGAGCGGCATATCCGCAGCAAGTGGGCCTGCAAGGCCTGTGAGACGGTCGTGCAGGCACCGGTAGCGCCCCACGTCATCGACAAGGGTATTCCGACCACTAACCTGCTTGCTCAGGTACTGATCAGCAAATATGCCGACCACCTGCCGCTGTACCGGCAGGAGCAGATCTATGCGCGGGCCGGTGTCGAGCTGCCAAGATCGACACTGGCGGACTGGGTGGGCCGTTGCGGCGTAGAGCTGGCACCGCTCGTGGACCAACTGCGCGCCTGCTTGCTGGGCCACGCGGTTCTGCATGCGGACGAGACACCGGTACCGATGCTGTCGCCGGGCAAGAAAAAGACCCATCGCGCCTACATCTGGGCGTATGCCACCACCCGCTCGGCAGCGATCCAGGGTGTGGTCTACGACTTCCAGCCGTCGCGATCAGGGAAGGCCTCTCGTGACTTCCTGGCCGACTGGAAAGGCAAGTTGGTCTGTGACGATTACCAGGGGTACAAGGCCGGCTTCGCCGCTGGCATGACCGAAGTCGGCTGCTGGGCGCACGCGCGGCGGAAGTTATTTGAGCTCGCCGAGCGCGGTGACAGTCCCATCGCTGCCCAAGCCCTGGAGACTATCGGTACGCTCTACGACATTGAGCGTGACATTGCGGAAAAGCCACCGGATGAACGACAACGAATCCGGGACGCACGATCTCGCCCGATTATTGAAAAGCTCAGGGAGTGGCTCATCCACCAGCGATCTACACTGACGGCGGGCACCCGAACCGCGGGGGCGATCGAATACAGCCTGAACCGTTGGGATGCCCTGACGCGCTATCTCGACGACGGCGAGGTGCCGATCGATAACAACTGG
>CAXBCH010000002.1:0-195863 GCA_963974125.1 uncultured Haliea sp. | reverse complement strand
GAGCGCAACGCGCAGCTCTTCGGGCTGTGTTGCATTGATAAGCATTTTTTTCATGTTTGCCATTTACCTGGTGCGCGCAGGCCTGGCGGGACGGGGAATCAGCCATACAGCCGGCATCGCTGCCGGACATAACCGAGTATGCATGCCTGTCGCAGTTGCTGCCGGCCGTTGGGGCCGGGTGGCATTGCGCCAGTGGCAGTACTCTGTACGCTCAGGTGATCTGTATTACGGCGACGCTCCGCGGGGGGAGTGCCGCCAGGCAACGCTGGCAAGGGGCCCCGCGCTGGCGCGGGCCTGACCTTTTTGTTAGGGTCGCATCACCTGACGAATACGACCGCGTTGCCTTGAGCAATCACTGATTCTGTGACCCGGCATAGGTACTGCGCGGTTCATAATGTATCGGCGCGGAATTGCCTGTTAAGGCCCGGGGCAGAGCCCGGCGGGTAGCGCGCACCGACAACCTTTGTGTGCCTGCACGCGCAAGTGCGGGTATCATCTATCCGATGGAGCCTTGCGATTACTTCGGCAGGCCCTGCTGTCACCGGAACGGTTGCGTCGTGCGTCGGAGGCAAAAACAGTGCCCCGAGCCCGGCTACACGGCGCGGAGTATACCCTGAAACGGTAAGTGCTTCAATTATCAAGTGATTTCCAGAAACGATGAGTGATTCCAGCTCCAGGCAGGTGACAAGCGGGGTCCGCCAGCTGCTGATCGAGGCGGACAGCGCCGGTCAGCGGCTGGACAACTACCTGTTGAAAGTACTCAAGGGCGTGCCCAGGACCCGTATCTACCGCGGCCTGCGCAAGGGTGAGTTCCGCATCAACAAGGGCCGGGTCAAGGCGGACTACCGCCTGGCGGAAGGCGATGTATTGCGAGTACCGCCGCTGCATCAACCGGAGCCGGGGGCGGCGCCCGTGATTCCGGGGTTCTGGGCCGGCGAGATACAGGACCGTATCGTCTACGAAGACCCCGGGTTGCTGGTCATCAACAAGCCCTCCGGGCTGGCGGTACACGGCGGCAGCGGTTTGAACTTCGGTCTGATCGAATGCCTGCGTCAACTGCGCCCGCAGGACCGCTATCTGGAACTGGTCCACCGCCTGGATCGGGATACATCGGGGTTGATCCTGGTGGCGCGCAAGCCCGCGATCCTGCGCGAGTTGCACCGGCAGTTGCGCGGCGACGGTGTGGACAAGCGCTACCTCGCCCTGGTGGCGGGGCGCTGGCCGAAGGAGCGGCGCATCGTGGAGGCGCCGCTGCAGAAAAACATCGTCCAGTCCGGTGAACGCATGGTCAAGGTGGCGAAGGAGGGCAGGGCCTCGGTCACCGGCTTTGCGGTGCTCGAGCAATTTCCGGAGGCGACGCTGGTGGAGGCGCGGCCGCATACCGGTCGCACCCACCAGATCCGGGTCCACGCCCAGTTCGCTGGGCACCCGATTCTCGGTGATGACAAGTACATGGACGACGCTACCCAGGCACTGGCCCGCAAGCTGGGGGTAAAGAGACTGTTCCTGCACGCCCGCGCGCTCTCCTTTACCCTGCCGGACCAGCCCCGACTGCAGCTAGAGGCGCCGCTGGAGCCTGAGCTCGAAATTATATTAGAAAGGATGCGCAAGTAGCTGACAATGATAGTTATATTTGATTGGGATGGGACGCTTTGCGACTCTGTGGAGCAAATTGTCGCCGCCATGCAGACGGCGGCGGCGGAGTGCGGGCTCCCGGTCCCCGAGGCGGCCGCGGTGCGCCACATTATCGGCCTCAGCCTGCCGCAAGCCATGCCCATCTTGTTTCCGGAGCAGCCGCTGGCAGTCTGGGACAGGATGCGAGAGGCTTATTCACGCTGTTATGTCGCGCTGGACCAGGGGCCGGCACGCCTGCACGCAGGCGCGCTGGAAACGCTGGAGTCCCTGCGCGGCTCCGGCTTCGAGCTGGCCGTGGCGACGGGCAAAAGTCGTCGCGGCCTGGATCGGGTGTTGCGCGGCCTGGGTCTGGAGAATTATTTTGACAGCACCCGTTGCGCCGACGAGACCCGCTCGAAGCCGGATCCGCTGATGCTGCAACAGATTCTGGCGGAGCGGAGCAAGACCTCGGAACTGGCGTTGATGGTGGGTGACTCGGAATACGACCTGGACATGGCGCGACAAATCAACATGGCGTCAGTCGGGGTCAGCTTCGGCGTGCACTCGCCAGCGCAGTTGGCGCAGCATCAGCCGCGCGCCGTCATCGACAGTCTGCTGGACCTCTGCGCTTTGCCGGAACTGATTGCTCACGCCAGAACCGGGTAGCCAGCCTGCTGCAGCAGGCTGGTGAGGCCGATCAGTGGCAAACCTTCCAGGCTGGTGGGGTCGTCGCCACGCATGCGCTCGAACAGGGTGATGCCCAGCCCTTCGCACTTGAAACTGCCGGCGCAGTCGAAGGGCTGCTCCCTGGCCAGGTAATTGTCGATGGCGGTGCTGTCCAGGGCGCGAAACTGCACGGCAAAAGGCGCCACCAGTACGGCTTCGAAGTCCGCTTCTTCACGGCACAGGGCCAGCCCGGTGAAGAACTGCACTGTCTTGCCGGCGCTGGCCAGGAGTTGTTGCCGGGCATTGGCGCGGTTGCCGGGCTTGCCCAGCAGGGCTCCATCCAGGGTGGCGACCTGGTCGCTGCCGATGACCAGGCTGGCCGGGTGGGTGCTGCTGATGGAACGGGCCTTTGCCAGCGCCAGGCGTGCTGCCAGGGACTCGGGGGCCTCCCCCCGCCGCGGGGTTTCATCCGCGTCCGGTGCCAAGCAACGGAATGGCAGTTGCAGGCGCTGGAGCAGCTCTCGGCGATAGGGCGAAGTGGAGGCGAGGATCAGATCCATGAGCGGTTTTCCGTGGCTGCGGGCGGGCGCCCTGAACTGGTTGTATTCTAAAGAATTTTTTTGACAAAGGGGGAAACCGCCCCTATGATGCGCGCCTATGTTGACCGACCCCCTCCCCGACACGCTGGATGTCCGCAAGGCCGCTACGCGTGGCGCGATCGCCAGGGGCACGTTGGAACCGCTGGAGTTGCCCCGTTTTCGGGATCTGCTCGCCGCAGGCGAGGGCATTATCGACGCGGTACTGACGTTCTCCAGGGGCGAGGAGGGCAGGTATCTTGTGCGGGCCATCACCGACAGTACGGTGACGGTAACCTGCCAGCGGTGCCTGCAGCCGATGCCGGTGCAGTTGCATACCGACAGCACCCTGGCGGTGGTCTGGACGGACGAACAGGCCAGGCAGTTACCTGCCTCGCTGGAACCGGCCATTGTGACTGAGGAGGAGTGTTCGCTGCGGGAACTGGTCGAGGATGAGCTGATACTGGCCTTGCCGCCTTTCAGCTACCACGAGCAGGCGGATTGCAACACAGTTTTGGCGGACCTGACCGCGGAGCCCGAAGCAGACGAGCCCCCGAAGAAGTCCAACCCGTTTGACGTGCTGGCGCAGTTAAAGCCCGGCGATACCCATCAGGAGTAAGACATGGCTGTTCAAAAGGACAAGAAATCACGTTCACGCCGCGGTATGCGCCGTTCCCACGACGCTCTCACCGGCCCGACCCTCAGCGTGGACCAGACGTCCGGTGAAACCCACCGTCGTCATCACGTGACCGCGGACGGTTTCTACCGTGGCAAGAAAGTCGTCAGCACCGGTAACGACGAGTAAGTCCGAACCCGATTCATCGGGCGCGGCAGGCACCTGCGTGCCGACTGCACTGGTAAACGCAAAACGGGAGCCCAGGCTCCCGTTTTGCGTTTGCGCGCCTTCTTTTCCGCTGTGTTCTACAATTCCGGCAGACAGGCCGGTTCTGGCCTGAACCTGCCTGCACTTCATCGAGGAGACCTGCCACATCATGACCCCCCGTCACATCGCTTTTGTTTTTCCAGGCCAGGGCTCGCAGAGGGTAGGCATGCTCGCCGCTGCGCACACCGAGTACCAGGCTGTTCGCGATACCTTTGCCGAGGCCTCGGAGGCGCTGGGTTCTGACCTGTGGGCGCTGGTGCAGTCGGGGCCGCAGGAGGCGCTGAACCTGACCGCGACCACACAGCCTGTGCTGCTGACTGCCAGCGTGGCCCTGTGGCGCGCCTGGCAGACGTCCGGTGGGGTCGCACCGGCCCTGCTTGCGGGCCACAGCCTCGGCGAGTTTTCGGCGCTGGTCTGCGCGGGCTCTCTGGACTTTGCCGATGCGGTACGCCTGGTACGCCAGCGCGGCGAGTTCATGCAGACCGCGGTGCCGGTGGGTGAGGGTGCCATGGCCGCGATCATCGGTCTCGATGACGACAGCATCAATCGCATCTGCGGCGAAATTGCCGCAGAAGGTGCGGGTGAGGTTGCGGCGGTGAATTTCAATTCCCCCGGGCAGGTGGTGATCGCAGGCCATGCCGCAGCGGTGGAGCGCGCGAGCGCCGCTCTCAAGACAGCCGGGGCGAAGCGTGCCCTGCCGCTGCCAGTCAGCGCGCCATTCCATACGGTCTTGATGCGACCTGCCGGCGAGAAGCTGGCCCAGGCCCTGGCGACAGTGCCTGTCAGTGCCCCCGCGATACCTGTGGTACACAATGTGCATGCCCGGCCGGAGTCCGATCCGGAGCGCATTCGCGGTCTGCTGGTGGAACAGATCTACAGTCCGGTGCAATGGACGCGCTGCGTCGAATACATGGCCGCCAACGGCGTCCGCAGCGTCGTGGAGTGCGGCCCCGGCAAAGTCCTCAGCGGCCTCAACAAGCGCATAGACGGGGAGCTCGACAGCTATTCCGTGGAAGAGCCAGCGAGTCTGCAGGATGCCATCGCTGCGCTTGCAGCCGCCTGAGGGACACTTAACAAGCAATTGGGAGCGACAGCATGAGCAATGACAGCAAAGTGGCCCTGGTTACCGGCGCCAGCCGTGGTATCGGCCGCGCTATCGCCGAGCAACTGGCAGGTGATGGCTATACCGTCGTCGGCACCGCGACCACGGAACAGGGGGCAGCGGCGATCAGCGAGTACCTCAAGGCGGCGGGTTATGGCGGCTGTGGAATGTCGCTGGATGTCGTTGATCAGGCTGCGGTTGACGATTGTGTGAAAGGTATCACCGCAGAGTTTGGTGCACCGCTGGTGCTAGTCAATAATGCCGGCATTACCCGCGACAATATTCTGCTGCGAATGAAGGCCGATGAGTGGCAGTCGGTTATCGACACCAATCTCAATGCACTCTACCGGGTCAGCAAGGCCTGCCTGCGCGGCATGACCAAGGCGCGCTGGGGCCGCATCGTCAACATCACCTCGGTTGTGGGCGCGATGGGCAATGCCGGTCAAAGCAATTACGCCGCCAGCAAGGCTGGGGCTGAGGGTTTTTCCCGCGCCCTGGCACGAGAGCTGGGTTCGCGGGCGGTAACGGTGAACTGCGTTGCGCCTGGCTTTATCGATACCGACATGACTCGCACACTCACCGACGAGCAACGCGGCCAGATGCTGGGCCAGATTCCTCTCGGGCGACTCGGCGAGGCAGAGGAAATTGGCGCCCTGGTTGGCTTTTTATGCAGCGAAGTGGCAGGCTACATCACCGGCGAGACGATTCACATCAACGGCGGCATGCACATGGCCTAAGCCCGTGGTTTCAAGGCTGGTTTTGCCGGGCCAAAAAAAATTATTACTCGGCGGAAAAACAGAGTAAAATGCCGCCTCGGGCCGGGTGACCAGGTTTCATTCAGAATTAAATTTTCAGGAGTTACCAATACAATGAGCAGCATCGAAGAACGCGTTAAGAAGATTGTCGCAGAACAGCTTGGCGTTAAAGAAGAAGAAGTACAGACGGAGGCCTCGTTCGTTGAAGATCTGGGCGCCGATTCCCTCGATACCGTTGAACTGGTAATGGCGCTCGAAGAAGAATTCGAGACAGAAATCCCCGATGAAGAAGCCGAAAAGATCACCACCGTGAAGCTGGCGATTGACTATATCAAGGAAAACCTCGCCTGATCTGATTCTCGGTAAACCGGAAAGCCGCCTCCGTGTTTTGATGGAGCGGCTTTTCTTATTTATGCTTCCAGTTCCTGAGTCAACCGGGGAGTACGTGCGGTGATTGGCAGACGCGTTGTAGTCACAGGCCTCGGCATGGTCAGCCCCGTGGGGTTGAGTGTCGATGAGACCTGGGCAAATATTCTTGCGGGCAAGAGCGGCGTTGCACCGATAGTCGATTTCGACGTCGCTTCCTACACGACCCGTTTCAGCGCCAGTGTCCGGGGCTTCGATCCCACGCCCTATTTCAGTGACAAGGATGCCCGTAAAATGGACATCTTTGTCCAGTTCGGCATGGCTGCGGGCATCCAGGCCATGCTCGATTCCGGCCTCGAAGTCACCGAGGGGAACGCGGACCGGGTTGGCTGTGCCATCGGTTCCGGCATTGGCGGCATTGGCCAGATCGAGAAGAATTCCGAGATCGTTGCCAATTCCGGCCCGCGCAAGGTTTCTCCCTTCTTCGTCCCCGGCTCCATTATCAACATGATTTCCGGCAACCTTTCGGTGCGCTTCAATCTGCGGGGGCCGAACCTCGCAGTGGTAACCGCCTGCACCTCCGGTACCCATAACATTGGTCTCGGTGCGCGCCTGATTGCCCTGGGCGATGCGGATGCGATGCTGGTGGGCGGTGCGGAAATGGCGACGACTCCGGTCGGGCTCGCCGGGTTCGCTGCTGCCCGCGCGCTGTCCACTCGCAACGATGATCCCGCCGCAGCCTCGCGCCCCTGGGATCGCGACCGCGACGGGTTTGTGCTCGGTGACGGCGCCGGCGTCCTGATGATTGAAGAGTACGAGTCCGCCAAGGCTCGCGGCGCGCACATCTATGCGGAAATCAGCGGTTTTGGCATGAGTGGCGACGCCTACCACATGACCCTGCCGCCGGAAGATGGCCGCGGTGCGGCGGCTGCAATGCGCAATGCCATTCGCGATGCCGGTGTGCCCGTTGACCAGATCGACTATATCAATGCTCATGGCACGTCCACCAATGCGGGCGACCTGGCGGAAAGTCGCGCCATTGAGGCGGTGCTCGGTACTGCGGCCGAAGCGGTGGCGGTGAGTTCGACCAAGTCCATGATTGGCCACCTGCTGGGCGCCGCCGGGGCAGTGGAGGCGATTTTTACCATTCTGTCGCTGCGAGATCAGGTTGCGCCACCGACCATTAATCTGGACAACCCGGACCAAGGCTGCACCCTCAACTACGTGCCCCATACTGCCCAGGAGCGTCAAATACGCTACGCACTATCGAACTCCTTCGGTTTTGGTGGCACCAACGGGTCGTTGTTGTTCAGTCAGCCCGGCTGACGCCGCGCGGGTGGTGAGCGAGGCCAATACCTGGATTGACGGCGTCCCAGCTGACGCGTTACCCCTTCCTGATCGCGCTTTTGCCTATGGCGACGGTCTGTTCGAGACCATACTGCTGCGTGGCGACCAGCCCCTGTTGTCGGAGTTCCACCTCGACCGGCTGGGGACGGGCCTGCAGCGTCTGCACTTTCCCGATTGCCTCGAGTCCGTGCGCAAACACCTTGCGCAAGCCGCGGCCTCCAGTCCTGATTCGTCTCCCTTCCGGGTGCTGCGCCTCACGGTCAGTCGCGGCGCCGGACCGCGAGGTTACGCGCCTCCAGCGGACTGCCGGCCACGGGTGATCATCAGCGTTTCGGCGCTCGCGAGTGATCCCACCGAAATGGCAGCTCCGGCAAACCTGGGAGAGACTGCGGTGCGCTGGGCGCGCCAGCCCCTGTTGGCGGGGCTCAAGCACCTCAACCGGCTGGAACAGGTGCTTGCCGCTGCCGACTGTGATGCGCAGGGCGCTGATGAAGTCCTGTTGCTGGAGCAGTCTGGCGCGCCTCTTTCGGTATCTGCGGGCAACCTGTTTCTGGTGGCGGGCAAGAGTCTGTTGACGCCGGTGCTGAATGAAGCGGGGATCGCCGGCACCCGGCGCCGGCTGGTGCTGGAGCGCCTCGCCACAGCCTGCGGATTACGGGTAACGGAGTCGCGCCTGGAGCTGTCACAGCTGCTGGGGGCCGACGAATTGTTTTACTGCAATACCGTGGTCGGCCTGCGCCCGGTGGCGGCGTTTCGCGACCGCCGCTGGCGCCGGCACCCGGTAACCCGGGACCTGCATGCCGCGTATGTGGAGTGCCTGCGCGAGTGAAAGGCAGGGCGCGGATCCTGCTCGCGCTTGCGCTGGTGGCAGTGGTGCTGACTGCACTGGTGGCACGCGAAGTGGTACAGCGCTGGTCGGCTCCGCTGAATCTGCCCGAGAACGGATTGGTAATGATGGTGCAGCCCGGCGACAGCCTGCGCAGCGTTGCCAGGCGCCTGCATGAGCAGGGCGTGCTTCCCCACCCCGAGTTGCTTGTCGCCTGGGCGCGCTACCATGGCCTGGATGCACGCATTCGTCGCGGCGAATACCGGCTGGTCCCCGGGCTGGATGCAGAATCGTTGCTGGACCTGCTGGTCAGCGGCCAGGTGATTCAGTATCAGGTGACCCTGCCGGAAGGTATTGTGCTCAGCCGGGCCTTGGAAATCCTGGCCGCGGAGCCGACACTGGAGGCAGTGCTCGATGGTACAGATGACCCGCGTCTGCTGCAGCTGGTGGCGCCGCATGAGGCTCCCGAGGGGTTGTTTCTTCCCGAATCCTACCGTTACGAGCGCGGTGCCAGTGACCTCGATATACTCCGTCGTGCTCACGATGCCCTGCAGCGTGCCCTGGCTACCGAATGGGAGCAGCGTGCGCCGGACCTGCCCTATGCCACGCCCTACGAGGCCCTGATAATGGCGTCCATCATTGAGCGCGAGACCGGTGTGCCAGAGGAGCGCGAGGAAATTGCCGGCGTCTTTGTGCGGCGGCTGGAGCTCGGCATGCGACTGCAAACAGACCCGACCATAATCTATGGTCTCGGTGAAGCCTTTGACGGCAACCTCCGGCGCCGGCATTTGCGCGATGCAGGCAATCTGTTCAATACCTATCGCCACGGCGGCTTGCCGCCGACACCCATCGCGTTGCCGGGCAGAGCTGCGATTCACGCCGCTCTGCAGCCCGCAGCTGGTGACGCCCTGTTTTTCGTCGCTCGCGGCGACGGTACGCATGAATTCAATGCCACCCTTGAAGGCCACGAGCGGGCTGTGCGTAAATATCAGTTGCAGCGACGGGATGACTATCGCTCGACACCAGGGACGCAATAGCAATGCAAACAGGACGCGGCTTGTTTATCACTGTCGAAGGGGGCGAGGGCGCCGGCAAGTCCACCAATATCGCCTGTATCGCCGCCTATCTGGAGAGCCACGGCGTAGAATTGGTGGTTACCCGTGAACCCGGCGGCACCCGCCTGGGTGAGGAGATTCGCGGCGTTTTGCTGCGGGTTCGCGAGGAGCCCGTCGCGCCAATGGCGGAATTGTTGCTGTTGTTTGCGGCGCGTGCGCAGCATCTGCAGCAGGTGATTCAGCCCGCCTTGGCGGCCGGTCAGTGGGTCATTTGCGATCGTTTCACCGATGCCAGCTACGCCTACCAGTGTGGCGGGCGGGGGATGCCGGCATCCGCGGTGCGTACCCTGGAGACGCTGGTGCAGGGCGAGCTGCGCCCGGACTACACCCTGTTGCTGGACGCGCCGGTGGAAACCGGCCTGGAACGGGTGCGTGGCAGGGGTGAGCTGGACCGTTTCGAGCAGGAGCAGCTGGCGTTCTTTCAGCGGGTACGGGATACCTATCTGCAATTGGCGCGGGAAAGCAGCGGCCGCTACCACCTGGTTGATGCCAGCCTGCCTCTCCCGGAGGTACAGGAGCGCCTGCAGGAAATCTGCGAGGAGCTTTACGCATGCTGGCGACCGCGTCACCCTGGGCGGCCATGAACCTGCTTGAGCTGCCACCCATCAGTGCCCCATTGCCCTGGCAGGGCGAGGCCTGGAATCGTTTGCAGGAACAGCTGGAATCGGGGCAACTGCCGCATGCGTTAATGCTGGCGGGCCCTGCGGATATTGGCAAGGCGCGTCTGGCGCTGGCGCTGGCCCGTCTGCTGTTGTGCCATGCGCCGGTGGCGGGGCACAATTGCGGCACCTGTCCGGGTTGCCGCTACAGCCAGTCTGGCAGTCACGGCGACTTTCGCTGGTTACAGCCGGAGGGCAAAAGCAAAGTCATCAAGATTGAACAGGTTCGGGACGCCGTGGCCTTCGCGTTTCGCACCGCCGGTTTCGGCAGCCGCAAGGTGCTGGTTCTGGCGCCGGCCGAAGCCATGACCACCAATGCCGCCAATGCCCTGCTCAAGTGCCTGGAAGAGCCCGCCGGCGACACCCATATCATTCTCGCTTGCGAGCGGCTGCAGGGCGTACCTGCCACGGTGCGCTCGCGCTGTCAGCTATTGAAGTTGCCGCTACCACCCGCGACGCAGTGCCTGCCCTGGCTGGACCACCTGACCGGGACACGCGAGGCCAGTGCAGAACTTCTGCACCTGGCCGCAGGCATGCCGCTGCGGGCGGAGCGCCTGTACCGTGAATCGGGTAGCGACAGTCTGCAGGCGCGGCACGCGGGCCTGCGGGCACTGGCGGCCGGTGAACCGGCGGTTGCCCGGGTGGCCTCGCTCTTCAGCCAGCTGGACCTGGCGCTGGCACTGGAGGAAATTGCGCTATTTCTGCAGCAACATCTGCGCCAGCAGTGCGCCGCCACCTTGCCGGACTGCCGCGACCACTTTCATTTGCTGGATCGCCTGCAAAAACTGCGTGGAGCCGTTGCCGCCGGCTCCAACCCGAATCCACAGCTGGTGCTGGAAAGTGCCCTGATGGGCCTGCGTGACTGCTTTGGCAAGCCGCAGGGCAATGCTACTATGGCGACTCGGACCGGGGGGATGCAAACATGAGTGATACAGCTGCAGGCAGTCGCAACGGCATTCTGTCGCTCACCATCAAGGACAAGGCGGTGCTGTATTCCGCTTACATGCCGTTTCTCAATCACGGTGGCCTGTTCGTGCCGACCAACAAGAGCTACAGCGTCGGCGACGAAGTCTTCATGTTGCTGACCCTGATGGACGAGCCGGAAAAGATCCCGATCTCGGGCAGGGTGGTCTGGGTCACACCGCGGGGCGCCCAGGGCAATCGCACGGCGGGTATCGGGGTACAGTTCAGTGAGCAGGATGCGATCGCCAACAGCAAGATCGAGAATCATCTCGCGGGATCCCTCAGCTCCGACAGGCCCACCCACACCATGTAGCGGCAGCAAAAAAAATGGGTCCCGAAGGGGACCCAAGAAGACCATTAGGAGTGAAACACAAAGGAATTGCTTCCCTGTAGGAGCAAAAAGGGACTCCTGCGACCGTTAGCTACATTCAGGGGTGTAACAGCCACGACTTAAGTATCGTCGATCAGTGGTAATTTTCCACATCAAAGCGGCGGATTATTAGGCTAATTCGGAATATATTCCTTGATTTGCGCTTCGAAAAGTAATAAGGGATCCCCCGGTCGTGTCTTCTGAGTTCCTAACTGGTGTGGTGGAGGGGTTTTACGGGCATCCCTGGGGCCAGCAGTTGCGGCTGGATTATGCGGATATCTTGTGCCAGCTGGGCCTCAACAGCTTCCTCTACGCCCCCAAGGCTGACCCTTTCCTGCGCAGGCAGTGGCAGAATGACTGGCCCGCAGCTGAATGGCGGCAGTTGCTGGAGCTCAGTCGCCACTATGCTGCTGCAGGGCTGCGCTTCGGTGTCGGCCTGTCACCTTTTCAACTCTACGCCGGCTATGGCGTGCGGGAGCAGCGGCGGTTGCAGGGCAAGATCGAGCGGCTCAACGAGCTGGAGGCGCCCCTGCTCGCGGTACTCTTTGACGACATGCCCGGCGACCAGGCAGACCTCGCCGGGCGCCAGGCTGAGATCGTGGCCGACATCGAGCACTGGACCACGGCCAGCCGGTTACTGGTCTGTCCGACGTACTATTCATTTGATCCGGTGTTGGAGCGCCATTTCGGCCCGCGGCCGGCATCCTACTGGGCGGAGCTCGGCCGCCTGCTGCCCGCAGGGATCGATGTGTTCTGGACCGGCAATGAAGTCTGTTCGAAGTCCATTCTGGCCCGGGATGTGGAGCGGGCGCGGGCGGCGCTGGGGCGACCCCTGGTACTGTGGGACAACTATCCGGTGAACGACGGTGCCTTGCGCAGCCGCCACCTCTACCTGGAGCCGCTGGCGCAGCGGCCTGTGGGCGCAGCCGACGCGCTGCGCGGGCACTTCTGCAACCCGATGATCCAGGGGCTGTGCTCAGTGCCGGCCCTGCTGGGGCTGGCGCGGCTGTATGCGGGGGAGAGGGCGGCCGGCGACGATGTTCCCGGCGCAATCCTCGGCGCGGCTGTCTGGCAGCAGTTGCAGCGCGACAGCACCCTGTTTCGCGATCAGGGGCTGGATATGCCGGAGAAGCGGCGCAGTGATCTCGAAGCTCTCTACCGCACACTGCCGGGACCCGCGGCAGTCGAAGTGGTGCGCTGGCTGCGCGGCGAGGATGCCTTTGACCCTGCCTGCCTGACCGATTGATCGCCACTGGCTGTGTCTGCGGTGAATGCCTGCGCGGTTGTGTAGAGCCTGGGTTTGTGGCAGAATCTGCGCCCTTGTGAGAGCTCCAAATTGCGCGTGGACGGGGCGTTTACCCCTGAAGAATCAAAAAGTTACGGTGTGTTTGCAGGATTATTCCAGCATGCCGACCGGGCGCAATGGTAGTTTCCCTACAAGCGGAAGTGGCGAAATTGGTATACGCGCTGGATTTAGGTTCCAGTGCCGCAAGGCGTGAGAGTTCGAGTCTCTCCTTCCGCACCAACTTGCCGTGACCTTGCCCCGGGCAAGGTTGCACCAGATGACCGGGCGCCGTGGCGCCCCCTACCGATTGGATTGTGAGGAATAAGCATGCAGGTGTCCATTGAAACGACTTCAGGCCTGGAGCGACGTTTGACCGTGGGCGTTCCCGCCGCGCGCGTTGACAGTGAGGTCGATTCCCGGCTGCAGAAAGCGGCCCAGAACGTGCGCTTGCCAGGCTTTCGCCCCGGCAAGGTGCCGATGAAGGTCATGCGCCAGCGCTTTGGCGCCGGCGTGCGCCAGGAAGTGCTCGGCGAGGTCATGAGTCGTTCCTTCCAGGAGGCGGTAGTACAGGAAAAGCTGCGCCCAGCCGGCCAGCCCAGTATCGAGCCTCGGAACCTGGAGCCCGGCAGGGACCTGGAGTATGTGGCGACGTTCGAAGTGTTCCCGGAAGTGGAAGTGGTCGCCATGGCCGGTTTCGAGGTGACCCGGCCGGCGGCAGAGGTCACCGACGCGGATGTCGACACCATTATTGATGTGTTCCGCAAGCAGCAGGGTAGCTGGGACGAGGTGCAGCGCGCCGCCGCCACTGGCGACCAGGTCAATATTGACTACACCGGCACCCGCGATGGCGAGCCCTTCGAAGGTGGCAGCGCGGAGGGTGCTGACCTGGAACTGGGCTCCGGGCGCATGATCCCGGGCTTCGAGGATGGTATCGTCGGCATGCAGCCAGGGGAAGAAAAGACCCTGGACCTGAGTTTTCCCGACGACTATCACAACGAGGACCTGCGCGGGGCCGCTGTGCAGTTTGCGGTCAAGCTCAACAGCATCAAGGAATTGACCCCGGCACCACTGGACGACGAGTTGTTCAGGCTCTACGGCGTGGAAGAGGGCGGCGAGGAACAATTTCGCAAGGAAGTTGCCGAAAATATGAGCCGGGAGCTCAAAAATGCCGTAAACAACAAGGTCAAGCAGCAGGTGATGGACGCGGTAGTTGAAGCGCACAAGGCGCTTGAGGTGCCCAGGGCGCTGGTTGCGCAGGAAATAGACGCGCTCCGCGGGCAGATGTTCCAGCAGTTTGGCGGCGCCGCGCCGGAGGGTCTGGATCTCAAATCGATACTTCCCGACGACATGTTCCGGGACAACGCCGAGCGCCGCGTCAAGCTGGGCCTGATCCTCTCCGAGATGATCAGCAAGCACGGCCTCAAGGCGGATCCCGCCAAGGTGCGCTCAACCATCGAGGAACTGGCCGCCACTTATCAGGACTCGGAAGAGGTTGTTAACTGGTACTATGGGAACCCGGAGCAGCTGGCGTCCGTAGAGTCCAAGGTGCTGGAAGACAGCGTGGTGGAAAAACTGCTGGAAGACGCCAACATCACGGAACAGGCCTGCACCTACCAGGAAGCGATCGCCCAGGCGCAACAGAACCAGGGCTGACCCAAGACCGGGCACCACCGCAGGTGGTGCCCGCCAGATTGATAGCCAAGGAACAGTCTACCATGTCAAACCTGCCAGACGGCCGTAACAGCAACACCATCAACAACCTCGGTTTGATCCCGATGGTTGTGGAGCAGACCGCCCGCGGGGAGCGCTCCTATGACATCTACTCGCGCCTGCTCAAGGAGCGGGTCGTCTTCGTGGTGGGAGCCGTTGAAGACCACATGGCGAACCTGATTGTGGCCCAGCTCCTGTTTCTCGAATCCGAGAACCCGGACAAGGATATCCACCTCTACATCAACTCGCCCGGGGGCTCGGTGACCGCGGGATTGTCGATCTACGACACCATGCAATTCATCAAGCCGGACGTCAGCACCATGTGCATCGGCCAGGCGGCGTCAATGGGGGCTTTCCTGCTCGGTGGTGGAGCCAAGGGCAAGCGCTTCATCCTGCCCAATGCCCGCACCATGATTCACCAGCCCAGTGGCGGTGCCCAGGGCCAGGCCTCGGACATCGAGATCCACGCCCGTGAAATTCTCATCATTCGCCGGCGGCTCAATGAACTGATGGCCGAACACACGGGTCAGACCCTGGAAACCATAGAGCGCGACACCGAGCGCGATCGCTTCCTGAATGCGGAGCAGAGCAAGGAATACGGCTTGGTCGACGAGGTCATCAACCGCCGGGCTGCGGCGGCGAAGTAACTGGCCCCTATCTCCACAGCGGTCCCGCGGGACTTGCAAATGGTGGGAAAAAACATCATCTTTAAAGAAGGTGAGTTGGCAGAATACACGGACCACAGGGCAGAGCATGACTAAAGACACCACAAAATCAGGCGACGACGGTGGCAAGCTGCTGTATTGCTCATTTTGCGGCAAGAGCCAGCACGAAGTACGCAAGTTGATTGCCGGTCCATCGGTGTTCATCTGCGATGAGTGTGTGGATCTATGCAACGACATCATCCGCGAGGAAGTGCAGGAAAGCAGCAGTGAAGCCAAGCGCGACAACCTGCCCACGCCGCACGAGATCAAGGCCATTCTCGACGAGTATGTGATCGGCCAGCAGCGTGCCAAAAAGGTACTTTCTGTCGCTGTATACAACCACTACAAGCGCCTGCGCCACGGCCAATCCAGCACCCGCGGCGAAGACGTCGAACTCGGCAAAAGCAATATCCTGCTGGTGGGTCCAACCGGTAGCGGCAAGACTTTGCTGGCCGAGACCCTGGCCCGGCTGCTGGATGTGCCCTTCACGATTGCCGATGCGACCACGCTGACCGAAGCGGGTTATGTGGGGGAAGACGTCGAGAACATCATCCAGAAGCTGTTGCAGAAGTGCGACTACGATGTCGAGAAGGCCCAGGTGGGTATCGTCTACATCGACGAAATCGACAAGATCTCGCGCAAGTCAGACAACCCCTCCATCACCCGTGACGTTTCCGGGGAGGGTGTGCAGCAGGCGCTGTTGAAGCTGATCGAGGGCACGGTCGCGTCGGTGCCGCCGCAGGGCGGGCGCAAGCATCCACAGCAGGAATTCCTGCAGGTGGACACCTCCAATATCCTGTTCATCTGTGGCGGCGCCTTCGCCGGTCTCGACAAGGTGATCCGCAACCGCTCGGAAAAGGGCGGCATCGGCTTCAATGCCGAGGTCAAGAGCAAGGACGAGCGCCGCAATGTTGGCGAGTTGCTGTTCGACCTGGAACCCGAGGACCTGGTGCAGTACGGCCTGATCCCGGAGTTTGTCGGTCGCCTGCCAGTGATCGCGACCCTGGAAGAACTGGACGTGCCGGCTCTGGTGCAGATACTTACCGAGCCGCGCAATTCCCTGACCAAGCAGTACAGCAAGCTGTTCGAGATGGAGGGCGTTGAAGTCGATTTCCGCGAGGACGGTCTGCGCGCGGTGGCAGAGCGCGCCATGGAGCGCAAGACCGGGGCCCGGGGCCTGCGCTCCATCCTCGAAGGGGTACTGCTGGACTCCATGTACAACATCCCTTCCCGGAGCGATGTCAGCAAGGTGGTTATCGACGAGTCCGTGATTCGCGGCGACTCCGAGCCCCTGCTGGTCTACCAGAATCACGAGCCCGCTCCCCGGACCGCCTCCAAGGACGACTGAGTGCGGTCCGCCCGGCGGCCGCAATTGTCCGCCGCTGCCTCGGCGGCTTGTGATTTCTGGAGTCGCCCCCATCTATGGGTCAGGCGTGACCATTTTTAACCCGGAGATTCCTATGGGTTCATCATCTGTTGTTGATCTTCCTCTGCTGCCCCTGCGCGATGTCGTTGTGTACCCACACATGGTATTGCCGCTGTTTGTGGGGCGCGAAAAATCCGTCGAGGCGCTGGAAGACGCCATGGCCGGTGGCAAGCAGGTACTGCTGGTAGCGCAGCGCAACGCCGCCGACGACAATCCCGGGGTAGACGACATCTACCAGGTGGGAACGGTTTCCAACATCCTGCAATTGCTCAAGCTCCCTGACGGCACCATCAAGGTATTGGTGGAGGGGAGTTACCGGGCGGTGATTGATAACGTCGATGATGAAGGCCGCTTCACTGTTGCCGGTGTGCGGGAGATCGAAAGTGAAGAAATCCCCGACGACGAGGCCGAGGGGTTGCTGCGCTCCACCGTCTCCCAGTTCGAAAAATACGTCAATCTGAGCAAGAAAGTTCCCGCGGAAGTGCTGACCTCCCTCTCGGGCATCGACGAGCCAGGGCGGCTGGCAGATACCATAGCCGCCCACATGAGCGTGGACCTGCAGGAGAAGCAGAAGATCCTGGAGGTGGCCCAGGTGCGTGCGCGGCTGGAACATCTGATGGGCCTGATGGAGGCGGAAATCGACCTGTTCCAGGTCGAAAAGCGCATCCGCGGCCGGGTCAAGAAGCAGATGGAGAAGAGCCAGCGCGAGTATTACCTGAACGAACAGATGAAGGCGATCCAGAAGGAGTTGGGAGATCTCGATGAGGCTCCCAGCGAGCTGGATGACCTGCAGGCGCGCATCGAAGATGCACGCATGCCCGACGAGGCCAGGACCAAGGCGCTGGCGGAGTTGAACAAGCTCAAGATGATGTCACCGATGTCCGCCGAGGCATCGGTAGTGCGCAGCTACATCGACTGGATGGTCAGCGTGCCCTGGTCCAAGCGCAGCAAGGTCAAGCATGACCTGAAGCGCGCCTCCACCATTCTCAACGAAGACCACTTCGGACTGGAAGAGGTCAAGGAGCGTATCCTCGAGTACCTGGCGGTACAGAAGCGCGTACGCAAGGTCAAGGGGCCGGTGCTGTGCCTGGTGGGTCCGCCCGGGGTCGGCAAGACGTCACTGGGTGAGTCCCTTGCCCGTGCCACCAACCGCAAATTTGTGCGCATGGCGCTGGGCGGGGTCCGGGACGAAGCCGAGATTCGCGGCCACCGCCGTACCTACATAGGCTCAATGCCTGGCAAGCTGCTGCAAAAAATGTCCAAGGCCGGGGTCCGCAACCCGCTGTTCCTGCTCGACGAGATCGACAAGATGGGCATGGATCATCGGGGTGACCCGGCATCGGCGATGCTGGAAGTGCTGGATCCGGAACAGAACCACGCTTTCAACGACCACTACCTCGAGGTCGACTATGACCTCTCGGATGTCATGTTCGTCTGTACCTCCAATACCATGAACATCCCGGGCCCGCTGCTGGATCGCATGGAGGTCATTCGCATCCCCGGCTATACCGAGGACGAAAAGGTCAACATTGCCGAGCGTTACCTGATCCCGAAACAGCTGCGACAGAATGGTCTGGCCAAGGACGAGGTCAGCATTGCCGAAGGTACCGTGATCGACATTATCCGCTATTACACGCGGGAAGCCGGGGTGCGCTCTCTGGAGCGGGAGATTGCCAAGATCTGCCGCAAGATGGTCAAGCGCTTTGCCCTCAATGAGGTCGACTCCGATACCGTGGTGACGGCGGAGATGCTCCCCGATCTGCTCGGCGTGCGCAAATTCAACTACGGGATTGCGGAAGACGAGAACAAGGTCGGGCAGGTCACCGGGCTCGCCTGGACGTCGGTCGGCGGTGAGTTGCTCACCATCGAGGCTGCCTCCGTGGCCGGCAAGGGCCGCTACGTCAAGACCGGTTCCCTGGGCGATGTGATGCAGGAGTCCATTCAGGCGGCGACCACGGTGATCCGCAGCCGCTCGCAGATGCTGGGTATTCCGGCATCCTGGCATGAAAAACATGACGTCCACATCCATGTCCCGGAAGGGGCGACCCCCAAGGACGGCCCCAGTGCCGGCGTCGCCATGTGCACCGCGCTGGTCTCGGTCTGTGCGGGTATCGCGGTGCGCGCCGATGTGGCGATGACCGGGGAGATTACCCTGCGCGGCGAGGTGTTGCCCATCGGTGGTCTCAAGGAAAAGCTTCTGGCAGCTCGCCGCGGCGGTATCAAGACAGTCATCATTCCGAAGGAGAACGAGCGCGATCTCAAGGAAGTGCCCGACAATATCAAGCAGGACCTGCAGATCCGGCCGGTGAAATGGATTGATGAAGTGTTGGCGATTGCACTGGAGCAGATGCCGGAACCGCTGACCGACGAGGAGTATCTGGCGCCGGCTCCGGGTACCGGGCAGGATAGTGGCCAGGGCGAGAAAAACCGGATTAATACGCACTGAGACAGGGGTTTCGGTTGACCCTGAGTTGAGCTCTGGTATACAGTCGGAGCCCTGAATCCAGCGGTGTTCCTCCCTGTTGCAGCGTCTTCGGGCGCCCGGGGTGGGTCACCCGGAAACACTTTCTGGTGCATTCCGCCGTACCATGAATTGGGTCGCGCTTTGCCGCGGCCACACTGAGCGACACTTTGTCAAATAACACTCCAAGGGGATATTTGTGAACAAGACCGAACTTATCGATGCCATTGCGGCCGCCGCTGACCTGCCCAAAGCTTCCGCCGGCCGTGCCCTCGACGCTGTTGTCGACAGCATCACTGAAGCGCTTGGCAAGGGTGACCAGGTAACGCTGGTGGGCTTTGGCACCTTTGCCGTAAAACACCGCGCTGCGCGTGAAGGCCGCAACCCGCAAACCGGGCAAAGCATCCAGATCAAGGCGTCCAATGTCCCCGGTTTCAAGCCCGGCAAGGCGCTCAAGGATGCAGTCAACACCTGAGCCACAATCTCAGGGGCAGGCCCCCGGTCGGTAACCCACAGTTTCCGGCTCCACCAGTAATGTTGTAACTGTCCAGGGAAAGGCGCACTCAAGGGTGCGCTTTTTTGTTGATACACAGTGGAAAAATGACCCATGCTTCAGGATATTCGCAAGAGCACCCAGGGAACCGCCGCCAAGGTTGTAATCGGCCTCATTGTCATTTCCTTTGCCCTCTTTGGTATTGAATCGATTCTTCTGGGCGGCGGTGGCAGCAGCGTCGCGGAAGTCAACGGTGAATCGGTAACTCCCCTGGAACTACAGCAGGCGGTGGATACCCAGCGCAGGCAGCTGATGGCGATGATGGGGGATGACCTGGATCCGGAGCTGCTGGATGAGCAGCGCCTGGGTGCGCGGGCGCTGGAGGGTATCATCAACCGCAAGCTGTTGATGCAGTCTGCCCGTGCGCTGGACCTGACCGTATCCGAGGCGGAACTGGGGGCTGTTATCGGTGGTATGGAGCAGTTCCAGGTCGACGGCCAGTTCTCGCCGGAGATGTACAGGAGCCTGCTGGCGTCCGCGGGCTACACTCCCGGGACCTTCAAGCAGGCGTTAAAGGATGACCTGGTGCTGAACCAGCTCCGCTCGGGGCTGACAGGCAGCGATTTCGCGACCTCCGCCGAGATGGCGCTGAACGCCCGTATCCTTGCCGAACAGCGCGATATTCGCTATCTGACGATCCCGCTGGAGCCGTTCCTCAGTATATCGGAGCCCGATAGCGCCGAGATCGAGGCCTGGTATCAGGCCAACGAGGAGCGCTTCATGACTCCCGAGTCGGTCGAGCTTGATTATGTCGAATTGACCCTGGAGGATTTCCGCGAGCCGGTGGCGGAGCGTGATCTTGAGGAAGAGTACCGGATCGAGCTCGGCAGCTATCAGTACCAGACCGAGAACCGGGTGGCGCATATCCTGCTGCAACAGGCCGGTGACGAGAGCGATTCCGAGTTTGCCGATCGCGTCGAAGCAGTGCAGGCGGCGCTGGATGCGGGTGAGGAGTTTGCGGCGGTTGCCGCAGAGCGTTCCGACGATGTTGGCTCGGCAGGCAATGGTGGTGATCTCGGTTTCAGTGCCGGTGATGCCTTCCCCGAAGAGATGGAAGCAGCTATCGCCGAGCTGGACGTCAACACCATTTCCGAGCCAGTTGTGACCGAGGCCGGCACCCACTTTTTGCTGGTAACAGAGCGCCGCGAGGCCGACCCGCCCAGTCTTGCCGAAATGCGCCCGCAACTTGAGGCGCGCCTGCAGGATCGCGATGCCCGCGTCGCGCTGCTGCTGGCAGTGGAACAACTGCGCGATCTTGCATTTACCGCCAGCGACCTGTCGCGACCGGCGGAAGAACTGGGTCTGGAGGTCAAGCGTAGCGGGCCTGTAACCCGGGACCAGCAAGCCGGTCCGCTGGCAGCACCCGCGATTTTGCGTGCAGCCTTCTCGGAAGATGTTCTCGAGTTGGGGCACAACAGTGAGGTCGTTGAACTCGGCGACGACCGTTTTGTTGCTGTGCACCTGCATCAACACAACAAGCCCGAGTTGCAACCGCTCGAGGCGGTGCGGGAAGAAATCGTTGCGGCCCTGACCCGGGAGCGGGCGCAGGAAGCACTCGAGCGCGCCGCCGAGGCAGCGGTCGCGGCACTGGCCTCTGGTGAGGATACTGTCGAGGCCATCGCGCAGCGCGAGGGCTACGAGTGGCAGGTTGAGATCGGGGCACGACGTGACAATCGCACCGTGCCAGGCGCAGTGCTGCAGCGCGCCTTCAGCCTGCCGGCGCCTGCTGCCGAACCGGTAGTTGACTATGTTGTCGAAGCCTCGGGCGATGCCCGGGTACTGCAGCTGGTGCGGGTCGAGGCCGGTGAGCTGGCCACCTTGCCGCCAGAGCAGCAAGAGAGCCTGCGGCAGCGTATCGGCGGCGAGTTTGGGGCCGTGCTGCAGGTTGAACACGAGCAGGCCCTGCGTGCCGACGCCGACATTTCCGTTCTTTGATGCCAACTGACAGGACCGTGACCAATACCATGGGCAGACGCATTCTTACGCTCAACCAGATTTCAGTGAAGGGGTTGGAGCGCCTGCCCCGGGATGCTTATGAAATCGCCAGCGAATTCACCCACCCGGACGCCATCCTCCTGCGCAGTCACAAACTGCAGGCGGCCGATATTGCCGATTCGGTGCTGGCGATTGCCCGTGCCGGTGCCGGGGTCAACAATATTCCAGTGGCGGAATGTACCCGCCGGGGCATACCCGTGTTCAACTCCCCGGGCGCCAACGCCAATGCGGTCAAGGAGCTGGTCGCTGTCGGCCTGCTGCTGGGTTCCCGTGGCATCATCGAGGGTCTGGCCTACGTCGATGGCCTCACCGGCATCGCTGACGCCGCGGAACTGCACCAGACCCTGGAAGCCAACAAGAAAAACTTCAAGGGCAATGAGCTGCGCGGCAAGACCCTGGGCATAGTCGGTCTCGGCGCGATCGGCTCCCTGGTGGCCGACATGGCCCTGACCCTGGGAATGGACGTGATTGGTTACGATCCCGCCCTGTCAGTGGATGCTGCCTGGCGGCTGTCCAGTCAGGTGCGCAAGGCAGATACCCTGTCGGCAGTATTCACCCGCAGCGACTACGTCACCCTGCACCTGCCGGCGCTGGAGTCCACGCGCGGGCTGGTCAATGCCGAAATGCTGGCGGCAATGCCTGCCCACGCCTGCCTGCTGAACTTTGCCCGCCAGGAAATTGTCGATGAGGCTGCGTTGCTGGCGGCTTTGGAGCGTGGTCAGCTGCGCAAGTATATCGCCGACTTCCCCAGCCCCGCACTGATCGGGCGCAGGGATGTGGTGCTGATGCCGCACATTGGCGCCAGTACCGACGAGGCCGAGGACAACTGTGCCGTCATGGCCGCGGACCAGCTGCGCGACTTTCTCGAGAACGGCAATATCCGCAATTCGGTGAACTTCCCGACCCTGCAGCTGGAACGGGCGGGTGGCTGCCGCCTGGCGGTCACCAATACCAACGTACCGAAAATCCTCGGCAGTGTGCTGTCCATCCTGGCCGAGCTGGACATCAACGTAGTCGACATGCTGAACAAGAGCCGCGACGACATCGCCTATAATCTGATTGACATGGATGTTTGCCCCGCCGAGTCCAGCCTGGCATCCATGCGTGCGCTGGATGGCGTGGTCAATGTCCGAGTGATTCCGTAACCGGAGGCAGGGACCATGGCCGATGCGCTCGATACCCTCGCAAGTCAGGTTCGCAAAACCCGCAATTTCGACAATCCTCCCCTGGAGCGCTGGCACCCGCCACTGTCCGGGGATATCGATATCCGCATTGCAGCGGACGGCGGCTGGTACCACGAAGGCAGGATCATTGCCCGCGAGGCGATTGTCCGCCTGTTCGCCAGTATCCTGCGGCGCGAGGAAGACGGCGACTACTACCTGGTGACCCCCGGAGAAAAATGGCGTGTGCAGGTCGAACTGCACCCGCTGATTGTCACCGAGATCAATCAGCGCGAGGAAGCCGGTCGTCAGTTGCTGGTTGCGCGCCTGAATACCGGCCGCGAGGTACCCATAGACAGGGATCACCCCCTGTTCCTGGAGCCCGCTGTCGGCGATGTTGCCGCCATTTCCCTGCCCCACGGACTCAGTGCCCTGTTGTCACGGGCTGCCTGGTATCGACTGGTGGAGAGCGCGGAGGAGAGGGAAGGGCGCCTGCAGGTCACAAGCGCCGGAGAGTGGTTCCCGCTGCAGTAAACTGCAGCGGGAACAGGCGACCTGCGCGGCCCGACCTACGCGGCCCGACCTACGCGGCCCGACCTACGCGGCCCGACCTACATGTTCGGGTAGTTCGGCCCGCCAAAGCCTTCCGGAGTGACCCAGGCGATATTCTGCGCCGGATCCTTGATATCACAGGTCTTGCAGTGGACGCAGTTCTGGGCGTTGATCTGGAAGCGCTGACCCTTGGCATCTTCCACGATTTCATATACGCCCGCCGGGCAGTAACGCTGGGCCGGCTCGTCGTACAGTGGCAGGTTCTTCGCCAGCGGCACATCCGGGTCGATCAGGGTCAGGTGGCAGGGCTGGTCTTCCTCGTGGTTGGTGTTGGACAGGAATACCGAGGACAGTCGGTCGAAGGTGATCTTGTTGTCGGGCTTCGGGTAGACCGGCTGCTTGCTCTCGCTGGCCGGCTTCAGGGTGGCGTAATCCGGCACCGTATCGTTCAGGGTGAAGGGCAGCTTGCCGCCGAAGATGGTCTGGTCGATCCATACCATGGCCGACCCAAACAGGAAGCCGAACTTGTGCATGAAGCCGCTGAAATTGCGGGTGGTGTACAGCTCTTCGTGGAGCCAGGAACTCTTGACCTTGTCGGCATAGGAGGTCAGGTCTGCCGGAGCCGATTCCCCCTTGGCGAGCGCCTCCACCACGGCTTCCGCGGCCAGCATGCCGCTTTTCATCGCAGTGTGGTTGCCCTTGATTTTCACCGCGTTGAGAGTACCGGCATCGCAGCCGATCAACAGGCCGCCGGGAAAGTGCATCTTCGGCAGGGAGTTGTAGCCGCCTTTGGCAATGGCGCGCGCACCGTAACTCAGGCGTGAGCCACCTTCGAGGTACTTGAGTGTTTCCGGGTGCAGCTTCCAGCGCTGGAACTCCGCAAAGGGGTTCAGGTGGGGATTGCTGTAGTTCAGGTCGGTAATCAGGCCCAGATAGACCTGGTTGTTTTCCGCGTGATACAGGAAGGCGCCACCGCTGGCACCGTTTTCCTGCAGCGGCCAGCCGAGGCCGTGTACGACCAGGCCTTCCTGGTGCTTGTCCGCGGGGATTTCCCAGATTTCCTTGATGCCTATCCCGTAGTGCTGGGGATCCCGGTCCTTGTCCAGTTCCAGCTGGCGGATCAACTGCTTGCCCAGATGCCCCCGACAGCCTTCGGCGAACAGGGTGTATTTGGCGTGCAACTCCATGCCCGGGGTGTAGCTGTCCTTTTTTTCGCCATTGGCGCCAATGCCCATGTCGCCGGTGGCGATACCCTTGACGCTGCCGTCAGGATGAAACAGCACTTCTGCAGCCGAGAAGCCCGGATAGACCTCGACCCCCAGGTTTTCCGCCTGCTCCGCCAGCCAGCGACAGACATTACCCATGGACACAATAAAGTTTCCTTCGTTGTGTGTGGGCTTGGGGATCATGAAGTTCGGCAGCTTGATCGCTTTTTTCGCGCTGGTGTAGAAGAAAAAGCGGTCTTCCGTAACCTCGGTCGGCAGCGGTGCTCCCATTTCCTTCCAGTCCGGAAACAGTTCCGCGAGGGCGCGTGGTTCCAGTACCGCACCGGACAGAATGTGGGCGCCGACCTCGGAGCCCTTTTCCACAACGCAGACGGTGACTTCGCGCTCCTGCTCCTGGGCCAGTTGCATGATGCGACAGGCGGCGGACAGACCCGCGGGTCCGGCACCAACAATCACGACGTCAAATTCCATTGATTCACGTTCCACGGCAGCATCCTCTGGTTGCGGGGGCAGACAAGCTATTCAATTCTGGTCTGATAAAAGCGGTGCAAGTATATAATTTTTAACGGTTAAAGGCCATCAGCGCGATGGATGCCCGGTATCCAGGTTGTGTCCACCATGGTTTATTTGCTGTCACCTAGGCTGCGCGGCCCGACCTGCGCGGCCCGACCTATTGACCTGCCGTGGCTTTGGCGGCAACATACCCGCCCGAACTCAAACCAGTGGCCCTCCATCCCCGGTCCGGCCTCTGCAACCCACCCGAAACTAGCGTTGGAAATCCTATGAAGGTTCTTGTTGCCGTAAAGCGCGTCGTTGACTACAACGTCAAGGTCCGTGCCAAAGGCGATGGCAGTGATGTTGATCTGAACAATGTCAAAATGGCCATCAACCCGTTCTGTGAAATCGCTGTCGAGGAAGCCGTGCGGCTGAAGGAAGCCGGTGTCGCCACGGAAGTGATCGCGGTGTCCGTGGGCGAGAAGCCCTGTCAGGAGCAGATCCGCACCGCGCTGGCGCTGGGCGCTGACCGCGGTATTCACGTGGAAACAGAGGGGCGCGTGGAGCCGCTGGTCGTGGCCAAGTTGCTCAAGGGCGTGATCGAGAAAGAGCAGCCGCAGCTGGTCATCCTGGGCAAGCAGTCCATTGATGGAGACAACAACCAGACCGGGCAGATGCTGGGTGCACTGGCCAACTTGCCCCAGGGCACTTTTGCCTCTGAAATCAAGGTTGAAGGCGACAATCTTAATGTGGTTCGTGAAGTGGATGGTGGCTTCCAGACCGTTCGCCTGACGCTGCCGGCAATCGTCACCACCGACCTGCGGCTGAACGAGCCGCGCTACGCATCGCTGCCCAATATCATGAAGGCGAAGAAGAAGCAGCTGGATGTGTTCACGCCCGCTGACCTGGGTGTCGAAGTCACCACGCACCTGACCCAGATCAAGGTCGAGCCGCCGCCCGAGCGCCAGGCGGGCATCAAGGTTGAGGACGTCGCCCAGTTGGTCGACAAATTGAAGAACGAGGCGAAGGTAATCTCATGAGTACACTGGTTATTGCAGAGCACGACAACAGCAGTCTCAAGCCTGCCACCCTCAATGCCGTCGCCGCAGCCGAGGCCATGGGTGCCGAGATCGATATCCTGGTAGCTGGCGCCGGCTGCAGCGCCGTTGCCGACCAGGCTGCGGCCGTGCCTGGCGTGGGCAAGGTGCTGCTGGCGGACAACGCCGCCTATGAACATCAGCTGGCGGAGAATGTCAGCCTGTTGATCGCCGAAGTGGCGGCCAACTACGACAACATCATCGCTCCCTCGACCACCAACGGCAAAAACACCTTGCCGCGGGTTGCCGCACTGCTGGATGTCGCCCAGATCTCGGACATCATCTCGGTTGAATCCGCGGATACCTTCAAGCGCCCGATCTATGCCGGTAACGTGATTGCCACTGTGCAGACCACCGATGCCAAGAAGGTGATCACTGTGCGCACCACCGCCTTTGATGCCGTTGCGGCAGAGGGTGGTTCCGCCAGCATTGAAGCGGTTGACTCCGTGCATGATGCGGGCATTTCCACTTTTGTCGGCGAGGAAGTGGCGGTATCCGATCGCCCCGAACTGACTGCTGCACCGGTCGTCATTTCCGGCGGTCGCGGCATGCAGAATGGCGACAACTTCAAGCTGCTGGAGGGGATTGCAGACAAGCTGGGCGCTGCCATTGGTGCCTCGCGCGCCGCTGTGGATGCCGGCTTTGTTCCCAATGACATGCAGGTTGGCCAGACCGGCAAGATTGTGGCCCCGGATCTGTACATCGCCGTCGGCATTTCCGGTGCGATCCAGCACCTGGCAGGGATGAAGGATTCCAAGGTTATTGTCGCCATCAACAAGGACGAGGACGCGCCGATCTTCCAGGTGGCCGATTACGGTCTGGTGGCGGATCTGTTCGACGCTCTCCCCGAGCTGGAAGCCGCGCTCTGATTATCTGCGGCGGGTAATACAAAAAAGCCGGCATCAAGCCGGCTTTTTTGTGTCTTCGGACTGCGGGTAGTGCGGATTCTACTGGCGTCGCCGGAACAGCGGTTGTGGGTCGTCGATAGCGCCCTGGTAGTGCTCGGAGAAGATGTCCAGCTGCCGCAGCCCCTCTTCCAGGCGGGACTCATCGCTGAACTGGAAGGCGTCGAAGCCGCAACGACGCAGGTAATGCAGCTGGTCGGGGAGGAAAGCACCCACGGCCCGCAGTTCGCCTGCATACCCACGCTCGCGCAGTTCCCGGGCGTAGGAAAATCCGCGACCGTCCGTGAACAGGGGGAAATTCACTGCCACCAGGCGGACCGCGTCCAGTGCCGGCAGCAGTTCGCTGACGCCGTCGCCAGGTTCGATTTGCACCGCGGAGCCAGCCTTGTCGGCAAGGGACAGCCATTGGCTCAGGGTGGGCAGGTGCGATTCCGGTGCTGTCTCGGCCTCGGTCTCAGGCGGTAGCCAGGGATCGCTGGTAATCTGCCCCTGCTTAATCAGTCTTGGCATAGACCCGCTCCTTGAAGGGTTCGATACCGACCCGGTTGTAGGTTTGCAGAAACGTTTCCTCTTCCTGGCGCAGGCCGACAAAAGTGTCGAGGATATTCTCGACCACATCCGGAATGTCCTCCTGACTGAAGGAGGGGCCCAGGATCTTGCCGATGGCGGCTTCCTTGGACTGGCTGCCACCGAGGCTGACCTGGTAGAACTCGGCGCCTTTCTTGTCTACGCCGAGGATACCAATGTGGCCTATATGATGGTGGCCGCAGGCATTCATGCAGCCGCTGATATTGAGTTCGATCGGGCCCAGGTCATACAGGTAGTCCAGGTCTTCGAAGCGGGCCTGGATGGCTTCGGCAACAGGGATGGATTTGGCATTGGCGAGGGAGCAGTAATCGCCGCCGGGGCAGCAGATGACATCGGTAATGTAGCCGATGTTCGGTGTTGCCAGGCCTGCAGCCTGCAGCTGCTGCCACAACGTGTAGAGTGCGCTGGTCTCGACATCCGCGAGCACCATGTTCTGCTGGTGAGTGGTGCGCAGTTCGCCGAAGGAATAGTCATCCGCCAGGTCCGCCAGCAGTTCCAGCTGACGGTCGGTGATGTCTCCCGGAGCCACACCGGTCGCCTTCAGCGAGATGGTCACGGCGCGGTAACCGGGGACGCGGTGCGCCAGGGTGTTGCGCGCAACCCAGTTGCCGAAAATGGGCTCCGCCGCGCAGCGATCCCGCAGGGCCTCGGCAGCTGCTTCACCGTCCAGTTGCGCGTAGGGTGGTGCGGTAAAGAAGGATTTGGCGCGTGCGATTTCCTCGTCGGTGAGGGTGCTGGGACCGTCTTTCAGCAGCGCCCATTCGCGTTCCACCGCGTCCCGGAAAGCCTCGACACCCATGGCCTTGACCAGGATCTTGATCCGCGCCTTGTACTTGTTGTCGCGGCGACCGTGCTGGTTGTAGACCCGCAGGATCGCCTCCAGGTAGGTCAGCAGGTGGCGTTTTTCCAGCCACTCGCTGATCACGGAACCGATCACCGGGGTACGACCGAGGCCGCCGCCGGCAAGTACCTTGAAACCGTACTCGCCGGCGGCGTTGGCCAGCAGTTCAACACCGATATCATGAGCGTGAATGGCGGCGCGGTCCTGCTCGCTGGCGCAGACCGCGATCTTGAACTTGCGCGGCAAAAAGGCGAATTCCGGGTGCAGTGTGGACCACTGGCGAATGATCTCGCACCAGGGGCGCGGGTCTTCACGTTCGTCGGCCGCCACGCCGGCAAACTGGTCTGTGGTGGTATTGCGTATGCAGTTGCCGCTGGTCTGGATCGCGTGCATCTGTACGCTGGCAAGCTCCTCCAGAATGTCCGGCACCTCTTCCAGTTGCGGCCAGTTCAGCTGGATATTCTGCCGGGTGCTGACGTGTGCATAGCCCTTGTCGTAGTGGCGGCTGATGTGGGCCAGCTTGCGCAACTGGGTGCTGGACAGCAGCCCATAGGGCACGGCTATGCGGAGCATGGGCGCCAGACGTTGTATGTAGAGCCCATTCTGCAGTCGCAGCGGCAGGAACTCAGCGCCACTCAGTTCGCCAGCCAGGAAGCGCCGCGTCTGGTCTCGAAACTGGGCCACGCGCTCATCGACAATGCGCTGATCATATTGGTCGTAAAGGTACATCGAGAGGTCCTAATAGCAGGAGCGTTTGCAGCAGAGGCGCTACCTTACCAGAAAACCCGGGCGACGATTTATGCTGATTTTTTATAAGTTTAGAACTCGCACTGAGCAATGAGACGGGCTGCCATTCTGGAATTTCCTGATATACTCCTGCGAACCGTTACGCCGGCCCGACGCCGCGCCCACAGCAGACGAGGAGTTCCCGCATGTCAGGTTCAACCAGGAAAGACAACGGCATGGCCGACGCCATTGCAGCCACCGCCATCATTGCGATTGTTGTTGTTGCTTCCTACCTCTGGTTGGCGGCAATGCCCGGCTAGGCGCCCCCGGCTAGGCGCCCCCGGCTGGGCGCCCCCGGCTGGGCGCCCCCCTAGCCCGCGCTTTTCAGTACCAGCTGTACGATAATCACCATTGCCGCAATAAACAGCAGGGTAAAAATCAGGCCGGCGGCAATAAAGACGCCGGCCTTGCCCTGCTTGAAGTCGCGCTCGCGGTTGCGGCTGCTCTGAACTCCGAGGCCAGCTGCAAATACGCTGCTGATGACATGCCACGGACGCAGGCGGTGCTTGCCAGCTTCGGTTGACTGCTCGTCGTTCTCCCCTGAGGGGGCGTGTTCTGTTTCGCTGCGGTCAGACATGATTCTGCTCCAAATAATCACTTGCGACATCCGCGCCTGCGCTCAATAGTCCAGCACCGGCGCCAGCCAGCGCTCCACCTCGGCAATACTCATGCCCTTGCGGCCTGCCACATCCGCGACCTGGTCGCGGCCGATCTTGCCGACGGCAAAATAGCGCGCGTCCGGGTGTGAAAAATAAAACCCGCTTACCGATGACGCCGGCGACATGGCGTAACTTTCCGAGAGCGTGACACCGCAGGTGTCGGGTGCCTGCAGCAACTCGAACAGGGTGGCTTTCTCGGTATGATCGGGACAGGCCGGATAGCCGGGTGCAGGGCGGATGCCGCGGTATTTCTCCCGGATCAGTTCCTCGACACTCAACTGCTCATCCGCTGCGTAACCCCACAGCTCGGTGCGCACCCAGCGGTGCAGGTACTCGGCGAAGGCCTCGGCCAGGCGATCGGCCAGGGCCTTTACCAGGATACTGTTGTAGTCGTCGTGCTCGGCCAGGAAGCGCTCCGAGAGTTCGTCGACACCGTGACCGGTGGTGACGCAGAAGGCGCCCATATAGTCGGGGGCGGCTCCGGCGGGGGCCACGTAATCTGCCAGGCACAGGTTGGGTTCGCCATTGGGCTTGTCCATCTGCTGCCGGAGGTGGTGCAGGGTGGCGATGATCTCGCTGCGGGATTCATCCGCAAACAGGTCGATATCGTCGCTGCCATTGCGCGCGGCGGGCCAGAAGCCCAGGGTGGCACGGGCAGTGATCAGTTTTTCGTCGATGATTTTCTGCAGCATCGCCTGGGCGTCAGCGAACAGCTCCCGTGCCTGCTCCCCAACCACTGCATCCTCAAGGATTTTCGGGTACTTTCCAGCCAGTTCCCAGGAGATGAAAAACGGCGTCCAGTCAATGATATCCACCAGCTTCCGCAATGGAAAATCATCCAGCACCCGGGTGCCGATAAAGCTCGGCTTCGGGGGCGTATAGCCATCCCAGTCCAGGGCCGGTGCGTGCGCCACTGCCTCGGCGTAGGGCAGCTGACGGGTGCGCGGCTGACGATTTGCAACCCGCTCGCGCACCGCGGTGTATTCGCTGCGCCGCTCGGCGACATACTTTGCCTTGCCCAGGCCCATCAGGGCAGTCGCCACGGATACACTGCGGGAGGCGTCCGGCACGTAGACCACCAGGTCGTTCTGGTAGCGCGGCTCGATCTTCACCGCGGTGTGGGCCTTGGAAGTCGTGGCGCCGCCGATCATCAGCGGCACCTGGAAGTCCTGGCGCTGCATCTCGCTGGCGACGTGCACCATCTCGTCCAGCGAGGGTGTGATCAGGCCCGACAGGCCGATGATGTCGACGTTTTCCTCGCGGGCGACGCTGAGAATCTTTTCACAATGGACCATCACCCCGAGGTCGATAACCTCGAAATTGTTGCACTGCAGGACCACGCCGACGATGTTCTTGCCGATGTCGTGGACATCGCCCTTGACCGTGGCCATCAGGATTTTGCCATTGGTCTGGTTGCTGTCGGTCTTCTCTGCCTCGATGTAGGGCTGCAGATAGGCCACCGCCTGCTTCATGACCCGCGCACTCTTGACCACCTGGGGCAGGAACATCTTGCCTTCCCCGAACAGGTCGCCGACCACGTTCATGCCGTCCATCAGCGGACCTTCGATGACCTCGATCGGGTGCGCGAACAGTTGCCGTGCCTCCTCGGCGTCCTCCAGAATGAAGCTGTTGATGCCCTTGACCAGGGCGTGTTCGATGCGCTTGCCGACCGGCTTTTCGCGCCAGCTGAGATCCTCCACGCGCGCGCTGCCGGTGCCGCTGTCGCGATAGGTCTCGGCCAGCTCCAGCAGCCGCTCGGTACTATCGTCGCGGCGGTTGAGGATCACGTCCTCGACTGCGTCGCGCAGCTCTCCCGGCAGCTCGTCGTAGACCGCCAGCTGGCCGGCGTTGACGATGCCCATGTTCATGCCGGCGCGGATGGCGTGGTAGAGGAATACCGAGTGGATGGCCTCGCGTACAACGTTGTTGCCGCGGAAGGAAAATGACACGTTGGAAACGCCGCCGGAGACGAGGGCGCCGGGCAGCTGGTCGCGGATCCAGCGCGTGGCCTCGATGAACTCCACGGCGTAGTTGTTGTGCTCTTCGATGCCGGTGGCAACCGCGAAAATGTTGGGGTCGAAAATGATGTCGTTGGGGTTGAAGCCGACCGTGTTGACCAGCAGGTCCCAGGAGCGCCGGCAGATGGCCTTGCGCCGGTCCAGGTTGTCGGCCTGGCCGTCCTCGTCGAAGGCCATGACCACGACCGCGGCGCCGTAGCGCTTGCACAGGGTGGCCTGCTCGATGAATTCGGCTTCCCCGGCCTTGAGACTGATGGAATTCACCACCGGCTTGCCCTGGATGCAGCGCAGGCCGGCTTCGATCACCGACCAGCGCGAGGAGTCGACCATGATCGGCACCCGCGAGATATCGGGTTCGGAGGCCACCAGGTTGAGAAAGGTCACCATCGCCTCTTCGGCGTCGAGCATGCCCTCATCCATGTTGATGTCGATAATCTGGGCGCCGTCCTCGACCTGTACCCGGGCCACATCCAGCGCGGCCTCGTAGTTGCCGTCCAGGACCAGGCGCTTGAAGCGGGCGGAACCGGTGACGTTGCAGCGTTCCCCGACATTCACGAACAGGCTGTCGGCAGTGATATTGAAGGGCTCGAGGCCGCTCAGGCGACAGGCCGGCGGGCGCTGGGGCAGGGGGCGCGGGGCAATGCCGGCCACTGCCCTGGCGATGGCCTCGATGTGGTGGGGCGTGGTGCCACAGCAGCCGCCCGCAAGATTGAGGAAGCCGCGTTCGGCGAAGCCGCGGAAGTCCGCGTACATGTCATCGGGAGTCTCATCGTACTCGCCGAAGGCATTGGGCAGGCCGGCGTTGAGGTGGGCGCTGAAAAAACACTCGGCAGCGTTGGCCAGTTCTTCCAGGAAGGGGCGTATTTCCTTGAAGCGACGGCCGCAGTTGCTGCCCACGATCAACGGCCTGGCGTGGGCGACGGCATTCCAGAACGCCTCCGGGCTCTGGCCCGACAGCACCCGGCCGCTGGTATCCGGGAAGGTCACGGAAATCATCAGTGGCAGTTCGGTGCCCGTTTCCGCAAACACCGACTGCACGGCAAATATCGCGGCCTTAGCGTTGAGCGTGTCGAATACTGTTTCGATCAGGATCAGATCGACCCCGCCCTCGATCAGGGCGCGAGTAGCGACTGCATAGTCTTCCTGCAGTTCCGCGAAGTAAATGTTGCGGGCACCGGGATCATTCACGTCCGGCGAGATGGAAGCCGTGCGCGGCGTGGGGCCGAGAATGCCCGCTACATAGCGCGGCTTCTCCGGCTCCCTGGTGGTCAGTTCGTCGGCCACCTGGCGGGCGATACGGGCTCCGGCCAGGTTGAGTTCAGTGGCCAGTTCCGACAGGTTGTAATCGCCCTGGGCAACTGCGGTGCTGTTGAAGGTATTGGTGCCGATAATGTCGGCGCCGGCTTCGAGGTAGCGGCGGTGGATACGGGCGACGATGTCGGGACGGGTCAGGGACAGCAGGTCGTTGTTGCCCTTTAGATCCGCCGGGTGTGCGCCGAAGCGCTCGCCGCGGTAGTCTGCCTCCTGCAGGTCCTCGGCCTGGATCATGGTCCCCATGGCGCCGTCCAGGATCAGGATGCGCTGCTGCAGCGCAAGGGCCAGGGGATGGTTTGCGAGACTGTCCATATCCATGGGTGGTTCCTGTAAAAAGCCCGCAATTCTAACAGATTAGCCGCGGCTTTGGCTGCGTTGAAATCAGATCTCGCACTATCCGGGAGAAGTTTGCTAGAATACTTGACCAATTTACTCGGAATGGAAGAGGTTCATGGTCACCATTACAGAATCGGCACAGGGTTATCTCGCCGAACTGCTGGCCAAGCAGGAGGATGCCCTGGGCGTGCGTGTCTTTATCAACCAGCCGGGGACGCCCAAGGCGGAAACCTGTATTGCCTATTGCCGCGAGGGCGACATTCAGGAAGGGGATGAAAAGCAAACCTTCGGCGAGCTCGACGCCTGGTTCGACGCCCGCAGCCTGCCGTTCCTCGAGGATGCGCTGGTGGACTACGCCAAGGATCGCATGGGTGGCCAGCTGACCATCAAGGCGCCCAACGCCAAGTTGCCGAGGGTGGATGAGAACAGCCCCCTGGAAGACCGCGTCAACTACATTCTGTACAACGAGGTGAACCCGGCCCTGGCGTCCCACGGCGGTGAAGTCAGCCTGGTGGAAATCACCGAGGACCCCTATGCCATTCTCAAGTTTGGCGGTGGCTGCCAGGGCTGTGGCATGGTCGACCAGACCCTGAAGGGCGGGGTGGAGAAAACCCTGCTGGAGCAGTTGCCGGAGCTCAAGGGTGTGCGCGATAGCACCGATCACTCGGACCGCAGCCAGGCCTACTACTAGGCGTCGACACGACTCGGCAGCACATCCCTGAGGGTCTCGCGCAGCGCCCGCAGGCAGTGCTCGGTTTCCTCCCAGCCAATACAGCCGTCGGTCACCGAAACACCGTATTCCAGCTCGGCCAGGTTCTCGGGTATCGGCTGGTTGCCCGCTTTCAGGTTGCTCTCGATCATCAGGCCGATAATCGAGCGGTTGCCTTCCAGGATCTGGTTGCCCACATTCTCCACCACCAGCGGCTGCAATTCCGGCTGTTTGCTGGAGTTGGCGTGACTGCAGTCAACCATGATGTTCTGGGGCACAGAGGCTTTTGCCAGTGCTTCTTCACACAGGCGCACGTGTACCGAGTCGTAGTTGGGACCATTGCTGCCGCCGCGCAGGACGATGTGGCCATAGCGGTTGCCGCGCGTGGTAATCACCGAGACCTCACCCTGCCCGTTGATACCCAGGAAGCGGTGCGGCTTGGCCACCGAGTTGAGGGCGTTGCTGGCCACGGTGAGGCCGCCGTCGGTACCGTTCTTGAAACCCACCGCCGAAGACAGGCCGCTGGCCATTTCCCGATGGGTCTGGGATTCCGTGGTGCGGGCGCCGATGGCGGACCAGCTGATCAGGTCCTGCAGGTACTGGGGAGAGATCGGGTCGAGCGCCTCGGTGGCGGTGGGCAGCCCCAACTCGAGGATGTCCAGCAACAGCCGGCGGCCGATGTGCAGTCCCTCCTCGATCTTGAATGAATCATCCAGGTGCGGGTCATTGATCAGGCCTTTCCAGCCCACCGTGGTGCGCGGTTTTTCAAAGTACACCCGCATCACGATATACAGGGTGTCTGACAACTCCTGTGCCAGAACCTGCAGGCGCCGGGCGTAGTCCATGGCGGCGCTGACATCGTGGATGGAGCAGGGACCCACCACGACAAAGATGCGGTGATCCTTGCGGTCGAGGATGTTCTGTATCACTTCGCGGCTGTCACTGATCATCTCGTGCGCGGCGTCGCTGAGTGGCAGCGTCTCTTTCAGCTGCGCCGGCGTGACCAGCACATCCTGGGAGGCGACGTTGACGTTGTAGACTTCCATATTGCTCATTGACCGTTACCTGATAGAGTGTCTCCAGCCGGCGCCGGAGCACCTGTCGAGGCGCGACATTCTATAGCAGCGCCGCAGTTTTGGGTAGGAACCGCCCGCCGCCAACGCCCGGAGAAACGCTTGCCCCGACTGTACGACATCGATCCACTGCAACCCCTGATCGCCGCCGGCTACACTTTGTTGACACCCACCCAGCGCCTGGCGCGGCGGATCCTCTGCGAGTGGGAGGTGGCTGCGGGAGACGTTGCCGGGGAGCGATCCGCGCCCCGGGTTTCGGCCCTGGAACCCTGGTTGCAACAGCGCTGGCTGGAGGCAGTGGCAGCGGGTCGACTGCCCGCCCGACGGCTGCTGAGCCCAGCCCAGACCCACGAATTGTGGCGCCAGGTTATCGCTGCGGACCAGGCCCAGGCCGGACGCCACGACCTCCTCCAGCCCGGCGCCGCGGCTCGTCTGGCGGCCCGGGCCCGGGACATGCTGCTGCGCTGGCAAGTTGAGCTGGCGGCGCCCGCGATACGGCAGCTGTTCCTGCTGGACGAAGATTGCGGGGCCTTCTTGCGCTGGACCGAAGCCTTCAGCGCTCGTCTGGCCCGGGATGGCCTGACCACGTTGGTGGACGCGATGCTCGCGCTGGCCGCGCTGACCCCGGATACGCCGCGCATACCCGTTGCCCTGCTGGCTTTCGACACCTTGCCACCCCTGTATGAGCACTGCCTGCAGGGACTGGTCGCGGATCTGCAAACGCTGGAACCAGCAGCTGCGGCTGCGGTGGAGTGTGAAGTGCTGCGTTGTGAGGACAGCCGCAGCGAACTCGCGGCAGTGGCGCGCTGGGCGGCGGATCTGGCGACGACAGAGCCGGATTTGCGGCTGGGTATTGTGATCGCTGACAGTGCCGGGCAGCGGGCCACGCTGGACTACCTCCTGCGGCGCGAGTTCGATTGCCTGGATCGGCGCTACCAGAGCCTGCCGGTGAACTTTTCCGCGGGCCAGCCGCTGGCGGACGTTCCCCTGGTGCGCGACGCCCTGCAGCTGCTGGCGCTGCCGGCCGAGGGCATCGGTCCGCAGGCGCTGGCCCTGCTGCTGCAATCGCGCTTTGTCCAGCCGGGCCTGGCTGGCGCGGGCCGCACGGCGTTGCTGACACGCTGCTTCGAGACCCGGCTCGAGCGCCTGACGCTGGCACAGTTGCAGCGAGAACTGGAGGCGGCTGGCGGCGGTAACTCCGTGCTGGCGCAAGCGCTGCAGGTCAGCGCGATGTCGGCCCTGACCGGTGGCCGCCATCCGCCATCAGTCTGGATGTCGCGCTTCGAGCGCCTGCTGGCGCCCTGGGGCTGGCCCTGGACGGCGCTGGATTCGCTCGAATACCAGCAGCTGGAACAGTGGCAACGGTTGTTGCGGGACTATGCCGGGTTCGATCTGGTGATGCCGTCCCTGCGCTTCGCTGAAGCCCTGCAGTTACTGCGGCGACTGGCCGGGGAGGCCGGTTTCCAGCCGCAAACCGATGACAGTACCGTGCAGGTGCTGGGCCCATTGGAGGCGGCGGGCCTGCAGTTCGACAAGCTCTGGTTGTGCGGAATGCAAGCCAGCCAGTGGCCTGCGCCGGCCCGTCCGCATCCCTTCATTCCGTTGCGCCTGCAACGCGAACGCGGCATGCCGCATGCCAGTGCGGAGCGGGAGTGGGCCTTCAGCGAAGCGTTGCTGGACCGCTACCGGCGCGCCACCGGAGTGCTTTATGCCAGTTTTGCGGCGCAGCGCGATGGCGTTCCCGAACTCCCCAGCCCGCTGTTGCGGGGTTTCGCCCCGATGCCGGACCTGCCCCCGGCGCCGTTAAAGCAGTCCTGGCTGCAGGCGCTGGGCAATACCTGCCAGGTGCCGGATCAGAGTGCGCCGGCGCCACCGGTAGCGGCGACGGAAGCTGGCCTGCTGCGGGGTGGCAGCGCGATTATCGAAGACCAGTCCCTGTGTCCCTTCCGGGCTTTTGCCCGGCGCCGCTTGCAGTTGCGGCCACTGCCGGAACCAGAGCCCGGCCTGTCGGCTGCGGACCGGGGCGAATTGCTGCACAGTGCCCTGTTCCACCTCTGGGGTGAGCTCGGTGACCGGGCCGCGCTGGTGCAGCTGTCGCCGGCGGCGGAGCAGAACTGCCTGCAGCGGGCGGTGGCGTCGGCGGTGGCGGCATTGCCTGTGTCGCGACAGCGCGCCGCGGGTCGCGCCTGCCTGCGGCTGGAGAGCATGCGTTTGCAGCGATTATTGGCGGAATGGCTGCAACTGGAGCGGCAGCGACCTGCATTCAGGGTTCTGGCGCGCGAGGCCCCGGGCAAGCTGGAGCTGGGGGGTCTGACACTGTCGCTGCGGATAGACCGCATCGACGTGCTGGAGGATGGTTCCACCCTGCTGATTGACTACAAGTCCGCTCTCTCCGCGGTCGCTGACTGGTTCGGGGAGCGGCCGGCGAAACCGCAGTTGCCGCTGTATGCGCTCGCTGCCGAAACGTCTCTGGCGGGTGTTGCCTTTGCCACTGTGCGAGAGCGGCGTTGCCAGTTCGCGGGCCTGGCGCGGGCGGATGCCGGTCCCGGAATCCACACCGACATCGCGGGCCGCACCCGCGGCCAGCACCCCTGCGCCGACTGGGAGCAGGTCGTGGCGCACTGGCGGCAGTCGCTGACTGCACTGGCCGCCGCTTTTGTCGACGGCGAGGCGGCAGTGGCACCAAAATCTCCCGGCAGCTGCCGCCACTGCGGGATGCAGGCCCTGTGCCGCATCGAGGCGGCTGGCTCATGACCATCAGCGATGCCTGGCAGCGAGAGCGGGCACTGGACACCACCGGCAGCTTCTGTGTCAGCGCACCCGCGGGTTCCGGCAAGACCGAGTTGCTGATTCAGCGCTATCTGGCGCTGTTGTCGAGGGTTGCACAGCCGGAGCAGGTGCTGGCAATTACCTTTACCCGCAAGGCTGCGGCGGAAATGCGTGACCGGGTTGTCGCCGCCCTGGCGGCCGCTGCGGCCGGGGAGCCGGTTGCCGGCAGCCACGAACAGCGCACCCGGGAGCTGGCAGAGGCGGCCCTGACCCATGGCGGGCAACAGGGTTGGCAATTGTTGCGTGATACAGCTCGATTCAACATTCGCACCATCGATGGTTTCTGTCACGCCCTGACCCGGCAGATGCCGATACTGAGCCGCTTTGGCGGCCAGGCCAGCGCCGTGGATGACGCCCGCGAGCTCTACCAGGAAGCGGTCGCCGGCCTGTTCCGCCTGCTGGAGGAAGGGCATCCGGTAGCCGCGGATCTCGAGGCCCTGTTGCTGCACTTTGGCAACGATTGGCTGAGCCTGCAGGGACTGCTGTCGGCTCTGCTGGCGCGCCGTGAACAGTGGCAGGACTATGTCAGCCTGCGTCACGATCCGGCCTGGGCGGAAGCAGTGCTGCGCGACACTCTCGAGCACCTGGTCAGGGACCGGCTGCGGCGGCTGGTTGCGGCATTGATGCCGGTTGCCGGGGAGCTGAACGCGCTGCGCGCCTACGCCGCAGCCCAGCTGGGCCAGCCGCCCCCCGGCGACCTGAGCGCCACGAGCACGGCCTCGCTGCCCGCCTGGCGGGGTCTCGCCCGATTGCTGTTGAAAACGGACGGGCACTGGCGCAGCCGGGTAGACAAGCGCCAGGGATTTCCTGCGGCAGGCGTCCCTGCGGCAGGCGCCCCTGCGGGAGAGGAGTCCGCAAGAGACTGGAAAGAGCGCATGCAGGCCCTGTTGGCCCGTCTGGCCGGCGAGGAGTCGCTGCGCCGGGATCTGCTGGACCTCGCGGTACTGCCGGCGACGGATCCCGACGACCACGGCTGGCAACTGCTGCTGCATCTGTTTCACGTGCTGCCCGTGCTGGCGGCCCAGTTGCTGCTGGTGTTCCAGCAGCGCGGACAGGTGGACCACACCCAGATTGCCCTCTATGCCCTGCAGGCGCTGGGCGAGGATGAGGCGCCAACGGATCTCGCCCTGCGCCTGGATTACCGCCTTGAACATCTGCTGGTCGATGAGTTCCAGGACACCGCCATCAACCAGTATCGGCTGCTGCAAAGGCTGACGCGCGGCTGGGGTGAACACAATGCCCAGCAGCCGGAGCGGCCCCACACCCTGTTGCTGGTGGGCGACGGCATGCAGTCAATTTATGGTTTCCGCGATGCCAACGTGGGCCTGTTCCTGCGCGCCAGGGACGAGGGGTTCAATGGTGTGATACCGGAATACCTGGTGCTGGGGAGCAATTTCCGCTCCCGCGCGGGTATCGTCGACTGGGTCAACGCCGTCTTTCGCCAGGCCTTTCCGGCCACCGACGATATCGCCCGGGGCGAAGTCCGTTTCACGCCTGCGGTGGCCACCCGCGCCGCTGCCGCGGGCCCCGCTGTCGCACTGGAAGTGATTGCGGACGAGCCGGGTCCGGGCGCGCTGCGCGAGGCCGGGCTGCTTGGCGAACGGATTGCCGCCAGCCTGGCCCGGGCGCCCGACACCAGTGTGGCTGTGCTCGCGCGCAGTCGCGCCCAGCTGCAACCGGTGCTGGCGGCCCTGCGCCGGGCTGGAATCAGCTATAACGCCCAGGATATCGACAGCCTTGCCCGCAATCCCGTGGTCGCGGACCTGTTTACCCTGTGCCGGGCGCTGGCGAACCCGGCGGACCGGGTCGCCTGGATGGCACTGCTGCGCGCACCCTGGTGTGGACTGGAGCCGGCTGACCTGTTGCGGGTGGCGCAGTTTGGCACCTCCCCATTCCCGGCGCCGGTGGCCAGCGCGCTGCAGGCGCCGACCCTGCTGGCGCAACTCAGTGTCGACGGACGCCGGCGCGTGGCTCCGCTGGCCGCGGCGCTGGCAGAGAGCCGCCAACGCCGCGATCGACGCGGATTGCGGGTCTGGGTGGAGCTGTTGTGGGAACAGCTGGGCGGGCCCGCCTGTGCTGGCTCCGAGACCGACCTGCACAACGCCGATCGCTTCCTGCAGTTGCTGGAACAGGCCGACAGCGAGGGCAGGGGACTGGACCTGCCCTGGCTGCAACGTCGCCTGGGGGGACTTTATGCCCGCTCTGGAGAGGCAGCCGCCCGGGTTCAGGTGATGACCCTGCACAAGGCCAAGGGGCTGGAATTCGACCATGTGTTCATGCCTGGACTGGCGGGCCGGGCACGGGCCGACGAGCGCCCGGCGCTACTCTGGGACGACTACACCGACGCCGACGGCGAGCGCCGCTTTTTGCTGGCGACCGACGATCACAGTGAGCGCGACAGCCCCGGGGTCTACAACACCTTGCTGCGTATCCGCCGCCACAAGTCCCGGGTAGAGAACGCGCGCCTGCTCTATGTGGGCGCGACCCGTGCTATCCGCACACTGACCCTGAGCGCGGTGCTGGCACCGGACCCGGCGACAGACAGCGGCGTGCGCGCGCCGTCGGTCGATGCCCTGCTGGCGAGCATCTGGGACGCGGTAGCGCCGCAGGCGCGGGTGCATCGGGTTGAGGAGGGGCCGGCTCAGGAAAGCGACGCGATAACCTCGTCGGCATAGCGTTTCACGCCGTCGATTTTCAGGTTTACATCCCCCGTTTCGCCGTGATAGAAGGCCCAGGGCATGGTCAGGATGTGAGTGACGCCGGCATCTTCCAGGCGCTTGTAGCCGTCTGCATCCCAGGCATCATTGGGTGTTGCCATCACTTCAAAGGGCTCGCCCTCCCGGCCACAGTCCCGCCGCCACTGCTGAATGCGCGCGATGCTGTCGATGATCTCACTGGAGGGCTGCAGGTCGGTGACCCAGCCGTCGGCCAGGCGCGCAGCCCTGCGCATGGCGGGGTCGGAAATCCCCCCGATCCAGATCGGAATGCGTGCCGTCGGTGCGGGGTTCATCTCCAGGCGCTCGAACTGGTAGAACTGGCCGTGATATTCCACCATCTTGCCAGTCCACAGCAGGCGCATGATCTCCAGCATTTCGTCGGTGCGCTTGCCACGGGTGCGGAAATCCTGCTGCATCAGGGCAAACTCATCCGCCGACCAGCCCACTCCGAACGCCGGCGTGACCCGGTTGTCCGACACTATCGCCGCGGTACTGATGGCCTTGGCGACCAGAAAGGGATTGCGCATGGGCAACACGAAAATATTGTTGGTAAAGCGCAAACGCCTGGTAATGGTGGCCAGGGCGCCGATCACTACCCAGGGGTCGGGCCAGTCGGTGAAGGCGGCCCAGCGCCGGCTGCCGTCTTCGGTGTAGGGATAGGGCTCGCTGATCTGCTCCGGGTGTACGACGTGATCGGAGAAGGACATCGCGTCCCAGCCGTATTCGTCGGCGACCGGGGCTATCCGGGTGAGGTGGGCGACACTGCTGAATGAGGTGGAGAGAACAAATTTCAAGGCCGGCGCTCCGCTTCTGCCTGGGGTTGTCAGGCCACCACTCTAGCAACCGGTGGACCAATGCCGGGAGCCTGGACCAGTCTTGAGCGGCAATCATCCCGGTGCCGGCCAACAAATCATACCCGGGCCTAGCGGCTGGCCAGGTAGATGCGAAACCTGCGGTCCTGGGCGAGGACCCGCTGCTGGCGGAAGCCATGTTCCAGTGTGCGCCGGTAGTCGAGGTGGCGATTGGCGACCAGGCACAGCTGGCCGCCCGGGGCCAGCACCGCCGCCGCCTGGCTGAGCAGGCGCCTGCCGGCATAGTCATCCACTGTATGCTGGAGATGGAACGGTGGATTGCACAGGACAAGGTCGGGTGCGGCAGCCTTCCAGTCCCGGAGGCCGTCGCCGTGGAGGAAATGGGTTTCCGGCACCCGCTCCGGCAGCACAGTTTCGAGGTTGAGTCGTGCAGAGGCGATGGCGTGGGCGGACTCATCGCAAAACCACAGTTCCCGGGCCAGGCCGAGCTGCAGGGCGCACAGGCCGATGACACCGTTGCCGCAGGCGAGGTCTACGGCTCTCGCTGCCGGCTGCAGTTGCGACAGTTGTTGCAGCAGGAGGCGAGTGCCAGGGTCGAGACCCTCACGGCTGAAGACATTGGGCAGAGAACGCAGCGCGGCACCCAGCGGCTCGCAGAAGTAACTGCTGAGGGGCTCAGGCATGGTCCCTGCCGCCTGCGCTCCGCGTTGCGCCCGCCAGGCATGGGCCTTGTAGCGCCCGCGCAGTCTGTCGCAGGGGCCGATGTAGCGGCTGATGAGACTGTCCACCCCGGCAGGCAGGTGCTTGTCCATTCCCGCCGCCAGCAACGTGGCCCCGGCGGGCAGGACCCGGGCAAGCTGTGCCAGCTGGTATTCCAGCAGCGCTTTCTGCTTCGGGATCCGCAGCAGTGCCAGTGCCGCGCCCGCGGGGGGGAGGTCGGTACTCCAGACCAGCGCCGGCGCCGGGCTGTTGTTGGTTCGGGCATTCTCCGCCAGCGCGCGGGCTGCAAGGGCAGAATCCGTCCACAGGGTGCAGGCAGCACCCGCGGCGATCAGGGGCAGGGACAGGGCACCGTAGTCGTCGTTGACAATGAGCGTGGATCCCGGCAGGGCTTGTTCGGCAGCCGTATCCAGCAACAACAAGTCGGCCCCGCACCAGGCCCGCAACAGCTCCTGTTTGCGGGCGGGATAACGTTGCAGCTGGAACGGTCCGAACGGAGTCTCGCAAATGTTCGCGGCGCCGGGATCAGCCGCCGCGGACATACATGGTCAACTGCTGGCCCGGATAGATCGTGCCCCGAGGATTGAGCGCATTCCAGGCGATGAGGTCCTCAACCTTGACCTTGAAGCGCCGGGCAATACGATACAGGGAATCTCCGCGGCGGACTTTGTAGTCCCGGGGTTCGATCTGAGCAGGGCCACTGTTGGCAGCGAGCGCAGCAGCTGTGTAATCCCCCCGGGGAATCAGCAGGGTCGACCCTTCGCGGATCAGGCTGCCCTGGATGTCGTTGGCTTCCCGCAACAGGTCGACCCGGGTACTGAATGTCCGGGCTATCCGCGACAGTGAATCGCCGCGTTTGACCCGGTAGTGCTGCCAGCTGACCCGCTCGTCTGGGCTGAGGGAGGCGAGACGTGCGCGGAACATGTCGGCCCTTTCCGGCGGCAGCAGCAGCTCGGTGACGCCGGGAGACGTGGCCCAGCGCAGGTGGCCGGGGTTGAGTGCCTGCAGCACAGGCAGGTCGACATCGGCCAGCTCCGCCGCCCGCGCCAGCTCAATCTGGCCGCCGGTAGGCACGGGCACAAACGCGGGCGCGTTGGCCAGTGGCGGCAGCGCCAGTTCCCAGGCATCCGGCTCCCCGACAAGGCTGCTGAGTGCCAACAGGCGAGGGACGTAGTTGCGGGTTTCCGCCGGCAGCGGCAGGGACCAGAAATCGGTACGTCGACCGTGGGCGCTGTTGCCCATGATCGCCCGGCCAACACGGCCCACCCCTCCATTATAGGCAGCGACGGCGAGCAGCCAGTCACCATCCAGGTTGTCGTGCAGGTACTGCAGGTAGTCCAGAGCCGCGGCGGTGGATTGCCGCAGGTCGCGGCGGCCGTCGTACCACCAGTCGCTGTCGAGCCCCAGATTGCGACCGGTTGCAGGCATGATCTGCCACAGGCCCATCGCCTGCTGCGAGGAAAGGGCAAAGGGATCGAGAGCGCTTTCCACCAGGGGTAGCAGAGCGAGTTCCAGGGGCATGTCGCGGCGCTCGATTTCCTCCACGATATAGTGGAGGTAGAGTGCCCCGCGCTCGGTGATGGTGTCGAAATAGCGCTCCTGCGCCAGGTAATGGGCCCTGGCTTCCCGCACCTGGCGGTTGTCGGGTATGTCCCACTGCATGCCGCTGCGCAGGCGTGCCCACAGGTCGTCGGGATCAATCTGCTCCGGTGTCGGGGAGCGCAGGGCACGGGGACCCGGGGCGCCTTTGCCTGAACGTTGCTGCACCTGGCTGGTCGCTGTCGTCTCCCGGGCGCTGTCAACGGCATCACCGGAGGGCAGGACCTGGCACCCGGCGATCGCGAAAAAACTAGAAATTACTAGCAGTAGTTTATATAAGTAATTGTTTATATTTGAAAAAATCAAAATTCGTCCTTCCAGGATCGAAGGGCGGCAAAGACCTCTGCAGGCTTCTCCCCCTGCCATTTTCCCTGGCGTCGAAGTGCAGCCACAAGAGCGGGCTCCTCGCAGCGCAGGAACGGGTTGGTGGCCAGTTCCAGCGCCAGCTCCGAGGGTACCGTGGGAGCACCACGTTCCCGTGTGGCAGCGACTTCCGCCTCGCGCCGGATGAGGTCTTTGTTGTCGGGTTCTGCCGCCCGCGCAAAGCGCAGGTTGGCCTGGGTGTATTCGTGGGCACAGTACACGCGGGTGTCGCCGGGCAGGGCAGCGAGGGCAGCCAGCGAAGCGTACATCTGCGGGGCCGTGCCCTCTAAGATGCGCCCACAACCCCCGGCAAAGAGGGTATCGCCGCAGAACAGCAGGGGTGGCTGCCGATCGCTGCCGGCATGGTAATAGACAATGTGATCCAGCGTATGTCCGGGCACCGCCATGACCGTGAACTCATGGCCCAGCACCGTGACGCTGGCGCCAGCTTGCAGCGGCTGGGTGATGCCGGCGATAGCCGGATTGCGGGGGCCATAGACCACGGGATCACTGTGGGCGATCAGATCCGGCAGGCCGCCGACATGGTCGAAGTGGTGATGGGTGATCAGGACGCCAGCGAGCTCAAGCTGGTCCCGCGCCAGCACCGCCAGCACGGGGGCGGCGTCGCCGGGATCGACCACAAAGCAGCGCCGGCCGCCGCTGTCGCGCAGGAGCCAGATATAATTGTCGCTAAAGGCCGGTACTGCTTCGATTGCCAGCATGGATAACGTTCAAAACCCCCTGAAATGCAGTAACATGGCCGCTTGGACACACAACGAGCCGGTAGCCGGCCGCTGGAGACAATGGGCGAGTGTAGCGACATTTCCGACGAACTGGAATCCTGGTATGCAACTGCGGCGGGCAGTAATCTGCAGGCTGCCGTGCAGGCCGCCCTCGAGCCCATACTGGAGACCGCCTTCGGCTACCATCTGCTCCAGGTCGGCCATGTTCGCCAGCAGCCCCTGTTTGGCAACAGCCGGATTCGCCATCGAGCCTATGCCGCGCCGCGCCCCGGCCACGGTGTAACCGTTGTTGCAGAGCACGATGAGCTGCCCCTGGAGAGTGACAGCGTCGACGTGGTCGTTGCCCATCACTGCCTGGACTTCACCTCGCAGCCGCACCAGGTACTGCGCGAGTTGCAGCGGGTCCTGACGCCCAACGGCCAGCTACTGCTGATTGGCTTCAATCCCTGGAGCCTGCTGGGAGCAGTGCATCGCCTGCGGGGACTGGGTGGCAACCCGCTGTGGCAGAACCACCGGCCGGTGGGCTGTACCCGCCTGCTGGACTGGCTGCGGCTGCTCGGTTGCGAGGCGGAGTCCGCCCGCTACCTGAGCCCGCTGCCGGTGCCGGGCGAAGGCCGGATCGGCCGTCAGGCGGCCACCGTCAATCGCTGGAGTGAACGCCACCGCTTGCCGCTGGGAGATGTCTATCTGATTCACGCCATCAAGCAGGTCGGTGGTGCCACCCGGCCCGTACAGCGAGCCCGCCGCAGCGCCCGCCTGATCGGGCTGGCAGTGCCGAACCCGGCACCAACACCGCGCCAGGGTGATCACGCCGCGTGAAGCAGGTGGAGATCTTTACCGATGGCGCCTGCCGCGGCAATCCCGGACCGGGTGGCTGGGGCGCACTGCTGCGCTGCAATGGGCGCGAGCGGCAACTCTTTGGCGGTGAAGCCCACACCACCAACAACCGCATGGAATTGCAGGCGGCTATCGAGTCCCTGCGGGCCCTGAAGGAACCCTGCGAGGTCACGCTGACCACCGATTCCGCCTATGTGCGCGACGGCATCACCAGGTGGCTGCCGAACTGGAAACAGAAGGGCTGGAAAACGGCTTCAAGGCTACCGGTCAAGAATGTCGACCTGTGGCAGGCGCTGGATGCGCAGAGCCAGCGTCACCGGATCAAGTGGCACTGGGTCAAGGGCCACAGTGGCCATCGGGAGAACGACATTGCCGACCAGCTGGCCAACAGGGGCATCGATGAACTGTAGGCCCGGCGACAACGAGGAGCGCCTGTGAGACTGATTGTACTGGATACGGAAACGACCGGCCTGGAGGTCAACCAGGGCCACCGGATCATTGAAATCGGCTGTGTCGAACTGGTGAACCGGCGCCTGACCGGGAACCACTTCCACCGCTATATCAATCCCCAGCGCGACATTGACCAGGGCGCCATCGAAGTGCATGGCATCACCAGTGAATTCCTCGCCGACAAGCCCCTGTTTGCGCAGGTAGCCGCGGAATTCCTCGATTTCGTGCGCGGTGCCGAGCTGGTGATACACAATGCCCCTTTCGACATCGGCTTCCTGGACGCGGAACTGCGGCGACTCGATGAACGCCATCCGGGCCTTGACGTCCTGTGCCCGGTGACCGACACGCTGGTCATGGCCCGGGCCCGACACCCGGGACAGCGCAACAACCTGGACGCGCTCTGCAACCGTTACACCGTGGACAACTCCCAGCGCGACCTGCACGGGGCTCTGCTGGATGCCGAGATCCTGGCCGACGTGTATCTGGCAATGACGGGAGGCCAGACCGCCTTCCAGTTGGCGGATCACGGGCCGGGAGAGAGCGACGGCAATGGCCGCAGCGAGGGCATCCGGCGCTTGCCGGCCCAGCGACCGGCGCTGGTCGTGCCCAGGGCCAGTGCCGAAGACCTGGCCGCCCATGAGGCCCAACTGGAGGCGATCGCCGGCGCCAGCGGCGGCAAGGTGCTGTGGCGGGAGGTGGTGCGGACATGAGTTTCAAGCTTGGCAATCGACCTCCGGCCTCTGTGGAGGAAGCCCTGCATCTGGTGTTCCAGCGCGGGCAGGTGGTAACCGACATGAGCAGCCGCGACCCGCTGCTGCAGCGGGAGGAGCTGCGGGCCATGGGCTGGGTGGTGATGCGTGAGCAGTTCCTCGGTTACTGGCACGGCCGTCCCTGCTACGCAGTGGAGATTGACGCCGGTATTGAGCCTGATCCCATGCGCTTTGCCCGCGGCAATCTGTATCAGCTGCTCGGCCGCATCGACGATGGCCTTTTTGCCCTCGCTGGCCGGGCCGCCCAGTTGCTGGCCTGGGAGCGCGATCACCAGTTCTGTGGCCGCTGCGGCAGCGCCATGACCGTCGACCTCGAGGAGCGGGCCATGCGCTGCGGCCCCTGCGGCACGGTCAACTATCCGCGCATCAACCCCTGTGTCATCGTGCTGGTTACCCGCGGGGAGGAATTGCTGCTGGCCCGCAATGCCAACTTCCCGGGCAACATGTACAGCACCCTGGCAGGATTCATCGAAGCCGGTGAAAGCGCCGAAGACACCCTGCATCGGGAGGTGCGGGAAGAGGTCGGGGTGGAGGTGCGCGGGCTGCGCTACTTCGGTTCCCAGTCCTGGCCGTTTCCGAGCCAGTTGATGCTGGGTTTCTTCGCGCAGTATGCCGGCGGCCAGATTGTCTGCGAACCCGGGGAGATCGCCGACGCGGGTTGGTATCACTACAGCGACCTGCCCCAGGTGCCACCCCCGAGCTCGATTGCGGGACAACTTATCCGCCACTACATCAGCGAACTGACACGGGAGTAACCCTTTTGGAATATCTTTACGAATATGGGCTGTTTCTGGCCCGGGCCGTCACTGTCGTTGCCGCCATCCTGTTGGTCGTCAGCGGCATGGTCGCCTTGGGCCAGCGGCACAAGGCGGAGCGGAAGGGACACATAGAAATCAACAAGCTCAATGATCGCTACCAGCAGGTGGGCGACACCATGCGCGCGACGATAGCGGGTCCGGAGGTTCACAAGGCCGAACTCAAGGCCCGTCACAAAGCCGACAAAGCTGCCGCCAAGGCGGCGAAGAAGCGCCTTAAAGGTCGTGAAACAACATCAGAAAGTGATCGCAAGCGTCTGTTTATAATGGATTATGATGGCGACATCAGAGCCAGCGCTACAGATCAGCTGCGGGAAGAGATATCCGCGGTATTGCCGCAGCTGGAGGAGGGTGACGAGATTCTGCTGCGGCTGGAAAGCCCCGGCGGCCTGGTGCATGGCTATGGCCTGGCAGCCAGCCAGCTCAAGCGCATCACCGATGCCGGCGCCCAGCTGACCGTGGCCGTGGACAAGGTCGCGGCCAGTGGTGGCTACATGATGGCCTGCGTCGGCCAGCGTATTATCGCCGCCCCCTTTGCGGTGCTGGGCTCCATCGGGGTACTGGCCCAGCTACCCAACTTTCACCGTCTGCTGAAGAAGCACGACATCGATTTCGAGCTGCTCACGGCCGGTGAATACAAGCGCACCCTGACCCTGTTCGGCGAGAATACCGACAAGGGCCGGGAGAAGTTCATCGAGGACCTGGAAATCACCCACGGCCTGTTCAAGGCCTTTGTGGCCGAAAACCGGCCCGCGCTGGATATCGACAAGGTCGCGACCGGGGAGATCTGGTACGGTCGCGATGCGCTCGACATCGGCCTGGTGGATGCGCTCCAGACCAGCGACGCCTTTGTTCAGGAGCAGCTGCGGGATCGCGACGTCTTCGAAGTCAAATACGTTCAGAAAAAGGCCTGGCAGGAAAAGCTGGGCATGGCCGCCGAGGGCGCGGTGGAGCGCGGGCTGCTCAAGCTCTGGCAACACAACCGCGGCCCCCATGCCTGAGCGGCGACGGCGATCCTGCAGCCCGGTCAATAACCGTGGTAGCGATTGTAGTCAAATACCCCCGCCGCCAGCGGATCCTGCTCTCGCTGTAAAGTGTGCAGGCGGTCGCTGACCGACCAGAACCAGGGGGAATTGCGGCGTACCCCGTAGCGATAGCGTAGCAGCGCCATGTCCTCGTCTGTGCGCAGGGCGAGGATATCCGCCACGAACAGGGGTACCTGCTTCTCATGGATCTGGAAGAACTGGTTGGGATGTGAGCCGATAATCCCGGCCACGACGGTCAGCCCATCTTCTTCCGGCAATCTGCGCTCGTCCTCGCGGAACAGCTGGGCAATATTGCTGTAGCCGGCGTCATGCAGCAGCGTGTAGGCCTCGTCCCGCTGGCTGCCAATCACATGGATGAAACTGACAGCGGGCAGGAAGCGGTTGTGTTTGCCGCGGGTTGCCACCAGGCGGTCGAAGGCCGCGGCCATGGCGGGGCTGGCGCTGCGGCGGTAGTCGAAATTGGCGGCGCCGGCAGCGTGGATGCGCTGTCGCATCCAGCCGAGGAATTCCGCCTTCGGGTCGTCGCTCTGGTAATCAAGGGGGCTCTCGAGCTGGATACTGTCGCTGCGGATGAACTGGTGTTCGCGGACGGCGTCGGGTGCACCCCGGTACCAGTGGTCCCAGAGTTCCTGGCGCTGGTCCGCGGGCAGGAACAGGAGCAGGTTCAGCTCCCCCTCCATGCGCAGGAAATCCATGTACAGGCGCGACTCGAGCTGGTGGGAGACGGCGCCGAAGACGTCAAAGTTCGCCACCAGCAGATAGTGGATGCGTTCCAGCAGGGAATAGGTGATGACCCAGGCGGTCTTGGGAGTGTCGCCGACAAAGCCCTTGACCACCGAGGCCGTGTCGACGTGGCGGAAGATGGTTAGCGCGGCGTTGGGGTTGTCGCCGTCGCCATCCCAGATTGCCTCGAGGCCCGGCTTGCGCCCCTGCTGGGCGTACTGCTCCCGCAGGTGCTCGTCCTTGGCCCGCATGTAGCGCTTGTGGGCACGGGCGTAGCGGCGCCAGTCAAGCAGGTCGATGACGCTGCCCCTGGTGGCGGCGGGCAGGCGCAGGTTGTGGCTCTCCTGTTCCAGGAACGGGCCATCCAGCTCCGGTTCCAGCTGTTCCGGGTCAAGGAACATCACCCAGAACCTGTCGTCAATGACGTTCAGGGCAATCTGGCCACGGCATACCGGCCCCTTGATGAAGTTCATGATGGTGAATTCCGCGTCCTCCAGCAGGAAGCGGTAGCGGGCCCTTACCGGAATAGCGGCGAAGCTGACGAACGGGTTGCCGGTGGTTTCCTCAGCGTAGCCGGGGAGGGCGGGGACTTCGTAGTCCGGTGCCAGAAACAGATCCCGGTACCAGTCCCTGCGTGCACGGTCGAAGCGATAGGGTTGGTGGCTCTTGCGGGCCACGACCACGGGCATGCGCTGCAGCCGGTAGTAGAAGTCGCTGTGCCCGGGGTCATCGAAGGGACGTCGGGTAGCGATGACCTCGACCGGCTCTCCGGGCGCCGTGCTGGAGCGCACCAGTCGGAACCAGTGCGGATTGTCGCGATCCTCCAGGTGCAGGGTGGCCAGGAACAGGTGCTCGTAAACATAGCGGGCCATCAGCCGGGACTTGTTGTCGGGGGCATTGAGGAAGCTCTCCCAGGCTGTCACCTCGGTTGCCACTGCGGCTGGCAGCGGTTCCGGGGCCAGCGGCGGGGCGCCCGCATCCAGCCAGCGACCCAGGATTGCGTGCTCTTCCGGCTGCAGCCCCGGCAGTCCATAGGGCATCCCCCACAACGGATAGTCGCGGGCGAAGCGGTCGAACTCGCCGGGCTTGGGGCACTGTTGGTCGCGGTGCAGGTCGAAATCGAAGCCGTCGGGCAGGGCGCCGGTGCTGGGCAGTGGATTGGCCTGCTTGAGTTCCAGCATTCGCCGCATGACGCCCTGCTGCGGAGTCTTCGCGTCGAGGACCGGGAAAAAGCCCTTGTCGCGCCACTCCCGCGGGCTGTGGGCGTCGTCGAACAGGCGGGTCAGGTCTCCGGCCAGCAGCCGGGTGGAGTCGTAGACCAGGGTCTTGCTGGCGCCGCGGGTCAGCCCCTCGTGGGCTTCCAGCTTGAGCTGGCAGGGAGCGTCGTAGCAGGCGTGGCAGACGACGCAGCGCTGGGACAGGATCTCCTGCGCCCTTTGCGCCGTGTCATCCGCCGACCCGGTAGCGGCCGGCAGCAGCAACAGGGCCGCAGCGACCACAAGGTTGTTCCCTGGGTTCACACGTGCTCCACGTCAGATTGGCGAGAATGACCGGGGACAACAAGGGGTGCGGTTCCGGCCGGGCATTGGTCTGCAACATGATAACACGCATACTATCCAGGCCCACCCGCCACGCAACAACCTGAACCTCGACAAGGAATCGGCATGAGCATCGACACCATCATCTTTACCCTGGATCTGCTGGGGGTTGCGGTATTTGCCATCAGTGGGGCGCTGGCGGCTGCGGAAAAACGCCTCGATATCCTCGGTTTTGTGCTGTTTGGCACCATCACCGGCATCGGCGGTGGCACGGTGCGCGATCTTCTGCTGCAGACTGGGGAGGTCTTCTGGATCGGCAATATCGCCTATCTCTGGGTCTGTATCGGCGCCAGCGTTGCCACCTGGTTTCTGGCGCACTTGTTCGAGTCCTTGCGCACAGTCCTGTTGTGGGCGGACGCGCTGGGCCTGGCGCTGTTCAGCGTGCTGGGCACACAGAAAGCCCTGGCCTGGGATGCCCCGCTACTGGTCGCCATTGGCATGGGCATGATGACCGCCACTTTCGGCTCGCTGATCCGGGACGGATTGCTGGGACGACCGCCGGTGCTGCTGGAGCCGGATATCTATGTGACCGCGGCGGCACTGGGTGCGGTCAGCTATGTGGTGCTGGCCGCGCAGCACTGGGGGCAGGGTATAGCCCTGCCGCTGGCGGTGGCCGCTGCCTTCGCGCTGCGGGGCGCAGCCATCCTGTTTGACCTGCGCCTGCCCAAGTATCGTCCCCGCGGCGGGCAGGAGTCCTGAGCGGGGCGCACTGCTTCAGCCCTTGCCGGTGGGCTTGTTGGGTCCGGCCTGGGAGTCCTTTTCGATGTATTCGATGATCTTGCCGGCGATGTCGATGCCAGTGGCTTTCTCAATGCCCTCCAGGCCCGGCGACGAGTTCACCTCAATGACCAGCGGACCGTGAGCCGAGCGCAGGATGTCCACCCCGGCCAGGTCCAGTCCCATGACCCGCGCCGCCTTCAGGGCCAGGCGTCGTTCCTCGGGGGTCAGCTTGATCACCTCCGCGGTACCGCCGCGGTGCAGGTTGGAGCGATATTCGCCTTTCACCGCCTTGCGCTGCATGGCGGCAATCACTTTTTCCCCAACCACGAAACAGCGGATGTCGGAGCCGCCGGCCTCCTTGATGAATTCCTGCACCAGGAAATCGGAGCCGATACCGCGGAAAGCATTGATCAGGGCCTCTGCGGCTTTCTTGGTCTCCGCCAGCAGGACTCCGTTACCGTGGGTACTTTCGGTCAGCTTGAGAATCAGCGGCGCACCGCCGACGGATTCGATCAGCTTGTCCGTGGCCCGGGCAGAGTGGGCATAACTGGTGACCGGTTGGCCGATACCGCGCCGGGCCAGCAACTGGTGGGCGCGCAGCTTGTCCCGTGAGCGGGTGATGGCAATCGATTCGTTCAGTGAATACACGTGACCAACCTCGAATTGGCGCAACACCGCACAGCCGTAAGAGGTGATGCTGGCGCCGATCCGCGGGATAACCGCCTCGAAATCCAGGGCTTCCACCTTTTCCGCGGAGTGCTGGTAGGTCACCGTGGGATCGTTGGCAGTGATATTCATGTAACACTTGAGCACATCGATAACCCGGACATCGTGCCCCCGCGCGGTCGCCGCTTCCAGCAGACGACGGGTGGAATAGAGTCTGCGGTTGCGTGACAGAATGCCGATCTTCATAGAGTGTCCCTGGGGCTGGTATGGAGGTAATTGCAACGCGCATCATAGCTGGTATGGAGGCGTTTTACACAAACTCCCATGGCGGTGGCTGCCCGGCGGTGGAGCGGGGCAGCTGTGGTTAGCGGATATAATCCAGGTTCTGTTGCAGCATTTCCGGCGTCACCAGGGTCACCCCGCCGGGGGAGACCTCGAAGCGGCGCCGGTCCTGCTCCGGGTCAAATCCGATGACAGTCCCGGCCGCCAATTGGCAGCCGGTTTCAATCACTGCCTTGTGGATTTGGCAGTCGGGCCCGATCACCACCCGGGGCAGAAGAACCGAGTCCGTCACCCTGGTGGACTCCTCCACCCGAACCTGGGAAAACAACACCGAGTGGCGTACCAGCGCTCCGGAAACGATACAACCGTTCGCAACCATCGAGTCCACCGCCATGCCGCGGCGGCCTTCATCGTCGAACACGAATTTCGCCGGCGGTGCCTGGATCTGGTGCGTGCGAATGGGCCACTGGGTGTCAAACAGGTCCAGCTCGGGTACCACGCCGATCAGCTCCATGTTGGCGGACCAGTAGCTGTCCAGTGTTCCCACGTCGCGCCAGTAGGCCCGGGCGCCAGTCTTGGGATCCCGAAATGGGGAAGCGTAGACTCTGTCCTGATGCACGGCACGCGGCAGGATGTCCTTGCCAAAGTCGTGCCCGGATTTCTCATCCAGGTTGTCACGGCGCAGACAATCCAGCAGATAGTCGACGGTAAACACGTAGATACCCATGGAGGCCAGGGCGTAATCCGGTTGTTGCGGCATGCCTTGGGGCATCGCGGGCTTTTCTTCAAATCCACGTACGCGACCGTCCGGGTCAATTTCCATGACCCCAAAGGCGCTGGCATCCGCCAATGGCACTTCCATGCAGGCGACTGTGACATCGGCCTGGTTCTCCACGTGGGTGGCGAGGAGGGCGCCGTAATCCATCTTGTAGATATGGTCGCCGCCCAGGATCAGCACGAACCGGGGGTCGTGGGCGTGGATGATGTCGATATTCTGGAATACCGCATCGGCGGTACCGCTGTACCAGCCGCCATCGGTGCGCTGCTGGGCAGGAAGCAACTCCACGAACTCACCCAATTCGCCGCGCATATAGCCCCAGCCGAGGCTCAGGTGACGAATCAGGGAGTGGGCCTTGTACTGGGTCAATACACCGATTCGGCGCACACCGGAGTTGACGCAGTTGGACAGGGCGAAATCGATGATGCGCATGTTGCCGCCGAAGGGAACCGCCGGCTTGGCCCGCTCGGTGGTGAGACCACCCAGTCGGGAGCCGCGGCCTCCGGCCAGAATCAGCGCCAGGGTGTCGCGCGTCATCGCGCTGACGAAACGCTCCGGGAAATGAAAGCTCACCCTAGCGGTGCCATTCGGCCCGCAGGTCCCTGCATTCGTCGCGCCAGGGGCAGTTCGTTTCGCTGCAGGTAAATCGCTGCTCACTGGCAAAACAGGGACGTTTCCCGGCAGCAGCCTGCTGCGCCCAGATGTCCCAGCGCCGCGCACTGCCGGTGCGCGGCCGACAGGTTGCGCGATCCGGATCGGAAGCAGATCCGCTGTGGTGGCTCGATCTGGCCTGCTGCACGATATTGCTCCTTGCGCACGGCTGCCAGGATCGACATGCCGTTGCGCCAATTCGATTCTGCAAGAGTATCGCCGAGGGGTATTGGCTGCGTTGACCCGCATCAATCAACTTGAGATTAGTACACCGAATAGCCTTCCGCAAAGAATCCACATATGCGCATAATATATATTATGTTAAATTAAGGATTTGGGCACACAGTTATGCACAGGCTGCTTGCCGGGCGCGCTTCCCGAGGCCATGATGTCCGCCACCCTCTTCACATTCCGGATCACTGATTGTCACCATGAGCCACAAACTCCACATTCACAGTGAGCAGCGCGCCCTGCGCTGGGCGCTTATAGGTTCCCTGGGTTTCATTGCACTGGCGCTGACATTCGCGCTGCTCACGCGCTCGGACGCGATACTGTTCGACGGCATCTATTCGCTGATCGCGTTCTGCGTGGCCTTGCTGACGCTCAAGGTTGCCCGTCTGGCTGAGCGGCCCGACGATGACCGCTTCCACTTTGGCTATACCTCCATGGAACCGGCGCTGAACCTGTTCAAGGCGCTTTTTATCCTGGTGGCCTGTACCTGGGCCTGCATCGAGGCCGTAAAGCGGCTGATGCTTGGCGGCAATCCGGCGGAATACGGTCTGGCCACGATCTACGGTGCCGCTGCCACAATCGGCTGCCTGCTGGTGGCCTGGCTGATGGCCCGCGCCGGACGCCAGACCCGCTCTGACCTGGTGGCCGTCGAATCCCGGACCTGGCTGGTGGATGGCCTGCTCAGTGCCGCGGTGTTTGCCGGGTTCCTGTTTGCCTGGTTGCTGGAAGGTTCCGCCTGGGCGCACTACGCGCCGGTGGTCGACCCGCTGCTGTTGATCGCCATAGTGCTCGTGGCGCTGCCCGTGCCGCTGGGGATTCTTCGCGACAGCATGCGGGAAATATTGTGGATGGCACCCCCGGAACCGCTGGTCAACGACATCGAGGAGCAGCTGCTGGCCTCCCTCTCTGATGTGGCAACCGACCTGGTTGAGGTACGGGTTACCAAACGCGGTCGCAATACCTACCTGCTCGTGCACGTGGTTGTCAGTGAGGGTTTTCGCATCAATTCTGTCGCCGATCTCGATGCCATTCGCCATCGCAGTGAAGGGGTACTGAAAACGTGGCGGCCCGAGATTGTCATGGATATGTTGTTTGTCCGCGATCCGGCGCTGGCTGACTGACCCTGTCATCATGCTGGCTACGGGCGTTATACTGCTGCAAAAAATTGCATAGAAAACCGACAGGAGCTGATCCCATGAATGCACCCTTGCCCACCCGCCGGGAAGAGACCGCCGCGCAGCGCTGGGGGCGGTTCAGCCCCATCCGTACAGGTGAAGAGTACGTCGACAGCCTGCGCAACCGCGGCGTCCGTGTGTACCTTTTCGGCGAGAAGATTGCAGAGCCCGTGGACCACCCGATCATCAGGCCTTCCATCAACGCCTTGCAGGCGACCTATGACCTGGCAATTGCCGACCCGGAGCTGGCAACGGCGCATTCCCCGCTGGTCAATGCGCGGGTCAACCGGTTCCTGCACATTGTCGAGTCGCCGCAGGACCTGGTACTGAAGAACCGGATGCAGCGCCGCATGGGGCAGCTCACCGGCACCTGCTTCCAGCGCTGTGCAGGCCTGGATACCATCAGCGTATTGCACTCCATCACCTGGGATATCGACCAGAAGCACGGCACGCCCTATCACCAGCGCTATCTCGAGTTCATGCGCGAGGCCCAGCGCAACAACGTGATTATCGGTGCCGGCATGACGGATCCCAAGGGCGACCGCAGCAAGCGGCCCCACGAGCAGGCAGACCCCGACCTGTTTCTGCATGTCACCGCACGCAATGAACGCGGTCTCTACGTCACCGGGGCCAAGGCCCACATGACGGGTGGCCTCAACAGTCACTGGATCTGCATCATGCCGACCATGAACATGACCGCGGCAGATCGGGACTACGCGGTGGTGGGGATGGTGCCCGGCGATGCCGAGGGCCTGACCTATATCTACGGGCGGCAGTCATGCGACACCCGCGCCCTGGAGGAAGGCGATATCGACAAGGGCAATGCCCGCTACGGCGGCCAGGAGACCCTGGTGGTGTTTGACAATGTGTTCATCCCCTGGGAGCACGTGCTGATGGACGGGGAATACGAGTTCGCGCAGCCGATGGTGGCGCGATTCACCGCCTACCATCGCGCCAGCTATGTCTGCAAGACCGGGCTCGGGGACGTGATGGTGGGCGCCGCGGCTGCCATTGCCGAGTACAACGGCGCCGACGCTGCCAGCCATATCAAGGACAAGCTGGTGGAAATGACCCACCTCAACGAGACCATCTACTCCTCCGCCATTGCCTCCTCCCACGAGGCACAGCCGCTGGCTTCCGGGATCTATATGAACGACGAAATGCTGGCCAACGTCTGCAAGCACAACGTCACCCGCTTTCCCTACGAGATTTCCCGCCTGGCCCAGGACCTGGCGGGTGGCCTGATGGTCACCCTGCCCTCGCAGGCGGATTTCGAGCAGGAAGAGACCGGTCCAATGCTGCGCAAATATTTCCAGGGCCGGCCGGATATACCGGTCGAAAGCCGCACCCGCATGCTGCGCCTGATCGAGAACATGACTCTGGGTCGCAACGCAGTGGGTTACCTGACCGAGTCCCTGCACGGGGCCGGCTCGCCCCAGGCCCAGCGCATCCAGATCCTGCGGGGCATGGAACTGGAGCGGAAAAAAGGCTACGCGCAGGCGCTTGCGGGTATCGAGATTATCGCCACGGACGCAGTAGCGGGGTGACTCAGCCCAGCTTCAAGCCGACGGTGGCAATGCGCTCGCCGTCGAGTTTCTTCACCACGAACTGCACGTGCCCCAGGGAGACCCGGTCACCGACCACCGGCTTCTGGTGGAACTGGCGGTTGATGAACTCGGCCACGGTCAGGGCGCGCAGCGGCTCGGGTACTTCGAAGCCGTACATCTGCGACAGGTCCGCGAGACGCGCGTCGGGCTTGAGTACGAAGCTGCCAAAGAAATCCGCAACCTCGCGCTCGCGGTCAGTGCGGCTCGCGGTCGGGGTAAACAGCCGCGCCAGCGCCGGAGTGCCGCCGTCGGTCCCCAGTACCATGACGTGATCCGCGTCCTGTATCGTCTGCTGCTGCCATTCCTGCACCAGTACCCCCTGGCGTACCAGCCCCACCAGCTGGGCGCCCCCGGAGAGTGGCAGCCGCGCCACCTGGGTGCCGATGGCCGGGCTGCCGACCACCGCCCGATACACCAGCAGCTCCTTTTCCTGGTCATCCGGTATTTTCAATACCAGGTGCTCGGGTTCCTCCAGCACCGGTGGTACCTCGATACCCAGCCAGCGAGCGATGGGGGCGATAGTCCAGCCCTGCAGCATCAGCGACACGAGCACCACGAAAAAAGCCAGTTCGAAGAAGGTATCCGCCAGCTCCAGGCCCGCCAGGGAGGGAAACAGCGCGAGGATAATGGGTACGGCGCCGCGCAGGCCGCACCAGCTGATGAAGACCTGCTCCCGCCAGGGGAAGTGGAATGGCAGCAGGGACAGCAGTACCGCCAGCGGGCGCGCCACCAGGATCAGGGCCAGCGCGATGCCAAGGCCGGGCAGCACCAGGGGTATCAGGCTGCTGGGCGTAATCAGCAGCCCCAGCATCAGGAACATGCCTATCTGCGCCAGCCAGGCGATGCCGTCGTGAAAACGGCGAATGTCCTTGGCGTGGGGCAAGGAGGCGTTGCCGACCAGTATTCCCACCAGATAGATCGCCAGGAAGCCGCTGCCGCCCCACAGGTTGCTGATGCCGAACACGCTCATGCCTCCCGCCAGCGCCAGCAGCGGGTACATGGACACCGGCAGCACCAGGCGCTTGAGCAACAGTACCAGCAAATAGCCGCCGGCAAAGCCGATCGCGAGGCCCAGGCCCATCTGTTCGGCAAAGGCTCCGAGAATCTCGAGGCCGGGATTGGCGGCGCGCAGCACCAGCAGCTCCACCAGGGTGATGGTCAGGAAAATGGCCATCGGATCGTTGCTGCCGGACTCGATCTCCAGCGTGGCGCTGGTTCGCTCCTTGAGCTGGAGGCCCGCTGATCGCAGCAGGCCGAACACCGCCGCTGCATCGGTGGAGCCAACGATGGCGCCTATGAGCATGGCCTCGAGCCAGGGCAGGTTCAAGACTAGTTTCGCGGCCAGGCCGGTGATACCGGCGGTGACCAGAACACCCACAGTGGCCAGGGACAGGGCGGGGCCGAGACTGACCCGGAAAGTGTCCTTGCGTGCACCCTGGCCGCCGTCGAAGATGATGATGGCCAGCGCCAGGCTACCGAACAGGAAAGCCTGGCTGACGTTGTCGAAGCGGATGCCGCCGACGCCCTCCTCTCCGGCCAGCATGCCCAGTACCAGGAATACCAGCAGTACCGGGGCGCCCACCCGCCGCGACAGCCCGCTCGCCACGACGCACAGCAGCGCCAGCAGGGCACCCCAGAAGATCAGCGAATTGGTGATTGCTACGGGTAGCATGGCGTCAAATGTGGCTGTCCTGTAGCTAAAAGGCAATATTACACTAACTCGAACCCCGGCAAGCCAGAGTACTGCGGGGGGAACGTATCCCCGCCGAAGTAGTCTGACTGAATTGCGCGATCGCTGCGATCACTTATTGGAGCAGCGACGATGGCGCGTTACACTGGATCGTGATAACAAGCGGAGGTACTTTCATTGACCACAGCCATTGTACGCCCAGCCAACCGCCGGGGCTGGCTGCCTGCAGCCCTCGTTACCCTTGTCGGTGCGCTGGTGCTGGCCACCGCCTCCGTCCCCGCCTTCAGCTATATCACCTATACCGACAGCCAGCGGGAAACCGTGGTCGAGCTGATAGAGCAGTTGGAACAGCGCCACTACGCCAAACTCAAATACGATGATCACCTGTCGTCCATGCACCTGGACAATTACATCGACAGCCTCGATGGCGGCAGGATGTTTTTCACCGCCACCGATCTGGCGGAGTTCGAGCGCTACCGGCAGAGCATGGATGAAGAGCTGCATGCGGGAAACCTGGAAGCGGGTTTTGCCATCTTCAACCGCTTCCAGAAGCGCCTTGAGGCGCGGCTCTCGACCATCGTGGACACGCTTGAGACCACGGTCGCGGAAATGGATTTTACCGCCGACGAGGACTACCTACTCGACGGCAAGTCCCGCCCCTGGGCCGCGGATGATACCGAGCTCGATGATCGCTGGCGCCGGCATCTGAAGAACCAGGTCTTGAGCCTGCGCCTTGCGGAGAAGGATGAGCAGGAGATCGTGCCGACGCTGGTCAAGCGCTACAGCAATCAGCTCAAGCGGGTCAAACAGTACAACCATCAGGATGTCTTCCAGATTTACGCCAACGCCCTGACCGAGCTCTATGACCCCCACACCAACTATCTGTCCCCGCGCCGCTCCGAGAACTTCAACATCAACATGAGTCTGTCCCTGGAGGGCATTGGCGCAGTACTGCAAATAGAAGACGAATACACCAAGGTGGCGCGCCTGGTAGCGGCGGGCCCCGCGGACAAACAGGGCGAGTTGCGCCCCTCGGACCGGATTACCGCCGTTGCCCAGGGCGAGGATGGCGATTTCGAGGATGTGGTCGGCTGGCGCCTGGACGAGGTGGTGGAACTGATCCGCGGCCCCAAAGGCTCCACCGTGCGCCTGCAGGTGATTCCGGCCAAGTCCCCCGCCACCGATATCCGCCGGGAAATCACCATTGTCCGCAATCAGGTCAAGCTCGAGGAGCAGTCGGCGCAGAAGGAGATACTCGAGGTACCCGCGGGCGACGATATGATGAAAATCGGTGTCATCGATATCCCGGCTTTCTACATCGACTTTGATGCCATGCGCCGTGGTGACGATGACTACAAGAGTACCACTCGCGATGTGCGCAAATTGCTCGACGAGCTGCAGGAGGAGGGAGTTGACGGCATCGTCATGGACCTGCGCCACAACGGCGGTGGCTCCCTGCAGGAGGCCAATGAGCTGACCGGCCTGTTCATCGAGTACGGACCGACGGTGCAGATCCGCCACTCCTCACGTCGCGTCTGGCGCGATGGCAAGCGGGCGCGCACGCCCTACTACGATGGCCCGCTGGTTGTACTGATCAACCGGCTCAGCGCATCCGCCTCGGAAATCTTTGCCGGCGCCATTCAGGATTACCAGCGCGGCATCATTGTCGGTGACCGCTCCTTCGGCAAGGGTACCGTGCAGACCATGGTGCCCCTGACCGAGGGGCAGCTGAAATTGACCGAGTCCAAGTTCTACCGGATTTCCGGCGATAGCACCCAGCATCGTGGCGTGGTTCCGGATGTACTGTTTCCCTCTCTCTTCGATCCGGACCAGATCGGCGAAAGCGCGCTGGATCACGCCTTGAGCTGGGACCAGATCAACCCGGTGCGGCACCGTCGCTACGACGACATTGCCTCGGTGATCCCCGAGATCACCCGGCTGTTCCGTAGTCGCAGCCACCAGAACCCGGAGTTCGTGTTCCTTGAGGAGCAGGTCGAACTGGCGGAGGAAGCCCGCGCCATCAAGACCCTGCCGCTCAATGAAGAGACCCGCATCGCGATGCGTGAAGAACAGGAGCGCAAGGCCCTTGCCATCGAGAATCGGCGCCGCGCCGCGCTTGGCGAGGAGCTGCTCACAGACCTGGAGGATGACTTCCTCGAGGAAGACGAAGAGATTGATGAGGGCGCCGTCGACTCCGTTGACAAGCGCCCGGATGTCCTGTTGACGGAAGCGGGCAATGTCCTGGTGGATGCCCTCCTCCTGCGGCAACAGCGCTTTGCCCAGCACAGCCCAAGAGGCGGGCAAGAGGACTAGGTATTCTCGACAGGGTGGAGCTAACCATGGATTGGGCTGAGGGGTTGGGGGAATTGATGCCGGTCACCCGGCTGGACGAAGACCTGCGCATACTGTCGATGTCGCCCGCGGGCCTGCGCCTGAATGGTGTGACCATGGAGCAGGCGCGGGGCAAGACCCTGTCGGAGCTGGCCCAGCGCGAGGACATGGCCGTGGTGCTGCCCGCAGGCTGGCGCAGGACCAGGCCCATGCAGAAGGATCCCGTTGGTGGTCTGCTGGAGGATGCCGCCAGACTGTACGGCAATGCCACCGCCTGGGTCTGGCTGTTGACCCCCGCCGGACGCATGTTTCGGGGAGTCCTGAATGTGGTGAAGCTGGCGGCTGGTTATGTCGTCTACCTGGCCAATATCGAGGACCCCTTCAATCGCAGCCTGGTCCGTGCCGACCAGGACGGGCACATCACCGACTCCCTTGGGGCCCGCTGGACCCTGCAGACCCTGCAGTTATTCGAGGATTTCATCAGTGGCAATCCCCTGCACCAGATAGCCGCTGAACATGGCATCTCCACCAGTCGGGTGCGGTCGATCCTTGATGAGCTGGCGGCCGGCACGGGCTACAGTACAGCGGGCGCACTGCGAACGGCCATTTACCGTAGCTTTGCCGACGAGCTGGTGCCCGCCCGGCAATCCATTTTTCCAGTCATGTCGGATGATTTGCCGGGGTTTCCCCGGTTCGATCGTCGACCGCTGTAGGGTTGCACGCCCTTGCCACGCCTCCGTTACCGGATCTTCTCGGCGCTCGCGTTGTCGGGGACTGTGCTTGCACTGCTGCTGACCGGGGAGCAGCTGGCGTTGTTGACCAGTTGGCTGCCCTGGCCGCAAGGCGCGACAGTTAGCGGTTATTCGCATGTCGACAAGCTGATGCACGCCGGGATGTTTGCGGTCTGCGGCTATTTTATCGTCCTCGGCTGGCTGACCCGAAACCTGCAGATCCTGCCCTTCTTCCTCGGCCTGCTGGCCTTGGGGGGCAGTACCGAATGGTTGCAGGGGGCCATTCCCGGGCGCAGCGCGGATGTCTGGGACGTCGTCGCTGACGCCGCCGGTGCCGCTGCCGGTGTCGCTCTGGGCCTGTACTTGCTCCGGCACCATGCGTCACCAGGCTGAGGAATCAGCTGTGCGACATGTTAACCTGAGGCTGGCGTGAACCGCCGCCAATACGCTCCTCCACAGGTGACCGATGAAACCCTACTCCCAGGCGTGTGAGAACAACAAACAGCCCATCCTTGAATGCCTGCGGGACATTCTTGTCGAGCCGGGACTGGTCCTGGAGATTGGCAGCGGTACCGGGCAGCATGCCGAATATTTGGCGACGCAGCTACCGCACCTGCAGTGGCAGCCCACCAATCACCCATCGGTCGCTGATTGCGAGGAGCGTTTGCGCGAGGCGGCTCTGGCCAATGTCCTGCCACCGCTGGCACTGGATGTCGCGGCCAGCAACTGGCCGCTGGTGGCCGCCGATGCCGCCTTCTCTGCCAACACGGCGCACATCATGGGCTGGCCGGAAGTGCAAGCCATGTTCCACGGGCTCGCCGCCATCCTGCCGGAGGGCGCCCCGTTCTGCCTCTACGGCCCTTTCAACTATGGGGGAAGCTTCACCAGCGACAGCAACCGGGCATTTGATCAGCATCTTCGCAGCCGCGCAGCGCACATGGGTATCAGGGATATCGAGGATCTGTTGGACCTGGCGGCCCTGTCGGGCTTTACCCTGGCTGCAGACAACGCCATGCCGGCCAATAACCGGCTACTGGTCTGGCGCCGAACCTGAGCCCTGGTCTGCTGCACCGAACCAGTCCAGATCTCCCTGCAGGCGCACCACGTCGCCCACGATAATCAGGGTGTGGGCAGAGGGTCTGGACTCCGCCACGATGCCGGCAATACTTGCCAGGCTGCCCGTCAACACTCTCTGCTCGGGTAACGTCGCCCGCTCTATCACCGCCACCGGGGTGTCCGGATCACGCCCGTGGGCGACCAGCTGCGAGCAGATCTCCTCCAGGCCCGCCAATCCCATATAGAACACCAGGGTTTCGCTGGGCGCCTGGAATTCATCCCAGCGGTGCTGTAGCCGGTTGTCCTTGAGGTGCCCGGCGACAAAGCGCACGGACTGGGCATGATTGCGGTGCGTGAGCGGAATTCCCGCGTAGCAGGCGGCGCCGCTGGCGGCGGTGATCCCGGGTACCACCTGGAAGGGAATGTGGTGCCGGGCCAGCAGCTCGATCTCTTCACCGCCGCGGCCAAAAATGAAGGGGTCGCCACCCTTCAGGCGTGCTACCCGCCTGCCCTGCCGCGCCAGGTCCAGCAGCTGCTGATTGATATCCGGCTGCGGCACGCTGTGTTGCGAGCGCTGCTTGCCGACATAGATGCGCTCCGCATCCCGCCGCGCCAGGTCGATAATCGCCGGGTTGACCAGCCGGTCGTACAGCACCACATCCGCTGCCTGCAGCAGCCGCAGCGCCTTGAAGGTCATCAGGTCCGGATCTCCCGGGCCTGCGCCGATGAGGTAGACCTCGCCCTGGTTCAGGCTTTTCGGGTTGCGCTGCTGCAGTGCGAGCAGCTGCTCCAGAGATGCTCGCGCCTCCCCTTCCCTGCCTGCGAGCACCTTGCCGGCAATGGGGCCGTCAATGACCTGCTCCCAGAACCGGCGCCGGTGTTCTACATCCGGCAGCGCCCGGGCCACGGTCGAGCGCAGGCTGCGGGCAAACTGCGCCAGTCTGCCGTAGGCGGCGGGGACCATGGCCTCGATGCGCCGGCGCACCTGCCGCGCCAGCACCGGGCTGCCGCCGTTGCTGCCGATCGCGATGACCAGGGGCGAGCGATCCACGATCGCGGGGAAGATGAAGCTGCACAGTTCCGGCGAGTCCACCACATTGACCAGAATACCGGCGGCCCTGGCAGCGGCGGAAATCTCCGCATTGAGTGCCCGGTCGGGGGTGGCGACCACCACCAGGCGTGCGCCCTGCAGTTGCTCTGGCCCGGTATAGGGGCCGCGCATCCAGCGGTGGTGGGCACGATCATCCGGCTGTACGCCTTGCGGCAGACTCAATAGCGCTGCCAGCTCATCACTGATGGCTGGCGCCACCACCGTGATCAGCGCCCCCGCTGCCGCCAGCAGGCGCGCCTTGCGGGTGCCGATCTCGCCGCCGCCCACCAACAACACCGGGACACCATCGAGCTTGAGGAACAGCGGCAGGGTTTCCATGCTACAGCGTCGTCAGGCCGCCCATGTAGGGCGCCAGTACCGAGGGCACCGTCACCGAACCATCTGCCTGTTGGCAGTTTTCCAGGATTGCCACCAGGGTGCGGCCGACCGCGAGTCCGGAGCCGTTGATCGTGTGCAGCAGTTCGGGTTTACCGGTCTCGGCGTTGCGCCAGCGCGCCTGCATGCGCCGGGCCTGGAAGTCGCCAAAGTTGCTGCAGGAGGAAATTTCCCGATAGGTCTCCTGGGCTGGCAGCCACACTTCCAGATCGTAGGTGCGGTGGGCGGAAAAGCCGGTGTCACCGGCGCACAGTGCCATTTTGCGGTAGGGCAACTCCAGCAGCTGCAATACCCGCTCGGCGTGGCCGGTCAGGGCCTCCAGGGCGGCGTCGGACTGCCGGGGACGCACCAACTGCACCAGTTCCACCTTCTCGAACTGGTGCTGGCGAATCATGCCGCGGGTGTCGCGGCCATAGCTACCGGCTTCGCTGCGGAAACAGGGGCTGTGGCAGGCGAACCGGACACCCTCTGCACCCAGTTCCGCATCCTCGAAGATACGGTCGCGGGCGACGTTGGTGACTGGCACCTCGGCCGTCGGGATCAGGTAATAGTCCTGCTCCCCTTCCAGCTTGAACAGGTCTTCGGCGAACTTGGGCAACTGGCCGGTACCGTGCAGGGACTCCCGGTTGACGATATAGGGCACGTAGATCTCCCGGTAGCCGTGCTCGCCGGTGTGCAGGTTGAGCATGAACTGGATCAGGGCCCGGTGCAGCCGTGCCAGGGGGCCGTACATGACGGTAAAGCGCGAGCCGGTAATCTTGCCCCCGGTCTCGGCGTCCAGCTGCTGCAGCTTCTCCCCCAGCGCCACGTGATCCAGCACCGGGAAGTCAAAGCGACGCGGCTCGCCCCAGCGCGCCAGTTCCACATTCTCGTCTTCGCCCTTGCCGTCGGGGACGTCCGTCGCCAGCAGGTTGGGAACGCCTGACAACAGCTCGTCGAGTTCCGCCTGTACGCGCTTTGCCTGGTCCGTGAGGTCGTCGAGCTGGGCGGCGATTTTCTCCAGAATCTCGTTGACCTGGGCCTTGGCGGTGTCAACGCTCATGCCCTCTCCGACCAGCTGGCCGATTTTTTTCGAGGCGCTTTTCCGTTCCGCGAGCAGCGCCTGGCTGTCCGTGTCCGCCTGCTTGCGGCGTGCGTCCAGCGCCTGAAAGGCGGCCACGTCAAACTCGAAGCCGCGGCGGGCGAGTTGCGCGGCGACGGCTTCCGGATCCTGGCGCACTGTCTTGATATCCAACATCGTGTCTGTCCTGTTGTTCGGTTTGCCCGGCGCCTACAGCAGTGCGCGGGTCAGGGTAATGGCAGCGCCGGCGCCAGCCACACAGAGCACCACACTGGCCAGCATATAGCCCAGGGCCTGGCCCGCGTGGCCCGATTCCCAGAGCGTAATCGCTTCCAGGGAGAAGGTGGAAAAGGTGGTAAATGCGCCGAGGAATCCCACCATCAGCACCCCGCGCCAGTCCGGGTGCAATATCTGTCTCTCCAGCAACACGAAAATCACGCCGATGCTGAAGGAGCCCGCGAAATTGACCAGCAGCGTCCCCAGCGGAAACACACCCTGCCATTGGGCCTGGGTCCACTGCGCCAGCAGGTAGCGCGATACCGAGCCGGTGGCGCCACCGAGGGCTATGAACAACAGGTATTGCATGGGCTTGTCATGGCGGCCGCTCAGAAGGAGCGCATTGTACTGATTTTGTCGCTGAAAGGCAGCAGGTCAGGGATAGCGCTGGCGTGGACTGTCGCGGTCGCGCTGGCGCAAATAGTCCAGCTTGGCACGGATTTTCTGCTCCAGGCCGCGATCGACCGGCGCATAGTAGTGGCGCTCGCGCAGGGCCTCGGGGAAGTAATTTTCGCCCGCGGCATAGCCCTCCTCCTCATCGTGGGCATAGCGGTAGTCGTCGCCGTGGCCCTCGGCCTGCATCAGTGCCGTGGGTGCGTTGCGCAGGTGCAGCGGCACCTCGTCGCTGCCATGGGCGCCTACATCCGCCATCGCAGCCTTGAACGCGCTGTACACCGCGTTGCTCTTAGGCGCGCAGGCCAGGTAGACCACGGCCTGGGCGATGGCCAGTTCGCCCTCCGGGCTGCCCAGGCGTTCCTGTACCTGCCACGCGTCCAGGCACAGCCCCAGGGCCCGCGGGTCGGCATTGCCGATATCCTCGCTGGCCATGCGCACCACGCGGCGGGCCAGGTACAGCGGGTCACAGCCGCCATCGAGCATGCGGCACAGCCAGTACAGGGCGGCGTCCGGGGAGGAACCGCGCACTGCCTTGTGCAGCGCACTGATCTGGTCGTAGAAGAGGTCGCCGCCCTTGTCGAACCGGCGCAGTGAGGCCTGCAGTACTTCCGCCAGGGTCGCCGCGGTGATCTCGCGCCCGGCCCCACCCTCCTCCGCCAGGTCCGCCGCCAGCTCCAGCAGATTCAGGGCGCGGCGGGCATCGCCGTCGGCCTGGGTGGCAATCTGGCGCAGGCAGTCCGCGCTTGCGGTCACTGCCGGTTCCAGTGCGGCCAGGCCGCGCTGCAGGACTCCCAGCAGTCCTTCCTCTTCCAGCGGGCGGAGCTTGTAGACCCGGGAGCGGGACAGCAGTGCATTGTTGAGTTCGAACGATGGATTTTCCGTGGTGGCGCCAATAAAAATCACCGTGCCGTCTTCCACATGCGGCAGGAAAGCGTCCTGCTGGGACTTGTTGAAGCGGTGTACCTCGTCGACAAACAGCACGGTGTCGCGGCCCGCCGCCCGGTGTTGCCGGGCCTGGGCGATGGCTTCGCGGATCTCCCTGACCCCGGACAGCACCGCCGAAAGCTGCAGGAACTGGGCATTACCGGCGGCAGCAACAATCCTTGCCAGCGTGGTCTTGCCCACGCCGGGCGGGCCCCAGAAGATCATCGAGTGCAGCTGTTGCCGTTCTATCGCCTGGCGCAGGGGCTTGCCGGGCCCCAGCAGGTGACTCTGGCCGGCAAATTCTTCCAGTATCAGCGGACGCAGGCGCGCAGCCAGGGGCTGGTAACCCGGGTCTGGCACGTCGCTGAACAGGTCGGTGCTCATGACATGCCTGCGCGATCGCCCGCGGACAAGGTGAATGGCCGCGCAGCGGCCAGAGAGGGTGGCCTGGGCCAGCGGGCTCCTACATTATCTGGCGCGGCACGGCGTGGTGGTGGGAGCGCGGTCCCCGCGCGATCGCCCGCGGAGCGGGCTCCTACATTATTCTTCATTGTAGAGCAGGTCCGCATCGGGCGGTGGGCTGAAGTCAAAGTCCATCGGCGCCAGCGGACTGGTCGTGTCCAGGGCAGTGAACTCGATCACCACCTGCTGGTTGAGGTTATCCAGCACCTCCATGCCGCGAACTTCGGCGCCGTCAATGGTCAGGGCCAATTGCAGGAAACCGGCATCCGGATTGTGCGGCTGCAGCACGAAACGGCCGTCGGCGTCCCGGCTGACCGCATAGTCCCGGCGCAGGGCCTCGCCGTCACCGCCCAGCACCTGCAACGGCGTCATGGCTTCGCTGCCGGCCACGGGGCGCCGGGTCACGGTTTCCAGGTCGCGGTCGTGATGCCACAGATACTCGGGGTTGGCGACAATCAGCTGGCTGTCCGGGCTGTTGATCTCCCAGGCGAAGTAGCCGGGTCGCAGTAGCTTGAAGTGGCCCGCGGACTCGGCGCTGACGCTGCCATCGGGGGCGTACTGACGCTGGTGGAACGCACCTTGCAGGCGCTCAATGCCCTGCAGGGCCTGCAGCAGTTCGTCGACGGGCTCGGCCCGCAGGGCGGGCGCCAGCAGCAGGCAGAGCACAACACCCGCAGCCAGGCTGGCGCGCAGATGGAGACGGATCAGGGCATGGGGCACGGCGGTTTTCCTGTGTGCGGGGACATTGATGGAAACTGCTGCAGTTACTCTGGCGGTGGCGGCGCCAGCACTTCACGCTGGCCGTTGCTGCTCATCTCGCTGACCACGCCCGCCTGCTCCATGGCCTCGATCAGGCGCGCCGCGCGGTTGTAACCAATGCGCAGCTTGCGCTGGACCGAGGAAATGGAGGCGCGGCGGCTCTGGGTCACGTAGTGCACTGCCTCGTCGTAGAGATTGTCACTCTCGGGATCTTCGTCACCATTACTGGCCTGGAGTTCCCCGGCGGTAACCGGCGTAGTGCTGCCCTCGTCGAGCAGGCCGTCGATATATTTCGGTTGCCCGCGCCGTTTCCAGTCCGCGACCACCCGGTGCACCTCCTCGTCCGAGCAGAAAGCGCCGTGGACCCGGGTCGGCAGCCCCGAGCCCGGCGGCAGGTAGAGCATGTCGCCGTGGCCCAGCAACTGTTCCGCCCCGCCCTGGTCGAGGATGGTGCGGGAGTCAATCTTGGATGACACCTGGAAAGCGATCCGGGTGGGGATGTTGGCCTTGATCAGACCGGTAATGACGTCGACCGAAGGGCGCTGGGTGGCCAGGATCAGGTGGATGCCCGCCGCCCGCGCCTTCTGGGCGATACGCGCAATCAGCTCCTCGACCTTCTTGCCGACGATCATCATCATGTCGGCGAACTCGTCGATCACCACGACAATCGACGGCAAGTGTTCCAGTGCTGGCGCCACCTGCTCCTCGTCGGTGACCGCAAACAGGGGGTCCGGCTTCCAGGTCGGATCCACTATCGGCTTGCCCTCCTTGATCGCGTCGGCAATCTTGCGGTTGTAACCCGCCAGGTTGCGCACGCCCAGGTGCGCCATCAGCTTGTAGCGGCGCTCCATTTCCGCCACGCACCAGCGCAGGCCGTTGGCGGCGTCCTTCATGTCGGTGATGACCGGGGTCAGCAGGTGCGGAATGCCGTCGTAGACCGACAGTTCCAGCATTTTCGGGTCCACCATCATCAGCCGCACTTCCGCGGGGGTGGACTTGTACAACAGGCTCAGGAGCATGGCGTTGACGCCTACGGATTTGCCCGAGCCAGTGGTGCCCGCCACCAGCAGATGCGGCATCTTCGCCAGGTCCGCGACCACCGGTTCACCGGAGATGTCGTGGCCCAGGGCCAGGGTCAGCGGGGACTTGGAGTGGTCGAAAGCCCGTGATGACAGTACCTCGCGGAAATTGACGATCTCCCGGTCCTCATTGGGGATTTCAATGCCCACCACCGACTTGCCGGGGATCACCTCGACCACCCGTACACTGATCACTGCCAGCGAGCGCGCCAGGTCCTTGGCCAGGTTGGAAATACGCGACACCTTCACTCCCGCGGCCGGCTGGATCTCGAAGCGGGTGATTACCGGCCCGGGGTACACCGCCACTACCTCGGCGCTGATACCGAAATCCGCCAGCTTCAATTCCAGCAGTCGCGACATGCCCGAGAGCGCCTCCTCGGAGAAGCCCTTGTCAGGATCCTTGATCTGCGCATCCAGCAGCCCCAGGGCTGGCAGCTCGCCGGTTACCGGGGCGTCGAACAACACCTGTTGTTTCTCTTTCTCGACCCGTTCGCTCTTCTCTACCTTGGGCGTGAAGGGCTTGATCTTCGGTGGCTTGCGCTGCTTACTGCGCTCCACGTGCTCCTCGATGACCGCCTTGCGCGCCTCCAGTGCCTTCTCCCGCTCGCGGCGGTCCCGGATCCGGTCGAAGGTGGCGATGAACCAGCGCTGCAGGCGCCCGTAGAGCCCCAGGCTCCAGCGCCCGAGGCGCTCGCTCAGCTTCAGCCAGCTGAGGTCGGTAAAGATGGTCATGCCGAACAGGAACACAGCGAGCAGGATCAGCCGGCTGCCGATGGCACTGAAGGCTGCGGTAAAGGCATCGCCGATCGCCTGGCCGAGAATGCCGCCGGCGCCCTGGGGCAGGCCGGAATTGCCGCTGTCATTCATCGCGGCCAGCGCCGTTCCGGCGATCATCACCAGCACCAGGCCCAGGCCGCGGATACTGAAGGTGACCCAGTCAAAGGCCTTGTGGCTGTGACGCTCGCGGAGGATGATCAGGGCGCGGTAGGCCAGCAGCAGCGGAAACAGGTACGCCGCGTAACCCACCAGCGAGAAGGCGACGTCCGCGACCCAGGCGCCAGTGGGACCACCGGCGTTGGCGATACGGGTGCCGACGCCGGTCGCCGACCAGCCCGGATCCTGGGGGCTGTAGGTGGTCAGCGCCAGCAACAGGTACAGGCAGATGGCGCCAACGGCAATAAAAGCCCCCTCGCGCAGTCGCGGGCCCAGTACAGTGTCGTTGCGGGTTTTTTCCGGCACGCCTTGCTATCCCCTTGTGCACGCTGGCGAAAAGCCAGTGCCGCGCAAATTACTTCGGCAATTGTGACTTATTTTATGATGATATTCAAAAGCTTATAACGGATATTTAGAAATGGCCTCGCCTTTGCCGACAGGCGGGCTTTACATTACCATAGCGTGCCCCCATTAACTCCCGGGGTCAGCGGCCTGCCTGGCCGACACGAGCACCTCATTTAACACCAGCAACCGGGAAATGACCACTATGAGCGACGTCCAACACCACCCCCTGATCATTCTGGGCTCCGGCCCCGCGGGTTATACCGCCGCCGTCTACGCCGCGCGGGCCAACCTGAAGCCAGTGGTGATCACGGGCATGCAGCAGGGCGGGCAGCTCACCACCACCACCGAAGTCGAGAACTGGCCCGGTGGCCACGCGGAACTGCAGGGCCCGGAGCTGATGCAGCAGATGCAGGCCCATGTGGAGCGCTTCGAAACCGCGGTGGTTTTTGACCATATCGACGTCGTGGATCTCTCGGTGCGCCCTTTCCAGCTCACTGGCAGCAATCGCTACAGCTGCGACGCCCTGATCATCGCCACCGGCGCCTCCGCCCAGTACCTGGGCCTGCCCAGCGAGGAGGCCTTCATGGGCAAGGGCGTCAGCGCCTGCGCCACCTGCGACGGCTTTTTCTACCGCAACCAGAAGGTGGCGGTGATCGGCGGCGGCAATACCGCGGTGGAAGAAGCGCTGTATCTCGCCAATATTGCCTCCGAGGTGACACTGGTGCATCGCCGCGACAGCCTGCGGGCGGAAAAGGTGCTGCAGGATCGCCTGTTCAAGCGCGAACAGGAAGGCAAGGTGCGGATTCTCTGGAACCATACCCTGGATGAGGTGCTGGGCGACGCCAGCGGCGTCACCGGCATGCGGGTCAAGTCCACTCTGGCCGACGACACCACCGAGATCGACCTCGCCGGCGTATTCATCGCCATTGGCCACAAGCCCAATACCGACATGTTCCAGGGCCAACTGGCAATGAAAGATGGCTACATCACCATCAACAGCGGCATCGAGGGCAACGCCACGGCGACCAGCGTGGCCGGCGTGTTTGCCGCCGGCGATGTGGGCGACCACGTCTATCGCCAGGCCGTCACCTCGGCGGGCTTCGGCTGCATGGCGGCGCTGGACGCGGAAAAGTACCTCGACAACCTGGCTTGAGCCCATGGCAGGGATTGTCCGCCTGGCGCCGGGGCAGGAGTTTCCGCCTACCACCCTGGCCCTGGATTATCCCAACGGCCTGCTGGCAGCCGGCGGCGGCCTCTCGCCCGAGCGGCTGCTGGCGGCCTACCGGCGCGGCATATTCCCCTGGTATGAAGCGCCCCAGCCGGTGCTGTGGTGGACCCCGGACCCCCGTTCCGTCCTCTACCTGGACGATTTCCACATTGCCCGCTCCCTGCGCAAGACCCTGCGCCGCAACCAGCTCGGGCTGGCGGTGGACCGCCGTTTCGCTGCCGTGATCACGGCCTGCGCTGGCCCCCGCCGGGGCAGCGATGGCACCTGGATTGGCGAGGACATGCTGCAGGCCTACCTGGGCCTGCACCGCCGCGGCACCGCCCATTCCGTTGAGGTCCTGGACCGGGACGGCACCTTGGTGGGGGGACTGTACGGAGTCGCTGTCGGGCAGGCGTTCTTCGGCGAGTCGATGTTCTCGCGGGTGCCCAGCGCGTCCCGGGTGGCTTTGGTGGCGCTGGTCGACATTTTGCGCCGGGGCGGCTTTCGGCTGATCGACTGCCAGGTGGAAAGCGATCACATGAACACAATGGGGGCACGCAACATCAGCAGGCTGGACTTTGAAGCAGAGCTTGCCCAAACTGTAGACAGGATTGTTGATCCAGCGATCTGGGCCTTGCCGGCCTACTGCGGAGACCTGCTACCGTGACCTCATCCCTGCGGGACCTGAAGGTGTATACCACCTACCCCCACACCTGCAGCTACCTGAAAGACCAGGAAGCCACGACCCTGTTTATCGATCCCCGGCAGGAAGTGGACCAATTGCTCTACAGTCGGCTGTCGCACATGGGCTTTCGCCGCAGCGGCAACCATATCTACCGGCCCCACTGCGGTCGCTGCAACGCCTGCATCCCGGCCCGGATTCCCGTCAACCAGTTTGCCCCCAACCGCGCCCAGCGCCGCACCTGGGCCCGCAACGCGGATTTGCGGGTGCAGCGCTGCGACGACATCCGCGACGAGGCGGCCTACGATCTCTACTACCGCTACATCGAGCAGCGCCACGCCGACGGTGACATGTACCCGCCGGACCGGGAGCAGTATCAGTCCTTTCTCAACAATGCCTGGGGCTGCACCCGCTACTACCGTTTTTTCGCCGGCGAGCGCCTGCTGGGAGTCGCGGTGGTGGATGTCCTGATCGACGGCCTGTCGGCCATCTACACCTTCTTTGAACCCGGAGAGGAGCGCCGCAGCCTCGGCAGCTACGCCATCCTCTGGCAAATAGAACAGGCCCGGGAAATGGGCCTGGATTACCTGTACCTGGGCTACTGGATTCGCGATTGCGACAAGATGTCGTACAAGGCCGCGTACCAGCCGCTGGAGTTGTATATCGACAGTCAGTGGCAGGGGGGGCCTTAGCGTAAATCCATCGATGTGGTCCCGGAAAAATTTGATCTCAACGTGCTTCTGCAAGTTGTCGTCGCTTTCTATATTTGTACGCGACTCATCCCGTTGACGCGTGCCTCCGGGATGCTAAACTTGTGTTAACTATTCACACAGGGGGCCGGGCCATGCCCAGAACGACGAGCGTCACTATCGGTTCACAACTAGACGACTTTGTGGGGAAAATGATTGAGTCTGGACGCTACGGCTCAACCAGTGAAGTCGTGCGTTCAGCCTTGCGGTTGCTCGAACGCCAGGAAAACCAAACGGCAGCACTGAGAAGTGCTGTAGAAGCTGGGGAACGCAGTGGGGAAAGTGACTTGTCTCTGCGCGACATTGCCGCGCAAGTGAAGCAGAAGCACCTTGTATAAGCTTTCCAGGCTAGCGGCAGAGGACTTCGAAGCGATTTACGAATATACATTGCTCCACTTTGATGCTCGTCAGGCCGACGCCTATACCGATGACCTGGAGAGCACCTTTCGTCTTCTGTCCAGCTCTCCGCTCATGGGGTATGAGTGCCAGGAGATCGCAGTTGGGGTCCGCCGTCACGATCACCAGCGTCACGCCATTTTTTACCGTCGGCGTGAGCACGATATTCTAGTCATCAGGATACTCCATCAGCAGATGGAACCATTGAGACATTTCTCCGAACTCTAAGCTGCCCCGGATTCGTGGCGCCCCGGGTCGGAATCGACGGTCCGGCATCGACAGCGCCGAGTCTTGCGGAGAGTTACTTTGAAGATGGAGGCTCGGGTCGGAATCGACGGTCCGGCGTCCCGGCCGGCGTTGACAGCGCTGAGCCTTGTCGGGGAGTTATTTTTTTAAAGATGGAGGCTCGGGTCGGAATCGAACCGGCGTTGACGGATTTGCAATCCGCTGCATAACCACTCTGCCACCGAGCCTTTGAAACTTTTGGAATGGAGCGGGAAACCGGGTTCGAACCGGCGACCTCAACCTTGGCAAGGTTGCGCTCTACCAACTGAGCTATTCCCGCATTGTCACTTCGTTACCACTGCCGCGCCGGTCGCCGGAACCGGCGAGGCTGCGCGCCCCGCCTCAACCTTGGCAAGGTTGCGCTCTACCAACTGAGCTATTCCCGCAGTTCTCGCATGCCCAGCAGTGCTGTACGCGTGAGGGCGCCTATTCTATGAGTTGTGCGGCCCCTGTCAAGGAGAACGGTCGTCGTCCTGCGATTTCATGACTTCCGCGGCGGCCCGCAGGTAGATGACCATGGACCAGAGGGTCAGTACGGCGGCTGCGTAGAGCATCAGGTAGCACAGCGCCAGCAGCCAGCTTTCATCGCGTACCGGGTCGATGGCCAGCAGGCCGATGATGGCGATCATCTGGAATGCGGTCTTGACCTTGCCGATGTAGGACACGGCCACGGAGGTGCGCTGGCCCAGCTCGGCCATCCATTCCCGCAGGGCGGAGACCACGATTTCGCGGCCGATGATGACGCTGGCGGCGAGGGTCAGCAGCATGGCGTCGTGGCGCTCCACCAGCAGCACCAGCGCCACCGCAACCATCAGCTTGTCCGCCACCGGGTCGAGAAAGGCGCCAAACTTGGTCATCTGCCCCAGGCGCCGGGCCAGATAGCCATCCAGCCAGTCAGTGACCGCCGCCACGGTGAAAATGCCCGCGGCGACCAGCAGGTGATGCTGGAACGGCATGTAGAACACGACCACCAAGACCGGGATCAACAGGATGCGCATGATGGTCAGCGCGTTGGGTATGTTCATGCTCAAATCCGGGGCTACTCTTCCAGGGGGCCACTGCCATGCAGGTGATCGTATATCTGTTGCGCCAGCGTTGCACTGATCCCGCTGATTTTTTTCAGCTCGGCGACGTTGGCATTGCTGACTCCGGCGGCGCTGCCGAAGTGGCGCAGCAGCTCCCGCCGGCGCTTCGCCCCGACACCGGGGATACCTTCCAGACTGGATTGGGTGCGAGTCTTGTCCCTGCGGGCGCGGTGGCCGGTGATGGCAAAGCGGTGCGCCTCGTCGCGAATCGCCTGGATCAGGTGCAGGGCCGGATTGTCGCCCCGCAGTTGCTGCTCGGCACCGCCCTGGCCGCGGACCAGGGTCTCGAAACCCGCCTTGCGGGTGACACCCTTGGCGACCCCCACCACCTCGATTCCCGAGAGCTGCAAATCCGCCAGTACGCTCATGGCCTGGGCGACCTGGCCCTTGCCACCGTCGATGAAGAGAATATCCGGCAAGCTGCCCTCCCCTGTCTGCAGACGCTTGTAACGCCGCTCCAGGGCCTGCTGCATGGCCGCGTAGTCATCGCCGGCGGTGATCCCGTCGATATTGAAACGGCGGTAGTCGGATTTGCGCGGGCCGTTCTGGTCGAATACCACACAGGATGCGACGGTGGCCTCCCCGGAGCTGTGGCTGATATCGAAACACTCCATGCGCTCCGGCAACCGGGGCAAGCCGAGTTGCGCCTGCAAGGCCTGCAGCCGCTCCAGGGTGGACTGGCGCCCCGCCAGGTGCGAGCGCAGGTTGGTTTCCGCCGTCTGCTGCGCCAGCTGCAGCCAGCGCGCCCGGGCATCCCGTACCCGCGAGCGGATCGCCACCTTGCGCCCGGCCTGGGTCGTCAGCGCCCGGGCCAGGCTGTCGCTGCCCTCGGGCAATTCATTGACGATGATCTCGCCGGGTATGGGGCGGGCCGCGGCCAGGTAGAACTGGGGCAGGAACGCCGCCAGCACCTCGGCGCTACTTTCATCCAGTTTCAAGGGCGGGTAATAGGTCTTGCTGCCCAGCACCTGGGCATTGCGCACGAACAATACCTGGACGCAGGCGCGGCCGCCCTCGACGGTGGCGGCGAGGATGTCCAGCTCGCCACTGGCACCTTCAATGCCCTGGCTGGCCTGGACATGCTGCAGCTGGCTCAGCTGGTCGCGATACACGGCCGCCTTTTCATACTCCAGCGCCGCCGCCGCCTGTTCCATGTCGTCCGCCAGCCGCACCATCAGCTCCTGCGACTTGCCGCCCAGGAACAGGGCAGTGTGCTGTACCTGCTCCGCATAGTCCTGCGCGGAGACCAGGCCGACACAGGGCGCGGTGCAGCGGCCGATCTGGTGCTGCAGGCAGGGTCGGGAGCGGTTGCGGAAAAAACTGTCCTCGCACTGGCGCACCCGGAACACTTTCTGCAGGAAATGCAGGGATTCGCGCACTGCCGAGGCGCTGGGGTAGGGCCCGAAGTAGGTGCCCTTGCGGCGCTTGGCGCCCCGGTGCAGGCTCAGGCGCGGAAATTCATCCTCGGTGGACAGGAAAATATAGGGATAGGATTTGTCGTCCCGCAGCAGGATGTTGTAGGGCGGCCGGTGACTCTTGATCAGGTTGTGTTCCAGCAACAGCGCATCCACCTCGGTGGAGGTCACCGTGACCTGGATGTCGGCGATCTTTGCCACCAGTGCCATGGTCTTGGTGGTCAGTCCGCTGGCGCGGAAATAGCTGCTGACCCGGGCGCGCAGGTTGCGGGCCTTGCCCACGTAGAGCAGTTTGCCCTCGGCGTCGTACATCTGGTAGACGCCCGGCCGGGTGGTCAGCTGCTTGAGGAAACTTTCCTGATCGAAACCGCTCACGCCGGTTCTCCGTAGACCCGCGGTTCCAGTTCCAGGGCGACCGCAAATTTCGCCTGCACGTCAGCCTGGATGTCAGCTGCCAGACCCAGCAGCTCGCTGCCATCGTCGGCGCCGTAGTTTACCAGCACCAGGGCGTGGCCCGGATGCACGCCGACAGCGCCGCGGCGGCGGCCCTTCCAGCCGGCGCGCTCGATCAGCCAGGCCGCGGGGAGCTTGCGGTGTCCGGGGCCGGCCGGATACAGCGGCAGCTCGGGATATGCAGCGCACAGGGCTTCCGCCTGGGCCCGGGGCAGCACCGGGTTCTTGAAGAAACTGCCGACATTGGGCTCCCGGGCCGGGTCCGGAAGTTTGGCCCGGCGCAGGGCTACCACCGCGTCGAATACCGCCTGCGGTGTCGGCGAATCCGCATCGCCACGCTGCTCAAGGGCTTCCCGCAGGCCGGGGTAGCTCGTGTCGGGCGTGGCCCGCAGGGGTAGTCGCAGATCCACGTGGGTGATCACGACCTGGTCGCGCAGCCCCTGCTTGAACACGCTGTCGCGGTAGCCAAAGCGGCAGTCCGCCTGGCTCAGGCGCAGCGGGCTGGCATCCGCGCAGCGCAGGGCGTGGACGGCAGCAACGAAGGGCCCCAGCTCACGCCCATAGGCACCGATATTCTGCACCGGGGCGGCCCCCATCGTGCCAGGGATCAGGGCCAGGTTCTCCAGCCCGCAGTAGCCTTCCGCCACTGCCCAGGCCACCAGCGCGTGCCAGTTCTCGCCCGCCCCGACGCGCAGCAGCACCTGCTCGTCGTCCCGCTGCAACAGCTCGCGACCGGTAAGCTGGACCTGCAGCACCAGGGCATCGATCTTCGGCAGCAGAACGACATTGCTGCCCTCCCCCAGCGGCACTACGCCGAGTTCGTGGCTGTGCGCCCAGTGCAGGGCCCGCTCCAGCTCCGCGGTGCTGGTGACGCAGCGCAGGGCGCGGGGGCTGGAGTGCAGCCGCAGGGTGTTGCGCGGCCGGGGCGCAATTTCAACTCCGCTCACGGCGTCCAATCTCTGCCAGCAATCCCTCGCTGGCAGCCTCCACCAGCTCCAGCACCCGGACAAAGCCGCCGCCATCTCCGTAGTAGGGGTCCGGGACTTCGCGCTCGGGCGCCTGCGGCGCGAAGTCCAGCAGCAGGCCGATATGCCCGGCGTAGTCCAGCGGCGCTTCCCGGCGCAGGACCTCGAGATTGCTCTCATCCATCGCCAGCATGTAGTCGAAGTCGAAATAATCCTCCCAGCAAAGCTGACGCGCTCGCAGCGGGCTGAGATCGTAGCCGCGCTCCCGCGCCGCCGCGACACTGCGCGGGTCCGGCGGCTTGCCCACATGCCAGCCGGCAGTGCCGCAGGAGTCCACCCGGATACGCTCGCCCAGGCCGCGTTCCTGTACCCGCAGGCGCAACACGGCGTCGGCGGTGGGTGAGCGACAGATGTTGCCGAGGCAGACGAACAGCACACGGGTAACAGCATCAGTCATGCTCGCCCTCCGCCAGCAGGGCATTGATTGCGACGAGGTCAGCAGCGGTATCCACCCCGCCGGGCACGGGCACGACGGCGGGAGCGACGTGGATGGCAACGTCGTGGTACAGCGCCCGCAGCTGCTCCAGTTGCTCCAGCCGCTCCAGTGGCGCTGGCGGCCAGCTGACATAGCGGCGCAGGAATCCTGCGCGGTAGGCATAGATGCCAATGTGACGATACCAGTAGTCGCCCTCGGGCATGGCTTCGGGGTCTGCGGCGAAGCTGTCCCGGGCCCAGGGTATGGCGGCGCGGCTGAAATACAGGGCAATGCCGCGGGCATCGAAAACCACCTTGACCACGTTCGGGTTGTGCAGTTCGTGGCGCTCGCGGATGGGTACGCACAGGGTTGCCACGCCGCAGTCCGGATTGGCCGCCAGGTTGGCCGCCACCTGGTTGATTACCGCCGGGGGAATCAGGGGTTCATCGCCCTGCACGTTGACCAGGATGGCGTCATCATCCAGTGCCAGCAGGCGAGCGACTTCCTGCAGCCGGTCGGTGCCGGAGGGATGCGCGGGATCGGTCATGCAGACCTCGGCACCAAACCCCTCCGCCACGTCCCGTATCCGCGCATCATCAGTGGCGATCAGAACCTGCCCGGCATCGCTCTGCCGGGCCCGCCGCCAGACCCGCTCGATCATCGGCCGGCCGGCGATGTCCAGCAGGGGTTTGCCGGGCAGGCGGGTGGAAGCGTGGCGAGCGGGAATAACAACGGTAAATGACATATGGATTCCGGGGTTCAGGGCTCGGGCCGGGCCAGGGCGGCGACCCTGTTCACCAGGGCCGCGGGCAGCCGGGCGCTGATTTTCAGGTACCACAGGTTGTCCCCCACGCCACCCTGACCGGCGAGGGCGCGACATTTTACCGCGTCTTTCTCGGTCATGATAAGCGGTCGCTCGCCGAGCCCGGCAAAGTCGTCGGCGACAAAGGCGTGGTGGTCGGCAAAACCCTGCCCCGTGACCTGGTAGCCCATTGCCTCCAGGCTGGCGAAGAATTGCCCCGGCTGGCCGATGCCGGCAATGGCGTGGACGGCGGCTCCCTGCGCCGGCGGCGGTGCCCTACCGTGGTCCAGCAGGGGCAGCAGGCCGTCGGTGACATAGTCGACGCGGGTGCCCGGCTCGTTGCCGCCCCGGTACAGGATCCAGTCCACTGCGCGCAAGCGCGCTGCGGGCTCGCGCAGCGGCCCCGCGGGCAGGCAGAAGCCGTTGCCCAGCAGACGCTGCGCGTCCAGCAGCGCAATCTCGAAATCCCGCGCCAGGGCATAGTGCTGCAGGCCGTCATCGCAGAGCACCAGGTCCACGGGCGCGGCCGCCAGCAGGGCCCGCACCGCCGCGGGCCGGTCGGGCGCAACCACACAGGGCACGCCGGTGCGCTGGTAGATCAGCAGGGGTTCGTCGCCGCAGTCCTCGGCACGGCTGGTGGCGCCGACCCGGTGCGGAAAAGTGGCACCGCTGGCTGCGCCATAACCGCGGCTGACGACACCGGGGCGCAGACCTCTGGCCTGGAGGGCCTCCACCAGCGCAATCACCACCGGGGTCTTGCCGGTGCCGCCGACGGTAATGTTGCCCACCACCACCACGGGTACGGGTGCCCTGTAGACAGTGCAAAGGCCGACGCGGAAGGCCTGGCGGCGCAGCCATGTCAGCAGCCGGTAGAGCAGTTCCAGTGGCCGCAGCAACCACAACCAGGCGGCTCCCGCATACCAGGCCCTGACCAGCGCAGGCTCGGCAGTCTGCTCAGTCACTGAATTCCTGGCGATAAAGCTGGGCGTAGAGACCGTCCTGGGCCAGCAACTCGGCGTGGCTGCCGCTGGCGATGATCTCTCCGGCATCCATCACCACGATGCGGTCGGCGCGCTCCACGGTGGACAGGCGGTGGGCAATCACGATCGAGGTGCGGTTCTGCATGATGGTATCCAGGGCGCGCTGGATACGGTGCTCGGACTCGTTGTCCAGGGCCGAGGTGGCCTCGTCGAGAATCAGAACCGGTGCGTCCTTGAGGATTGCCCGGGCTATGGCCAGGCGCTGGCGCTGGCCGCCGCTGAGGCCGGAGCCATCGTCGCCGAGGACCGTGTCCAGGCCCGCGGGCAACTGGTCGATGAACTCCATGGCATGCGCGGATTCGCAGGCGGCGGTCACCGCCTCGCGACTGGCACCGGCGAGGTCGCCGTAGGCGATATTGTTGAACACGGTATCGTTGAAGAGCGTCACATTCTGGGAGACCATCGCCAGCTGGCGCCGCAGGTTGCCCAGCCGGTAGTCGGCAATCGGTACGCCGTCCAGGGTGATGCGGCCCTGCTGCACCGGATAGAACCGCGCCAGCAACTGGATCAGGGTGCTCTTGCCGCTGCCCGAGCGCCCCACCAGGGCCACGGACTCGCCGGCCTTGATGCTGAAATTGATGTTCCGCAGAACGTTCTGGTCGCTACCCGGGTAGGCGAAACTGAGCTGCTCGAAGGCAATGTCGCCCCGCGCCCGGTTCACGCTGTGAGTGCCGGTATCGGGTTCGTCCTCGAGATCCAGCTGGGCGAAAATATCCTCCGCCGCCGCCAGCCCGCGCTGGATCACGCTCTGGACGCTGCTGACCTGGCGGATGGGCTTGCCCAACAGCCCCGCCGCGGTCAGGAACGCGACCAGGGAGCCGGCACTGAAGCCGCTCAAAATGTCGGGGCTCAGGGCAAACCACACCATGGCGCCCAGGGCCACCGCCAGCATGGTCTGTATCACCGGGGTGCTGAGGGCATCCACCAGCGCCAGTTTCAGGCTCTGGTTGCGATTGTAGGCGCTGGCGAATTCAAAGCGATCGCCCTGCTGCCGCTGGCCACCGAACAGGCGCACCTCCTTGTAACCGCCGATGCTCTCATTGGAGACCTGGGTGACATCGCCCATGGAATCCTGGATGCGCCGGCTGTAGCGCCGGAAATGCTTGCCGACCACCGACACCACCAGCGCGATACACGGCGCCACCAGGATGAAAATCAGGCTCAGGCGCCAGTTCAGGTAGAACAGATAGCTGAGCAGGCCGATGACGGTCAGGCCCTCCCCCACCACGACCTTGAGTGCCTTGGTGGCAGCGCCGGTGACCTGCTCCACATTGAAGGTGATCTTGGAGATCAGTACGCCCTGGCTGTGACTGTCATAGTAGCTGCTGGGGGCGAGCAGCATCTTGTTGAACAGCTCCCGGCGCAATTCGTGCACCAGGTTGCGAGCGACATGGTTCATGAAATAACTGCCGGCGAAATAACCCATGGCGCGGGTAAATGCCAGCACTACCATCGCCACCGGCACGCCAATGCGGGCGAATTCCAGTGCGGTCATGTCGCCCGCGTCAAGCAGTTTGTAGGCGGCGCCCGCTACCAGGCCGTTGGCGGCTTCTGCGGACCCGTTCAGAGAGTCCAGCAGGAACTGCATCAGGTCCGCCAGCAGGACGTTGCCGAGCGAGTACAGGACGTAGCCGGCGATGCTCAGGGCAAACAGATACCAGTAGGGCAGCACGTAGCGCAGCAGGCGCCGGTACAGGTGCCAGTCGCTGCCACCGCGGGCGGGGACCTCAGTCACCGGTCGCAGCCTCCGCCGGTTGCCGGGTACTGATGCTGAGATGCACAAACCCCATTTGCCCCGCTGCATCCATGGCGCGAACGACATCCTGGTGGCTGGCCTGGGCGTCAGCCGCGATCACCAGCGGCAGGGTGGTATCGCCGGCGGAAACCTTGTAGATCGCCGACTGGATGGTGCGCACGCGGTTGTCGACCAGCGGCTGGCCATTGACCCGATAGCGGCCCTGCTCGTCCACCAGGACCTCCACCTGCTGTTCCGGCGCATCCCGGGCCTCGCCGCTGGCCTCGGGCAGATCGAGGGAGAGCTGGGTCTCGCGGGTAAAGGTGGTCGACACCATGAAGAAGATCAGCAGCAGGAATACCACATCAATGAGCGGGGTCAGGTTGACGCTGACCTCGCCCGGACGCTGGCGACGGAACTTCAATTGTGCTCGTCCCGGCGTTCGTCATTATGCAGGGCGTCCATCAGCTTGATGGTCTCCTGCTCCAGCCCGACCACGATGGCGTCGATGCGGCCGGTGAAATAACGGTGCATGACCAGCGCCGGGATGGCTACCGCCAGTCCGGCAGCGGTGGTGATCAGGGCTTCGGAAATTCCTCCCGCCAGGGCGCTGGCGTTGCCGGTGCCCTGGGCCATGATCTGGGCGAACACCTTGATCATCCCGACCACAGTGCCCAGCAGACCCAGTAGCGGCGCGATGGCGGCAATGGTGCCGAGGGTGTTGAGATAGCGTTCCAGCTCGTGCACCACGTGGCTGGCGGCGTCCTGGATACTCTCCTTCATGACCTCGCGGCCATGGCTGGCGTTGGCGAGTCCCGCGGCCAGGATTCTGCCCAGCGGCGAGGACTGCCGCAGGTTGCGCAGGCGGGTACTGTCGAGCTCGCCGGCCTTGAGCTGCTTCCAGACCGTGGCCAGCAGGTGTGGAGGTGAGATCTTTTTGGGGTTGAGGGTGTAGAGCCGCTCAATACAGATGGCAAGGGCCACAATGGAGCAGAGCAGGATCAGCACCATCAGCCAGCCGCCCGCGGTTACCAGTTCCAGCACAATAAGAATCCGTAGCCATAATCAGGCCGCATTATACGCACAGGGCAGCTACTGTTCCCAGTAGCGAGGAAAGCGGCTGCGGTGAGCCAGCAGCTGTGGCGCCCGACCCGGGCGCAGGGTCCACTCCAGTGCTCCCTCCAGGGCAGTGCTGTGGGTGGCAATGCCCAGTAGCGCATGGCGCTCGGTGACCGCTGCGGCGGGGTGTCCGTAGTGGTTGGCGCGGCCGTGGGTGTACACCACCAGTGCCGGGTCAACCTGTTTCAGCCAGGCGCTGGACGACGAGCTGTTGCTGCCGTGGTGTGGCGCCAGTACCAGGTCACTGGCAAGGCTCTCGCGCCAGTAACGCACCAATTGCCGCTCGCGATCGGCGCCGATATCGCCGGGCAGCAACAGGCTGTGGCCGTGAGCCTGCAGGCGCAGGACACAGGAGCCGTCGTTGCGGCCGAGCACCTCGCCGGTTGCGGGCGCAAGGACCTGGAAGCGTGCGCCGCCGGGCCAGCGCCAGGCCATGCCGGCCCGGCATACCGTCGCCCCCGGCTCAACCGCCATGTCAGCGCCCACCAGCAGTGCCTCCAGGGGCAGCCGCGCGCGCAGGGTGTCCAGGCCAGCGCTGTGATCGTGGTCAGCGTGACTGACGATCAGGGTATCCAGGCGGCTGATACCGCGGCTGCGCAACAGGGGCAGGATGACCGAGTCCGCCAGGTCGGGCCCTCGGGGCACGCCGCCGCCGGTATCATAGAGCATGGCGTGATCGCGGTCATAGACCAGCACCGCGGTGCCCTGCCCCACATCGAGGGCGATGATCTGCACTGCACCGGCCACGGCTGTTCGCTGACCGTGCAGCGGCAACAGCAGGGGCAGCAGCAAGGGTGTCAACAGCAGCAGTTTTCGGCGGCCGCGCAGCGGCATCACCGCCAGTGCCAGGGCAACAAGCGCCAGCGCCACTGCCGGGAAGGTCGGCGTCAGCGTGGCATACAGCCACTCCGGGTGGTTCTGCGCCCCTGCCTGGCCCAGGGGCAGCAATTGTTGCAGCGGCCAGGCCGCCAGCCCCCAGACCTTGCCCGCCAGGTTGCCGCTGAACGGGGCCAGTATTACGCCCAGGAGCGCCAGCGGTACCACCCCCAGGCCCATCAACGGCACCAGCACTGCATTGGCCGCGGCCGCCACCTGGCTGGCACCGCCAAACCACCAGCCGGAGAGCGGCAACATCGCCAGGCACATGTAGGCGTGGGTCCCCAGCCAGCGCCCGGCGAGGCCGGAGCGGGGTCGCCACAGGGCCAGCCACAACAGGCAGGCGACCGAGCCGAAGGACAACCAGAAGCCCGCCCCCAGTGCCGCCAGCGGGTTCAGAGCGAGCAGTAGCGCGGCGGCCAGCAGCAGATTGTTCCAGGACAGGCCCGGCCGCCCGCACAGGCTCGCCAGCAGGAAACAGAACAGCATCAGCCAGGCCCTGGTGGTGGCGAGACTGAAGCCGGCCAGAGTCGTGTAGGCTGTAGCGAAAACCAGTGCGGACAGTGGCCCGACCAGGGCGCTGCCGCGATAAATTCCCGCCAGCGCCAGGCCCCGGGCCAGAATACCTCCCAGCAGAAACCCGCAGGCGGCCACCATCCCCACGTGCAGTCCCGAAATGACCAGCAGATGGCTGATCCCGTACTGGCGAAACAGGGTCCACATGGCGTGGTCGAGGCCGCTGCGGTCGGCCACTACCAGCGCCCGCAGGATGGCACTCGCAGGGCCCTCCCCGAGAGCGGCCAGGATCTGCTCGCTGAGCCGCTGTCGGTAGCGCTGGTGTATGGACCCGATCCCCGGCTCCGCCAAACGCAGTGCCGGCGCTGCGCTGCGGACGCTGCCCACAGCATCAATGCCGGTCTGCGCGTACCAGGCCTGCATGTTGAATGAACCGGGATTGACCAGGCCCCAGGGACGGCGCAGCAGCACGTCGAACTGCCAGCGCTCGCCGGCTGTCAGCTGCGGCTCGCCGGGCGCGTTCAACAGCAGCCTGCGCGGGCCGCGGCAGTGGGCGAGCGGCAGCGGGTCGCTGAGGAATTCGAAGCGCTGCTGGCGACGCCCGTCGGGATACAGCGTGACCCTGGGCAGGCTGGCGACAGTGCCGGTGACCAACTGCGGTACCCGTTCACAGGCATCGGGAAGGCGTCGCTCCAACAGGGCATGACCGTAGCTGACTGCCAGTCCTGCGCCGGCCAGGCAGGCTGCCAGGGTGCGCCAGTGGCCCCGCCTGCAAGACAGCAGCACCGCCGCCAGGCCCAGCAGTGCGCCTGCCCACGCTGGCGGCAGCGCCGGTACCTGGCCAACCGCGATAATGCTGGCAACAAAACCGCCAAGCGCGGGTCTCATTGATGGTTCTGCGGGGTTTTTGCCTTCATAATGGCACCCTGCGCCTCGTTGCTGGCGCCCGAGGTTCGACGCCCGCTACACAGTCAAGCACAGTGCGTAAATTCTTTACACGTCCGTTCCGACCAGAGTTCTCATGCCGAGAAAAACCCTGAAGCAATGGCTGCCAACGCCCACCAGGATTCGCAAGATCGAAGCCCTGCACGTGCTGGGCGACTGGATTTACCAGACCAATCTCTGGCACATCAACCGCTATTCAGCGTCGATGGCGTTCTTTGTGGGTATCTTCGTCGCCTTTTTGCCGATTCCCGGGCAGATGCTGGTGGCGGCCGTCCTCGCGGTGCTCCTGCGCTGCAACCTCCCGCTGTCCGTGGTTCTGGTATGGATTACCAATCCAGTGACCATGCCGGCAATTTTTTATATCTCCTACCGGGTCGGCGCGCTGTTGATCGACGTGCCGGTGCAGGTGGCGGAATTCGAGCTGAGCGTTGCCTGGATCAGCACCCGTATCGGGTTGCTCTGGAAGCCGCTACTGGTGGGCAGCCTGCTGTGCGGCCTGCTGTTCGGTTCCCTGGGCTATACGGCTGTAAACCTGCTCTGGCGCTGGCGCGTGGCCAGGCAGTGGCGGAGACGTAAACTGCACCGTGCCCGGGCGAACACTAAACCCGCTCCTGGTGGAGAATGAGCGCCGGCGCCAGGCGCGCGGCACGGCGTGCAGGATAGAGTGCCGCGAGCACGCACATGGCGAAGGCCACGGCGCAGACCAGGGCAATATCCGCAAGCAGGATATCCACCGGCAGGAATGACACCGGGTAGACATCGGTGCTGAGGAAATGCAGCCCCAGCAGTTGTTCCAGCGCCGCTACCAGAGGCGGTATCCCCAGGCTGAGAAGTACACCGCAGACAGCACCCAGCGCCACTCCCACGGCGCCGATCATGGCGCCCTGGAGGATGAATATCCAGGTAATGTCGGCGCCCGATGCGCCCAGGGTGCGGAGGATGGCGATATCCCCCTGCTTGTCGAATACCACCAGCACCAGCGATGACACCACATTGAACGCGGCGACGGCGATAATCGAAAACAGCAGGATGCTGACCAGGTCGCGGGAGAGCTGTATCGCGGCGTAGAGGTTGCCGTGGGTCATCATCCAGTTGCTGGTGTAGTAGCCTGTAGGTAGCGCCGCCAGCAACTCCCAGCCCAGGCGGCTGACGCCAAACAGATCCCGGGTCTGCAACTGCAGGCCACTGACGCCGCCATCCAGGCCCGCCAGGTCCGCCGCCTGTGCCAGGTGCACCACCGCCGCCGATTCGTCCAGTTCGGTGCCGGTGTCCAGCACGCCGGCCAGGGTGACACTGGCAAAGCGGGTCTGCACCGGGGCGCTGCCAACAGCGCCAGGCACGATCAGGGTCAGGCGGTCGCCGACCTGGGCCCCCAACCGCTCAGCGAGACCGCTGCCCAGCAACAGACCCTCCCCCACTGCCGCAAACCGCGCTTGCAGCGGCGCTGGCAGCGCCCCCAGAAGACCCTGTTCGCCGCCCGGTTCCAGGCCCATGCCAATGGCGGTTTCAATGGCAGTGCCACGCAGGAACAGGGCGTCAAACTGGACGAAGGGGACCGCCGAAACGATCTCCGGGTGCGCCTGCAGGTCCGCGGCCAGTGTCTGCCAGTCCAGCAATGGTTGCTGCGCGTGGACGGTAATGTGGGGTACCAGCGCCAGAATCCGTTCGCGCATCTCCTTGTCGAAGCCATTCATCACCGACAGCACCGCAATCAGCAGGCCGATGGCCAGGACCAGGCCCAGGGTAGAGAGTGACGACAGGAAGGTGGACAGATAGCCGCGGCCGAAGGCAAAGCTGTAGCGCAGCGCAATCCGCAGCAGTTCAAGCCGGCTCACGGGCCCGCTCCAGCAGTGTGCCCTGCAACAGTTCCAGGGTGCGGTCCATGCGCCGGGCAATGGCCGGGTCGTGGGTGACCACCACAAAGGCGGTACTGCCGGCGCTGAGGGAATCGATCAGGGTCAGTACCTGCGCCGCCGACTCCGGGTCCAGATTGCCGGTAGGCTCGTCCATCAATACACAATCCGGCGTGGTTACCAGCGCCCTGGCAATGGCCACCCGCTGGCGCTCGCCACCGGACAGCTCCCCGGGGCGGTGCTGCAGGCGGTGGCCCATACCCACCCCGGCGAGCATCTCCCCGGCGCGCTGCCAGGCCTGGCGCCGGCGCGTGCCGCCAATCAGCAGGGGCATGGCGACGTTTTCCCGGGCATCGAACTCGGGCAGCAGGTGGTGGAACTGGTAGACGAAACCGAGGTGGCGGTTGCGCCAGCGACAGAGGTCGCGTTCGCCCAGGGCCGCCAGGTCCTGTCCGCGCATCAGCACGCGCCCGGCACTGGGTTCATCGAGGCCCCCAAGCAGGTTGAGCAGGGTCGACTTGCCGGAGCCTGAGGCGCCGACAATGGCCACTTTCTCCCCCGGGCGCAGGGCCAGCTGCAGGCCATCCAGGACCTTGACCTCGCGATTACCATCGCGGTACACCCGGCCCAGGTTGTCGGCGCAGAGCACGACCGGATCATTCATAGCGCAATACCTCAGCGGGGGCGATGCGAGCGGCGCGCCAGGCCGGGTACAGTGTTGCGGCGAGGCTGAGCAGCAGCGCCGCGGCGACCACCCAGAGCACGTCCTGCCACAGCAGATCCGCCGGCAGCTCGCTGATGAAATACACCGCCGGGTCAAACAGCTTCATTCCCAGCCAGTCCTCCAGGCGGGCGGTGACCGCGGCGACATTGGATGCCAGCAGCACACCCAGCAGGGTGCCGCAGCCTATGCCGGCCGCGGCCAGTCCCAGGCCATGGGCGACGAAAATGCCCATGATGCCGCCGGCACGGGCGCCCATGGTGCGTAGTACGGCGATATCACCGCGCTTTTCCGCCACCGACATGACCAGGGAGGAAACGATATTGAAGGCCGCGACTGCGACCACGCTCAGCAACAGCAGGCCCACCATGATCTTTTCCATTTTTACCGCCCGGAACAGGCTGCCCTGGGTCTGGCTCCAGTCGCGCACCACCAGCCCTGGCGGCAGGACCGGTGCCAGCGCCGCCAATTGCCGCGGGGCGGTCATCAGATCCGCAGTCCGGACCTGCAGCCCGTCGACTGCGCTGCCGGTGGCGAACAGGCGCTGACCCGTCTGCAATGATACATAGGCCTGGTGACCGTCGGGCTGGGCGTTGATCTGGAACAGGCCCGTGACCCGCAGCCGCTTGCTGCGCGGGAAGGTGCCCAGAGGGGTGACGGTAAGCCGGGGAATGGTGACCTCGACGCTGTCGCCGGGGCCCACGCCGAGCGCCCGGGCCAGGCTGATACCGAGCACCACGCTGAAGGGTTCCGCCTGCAGGTCAGTGAGGCTGCCGTGGACCATCGCTGCCGCTATCCCGGAAACGCCCGCCTCCAAAGTGGGCTCGATCGCGGTCAGTACCGCCCCGCGCAGCTGCGCCGGACCGGCAACAATGACTTTATCGCTGATGTAGGGGGCCAGAGCGAGGATCTGCGGCTGCGCTTCCAGAGTGTTCGCCAGTGCCCGCCAGTTCTCCAGTTGCCCGCTGTCGACAGGCTCCACGTAGCCGTGCGGAACCAGTGAGAGGATGCGTCCGCGCAGTTCTCCGGCAAAGCCGTTCATGATCGCGAGCACCGTGATCAGGCTGGCCACTCCCAGTACCATGCCCAGCATGGAGACCAGGGCGATGACGCTGGCGAAGCGGTTGCGTTTGCGGCTGAAGCTGTAGCGCAGGCCGACAAACAGTATATAGCGCGCGTTCAGGGTATGACTGCCAGGCGAGATCCGTTGCGCAGAAGGCTAGCGATCGGCGGAATAAAACTGCCCGCTGTCCGCCGGGGGGGCCTTGCTGTCGCGGTTTTCCTCCTCGCAGAGCGAGGGATTGCCGCCGCAGATATCACAGGCCGTGTCGAAGCCCAGGGCACCCATGCCGCCGCAGGAGCCCTTGATCGGACCGCGGCCGAAGAGCACACCGACGGCCATGATGGTCATCATGAGACCGATGAACACAGCGGTGAGAATGAATGTAGTCATGGCTTTCTTCCTTGCGGCGGCAACAGCCGCTAGTCAATCCGGGTCGACACCTCGAGCCAGGGCTCGAAAGCACTTGAATATGCGGGCACGATACGCTCACCGTCACGGCGCAGCAAATATACCGCGAGGCCCTGGTCCTCGGCCAGTGCCAGTGCCTGCTCGGCACCGAGCACGGTGAGCGCCGTGGCCCAGGCATCAGCACCCATGCAGTCGGCTGCGATTACCGTGACCGACACCAGGTCGTGGGCCACCGGCCGGCCAGTGCGCGGGTCGATACTGTGGGAGTAGCGGCGTCCGTCGACCTCGAAATAGTTGCGGTAGTCGCCCGAGGTGGCCACCGCCGCATCTGTCAGGGCTATTCCCAGGGCCACCGAGCGTGCTCCCGGTTGCGGCCGCTCCACCGCCACCCGCCAGGCATCGCCTCTGGGGCTGCTGCCGGACAAGCGCATCTCACCACCTACTTCGACCAGGAAATCGGTAATTTGTTGCGCCAGCAGGGCTTCCGCCAGCACATCCACGGCGTAACCCTTGGCAATGGAGGAGAGATCCAGCTCCACGTCCCGCAGGCGGCGCATGCGGCCCTGCTCCAGATCCAGCTCGAGAAATTGCTGCCCAACCTGCTGCTGGCGCTCGCGAATGGCGGCGGCGCTGGGCACGTCAATGCGCGGCCGGGCCGGGCCAAACCCCCACAGTTCCACCAGCGGGCCCACGGTAACGTCGTAGGCCCCCCCTGTCAGCTCGCCTACCGCCAGGGCCTCCGCCACGACCTCGGCAAAGGAGGCGGAGATGGCAACCCACGCCCCCGGAGCGGAGCGGTTGAAGCGGCTGATCTCGGAATCCGGCTGCCAGGTGGACATGCTGTCGTTGACCGCGACCAGCAGTGCCTCGAGCTCGGCCTGTAGCGCCTCGGGCTCAACCCCGTCGGCGAGCGGCAGATAGGTCACATGCCAGCTGGTGCCCATGGTTGCCCCGGACAGTTCCACCGGCAGGGGCTGGCGCTGGCAGCCCGCCAACAGCAGCCCTGCCAGCAGCAGCGCCAGCACGGCAGCTGCGGACCTACAAAAAAGCCACCCCGAAGAGTGGCTTTGCCCTGGGGACATGGCCGCCATCAGCCGCCGAAGTCGTCCAGCAGGATGTTTTCCGGCTCCACGCCCAGGTCGGTGAGCATGCGGATCACGGCGGCGTTCATCATTGGCGGCCCGCACATGTAGTACTCGCAGTCCTCTGGTGCCGGGTGGTCCTTCAGGTACTGCTCGTAGAGCACAGTGTGGATAAAGCCGGTGAGACCGTCCCAGTTGTCTTCGGGCTGGGGATCCGACAGGGCCACGTGCCACTCGAAGTTGTCATTCTCCGCCGCAAGACTGTCGTAGTCCTCGACATAGAACATCTCTTTCAGCGAGCGCGCGCCGTACCAGAACGAGATCTTGCGCTTGCTGTTGAGGCGCTTGAGCTGGTCGAACAGGTGCGAACGCATCGGCGCCATGCCGGCGCCGCCACCGATGAAGATCATCTCGGCATCGGTGTCTTTGGCAAAGAACTCCCCGAATGGACCGTACACCTTGACCTTGTCGCCGGGCTTCAGGTTGAACACCCAGGAAGACATGATCCCGGGCGGAATGCCCTCGCTGCCGGGTGGCGGGGTGGCGATGCGGATATTGAACTTGACCACGCCGCGCTCTTCCGGGTAGTTGGCCATCGAGTAGGCGCGGATGGTGGTCTCCTTGACCTCGGACTCCAGCTTGAAGAAACCGAAGCGCTCCCAGTCGCCGCGGTACTCCTCCTCGATATCGAAGTCCTTGAACTTGACGTGATGCGGCGGGCACTCCAGCTGCACATAGCCACCAGCGCGGAAGTCCACGTTCTCGCCTTCCGGCAGACGCAGGGTCAGTTCCTTGATGAAGGTGGCGACATTGGGGTTGCTCTCGACCGTGCATTCCCACTGCTTGACGCCGAAGACCTCTTCCGGGACCTCGATCTTCATGTCCTGCTTGACCGCGGCCTGGCAGCTGAGGCGCCAGCCTTCTTTCGCGTCGCGGCGGGTAAAGTGGTTCTCCTCGGTGGGCAGCATGGCGCCGCCGCCCTCCTTGATGATGCACTTGCACTGGGCGCAGGTACCGCCGCCACCGCAGGCAGAGGGCAGGAACAGGCCGCTCTCGGACAGGGTCTGCAACAATTTGCCGCCGGCCGGCACATGGATGGTTTTTTCGCCGTTGATCTCGATCGCCACCTCGCCGCTGCTGACCAGGCGCGAGCGGGCGCTGAGAATAACCGCCACCAGGGCGAGCACGATCGCCGTGAACATGGTGACGCCGAGTACAATCGTCAGATTCATATCAACATTTCCGCCTAGAGGTTCATACCGCCGAAGGACATGAAGCCCAGCGACATCAGGCCTACCGTGATAAAGGTTATGCCCAGGCCCTGCAAGCCATCGGGCACATCACTGTATTTGAGTTTCTCGCGAATGCCCGCCAGGGCAACAATTGCCAGCGCCCAGCCGACACCCGCGCCGGAACCGAACACCACGCTCTCGCCGAAGGTGTAGTCGCGCTCCACCATGAACAGGACGCCACCGAGAATGGCGCAGTTTACCGTGATCAGGGGCAGGAATACCCCCAGCGCGTTGTAGAGAGCGGGGACATATTTGTCGAGAAACATCTCCATAATCTGGACAATGGCCGCGATCACGCCGATGTAGGACAGCAGGCCGAGAAAGCTCAGGTCCACATCCGGCAAACCGGCCCAGGCCAGGGCGCCGTCCGCCAGCAGGTAGTTGTAGATCAGGTTGTTCACCGGCACGGTGATGGTCAGGACCACGATCACCGCAATGCCGAGGCCAATGGCCGCCTGCACTTTCTTGGAGATCGCCAGGAACGTGCACATGCCGAGGAAGAAGGCCAGCGCCATGTTCTCGATGAACACCGCGCGAATGAAAAGGCTCAGGTACTGTTCCATCACGCGCCCTCCTCGGCAGCCGTATGCTTGGCCATGCGGAAATCCGGTTCCTCGACCTGCTTCTTGTCAAAGCTGCGCAAAACCCAGATAAAGGCACCAATCAGGAAGAAGGCGCTGGGGGGCAGCAGCAGCAGGCCGTTGGGGTTGTACCAGCCGCCCTCGGTCACCAGCGGCAGCACCTCCATCCCAAACAGCTTGCCGGAGCCGAACAGCTCGCGGAAGAAGGCTACCGCCAGCAGTACCACGCTATAGCCCAAGCCGTTGCCAATGCCGTCAACGAAGCTGGGCAGCGGTGGATTCTTCATGGCGAAGGCTTCCGCGCGCCCCATGACGATGCAGTTGGTGATGATCAGGCCGACAAACACCGACAACTGCTTGCTGATGTCATAGGCTACGGCTTTCAGGATCTGGTCGACCACGATCACCAGCGAGGCGATGATCGTCATCTGCACGATAATGCGGATGCTGCCGGGGATGTGGGCCCGGATCGAGGAGATGAACAGACTGGAGAAGCCGGCCACCGAGGTCAGGGCAATACACATGACCACCGTCACCTGCAGGGACGAGGTGACCGCCAGCGCGGAGCAGATACCGAGGATCTGCAGGGCAATCGGGTTGTCCTTGAAGATCGGGGTAACAAGGGTTTCTTTCATGGTCGTCATGTCAGGCCTCCCCGGCTTTCAGGTTGTTGAGAAACGGCTCGTAGCCCTGCTCGCCCAGCCAGAACTGCACCAGCTGGGTGACGCCCCGGGCAGTCAGCGTGGCGCCGGACAGGCCGTCGACCCGCCAGGCGGCATCGTCACTGGAGGGGTCCACACTGCCCTTGGCCAGGGCGATCTCGACCTCGCCGTCGCGGTAGACCTGCTTGCCGGGCCACTGGGATTTCCAGCGCGGGTTGTCGACCTCGCCGCCGAGGCCAGGGGTTTCGCCGTGCTCGTAGAAGCCCAGCCCGGCCACGGTGTTGGCGTCCGACTCCAGGGCGATGAAGCCGTACAGGGTGGACCACAGACCGTAACCGCGTACCGGCAGGATAACCTTCTCCCAGCTCCCGCTCGCTGACTCCACCAGGTAAACCAGGGCGTAGTCCTCGCGACGGCCGATACCGGCGATATCTTCCTGCTGGCTCAGGTTCGTGGAGCGCGACGGGTCCTTGGCCGCCTTTACCGGTTCGTAGCTGGCCGGGTCGACAGCATCGGTGAAGCGGCCGGTGCGCAGGTCCACTACCCGGGTCTGGATCTGGGCAAACTGCTCCTCAATGGAGGTTCCTTCCTGCAGCATCCCCGCCGCGGCGAGAATGTTGCGCTTGCGATCCAGGGTCTTGTTGGCTTCCTGGGCCGGCTTCAGCAGCACCGCTGCGGTGGATACCACCACCGAGCAGACGATGCAGAGGGAGAAGGCGACCAGCAGGGTCTTCCTGATGCCGTCATTCTTGGACACGGGCAAGCCTCCGTTTGATGTTGGACTGGATCACGAAGTGGTCCATGAGCGGGGCGAACAGGTTCGCGAACAGGATCGCCAGCATGATGCCCTCGGGGAAGGCCGGATTGACCACACGGATCAACACGCACATCAGGCCGATCAGGATGCCGTAGGCAAACTTGCCGGTATTGGTAAAGGCAGCGGAGACCGGGTCGGTGGCCATGAACATCATGCCGAAGGCAAAACCGCCCACTACCAGGTGCCAGTACCAGGGCATGGCGAAGGCCGGATTGGTGTCGGAGCCGATGATGTTGAACAGGGTTGACAGCGCCACCATGCCCAGGAATACGCCGGCGACGATGCGCCAGGAGGCGATGCGGGTCACCAGCAGCAGCGCGCCGCCGATCAGGATTGCCAGGGTGGAGGTCTCGCCGATGGAACCGGGAATGGAGCCGACGAAGGCCTCCATCCAGGTGATCTGCTGCTGCAGGGCCGCCATGCCATCGGAAGCCACCACCGACAGCGGGGTCGCGCCGGTGTAGCCGTCCACCGCCGTCCACACGGCATCCCCTGACATCTGCGCCGGGTAGGCGAAGTAGAGGAACGCGCGACCGGTCAGTGCCGGATTGAGGAAGTTCTTGCCGGTGCCACCGAACACTTCCTTGCCGATCACCACGCCAAAGCTGATGCCCAGCGCGACCTGCCACAGGGGCACGTCCGGAGGGCAGATCAGGGCAAACAGGATCGAGGTGACGAAGAAGCCCTCGTTGACTTCGTGGCCGCGCTTCATCGCGAACAGCACTTCCCAGAAGCCGCCCACCACGAACGTAACGAAATAGATGGGCAGGAAATACAGGGCACCGAAGAAGAGGCAGTCCCACAGGCTGGTCGGGTCGTAGCCGCCGAAGGTGGCAATCAGGCTGCCGCGCCAGCCCTCGACCTGGCCACCGCTGGCGGCGAGGATGTCGTTGGCCTGGAAGCCCAGGTTGTACATGCCGTAGAACATCGCCGGGAAGGCCGCGAACCACACCGTGATCATGATGCGCTTGAGGTCGATGCCGTCGCGTACGTGGGCGGTGCTGCGGGTTACCGAAGCGGGAGAGTAAAAAATGGTGTCCACCGCCTCGTAGAGCGGATACCACTTCTTGTAGCGGCCACCCTCTTCGAAATGGTGCTCGACACCGTCAAGGATCTTGCGCAGTCCCACGGTCTAACCCTCCTTCTCAATGCGTGTCAGGTTGTCCCGCAAAATGGGACCGTACTCGTACTTGCCGGGGCAGACATAGGTGCACAGCGCCAGGTCTTCCTCGTCGAGGTCGAGACAGCCCAGGGATTGGGCGGTTTCGGTGTCGCCGACGATCAGCGCCCGCAACAGGTGGGTGGGCAGGTAATCCTGGGGCACCACGGTTTCATAGGTGCCCACCGGCACCATGGCGCGCTGGCTGCCGTTGGTGTTGGTCGTCATCGCCAGCGGCTTGAGGCCGAACAGGCTGCTCAGGTAAATGCCGAGACTGGAGTGCTTTTCCGTGCCCGGGGACAGCCAGCCCATGAAGGCCCGGTCGCGGCCTTCGCGCAGCGCGGTGACCTGGTTGTGAAAGCGACCGAGGTAGGCGGTCGGTGCCTGTACGCGGCGCCCGCCGAGAACGGAGCCGGAAATCACCCGGTTGTCACCCTCCTTCAACTCCCCGGCGCAGAGCGCCTGCAGGTCTGCGCCGAGGCGGGTGCGCAGCAGGCGCGGGTTCTCCACCTGTGGGCCGGCCAGGGCGATCACCCGGGTGGTGTGGATCTGGCCGTCCAGGAACAGGCGGCCAAAGGCGATTACCTCCTGGTAGCCGATGGTCCACACCACCTTGCTGGAGCTGACGCCGCCGAGCAGAAAGTGGATGTGAGTGCCGGCGAGGCCCGCGGGGTGAGGGCCGGAAAATTCGGCCAGCTCAATATTCTTTGCCTGTCCCTGCGGCAAGTTCGCGCCCGGCACCGCGCACAAATAGACCTTGCCTGCGGTGAGACGAGCCAGCAGATCCTGGCCGAGGGCGAAGGCCTCGGGTTCCTCGGCAATAATAATCGCGGGGTCCGCGGCCAGCGGATGGGTGTCGATGGCGGTGATGAAGATGGCCGCAGCCTCCGCATCCAGCGCCGGCACGCGGCTGAAGGGGCGCGTGCGCAGTGCGGTCCACTGGCCAGTGAGGTTGAGATGGTCGCGAATGGTCTGGGACTCCAGTGCCCGCGCCTCCTCCGCGCTCCAGGAGGGGAAGCTTTCGGAGGCGTCGCCCTCGACCTCGATCACTACCGACTGCAGGACCCGGCGGGCACCGCGGTTGATGGCCGCGACCACGCCGCCCGCGGGGGCAGTGTAGCGCACACCATCGGTTTTCTTGTCGGTGAATAGCAGCTGGCCGGCCTTGACCCGGTCGCCCTCGGCGACTTCCATGGTCGGCTTCATGCCCACGTAGTCAGGCCCCAGCAAAGCTACCGCGCGGGCCGCGGTGGCGTCTTCAATGGCTTGCTTCGGAGCGCCCTGGATGGGGATGTCCATGCCCCGCTTGATCTTGATCATACGATCTGCCTACAGGTTCAAAGTAAGGATGTAGCGGCCGCAACCGCGATGCAGAGCGGCGCGCATTATAGCCGAAGCCGCCGCCCAAAGGCCACAAAGGGCGGCAGCAGCCGGTTGATTTTGAACAACTTTTACAGCGCCGCCATTACGCTTGTGTCTTTTTCGGATAACGGGCGTAATTGATGCCCGCCATCTGCTCCAGGATCCGGTACACCTGGCAGCTGTAACCAAACTCGTTGTCGTACCACAGGTAGAGCACGGCCTGCGTGCCGTTGACAATGGTGGCCTGGGCATCGTAGATGCAGGCGTGACGGGAGCCGACGAAATCGCTGGATACCACCTCCGGCGAATTGGAGTAGTCGATCTGCTTGCGCATTTCCGAGTGCAATGCCATGTGGCGCATGTACTCGTTGACCTCATCCCTGGTGGTCGCCTTGCCCAGGGTCAAGTTGAGAATCGCCATGGAGACGTTGGGGATCGGCACCCGGATCGCGTTGCCGGTGAGCTTGCCCTCGAGCTGCGGCAGGACCTTGGCCACTGCCTTGGCGGCACCGGTCTCGGTGATCACCATGTTCAGGGGCGCGCTGCGGCCGCGGCGGTCGGCCTTGTGATAGTTGTCGGTGAGGTTCTGGTCATTGGTGTAGGCGTGTACTGTCTCCACATGGCCGCTGATGATACCGAAGCGGTCGTCCATGGCTTTCAGCGGCGGCACGATCGCGTTGGTGGTGCAGGAGGCGGCGGACACGATCTGGTCGCTGTCGTCAATCGCCCCGTGGTTGATACCGGCCACCACGTTTTTCATCTCGCCCTTGCCCGGCGCAGTCAGGATGACCTTGCTGACACCTTTGGATTTCAAGTGCAGGGAGAGGCCCGCCTGGTCGCGCCATACACCGGTGTTGTCGATGATGATGGCATTGTTGATGCCGTAGGCGGTGTAGTCGATGCTGTCGGGCGAGTCGGCGTAGATCACCTTGACTTCGTTGCCGTTGGCGACAAACGACTGGCGCTCCTCGTCGACCCGTATGGTGCCATCGAAGGCGCCGTGCACGGAATCGCGGCGCAGCAGGCTGGCGCGCTTGACCAGGTCGTCGGGGGCCTTGCCCTTGCGCACCACAACCGCGCGCAGGCGCAGGGAATCGCCACCATCGGTCTTGTCGATAAGGATTCTGGCCATGAGGCGGCCGATACGGCCGAAGCCGTAGAGGACCACGTCCACGGGACCGGCCACGGGCTTGGTGTCGGCGCCAATCAGGTCCGCCACCTGCTGGCGGACGTATTCTTCAACGCTCATGCCGGCGCCATCGCCCTTGTCGTAATAGGCGACCGCGAGGCGGCCGATATCGATGTGGGCGGGGCCGAGATTCAGTTCCGAAAGGGCCTTGACCACCGGGAAGGTTTCGAACTCGGACAGCTCGTTTTCCTCCACCTGGCGCACATAGCGGTGATCCTTCATGATCTGGGTCACGGCCTGGTTGACCAGTGGCTTGCCGTAAATGTAACACTTGACGTTCTTGCGGCGGGAGAGTTCACCCACCAGCGGAATCATGCCCTCCGCCAGCGCTTCGCGCTCCTTCCAGTCCTTGAAATAGTCGTCGGGGCGCTCTCGCTTGCGTTCGTTCACTCGTCTGTCACCTGTCTGCGGGGGGGAATCCGGGGTTCCAACGGGCGCGTATTATCCCGTTCCGTCCTGCCGAGAGCAAGGCGCAGTGGTACTTTTCACTGCGCGCACTACAATAGGCCCCTGTTTTTTTGCCAACCGCTGGTCACTCATGTTCAAACCCCTGCTTGCAAGCACCCCCTGGCCCGCCAAACCGGGCAGTCGCACCGCGATGGGGCCTTTCCACGGTTGCGCCGAGGCGCGCTGTATCGCCGAACTGGCCCGGCCCGGGGAACTGCTGCTGGTGGTGACCGCGGACACCAGTTCCGCGCTGGCGCTGGAGCGGGAGCTGCCCTTCTTCCTCGATACAGACATCGACATTCTCGCCTTTCCGGACTGGGAGACGCTGCCCTACGACAATTTCTCGCCCCACCAGGATATCGTCTCCGAGCGTCTGCAGACCCTCTACCGTCTGCCCAGCCTGGCGACGGGTATCCTGATTGTACCGGTGCCAACGCTGATGCACCGGCTGGCGCCCTCCTCCTACATCGCCGGCTCCAGCCTGGTGCTGGAGCCGGGCCAGACCCTGGACCGGGACAGTTTCCGGCGCAACCTCGAGCGCAACGGCTACCACAACGTCGATACCGTCTACGAGCACGGCGAGTTTGCCCTGCGCGGTTCCCTGCTGGACATCTTTCCCATGGGCAGCGAACTGCCGTTCCGGGTCGATCTGCTCGACGATGAGGTCGACAGCCTGCGCACCTTCAGCCCTGAAACCCAGCGCACCATAGAGAAAGTCGCGGCCATCAACCTGCTCCCGGCGCGGGAATACCCTCTCAATCCGGCCGCCATCGACCGCTTCCGGATGAACTGGTACGAGGCCTTTGATATCGTCGACCACGATGCCTGCCCGGTCTACCACGAGGTCAGCGCCGGCCGCTCCCCGGGCGGCTGCGAATACTACCTGCCACTGTTTTTCGATCACTGCGCCACCCTGTTTGACTACCTCCCCAAGGGCACGCCGGTGATTGCCATCGGTGACCACTACCAGGCCGCACAGCGCTTCTGGGAAGATGCCAGCCATCGCTACAGCGAGTACGGGATAGACCCGCGCCGGCCCCTGCTGCCGCCTGCGCGCTGCTTTACCCCGGTGGAGGAGCTGTACCAGCTGTTGGGCGCCTGCCCGGTGCTGGAACTGCGCCGCAACCCGGATGCCCCGGTGCATGTGGCCAGCCCCTCGCAACCCCTGCCGGACCTGGCGCCGGAAGGCTCCCGGCAGACTCCCGCCGATCGCCTGCAGCAGTTTCTCGGCCGCCACCGGGGGGCGGTACTGCTCTGCGCCGAATCCGCCGGCCGCCGCGAGGTACTGCTGGAGACGCTGGCGGCGCACCAGCTCGCACCGCCGGAGGTGGCCAACTGGGCCGATTTCCTGGTGTCGGGCCTGGACTTCGCCATTACCACTGCGCCCATCGACCGCGGCATGTATTTCGGGCCTGAGGCCCCGGCCCTGGTCTGCGAATCGCAGCTGTTCGGCAACCGGGTCGCCCAGCGCCGGCGCCGCGGCAAGGCCGATGAGACCAGCGCCGAAAACGTATTTCGCGACATCAACGAATTGCGCGAGGGCGTACCGGTGGTGCACCTGGAGCACGGGGTTGGCCGCTACCTGGGGCTGCAGACGCTGCAAGTGGACGGTGCCGACAGCGAATTCCTGGCGCTGGAATACGCCGCCGGCAGCAAGCTCTACGTGCCGGTAGCTTCCCTGCACCTCGTCAGTCGCTACGCCGGCAGCGACCCGGAACTCGCACCGCTGCACAAACTCGGCTCCGACCAATGGGAAAAGGCGCGCCGCAAGGCGACAGAGCGGGCCAGTGACGTCGCCGCCCAGTTGCTGGAGGTCTACGCCAGGCGCGAGGCCCGCGAGGGCTTCGCCTTTGAACTGCCGACGATGGAATACGAGCAGTTTGCCGCCAGTTTCCCCTTCGAGGAAACCGCCGACCAGGCCGCCGCCATCGAGGCGGTCATCGCCGACATGACCAGCCCCCGGGTCATGGACCGGCTGGTCTGTGGCGACGTCGGCTTCGGCAAGACCGAGGTGGCGATGCGCGCCGCCTTTATCGCCGCGCGCAACGGCAAGCAGGTGGCAGTGCTGGTGCCCACTACCCTGCTCGCACGCCAGCATCACAATTCCTTCGCCGACCGCTTTGCCGGCTGGCCGCTGACCGTGGAGGTGGTCTCCCGATTCAAGTCCGCGAAGGAGCTGGAGGCGCTCACTGCCCGGGTCGCCAGCGGCGAGATCGACATTCTCGTGGGGACGCACAAACTGTTGTCCAGGGACTTCCGCTTCAAGGACCTGGGCCTGCTGATCATCGACGAGGAGCACCGCTTCGGGGTCAAGCAGAAGGAAGCGATCAAGGCCCTGCGCGCGGAGGTGGATATTCTCACCCTTACCGCGACCCCCATTCCCCGCACCCTGAACATGGCCCTGGGGGGCATGCGCGATCTTTCCGTCATCGCCACCCCGCCGGCGCGGCGGCTGTCGATCAAGACCTTCGTGCGCGAACACAATATCGCCCTGATCCGCGAGGCCGTGCTGCGGGAGACCCTGCGCGGCGGCCAGGTGTACTACCTGCACAACGAGGTCCGAACCATTGAGGAAACCGCGCGCAAGCTGCGCGAACTGCTGCCGGACCTGTCGATTGCCGTGGCCCACGGCCAGATGCGGGAGACCCAGCTGGAGCAGGTGATGTCCTCGTTCTATCACCAGCGTCACCACATCCTGCTATGTACCACGATTATTGAAACCGGCATCGACATCCCCAACGCCAATACCATCATCATTGAGCGTGCGGACAAGTTCGGCCTCGCGCAGCTGCATCAGCTCCGCGGCCGTGTCGGCCGCTCCCACCACCAGGCCTACGCCTACCTGCTGTGCCCTCCCCGCTCGGCGATTACGCCGGATGCGGAGAAGCGGCTGGAGGCAATCGAGGCTGCCGGTGACCTCGGGGCCGGCTATCTGCTCGCCACCCACGACCTGGAAATCCGCGGCGCCGGGGAACTGCTGGGGGACGAGCAGAGCGGGCAGATCCAGAGCGTGGGCTTCGCCCTCTATATGCGCATGCTGGAGCGCGCGGTGGCGGCCCTGCGCCGGGGCGAGATTCCCGACGCGGATGCGCCCCTGGACAGCGGTACCGAGGTCAACCTGCACCAGCCGGCGCTGATTCCCGAGGATTACCTGCCCGATATCAACACCCGGCTGATTCTCTACAAGCGCATCGCCGCGGCGGCCGATGAAGCCGCCCTGCGCGCGATCCAGGTGGAAATGATCGACCGCTTCGGCCTGCTGCCGCAGCAGGTGAAGAACCTGGTGCAGGTGGCGCGCCTGCGCATCCGCGCCGACGCCCTGGGCATCGCCGGCATTGAGGTTGGCCCCGCCGGTGGTAACATCGACTTTCGCGAGACCACGCGAGTCAACCCGCTGAGCCTGGTGAAGCTGGTGCAAACCGATCCCAGAGGCTACCAGCTCGCGGGATCCATGCGCCTGCGCTTCAAGCAGAGCCTGGAGGAGCCCGAACAGCGCCAGCAGTTTGCCGATCAGTTGCTGGACAAATTTGCCGCCGATGCCACGGAAGATGCCGCCTGATGACCCGAGTCCCCGCCCGCTCCCTGCTCACTGCCGTTCTGGCGGCCCTGCCCCTGCTGCCCCTGCACGCCCAGGAGGATGAGCGCTGGTATCAGGTGGAGCTGCTGGTGGTCGCGCACACCGCCCCTGAGGCCCAGCGCGCCGAGCGCTGGGAGCCGCTGCCGGCACTGGCCTACCCCGGGCAACTGCGATTCCTGATCGACCCGCAGCGCCTGCAGGCCAACATGGATGCCAGCGAACGCGCCGAGGACAGCGAGGTCGATGGGCGCGGGTTGCAGCGCATATACCTGGCGCCGCAATGGCAGCCCGCGGGATTGCCGCTGGAGCCCGAGAGCAGCGAGACAGCGCCCGCCGAAGCCCCAGGCCAGGCGGATGCTGTGGAGGTGGATGCCACTGCAGCGCCGGAAGCTCCCCCAACCGCAGCCGCAGATGGCGGCGAGCAAGAGACTGCTGTGGCACTGGAGGAAGAGCCGCCGCGCCTGCCGACGCCATTTGTACAACTGCCGGCCAGCGCCCGCGAATTCCGTGGCAAGGCCGCGTACATGGAGCGCAACGGCCCCTATCGCATCCTGTTTCACGAAGTCTGGTGGCAACCGGTAGCCGCGCAGCGCAGCGCCCTGCCACTGCTGCTGGACCAGTCCGGTGACAGCGCCAGCTACCCGCTCCTGCAGGGCACCATCACCCTGTATCTGTCCCGCTTCCTGCACCTGGAAACCAATCTCTGGCTGAACACGGACGGCAGCTACCTGCCGGGCACCTGGCGCATGCCGGCACCGCCTCTGGGGCCAGCGTCACTGGAGCTGGTGGAGGCACCGTTGCTGCAACCCGAGCTGGAGGAAGTTCTCGACTTTGGCGCTGCCTATGACCCGGCCTGGGACCAGGCCGGGGAGCCCACAGGGGTGGAGCCACCGCCGGCCTATCCCTGGCGCCACGCGGTGCTGCTGCAGCAGCAGCGGCGCATGCGCTCCAACGAGGTGCACTACATCGACCATCCCTTACTGGGACTGGTGATCAAGATCACTCCGTTGAGTGCCGAGGCACTGCAGGAAGCGGACTACGACGAGGCTATCCTTCCGCTGCTGGAGCGGACAGATTCGACAGCAGCGTCTGCAACAGGGTTCTGACTACACCCGCTTCCCGCTCCAGGATCTGCCGCATCATGTCCAGCGTCAGCGGCAGGTCGCCGAGACCGGCGGCGGGGTTCACCACCATGCAGACACAGGCGTAGGCCATGCCCAACTCCCGAGCCAGGGCGGCCTCGGGCATTCCGGTCATCCCCACCACGTCACAACCGTCTCTGGCCAGGCGCCGCACCTCGGCGGCGGTTTCCAGCCGCGGCCCCTGGGTCACGCCATGGACACCGCAGGGCTCATGGGCAATGCCCGCCCGTTCCGCCGCCTCCACCAGGGCCAGACGCAACTCGCGGTCGTAGGGCTCGGTGAAATCGATGTGCTGCAGGCTGCCACTGCTGCCGTCGTCGAAGCTGTGCTCCCGGCCCCAGGTATAGTCGATCAGCTGGTCCGGGATCACCAGCCGCCCGGGCTGCATGTCCGGGCTGATGCCGCCCACGGCGTTGATCGCCACCACCCGGCTCACGCCGAGCGTGTGCAGGAGACTGATATTGGCGCGATAGTTGATGTGGTGCGGAGGAATCGACCGGGAGCCGCCGTGACGATGCAGAAAGTACAGGGACTGCCCTCCCAGCAGACCCTCCTGTACCGGGCCCGAGGGGGCGCCGAATGGCGTCTCGGCAGCGTGCTCACGGACGACGCTGAGTCCCTGCAGCCGCTCGATACCGGTACCGCCGATAATACCGATGGTGCTCATGGCTGCGCCTCCAAGCCAGTTGTTTTTAGACAATTTTCTTATTTCGGGAACGGTTGTTCTTTACGGTTCAAGTATAACAGCCGTCAGCGAACATCAGGCTAACTTTACAAGTGCGGCGCAAGCAACTGATCTGGCGCAGAAAACCCTCGAAGCTCAATAAACCGCTATTTCCAGCGGCTTTCTTAGATCGTTAACAGATAATGGACAGTCTCGGCTGGCGTGTTATGTTGGGGCCAGAGTGTAGCGAGGGAGAGGGGAAATGAAAATGTTGAGCCCCGTAGTTGGTGGCTGGTACAAGGACCTGGAGACGAGCACCCTGTTTGAAGTCGTCGCCTGGGACGAGGCCAGTCTGACCATTGAAACCCAGTACCTGGATGGCGAGGTCGCCGAATACGATCTGGACATGTGGCGGTTGATGCCGTTGGAACGGGTCGCTGCGCCCGAGGACTGGCGCTCGCCGTTCGAACTTGACGACGATGACGGTCTCGATCCCGATCTGCCCTTCCATCCGGAGGACTGGAACAATCCGGTGAGCATGATTGAGCCCGATACCATGTACGGAGTCGAAGACTACTGACAGGATCCGCCGACGCTCCCTTGTGGTTGCCGTGTTTTACTGTATATAATCCCAGTCACTGTATAAATACACAGATGGACTGGTTATGGAAAAGCTTACGCAGCGTCAACAGCAGGTGCTGGATATTATTCGCCAGCATATCGACCAGACCGGTTACCCTCCGACCCGGGCGGACATTGCCAAAGAACTGGGATTCAAGTCCGCGAATGCCGCGGAAGAGCACCTGAAAGCCCTGGCCCGCAAGGGCGCCATCGAAATCATTGCCGGTGCCTCCCGCGGCATCCGCCTGCCGGACAACCCGGGCATTCCCATTATCGGCCGGGTCGCTGCCGGCAGTCCGCTGCTGGCGGCGGAGCACATCGAGGACTACTGCGCCCTGGCGCCGGACTTCTTCAAGCCCGCGGCGGACTATTTTCTTCGGGTCCACGGCGACAGCATGCAGGATGTCGGCATTCTCGACGGCGACCTGCTGGCGGTGCACCGCACTGCGGTGGCGCGCAACAATGACATAGTGGTGGCGCGTATCGAAGACGAAGTCACGGTGAAGCGACTGCGGCGCGGCTCCAGCAAGCACATTGTCGAGCTGCTGCCGGAAAATGCGGATTATGAGCCGATACGCGTGGATTTGCGTGAGCAGGACTTTGCCATTGAGGGTTTGAGCGTCGGCGTGCTGCGCCGGGGCGCCTGACGAACCACGGGTTGCGAGCGCAGCCTCCGGCCCTAGCACTCGTCGAGAAAATCCCCCACCCGGGCGAACGCGTCGTCGAGGCGCTGTGCCAGGGCCTGCAGGTGGTCCGGGTCCGGCAGGTTGGCGGCAGGCGCCGCCAGGCTGGCCGCGCTGCGGCGGGGCTGCTCTGCGCCCGGTTCCTGCACCAGTTCAGCCAGCCAGCCCCGCTGTTCCAGACGGGCGAATTCCGTAATTTCCACCGGCACCGCCTTGCCCGGAGCAACCGGTGGCAGTGCAGGGACGCTGTGGGGCGGTGTGGCTGGCAGCTGTGCCGGCTTCTGCAGGTCCAGCAAAAACCAGCCGTAGGCATCCAGCAGGTGACCGCGTACCGCCGGCCCGTAGGCCTGGGCGAGGACGCTGGCGGGGATATCCTCGGCAGCGAGATCCCGGCGCCAGGCCCCCAGCAGCAAGCTGGCCAGGTAGAGCCCGTGGTTGGCCTGTCCACGCAGTGAACTCATGACTTCTTGCGCGCCGCCTTGCGTTTGGGGGCGGGCTTTTTCTTGCGCGCGGCAGCTTTTTTCGCCGCGGGCGCGCTGGATTTGCTGCCCTCTTCCACCTGCCAGGCGCCGCCCCGGTAAACCGCGCGCCAGCCGGTGGGTTTCCCGTCCTGCTCGGTCATCACGAATTGCTCGCCCGCTTTGCGACTGTAGCGAATCTGGCTGCGATTGCCGTCCGGGTCGGTGACCGGGGCACTGAACAGGAAGGTGTACTTGGGGTCGATCTCGCTCTTGTGCGGCAGCAATTCATCGACGAAAGGTGCCCGGGTCTCGCGATTGCGGGGAAACTGGCTGGCAGCGAGGAACAGGCCGGCTGCGCCGTCGCGCAACACATAGTGATCCTCGACTTTTTCACAGACCAGTTCCGGCATCGGCACCGGATCCATTTTCGGCGGGGCAGCCTCGCCGCTGCGCAGGAGCTTGCGGGTATTCTTGCAGCTGTCGGAGGTACAACCGAAATACTTGCCAAAGCGGCCGGTCTTGAGCTGCATCTCGGCGCCGCACTTGTCGCATTCCAGCACCGGGCCGTCGTAGCCCTTGATCTTGAACTTGCCCTGCTCCACCTCGAAGCCGGGGCAGTCCGGGTTGTTGCCGCAGACATGCAGCTTGCGCTGCTCGTCAATCAAATAGCTGTCCATGGCGGCGTTGCAGAGCTTGCAGCGGTGCTTGCTGCGCAGCAGCCGCGACTCCGCTTCATCGTCGGCGTCCTCGCGGATGGCTTCATCACCCGGGGTCAGGTTGATGGTGTTCTTGCAGCGCTCCTTGGGCGGCAGTGCGTAGCCGGAGCAGCCCAGGAAGACCCCGGTACTGGCGGTGCGGATCTGCATCGGCCGCCCGCACTGGCCGCAGGGAATGTCCGTGGGCGTGGGTTCGTTGGGTTGCATACCGGCCGGTTCCGGTTCCTCGGCCTTGTCCAGCAGCTGGCGGAAGTCGGCATAAAAGCGGTCCAGCAGTTCGCGCCAGTCCAGCCCGCCCTGGGCGACTTCATCCAGGCGCTCCTCCATGTTCGCGGTAAAACCGTAGTCAAGCAGCTCCCTGAAACTGTTCTGCAGGCGCTCGGTGACAATGTCACCCATTTTCTCGGCGTAGAAGCGCTTGTTTTCCAGGCGCACATAGCCGCGGTCCTGAATGGTGGAGATGATCGAGGCGTAAGTCGAGGGGCGACCGATGCCGCGCTTTTCCAGTTCGCGCACCAGGCTGGCCTCGCCGTAGCGCGGCGCCGGTTTGGTGAAGTGCTGGGTCGGCTCCAGGGTCTCCAGGGTGAGACTGTCGCCCTGCTGGATGTCCGGCAGCACCTCGTCCTCACCCTTGCGGCCGCCCGCGCCCTGCACCCGCGTGTAGCCGTCGAAACGGATGATCCGGCCCTTGGCCGTCAGCTCGTAGTCGCCGGCTGTCACCGTTATGGTGGTGGCGGTATATTCCGCGGGTGTCATCTGGCAGGCCACGAACTGGCGCCAGATCATTTCATAGAGTCGCTCGGCGTCGCGCTCCATGCCCTGCAGGCCCGACTGCAGCACATTCACATCGGAGGGACGGATCGCCTCGTGGGCCTCCTGGGCGCCATCCTTGCTGCTGTAGCGATTGGGATTCTCCGGCAGGTAGCGGGGCGGAAAGTTGGCGCCAATATACTCGCGGCAGGCGTTGACGGCCTCGCTGCTGAGGTTGGTGGAATCGGTACGCATGTAGGTGATGTAGCCGGCCTCGTACAGGCGCTGCGCCATCATCATGGTCTTTTTCACCGTGAATCCGAGGCGGGTACTGGCGGCCTGCTGCAGGGTAGAGGTGATGAACGGCGCCGGCGCCTTTGAGCGGGTCGGCTTGTCCTCGCGCTGGCTGACCACGTAGGGCAGCTGCTCCAGCTCCGCGGTGGCTGCGCGGGTGTCTGCCTCGTTATCCGGGCGAAAGGTTTCGCCGCGGTGCTTGCGGACCTGAAAGCGGACACTGTCTTCGCCCTTCGGCAGCAGGTCGGCGTGGACTTCCCAGTATTCCTCTGGGATGAAGGCGCGGATTTCCCGTTCCCGCTCCACGATCAGGCGCACTGCCACCGACTGCACGCGCCCCGCGGACAGGCCCCGGGCCACCTTGGCCCACAGCAGCGGCGACACCATGTAGCCCACCACCCGGTCGAGAAAGCGCCGGGCCTGCTGGGCGTTGACCCGGTTCTGGTCGAGATGGGAGGGATGCTCAAAGGCTTCACCAATGGCTTTTTTGGTAATTTCGTTGAACACCACCCGCTGGTAGCGGGAGTCGTCGCCGCCGATCGCTTCGCGCAGGTGCCAGGCGATGGCCTCTCCTTCGCGGTCAAGGTCGGTCGCGAGGTAGATGGCATCGCTGCTGGCCGCCAGCTTGCGCAGTTCAGCCACCACCTTTTCCTTGCCGGGAAGGATCTGGTAGGAGGCCTTCCAGCCGTGCTCCGGGTCGATTCCCATGCGCCGCACCAGTTGCTCGCGGGACTTCTTCTTGCGGTGCTCGACCTTTTCTTCCGGGGAAAGCTTGCGGGTGATGGCGGCCTGGGCGGCACGTTCCTTGGGGTCAACCGGTTCGGCGCTGCCGGCGGTGGGCAGGTCGCGGATATGGCCGACGCTGGACTTGACGATGAAATCCGGGCCCAGGTACTTGTTGATGGTTTTCGCCTTGGCGGGCGATTCTACGATAACCAGTGATTTACCCATAATCTCCTGCAAAAGTCGCTGCTGGCGGATCGCCATCGGACCGAAAAGGTGGCATATATAAGGGTCAAGCCCGCCCGGGTCAAGGAATCTGTTCCGCCCAGGCCAGCAGAATCGTGCGAATCTCCCCTACGGTAGCTGTATCGCCCTGTTCTTGCCAGTACACCCCGCAGCTGCCCTCATCGATGCTGGCCGCGAGAATATCTGCGCTACAGGCGAGCAACGGTTCCGGTATCGGCGCACGGGCTCCGGCCCCCACTGACCGCCATTCGCCGTCGCGCTGAAGCCAGGCGCCGCGACGGCTGCCGCGACCTTTCGAGGGTGCCAGTCGGCACCCGTAGTAGATGACATCCTGTTGCGCCTGGGGCACCCTCCCCGCCGCCGCGCCCGGCAGGGAACGGAATTCGACGAACAGCCCGCCGACGGCCGCCGCCTCGCGCATGGCAGCCTGTCGCCGCTGGCGTTTGCTCGGCAAGAAGTGGGTCAGCGGCGCCAGTGCGACAACAACGATAAAGGCGATCAACAGGTAATTCAGCAAAGGGGGCCTGACTCAGGTCAAAGATGCGGGTAAAGTGGGCAGCGGTTGCCGCGGCAGGCGTTGCCTTGGCGGCATTGTATGCTATAACAGGGCCTGATTTCTCTGGCACGCTGTGGGGGTTTGTTAATGTCCAATTACAAAAAGCTGATTATTGCCGTCGACCTGAGTGAGGATTCCTCTCCGGTGGCGGAGCGCGCGAGGGGGCTGGTGGCTGGCACTGGCGCCGAGCTGCATCTGATTCACGTGATCGAGCCCCTGAGCTTTGCCTATGGCGGCGATATTCCCATGGACTTCTCCGGTATCCAGGACGAGATCCACCAGCAGGCTGCGCAGCAACTGGCGCGTTTTGGCGAGAAGTACGACATTGCCCCGGAGCGCCAGCACATTGTGCTCGGCCGGCCGGAAGTGGAAATCCACAGCAAGGCCGAGGAGATCGGCGCCGACCTCATTGTGGTCGGCAGCCATGGCCGCTACGGCCTGGCCCTGCTGATGGGCTCCACCGCCAATGGCGTCCTGCACGGCGCCACCTGTGATGTGCTGGCCGTGCGGGTCGGGTCCGCCAGGAACAAGGACTGAGCAGCGGCGGCCGGGACTGACAGGCCACCCCTGCCCGGGCGGCCCTGCCCGGGTGGCCCGACCTGCGCGGCCCGCTACTTTTGGCCGTTCAGGAAGGCTGCCAGCTCGGCGGCGCCGAAGGGCCATCCCAGTTCCGCCCCGTCGCGACGCTTGAGCACCGGTATACGCAGGCCATAGCGCGCAAACAGGTCCTCCGAATCGCTGATATCCACCTTGATGAAATCCCCGCCCAGACCGTCCTGGGCCGCCTGCAGCAGCAGGGCCTCGGCTTCATCGCACAGATGGCAGGCACTGGTCCCGTACAAGATAGGCTGGTCCTGACAAAGCTCTGGCACCGACGCGCTCCCTGTTGTTTAATGCCCGTCGCGTGTGATTACGGCGGGTCCTATGGATTGCGGTCGTCACCGACCGGAGGTTATGATCAAGCGGTACAGTATTCTGAACCGCATAATAGCAAAGCCTGGAGTACCTGACGTGGCACTGTTTTCCCAACCGACCGCTCGCGCCCTGGCCATACTCGACCTGCTGATGGCCAACCCGCAGCAGGCCTTTGGCCTGACCGAGATGACCCGGCGCCTGAACCTGAACAAGGCCACCTGCCACGCCATTCTCACCACCATGTCCAACTATGGCTTCCTGGTCCAGCACCCGAAAACCAAGGCCTACCGGCTGGGACCGTCCATTATAGCCGCTGGCAACGCCGCCTTTGCACAGTTTCCGGTACTGGAATACGCCCGTCCGGAGCTGGAGAGCCTGAACAGCGACCTCAGCATGGGCTTCGCGGTTACTGCCCGCTCCAAACTGCATCAGGTATTGCTGGCCCTGTATGGCAACGCCACCCCGCTGATGGACTCATTCCAGCTCGGCCTGCGCCTGCCCAACACGGCGCCGATCGCCGCCTGTTTTACCGCCTTTTCACCCGCCAAGCAGCTGGAGGCCTGGCTGACCCGGGCCCATGAATCCCGCGGCGGCTACAATGAGCGCCTGGACCAGAAGCTGCGGGTCTCGGTAATCGCCATCCGCGCCCGCGGCTTCGAGGTCACGCTGAAGACCAGGGCCGAGGAGGAGCTGACCCGGGAGCTGACCCGCATTCACCAGTCCTGGAGCCTTGAAGAGCTGGAGGAAGCCACCAACAAATACCAGCAGGATGCCTGCCTGGAGCACTACCACCTGGACCGGATCGAGCCCAAGGCCCGCTACGAGGTCAGCACGATCGCCGTGCCGGTGTTCGTCTACCGGCAGGTGCCGGTAATGTGCTTTGTCGCCGGCTCCATTGCCGGGCCCATCACCGGCGCCCAGATCGAAGATATTGCCGGCCGTATGAAACAGTCCGCGGACAAGGTCACCCGGCTCGCCAGCGGCCACGAACACAGCGTCTGAATCCTTGAACGACCCTGGCGACTACACAGCGCGCAAGGCGTTCTTTGACCGTGTACTGACGGTCTACGGGCGCAAGCCCGTGCTGGAAGCACTGCTGGACCCCGCCCTGACCTTGCACGCGCTGCACATCGCCGACAGCAATCGCGACGGCGGCGTGATGGCCGAGATCCTGCGGGCGGCCCAGCGCCGCGGCGTCGAGCCGCGCTACCACGGCCGCGCCGAACTGGCGCGCATTTCCCGTAACGGACGCCAGGACCAGGGCGTGGCGGCGGACATACTCTGCCCCGCCTTCCAGCGTCTGGAGGATTACCTGGCAAAGCTGCCGGCGTCACCACAGCGCCTGCTGGCGCTGGACGGCATCACCAACCCGCAAAACCTGGGCATGATCATCCGCTCCGCCGCCGCCGGACAGATCGACGGCATTGTGCTGGCGAAACGCGGCAACGCGGCCCTGGGGCCGCTGGTGATCAAGGCCAGTGCCGGCACCGTCTATCGGGCGCCACTGCTGGCCTGCGAGGAGCTGCCCGGGGCGCTGCGGGCCTGCAAGGCCGCCGGCATCCGTGTTTGCAGCCTGCGCGCTGACGCCAGCGAGAGCCTGTTCAGCTACCGGCCCGGGGGGCACTGTGTCTATGTGCTGGGCAATGAAACCGAGGGCGTTTCCGCCACCACCGACGCGCTGGCGGACGTGGCCCTGGCGATTCCCATGCGCAACGGGGTGGAATCACTCAACGTGGCGGTGACCGCCAGTTTGATCGCCTTCGCCGGCGCCCTGGTCAGCTAGCGGGTCTGCGCGCCCGCCGGCTACTTCGACAGATAGCCCATGGCCTCTTCGAGGCCGCGCAGGGTCAGCGGGTACATGTGACCCTCCAGCAGCTTGTGGGTCATGGCGGTGGACTGGGTATACTCCCACTCCTCCTGCGGCACCGGGTTGATCCAGATGACTTTCTCGTAGGTCTGCTTCAGGCGCCGCATCCATACCTCGCCCGCCTCCTCGTTCCAGTGCTCCACCGAACCGCCGGGCTGGGCGATCTCGTAGGGCGACATGGCGGCGTCGCCGACGAAGATCACCTTGTAGTCGTGGCTGTACTTGTGCATCACGTCCAGCAGCGGCAAGCGCTCATTGTGCCGGCGGACATTGTTGCGCCACACGCTCTCGTAGATGAAGTTGTGGAAGTAGAAATACTCCATGTGCTTGAATTCGGTGCGTGCCGCCGAGAACAGCTCCTCGCACACCCGCACGTGCGGGTCCATCGAGCCGCCGACATCGAAAAACAGCAGCACCTTCACTGCATTGTGCCGCTCCGGTACCATCTTGATGTCCAGCAGCCCGGCGTTGCGGGCAGTGGAACGGATGGTGTCGTCCAGGTCCAGCTCGTCGGCGGCGCCGGTGCGGGCGAACTTGCGCAGCCGCCGCAGGGCCACCTTGATGTTGCGGGTACCCAGCTCCACGCTGTCGTCGAGGTTGCGGAATTCGCGCTTGTCCCAGACCTTCACCGCCTTGCGGTTGCCGCCATTGGGGCCCACGCGGATGCCCTCCGGATGGTAGCCCTGCTGGCCGAAGGGCGAGGTGCCGCCGGTACCGATCCACTTGCTGCCGCCCTGGTGGCGTTCCTTCTGCTCCTCCAGGCGTTTCTTGAACTCCTCGATCAGCTTTTCCAGCCCGCCCAGGGATTCAATCTTCTCCCTGTCCTCGTCGGACAGCTGCTTCATGAATTCCGCCCGCAGCCAGTCGTCGGGGATAATTGCTTCAATGACGTCGTCCAGCGCCTCCAGATCCTTGAAGTGCAAACCGAAGGCGCGGTCAAAGCGGTCGAAGTACTTCTCGTCCTTCACCAGGCAGGTGCGGCTGAAGTAGTAGAAATCATCGATGGAGCCGAAAGCGACGTGCTGTTGCATGCCCGCCAGCAGGTCCAGCAGCTCGCGGGTGGTGACCGGAACGCCGGCGTCGCGCAGGCCGTGGAAAAAATTGACCAGCATGGGGCTAGCGGCTTTCCCGGCGGTGCATGAAGGCCAGGCGCTCCAGCAGGTGCACATCCTGCTCGTTCTTCAACAGGGCCCCGTACAGGGGCGGGATGGCCTTGCTGGCATCACGGTTCTTCAGCACTTCGTCGGGAATGTCGTCGGCCAGGATCAGCTTCAGCCAGTCGATCAGCTCCGAGGTGGAGGGCTTTTTCTTCAGCCCCGGAATCGAGCGCAGATCGAAGAACACTTCCATTGCTTCCTGCACCAGGGCCTGGGCAATACCCGGGTGGTGCACGTCGATGATCTTGCGCATGGTGTCGCGGTCGGGGAAGTTGATGAAGTGGAAGAAGCAGCGGCGCAGGAAGGCGTCCGGCAGTTCCTTCTCGTTGTTGCTGGTGATGATGATGATCGGGCGCTGTTTCGCCTTGATGGTCTCGCCGGTTTCGTAGACGAAGAATTCCATCCGGTCGAGCTCCACCAGCAGGTCGTTGGGGAACTCGATGTCGGCCTTGTCCACCTCGTCGATCAGCAGTACCACCTGCTCATCTGCCTCGAAGGCCTCCCACAGCTTGCCCTTCTTGATGTAGTTGGCAATGTCCTGGACCTTGGCGTCGCCAAGCTGGGAGTCGCGCAGACGGGATACGGCATCGTACTCGTACAGACCCTGCTGGGCCTTGGTGGTGGACTTGATGTGCCACTGGATCAGGCGCTTGCCCAGCCCCAGGGCCACCTCTTCCGCAAGCATGGTCTTGCCGGTGCCGGGCTCGCCCTTGATCAGCAGCGGCCGCTGCAGGGTTACGGCGGCGTTGACCGCCATCCGCAGATCGTCCGTGGCAACGTAGCGTTCGGTTCCCTCAAATTTCATAGTCAGTCCATCAGCAGTCAAAAACAAAGCGGCCAAGGGTAGCGATGGCGGCCGCGCGAATCAAGGCGCTTTGTCAGCGTCTGCGTCCGCGCGCATGCCGCGCACCTCGGCGTCGGCGGTGGCGTCACCGTCCTGGTTGAAGCGGCGCTGCCAGATCTCGAGTTTGCGCCGGCGGCGGCGCCAGTACACCAAAGCGCCGATCACAATCGCGGCCAGCACGATGGCCGCCAGGCTCAGAGCGGGGCCCTTGAGGTCTTCCTCGGGAACATCCGGCGGCCGGGTGCTGATGGTGGGGGCAGCCTCGGGGGCAATGACCTCCACGTACAGGGGCAATTCCCGTTCCAGGGTCTCCCCTTTCAGTTCCACCAGCAATTGATAGCGCCCACCGCGCTCAAATGCGGGAATGCTGACCCGGTACTCGCCGGTCGCGGGCAGCGGATAGGTGCCGGTGACGTCAATGGTTTCGCTGAAATCGTCGGGGCCGGTAATCAGCACGCTGATGGCAAACAGCTGCATCAAGTCCTGGCTGGTGATGACTTCGCCACTGTCGCGCAGGCGGATGCCCAGCTCCGTGACCCGGTCCGCGGGCAGACTGTTGGGCAGCGGATCGACTTCCAGCTGCAGATCCGATATCACCGATACCCGGCTGCGGGCACCGTCGGGCACGGCCAGGGTCCAGGCGCCACGCTCCGGCTCAGTGACCGTCACCAGCGCAAACTGGCCGCTGCGGAACCATTCGACGTCGTCGCGCTCCTCGTCCGGATGGTATTCCTCTTCGCTGGGGCTGGTCAGGGTGACATCGGTGGCCGGCTGGTCGTAGAACACCAGCGCAGTAAACTCGTCGACACTGTCATCAATGAGGAAAATGTTGCCTACCACTGGCACCCGCGCCGAGGGCGCAACCATTTCCAGGGACTGGACGAAAATCCCGGTCAGTTCGGCGGCGGTTTCGGCCTTCTCGGCAATACCGGCGGTGGTATCCGCGAGTGCCCGCAGGAAAGTCCAGTCGGCCTCGTCCGAGAGCGCAATGGTGTGCACCGGAATCCCGGTGGCGCCCAGGTCGGGGGCGGTATCCGCCAACAGGTCACGGGCCGCGGCGGCGTTCGCCATGGGCGAAGGCGACACATCCACCTTGCCGTCGGTCAGCAGCACAATGCTGGTGCGGTAGGCGGAGCTGAGGCTGCCGAGGTCATAGGTGGCCGCGGCCAGGGCCGAGGGAATATTGGTGCGCTGGCCCGAGTTGTCGATCCGCGCGACAGCCTCCAGGGCCTGCTCCCGCCAGGCGGCATCGACCGTGGCATGGGGCACGATCTGCTCGACGCTTTCGCCAAAAATCCAGACGCCGGCGCGTGCGCCCTCTGGCAGCAGACGCACGATCAGCTCCAGCGCCGGGCCGCGCAGGTTGTCGGGATCCGACTCTTTCATGCTGCCGGAGATGTCGATCAGCAGCCGCAGGTCCGGTTGCGGCCCCAGCGGCGCCTGGGCGTGGAGCCTGGCAGCGGGCAGCAAAGTGGCCAGCAGCAACAGCGCCACAGCCAGCCAAATGGGTGCTCTTGTGCTCAGCTTGGGCATGATGAATCCTCCTTTCAGGGCCTTTTGGCGACCCGGGGTTTGCGCAGGACAAGAATGCGCAGTAGCAGCGTCAGCAGCAGGGCCAGCGCCACAGCGACGGCCAGGGGCCGCAAAGCGTGCTGGGCGGCCTCTGGCCCTGCGGTCAGAAGCTGGAAGGCGGCGACGATCAACGCCGGCGCCAGAGTGTCAACTCCTTCATAAGGATAGGCCGGGGTCAGCAGCAGGGCCAGTCCGGTCAGCAGCAGCAGCCAGCGCCAGACCGGCCGCCAGCTACGCCGCAGCCACAGGAACAGGGCGCCGAGCGCCAATACGGCGGAACCTGTGTACACTGCCAGCGCCGTGAGATAGCCCTGATCCTCCAGCATTATCGCTCCTCCTCGACCCAGTGTACTATGTGCTCCTCATGGCTGTCCGGGTGCACGTGCTGCTCCGGCAGGACGCGCCCGCGGACGGAGATACCGGCGCGGTGCACCGAGTCTGGATCGCCCGATAGCAGTGGATGCCACTCGCGCAGGGGCTCGCCGCGGGCTCGCAGCCGATAGGCGCAGGTGGGCGGCAGCCAGTCCAGCGCCTCCTGGTTGTCCGCAGTCAGGGTGACGCAGTCCGGCACCAGCGCACTGCGGCGCGGGTACTGGCTGCAGCGGCAACTGTCCGTATCCAGGTAGCGGCAGCTGATGCGGGTATAGAACACCTCGTCACTGTCCTCGTCCTGCAGCTTGTGCAGGCAGCAACGACCGCAGCCATCACACAATGCCTCCCACTGCGCCGCGGTTAACGCGGCGAGGGGTTGCTGCCACCAATCAGCCACCTGCGCTATCCCGCACACGCGCACTCTCGCGCTGCAGCAGTTCAGCGTCGGTCGGCGGCATCTGCAGAAAGAAACCCTGGCTCTCGATTTTCTCCAGGACTTCCGCTGCCTGCACCCGGGCCAGCTTGCGGCCGGCATCCAGGGCCAGCACCATCACCGGTTGCGGCTCGCCAAACTGGGCCAACAGCAGCTCTGGCACCTCCGTCAGCCCCATGGTCTTGTCCACGTACAGATACATTTCGGGCTTCCGCGGGCTGCGGAAGATCTGGCAGATGCGTTTCATGTTGCGGCCTCCAGGGCCCGGCGCAGTGGCGCGATCACCCGCTCTGCACGCCAGCCGCTCCAGGCCGGCGGATCCGGCAGTTCCGCTCCCAGATGCTGGCGCAGCAGGGTGTCGTAGTCTTTCGCCTGCAGCAGTGCTTCCGGCGCCACCCCCAGTTCGCGGGCGATGATCTTCGCCCGGGTCTTGAGGGCCTGCAGCTGTTTGCGCTCCGCGGGCTCCAGCGGCTGCGGCAGGCGCGGCGGCAGCCCAGACTCGGGCAGGTCCCGCTGCGCTGCCAGCAGCGCCAGCAGGGCTTCGCCGTCGCGGCGCAGGGCACCGGGACTCAGGCAGCCGCTGCGCTCGACCGCCGCCAGACTCTGCGGGTCCGTTGCGGCCAGCACCAGGCAGGCGTTGTCATCGATGATCCAGCCCCGGGGTTTGTTGCGGCTGCGAGCGGTGTCTTCGCGCCAGGCACAGAGCGCGTGCAGGCGCGCGGTGGCGCGCCGGTCCAGCTTCCAGGCGGATTTGATCCTGTGGGCAAAATTGGGGTTGTCGGCGCGAAAGCTTGCCAGCGTGTCGGCGCCGTCCGCCAACACCCAGTCCAGCTTGTCCTGGGCCACACAGAGACCCTGCAGCTTGCGCCATACCGGCAGCAGGTGGGCCACGTCCTGGGCGGCGTATTCGCACTGGGAGGGGGTCAGAGGACGCTGCAGCCAGTCCGAACGGGTCTCGCCCTTGGGCAGGTCCACGCCCTCCAGGTCGAGCACCAGGGCACGGTAACCCATGCCGAAACCGTGATCGACCAGGGCCGCGGCGCGCTGGGTGTCGAACAGGGGCTCCGGCAATACACCCAGCCAGCGATCAAAGACCTCCAGGTCCTCGCTGGCGGAGTGCAGGACTTTTATGGTGCGCGGGTCCTGCAGCAGGGCCCGCAACGGCGCCAGATCGGTCAGCGGCAGCGGGTCGACCAGCCAGGCCTTGTCGCCAAAGCAGAGCTGCACCAGTGCCACCTCGGGGTAGAACGTGTTGGTGCGCATGAATTCGGTATCCACCGCCACCGCCTCGGCACCTGCATGCTCGGCCAGCAATGTCGCCAGGGCGGCGTCGCTCTCGATCAATTCCCATTCCACGCTCAGGACTCCTGTGCCATCTGCCGGCGACCGCTGAATGCGTGGGCCAGGGTACTGCCATCGACATATTCCAGCTCCCCGCCCAGAGGCACGCCGTGGGCGATGCGCGAGACGCGAACACCCCGCGGCAGCAGCATGTCCGAGAGATAGTAGGCGGTGGCCTCGCCCTCGACCGTGGGGTTGGTGGCCAGGATGACTTCGGTGATGCCCTCCTCCACCACCCGGGCCTGGAACCGGTCGAGGCCAATTTCCTTCGGGCCGATGCCGTCGATGGGCGACAGGTGCCCCATGAGGACAAAGTAGAGACCCCGGTAGCTGCCACTCTGCTCCACCGCCAGCACATCGCCGGGGGTTTCCAGCACACAGATGGTGTGGTGATCCCGGCGCGGGTCGCTGCAGATTTCGCAGACATCCAGCTCGGTGAAGTTGCGGCAGCGGCTGCAGTGGTCTACCCGATCCACCGCCACCTGCAGCGCATCGGCCAGCGCCAGGGCGCCGTCTCGGTCGCGCTCCAGCAAATGCAGGGTCATGCGCTGAGCGGACTTGGGGCCGACGCCGGGGAGACAGCGCAGGGCATCCATCAGATTGCTGAGGGCGGGACTGAATTTCATGCAGTTCTCTACAGGGAGCTCAGAAGGGCATCTTGAAGCCGGGGGGCAGATTCATCCCCGAGGCGAGTCCGGCCATGGCCTCCTTGTTGTGAGCCTCGACCTTGCGCACGGCGTCGTTGACCGCCGCTGCCAGCAAATCCTCCAGCACTTCCCTGGGCTCGCTGAGCACGCTGTCGTCGATACGCACACGCTTGACGTCGTGACGGCCGGTCATGGTCACGATCACCAGGCCCGCAGCGGCCTCGCCGGTGACCTCGGCCCTGGCCAGTTCTTCTTGCGCCTTCTGCATGTCAGCCTGCATCTTCTGGGCCTGCTGCATCAGGTCATTGATGCCTTTCATGTCGTCTCCTCAGGAATCCATGGGGGTAATCGAGCCGCGGTCCAGTTCACCGTCAAAGCGCTGGATCAACTGCTGCAGCAACGGGTCGTGCTCGATGGCCTGCTCTGCTTCCAGCTGGCGCTCCGCGGCGCGACGCGCGCTGCGCTGGGCAGGGGTTTCCAGCTGTGGACAGCCGGGCTCAATGGAAACAGACACCGGGGTGTCGAAGTAGTTCTGCAGCGCCAGGCGGATGCGATCCGCGTGCCCGGGGTTGAACAGGGCCAGGTTGGTCTCGTCCAGCACGAACTGGAAATCCGTGCCCTGCTGAGCCTTTAGCGCGCAGTGGGAAGCGATATTCTGGACGATACCGGCAAGGCCGAGCCTGGCAAGCAGGTCCGGCCAGTCTTCGGGCGCTACCATCGATGGTGCCGTGGCGCGGTCGATGCGAGGAGCGGGTGTGGCTGCGGCTGACGGTTCGGGCCGGGCTAGCTGTGCGGGCGCGGCTGGCGCGGGCTCGGCAGCGGGTGCAGGCGCCGGCGGCTGGATCGCCGCGGGCGCTGCGGCGGGCGCAGGCGCGGGGGACTGGGCTTGCGGCACCGGTTGTACCGGGCGGGGGGCCGTGGCATTGGCGCCATTGTGTGAGGCCGGGGCGGCTGGGGTCGCACTGCCCGAGTTCGCGCCTGCTGCGGAGGCGTCATCGCCACCGGTGGCGCCGGAATCCGGCAGCAGCGCCGGGCGGAAGGCCAGCATCCGCAGCAAGGTCATTTCAAAGCCACTGCGCGGATCCGCGGCATGCGGCAGGTCACGCTTGCCGTTCAACGCCATCTGGTAGAACAGCTGCACATCTTCCGCGGTCAGCCTGCCCGCCAGCGCCTCGATACGCTCGGCGTCACCGCGGCTGTTGTCGCGCAGTTCCGGCAGCACCTGGGCCACTGTGATCCGGTGCAGCAGCGACTGCATCTCCTCGAGGCTGGATTCAAAGTCTGGCGCGTGCTCAGCCATCCGGGCGACGGTTTCCAGCAGGACCGCCGGCTCCCCCGCCGCCAGCGCGTCGAGCAACTGATAGACAAAGCTCATGTCCACCGTGCCCAGCATGCTGCGCACCCCGGCTTCGGTGATGCTGCCGGAGCCAAACGCGATTGCCTGGTCGGTGAGACTCAGGGCATCGCGCATGCTGCCATCCGCGGCGCGACCCAGCAACCACAGGGCAGGCTCCTCGAAGCGGATCATCTCCACCTCCAGCACCCGCGCCAGGTGGCCTGCAATCTGCTCCGGCACCATGTTTTTCAGGTTGAACTGCAGGCAGCGCGAGAGCACGGTGGCGGGCAGTTTCTGCGGGTCCGTGGTCGCCAGCAGGAACTTCACGTGCGGCGGTGGCTCCTCCAGGGTTTTCAGCAGGGCGTTGAAACTGCTGTTGGAGAGCATGTGCACTTCGTCGATCAGGTACACCTTGTAGCGTGAGCGGGTGGGCGCGTACTGCACGTTTTCCAGCAGGTCGCGGGTGTCCTCCACCTTGGTGCGGGAGGCCGCGTCGACTTCCAGCAGGTCTACGCTGCGGCCCTCGGCGATCTCGGTGCAGGAACTGCAGCTGCCGCAGGGCTCGGAGCTGACGCCGGTTTCACAGTTGAGGCTTTTGGCAAGAATGCGGGCGATGGTGGTCTTGCCGACGCCGCGGGTGCCGGTAAAGAGGTAGGCGTGGTGCAGACGGTCATGGTCCAGGGCGTTGATGAGCGCCTGCAGGACGTGTTCCTGGCCAACCATTTCGCTGAAACGGCGGGGGCGCCACTTGCGGGCGAGAACCTGATACGACATTGAACAAGGGCCTTGCAGAAAAGCGTAGAGGATACACCAAAGCAAGCGGAGGGGGTAAAGTAGAGGCAACCCGAGCAGCCACACCCCGGCACACGCACCAGTAACTACCGTTGCTCCCTTCCGGGCCTGGCGGGGTTCGCTACCTGGCGTTGCGAGGGGACCACCCGGGTCGCCAAGCGGCGCATTCTCCCCGAAACCCTGCCCTGCTGCAAGTCAAGTTGGTGCCACTGGTCTTCCCGGGCGTTCGATGCCAACGCCAGACTGGCCTACAAATCCCGCACCCGGGCCGGTCACTGGGTCGCTTGCCAACCAATGTTATTCAATATAACATTCATGTTATTCGCTCTAACATTGGTCACCCCCCATGCCAGGCTCCACCCGCTCGAACGCCGGCAGTGTCCGAACGCTGCTGCTCAGCCTTGGCCTCGCCGCCGGGCTCACTGCGCTGCTGACCACCGCCATCACGCTCCGCGCCAGTCTCGCGGGGCAGCCACAGACAGCACCGCTGCCGGTGACGACTACCCTGTTCCAGCAGCAGGACAGTTACGACCAGGCCCTGCGCCTGACCGGACTCCTGCAGGCCCGGGACCGTGCCCGGTTGGCGTTTGAGGTAGCCGGACTGCTGCTGTCACTGAGCGTCCGGGAAGGCGAACATGTGGCAGCCGGCGCAGAACTCGCGCAACTGGACACCCGGCAACTGCATGCGCAACGTGCGGTGGCTGCCGCCGACCTGGCCAGCGTCGAGGCGGACCTGGAGCTGGCGCGCCTGCGCAGCGAGCGCAGCACCCGGCTGCAGGCCACCGGCGCCATTTCCGCCCAGGATGCGGATGCAGCGCGCCTGGGCGAGGCGGCGCTCGCCAGCCGCCGCCAGGCCCTGCTTGCGCGACTGGACAGTATTGATCTGGACCTGGAGAAATCCACCCTGCGCGCACCTTATGACGGCGTCGTCGCCGCACGCGACGTCGATCCGGGCACGGTACTGGCAGTCGGCACACCGGTGTTGCAGCTGGTTTCCGCCGGCACCCTGCAGGCGCGCATCGGCATCCCCGCCGGTCACGTTGCTGCACTTGTGCCTGGGCAACGCTATCCGCTGCACTTGCGCAGCGGCTCAGTGGCTGCGGTCCTGAGCGCAGTGCGCGCGGACCTCGATCCCCGTACCCGCACTGCCCTCGCCGTATTCGACCTGCCAGCCGGTGCCGCGGCACTGGACGGTGAAATCGCCACCCTGGTGCTGCCGGAAACGGTGGCTGCCGGCGGCGGCTGGCTGCCGATCAGCGCCCTGCTGGAGGGTGAGCGCGGCATCTGGACGGTACTGCGCCTGGGTCAGCGTGACGACGGCGCCACGGTAGCGCAGCGCGAGGCGGTGGAGGTCCTGCATGTCGACGGCAATCGAGCCTATGTGCGCGGTAGCCTGCAGCCTGGCCAGCGAGTGATAGCCGATGGCATTCACCGTATCGCAGCCGGCACGCCGGTACAGCCGCTGGAGTCCTGAGATGCTCGCGCGCATTTTCTACAACAACGGCCGCTACTTCACCCTGCTGGTGCTGGTGATTCTGGTGGTGGGTATCTCCAGCCTGCGCTCCATTGCCCGCCAGGAAGACCCGACCATCACCAATTTTGTCGCCATCGTTACCACGGTCTACCCCGGTGCCGATCCGGCCCGGGTCGAGGCCCTCGTCACCCGGCCGCTGGAGGATGAGCTGCGTCAGATCGCGGAGATCGACGAGCTCAACTCCACTTCCGCCAGCGGTATTTCCAGCATCACGGTGAAGCTGGTGGACACCCTGTCTGCGCAGGATATCGAGCGCAGCTGGTCGGAGATCCGCTACGCCATCGATGATGCCGCCAGTCACTTTCCCCCGGGCGTGGCGCCACCGGTGTTCGACGACGACCGCTTCAGCGCCTACACCGCCATTGTCGCGCTGCGGGCACAGGACGCCGCCGCGGTACCCCTGTCCCTGCTCAACCGGGTGGCGCTGGATTTTGCCGATGCCGCGCGCAATTTCAATGGCACGGAACTGGTAGATCTGTACGGCGAACCGGAGGAGGAAATCCGCGTCGCCATCGACGAACAGGCACTCATCAGCCGCGGCCTGGGTCTGGATGAGGTGGCTGCCGCCCTGCAGGCGGCCGACCCGCGCACAGCTGCCGGGCGCAGTGCCGGGGCCGGCAATGACTTCCTGATCGAGGTCGGTGGCGAGTTCAGCAGTACCGCCCGGGTGCGGGAAGTCGTTCTGCGTGCGCAAACCGACGGCAGCGCCGTGCGCCTGGGTGACATCGCCCGGGTCTACCGCGCCGAAGTTACCCCACCCGCGGCGCGGGCCCTGGTGCAGGGCCGGGAGGGCATTCTGGTGGGTGTGGTCATGCTCGACGGCCGCCAGGTGGACAAGTGGGCCCGGGACTTCAGCGACTTTGTCGATGACTACCGCGCGCTGGCGCCCCAGGGCATCAGCCTGGAGATCAGCTACGACCAGAGTGTCTATACCCTCGAGCGCCTGCAGAGTGTCGCCATCAATCTGGCAGTGGGCGTCGTGTTGGTGCTGTTAGTGCTGCTGTGCACCATGGGCTGGCGCGCGGCCGTGGTGGTGGCCTGCATCCTGCCCCTGTGCACACTGTTTTCGGTGGCGGTTTTGTACCAGCTGGGTATCGGCATTCACCAGATGTCGGTCAGTGGCCTGGTGGTGGCGCTGGGGCTGCTGGTGGACGGTTCCATCGTCATGACCGACGAAATCCGCAAGCGCCTGGTGGACCACGGCGACAGCCCCCTGTCATCCATCGCTGGCGCCGTGTCGCGCCTGCGGGTTCCCCTGCTCTCCTCTACCGCGACGACGGTGCTGGCCTTCATGCCTATGGTGATCCTGCCCGGGCCCGCCGGCGACTTCATGAGTTCCATTGCCATCGCCGTAGTGGTAATGCTGGTCGGCTCGCTGTTGCTGGCGCTGATCGTGACCCCGGTACTGGCGGCCTGGCTGCTGCCAAAGGGGTTGCAGCGTTCGGGTCGCTGGTGGGAAATGGGCGTGCGCAGCGGCCACCCCGGTCGCCTGCTGGTGCGCGCCCTGGACTGGTCCCTGCGCAATCCCGGCAGTTCCGTGGCGCTGGCGCTGGTGCTGCCGCTGACGGGGTTCCTGTGCTTGTCATCCCTGACCGCGCAGTTCTTCCCCGGTACCGACCGCGACCAGATGTATCTGCAGGTGAAGCTGCCGGACGGGCGCTCCATCGACGACACCAGCGCCCTGGTGCACAAGCTGGATGCGCAACTGCGCGCGGACCCGTTGATCCGGCGGGTAGACTGGACCATCGGCGAGAGTGCGCCTGCCTTCTACTACAACATGTTCCGCACCCGCGAGCGTATCCCCAGCTGGGCCGAGGGACTGGTGCTGACCACTGACCCGAAACAGACCGACGCGCTGATCCGGCGCCTGCAGCGGGAGGTGGACCGGGACTACCCCGCGGCGCGTATCATCGTTCGCGGCATCGACCAGGGGCCGCCGGTGATGGCGCCACTGGAGGTGGAAATCCATGGTGACAACCTGGATGTGCTGAGGGCGCTCGGCGAGCAGTTTCGATTGCGGCTGGAACAGTTGCCAGACGTCACCCACACCAATACCAGCCTGGTGGCAGGCGCGCCCAAGCTGGTGTTTGACGCCGACGAAACCCGGCTGCGGCTGGCGGGCCTGCAGCGGCGCGACGTCGCCGCGGCCCTGGACGCGGCCCTGACCGGCATCACCGGCGGCGAAGTGCTGGAAGGCACCGAACGCCTGCCGGTACGGGCGCGCCTGGAGGAAGCGAGCTGGGGCAGCGCTGGCCAGATCGCCGCCCTGCACCTGCCCCTGCGCAACGGCGCTGGCGCAGACAGCGGTATTCCCGGCGTCGCCCTGCAGAGTCTGGGCGAGTTCACACTGGTGCCATCCCGCAGCCCCATCAGCCGCACCCGCGGCGAGCGTACCAACATCGTGCAGGCCTACCTGACCCGCGGGGTGCTGCCGGAAGAGGCGCTGGCCCGCCTGCGCGCCGATCTGGAAGCTAACCCCGTTCCGCTCCCCGAGGGCTACCGCTACGGCTTTGGCGGTGACAGTGACGAGCGCGCCGGGGTGGTGGACAGCATCATGGCGCCGATGGGGATGATCATCGCCATGCTCGTGGCCACCATCGTGCTCACCTTCAATTCCTGGCGCCTGTCGCTGGTGGCCGTGCTGGTGTGCATCTGCTCTACCGGCCTGAGCCTGCTGTCGCTGGCGGTTTTCCAGTACCCCTTCGGTATCCAGGCCCTGATCGGGGTTATCGGCTCCATCGGCGTGTCCATCAATGCAGCGATCATCATCATGACCGCCCTGCAGCTCGAACCGGGCGCCATGGCGGGCGGGCTCTACGCCATTCGCGGCGTGGTGATGGACTCCAGCCGCCACATTGTCTCCACCACCATTACCACCTTCGGCGGCTTCCTGCCCCTGATCCTGGAGGGGAGCCAGTTCTGGCCGCCCTTTGCCATGGCAATCGCCGGCGGCGTGTTGTTGTCCACCGTGGTCTCCTTCTTCCTGGTGCCGCAACTGTTCCTGCTGCTGCGCCGGCGGCCGGGCCTGTTGCCAGCGCCTGTTCCAGCCGTCGCGGGGGAGCTCCAGCGATGACCCGGAAGCAGAAAGTGCAGCCCCGCGCTTACCATCATGGCGATCTGCGCAACGCGCTGATCATCGCTGCAGCGGAATTGATCGAGGAGAGCGGCAGCGTCGACTTTGCCATGATCGACGCTGCACGCCGCGCCGGTGTCAGCAGCGCGGCGCCCTACCGCCATTTCAGGGACAAGGCCGCGCTCCTTGATGCCGTGCTGGAGTTTGCCTTCTTCGCCCTGAGCCTGGAAATGGATGCGGTGACCCGCAACCAGGAGCGCGGCAGCATCGAAGCCATCGTTGCCCTGGGCCAGGCCTATATCCGCTTTGTCACCGGCCACCCGCAGTTCTATGACCTGATGTGGGGAGACCGCGACAAGCGTTTCATTAACGACGTCGAAAACGAACTGCGAAGCTCCGGGTTCTACCTGCTGGTGGCCACAGTGGAGGCCTGGTGTCAGCGTAGCGGCCGCGATGGGGAAGATGCCCTGACCCTGTCGATCAAGCTCTGGGCCATGGCGCACGGTCTCAGCGGCATCGCCATGCACGGCCACGTCGAGCGCTTCCTGCCCCAGGCGGATGTGTATTCCCTGCTGGAAAGCAGTACCCACACCTTTCTGGAAGGTGTACGGCGAGGGGTGTGAGCTGCCCCCATTCCCCCGGGTTCTGCTGATGGGCGTGAGCCGTGGAGGCTCCGCACAGGTTGCCTGCTAGCCGGGTCGCGCCACCCGCAACAGTACGAACGCCAGGATGATTGCCGGCACCCCGGTGGCGGCGGTAATGAAAAAGAACGGCACCCAGCCCACCAGTTCCGCCAGCATCCCGGTAAAACCCGCCAGCAACTGCCCGGGCAGGGTCATCAGCGAACTGAACAGGGCATACTGGGTGGCAGTATAGGCGGTGTTGGTGAGACTGGAGAGATAGGCGATAAACACCGAGATCGCCAGCCCGCCGGAAACGTTGTCGGCCATGATCGCCAGCACCAGGCCATGGGTTTCCGGGCCGATGAACGCCAGCCAGGCAAAGGCCAGGTTGGTAGCCGGGGCCATGAAAGCGGTCAGGAGCAGAATGCGGGCAATACCGAAGCGGGCCACCAGCAAGCCGCCCACCACCGCGCCCAGCAGGGTCATGCCGAGGCCGAAGGCGGCGGCGATATTGGCAATCTGGGCCTTGCTGAAACCGAGGTCCAGATAAAAAGGGTTGGCCATGACCCCCATGAAAATATCGGTCAGGCGGAAGGTCGCGATAAAGGCCAGAATAAGCAGCGACACGCGGCCATAGCGCTGGAAGAACTCCGCAAACGGGCACACCACGGCACCGATCAGCCAGGCCTGCATGTCCCGGCGCCAGCCCCGGTGCACAGTAGTGGCCAGGTAGTCGGTCACCCGCTGCTCGAACTGTACCGTCGTCAGGCTGACCGTGACTGCCGGCTCGGCGATCACCAGGGTGGTGACGATGCCCACCGCCATCAACAGCCCCATGACACCATAGGCGACCGACCAGCTGTCGAGATTGGCGAGGTGCAGCGCCCCCGCCCCCGCCGCCAGGATCGCCACCCGGTAGCCGGTCACATAGGTAGCGGCCATTGCTCCCTGGCGGTGCTTCGCCTCCGCTTCCACCCGGTAGGCGTCAATGGCGACGTCCTGGCTGGCGGAGCCGAAGGCGGCCAGCACCGCCCACAGGGCCACCAGCCCCAGTTGCTCCCGCGGGTCGGTGAAGGCCATGCCCAGCAGGGCCGTGGCGATCACCACTTGCGCCAGTAGCATCCAGGCCCGCCGTCGCCCCAGCAGACGGCTGAGCAGCGGCAGTTGCGCGCGATCGATCAGCGGCGCCCACAATACCTTGATGGAGTGGGCCATGCCGACCCAGCTGAGAAAACCGATGGCCGTCAGCTCTACCCCCAGGTCACGCAGCCAGGCGCTGAACGTCCCCCCCACAAGCAGCAGCGGCAGGCCGGCGGAAAAGCCGAGGAACAGCATGCCGATGACCCGGGGATTGAGATAGACACGCAGGCCTTCGGGGGCGGGTTCGGCAGCAGGCCCGGTCACGGCTTTGCGGCTGCTCCGGATGCCAGCTGCCCGACGCCCCCGGCATTACTGACAGCGGCAGCAAGCTGGGGGCGGGCGATCCTGCCCATGAGTGAAATGCGGTTATCCATTGGACGCTTCTTCCGGGGTGGCTGCGAGGCGCTACATCATAGCGGGTGCGGGGTCTGGTGCAAGCGTCGGGGAATGGCGTATTCTGGACGCGATTTCCCGGTCGTTCCCCCCGCACCCAGACACGAGAGAGTCCAGTGACCGATCCCTACAATCCTGTAAACCCGACCCGTGCCGAGATCGATGCGCTGCCCGGCCTGACCCTGCTGGAATTCGGCACTGACTGGTGCGGGCACTGCCAGGCGGCGCAACCCATCATCAGCGCGGCCATTGCGGCGAATCCAGCGCTGCGTCACCTCAGGCTGGAGGACGGCAAGGGCCGACCGCTGGGCCGCTCTTTCGGGGTCAGGATGTGGCCCACACTGGTATGCCTCCGCGACGGTCATGAGATCGGCAGACTGGTGCGTCCGTCGAGCACAGCGGCGCTGCAGGAACTCTTGGCCAGGGCATGGCAAGAGCGCCGGGAACAAGGATCCAGTGCCCGCTTGCAGTAGGGGCAGGTAAACGCCCGCAGCATGAAAAAAGCCTGCCTGACATCCATCCCGGTATTGCTGTTGGCAGCGGGATTGCTGTGGGCGATGCTGCCGCTGCTGTATCCCGGCTGGGCAGAGGGCGAGCAGGCCGCCGAGCCACAGGTGCTGCTCGGCACAGACTTCAGTCCGGTCGTCGCGGCGGAGGCCAGGTCGGAGGGTAACTCGCTCCTTATCACCCGCATGCAAACGGATGCAGCGGTGTTCCGGGCCAATCCGCGTTTCGATGCCTCCCGCTACCCGCAGCTGCGCCTGCATCTGCAGGGCCTGCACCCGGAGTCGCGGCTGTTCCTGTTCTGGCGTACTGCTGAACTGCCCACCCGGCAGCGTTCACTGGAGCTGGATCATTACAGTAGTGGGGCCCAATGGTTCACCCCGGGCCACAGCAAGTTCTGGCGCGGCACAGTACTGGAGGTGGCGATAGGAGTCTTTGGCGAGGCCGGTACAGAACCCTTGCGACTGCGAGAGCTCGCCTTCCATGGCGTGACCCGCGAACGCATGGTGGCGCGCATGATCTCGGAGTGGAGCAGCTTCCAGCCCTGGCTGCATTCGGCCATGAACCTGCATCGGGGAATTCCGCCAGCTGGGGTCGTACACCCCAACGCCGTAGCCGCGCTGGGGGTCGCGATTGCGCTGTTTCTGCTGGTCATTGCTGCGGCAGTGCTGCGCCTGTCCCGGCGTACCGTCATCGTCGCGGGGTTGCTGGTGCTGTTCCTGCCCTGGTTGGTACTGGATCTGCTGTGGCAGGGACAGCTCAACACCCGCGTGGCGCTCTCCCACAAGCAGTTCGGCGGTCTGGACCAGCAGACCAAACACCAGCGTGATCTCGACTCGGCACTGTTCAATTATGCGCAGGCATTGCGCACACTGGTGCCTGCGGATCCGCGCCAACGCCTGTTCCTGCTGCACGATTCCCGCGGCCACAATTACCAGCGCCTGCGCCTGCAGTTTCACCTGCTGCCCCTGAACATCTACAACTATGGCTCGACCCTGCTGCCGGTCGGCGAGATGCGTCCCGGCGACTACGTATTGCAGTTCGGCGCGCTGGAGGAACTACACTACGATCCGGCCAGCAGCCTGCTCACAGGTAACAACCAGCGCTGGCAGGCTCTCCTGCTCAGCCAGCATGAGCTGGGACGTCTGTTCCGCCTGACCGCGGAACTGCCGCCCTTGGCGACGGGCCAGCGCTGATGATGCCGTTGCTGGAGGGGATACATCTGCCCGGACTGCTGCTCGCCACCTTGCTGCCCTGGTGCGCGGGGGCAGTCGCGGCGCGATTGATCATCGGGGTGGCTCCCCTGAGTCTCTTGCTGGGGCACGGCTACCTGCTGGGCCAACTGCTGCTGGTGATACTGCTGCTGGGCTGGGACGCGGCAGGCCTGACCCTCACCTTCGCACCGCTGGCGGCTCTGCTCGGCGGCGCCACCGTGCTGGGCAGCCTGCCGTGGTTGCGCGTTCTCCAGCGTCAGCAAAGCTCAAGAACCCGGCTTGGGCCGGGTGCGGCGAGGATCCCCTGGCGACACACACTGTGGTTGTTGCCGCTGTTGTTGTTCCTGGCGTTTCGCGGCGGCGCACTGGCCCAGGAATTGGCACTGCGACCGCTGTTTGCCTGGGATGCCTGGATGAACTGGGTCCCTCGGGCAGTCGTGTGGTTCCAGCACGGGGAACTCACGGCCTTCGGCAACCCTGACGCCTGGCTGGCCGCACCTCCCGGCACGGAACTCTACACCCTGGGCAACTGGCGCGCCGGCGACTATCCGCCCGCGATACCCCTGCTGCTGCTGTGGCAGATGCTGGGAGCGAACAGTTCCGACCACACGCTGCTGTATCTGCCCTGGCTGCTGCTGCCCGGCGCCTGTGCCCTGGCCCTGTGGGGCCACCTGCGGGCGCTGGCCCTGCCCCACTGGACCGCAGCGCTGGCCCTGTATGCGTTGTTGAGCCAGCCCCTCCTGGCCACTCACAGCGCCCTGGCCGGCTATGCCGACCTGTGGCTGGGCGCGGCCTTCAGTCTTGGCGCCATGGCATTGGCCCACTGGCAGCATACTGGCGCCCGGCGCCATGGCCTGCTGGCCATCGCCATGGCGCTCATGTGCACCCTGTTGAAAACCCCCGGGCTCGGGTTTGCCGCACTGCTGCTGGGAGCGGCAGTGCTCCTGCTCTGGCGCCCTCCTGCTCGCTGGTTGCTGGCCTCGGCAGCGACGCTCTGTACCCTGCTGTTGCTGGGGCTCCTGCTGGGCCTGCAGCCGCGCGTCGCGGAACTGGACGCGCTGCTGGTACTGGACCTGCCGTGGACCCTGCCCACGCTCACACTGGCGCCGCGCCCACTGCTACCCTATCTGTGGCAGGCAATGTTCGTGCAAGCCAATTGGCACCTGTTGTGGCTGTTGCTGCCGACCTGCCTGCTCGCGGGACTGGCCTGGCGTGGACTGGCGAGCCTGCACAGCATTGCCCTGCTGCTGCTGGTGGCGGGCTTCGGCCTGCTGTTGTTCCTGTTTGGGTTCACCCACTATTTCAAGGAAGCAGCAAACTTTGTGACCCTCAATCGCACGCTCCTCTACCTGGTGCCGCTGGCGGTGTACGTGGCCTTTGCCCAGCTCGCGCCATTACTGGCGCCGGACTGGTCCCGCTGATGGCTGGTCGTGGGCGGGAATCACGACTGGCACGACTGGCGCCGCTGCTCGATGCCACGGCCCTCTGTGCCGCTGGCTATGGTGCTTTCCGCCTGCGCTTTCCCCGCCACGAGACAATGGAACCTCACTACCAGCTGGCCCTGCTGCTGGCGGTACTGCTGGCCCTGCTGTGGCTGCCCGCGACCCGGGCTTACCTGCGCCCGGGCTGGTTGCAGCCGGGCGCAGGATTGCGCATGGCGGTACCGGGTCTGGCGCTGCTGTTCGGTAGCCTCATGCTCGCCGCCACCTTGACCAAGACGACGGCAGATTTCTCCCGCATCTGGATGGGCAGCTGGGTCCTGCTTGGGGTCGCGCTGATGGCGCTCTGGCGCCTGCTGGTCGCCCGCACGAGTGCCGTCAATCCGTTGCGGGTGGTGTTGCTCGGCAGCGGCCTCCGCGCCCGGGACGCTGCCAGGTCCCTGCGGGCGCAACACGGCAGCGCTGCAGTTGCGGGCTTCATACCGCTGCCGCAGGAGACGCCAGGGGCGGACCTGCCCGCACCGGTTCTGGGTACGCTGCTGCAGCTTGCAGATGTGCTGGCTGCAGAACCTGCCGTTACCGAGCTGTGGCTGGCAACGGACAACAGTCCCGCCGGTGACGAGGATATCCTGCCACTGGCGTTGCAATTGAGCAGCGTGCCGCTGCGGGTCGTCCCCGATGCGAGCCTGCTGCGGTTGGTGGGCCACAGCATTACCGAGGTGGCGGGAGTCACGCTGATCGAACTCAATGCGACCCCCCTGGATGGTCCCGACGCGCTGCTCAAGGAAGCCTTTGACCGCAGCGTTTCAATGTTTCTGTTAATCCTGCTGGGGCCATTTCTGCTCCTGCTCGGCCTGCTGGTACGGCTGGACTCACCCGGGCCGGCGCTGTTTCGGCAACCGCGCCACGGCAGCGACGGCCGGATTATCCAGGTGCTCAAGTTCCGGACCATGGTGTACCAGCAGCAAACCGACGAACGCCAGGCGCGCCCGAACGACCCCCGGATTACCCGGCTGGGTGCCTTCCTGCGTCGCAACAGTCTCGATGAACTGCCGCAGTTGCTGAATGTGCTGCGTGGGGAGATGTCCCTGGTGGGACCACGGCCACACCCGGTATCCCTCAACGAGAACTTTCGGCACCAAATCAATGCCTACATGCAGCGACACCGGGTCAAGCCCGGGATCACCGGGTGGGCCCAGGTTCACGGTTTGCGCGGGGAAACCGACACCCTCGAAAAATGCAGCAGAGACTGGACTACGACCTCTACTACATCGAGCACTGGTCTCTGTGGCTGGACCTGACAATTCTCCTGCGCACGGCGCTGCGTGGTTGGCGCCACAATGCCTACTGAGGAGAATGGTTTCACGAGCCCTGCACTGGTGGCATTCGCGGGCACTGTACTGGTCCCGTCCACCCTGGCAGAACTGCTCGCCTGGCTGCAGCAGCGCTGGCAGGACGGCGAGCGGGGCCTGTTGATAGGCACCCACAATCTACACAGCCTTGTCCTTTGCCAGCGGGAGCCAACGGTCCGTGAATTCTACCGCCACTGCCAGCGTTGCTATGTGGATGGTGTGGCAGTGCTCTGGTTGCTGCGTGCGGCGGGCTTCGATACGCGCGCGGCACAACGCTTTACCCTCATGGACAGCCTGCCGACGCTGCTGGAGTGGCTGCAAAGTGCCAACCTCAGCGTGTACTACCTGGGCGGATCACCAGTGGCTGCCGAACGCGGTCGAGCCTGGCTGGAACGGGACTATCCACAGCTCAGGGCCAGGCTGCAACACGGCTACGACCTGGCAGATACAGAGACCATCAGCGCCATCAACCAGTTTCGACCCGACCTGTTGCTGGTGGGCATGGGCATGCCGCGGCAGGAAGCGTGGCTCTTGCGGCACCGCGCGCAACTCGACGCCGGCGCCCTGCTGCAGGCGGGGGGCACACTGGACTATTACACCGGACTGCAGGCCAGGCCACCGCTGTATCTCAGCCGCATCGGCCTGGGCGGGCTCTACCGTCTGCTGCACGACCCACGCCGACTCTGGCGTCGCTACCTGGTCACGCCGTGGTCACTGCTGTTGCCGACCCTGAGGCTACGGCGAGCCCGCGCCCGGGAATGCACCTAGCGCCAGCGCACGGCCAGAACCGTACCGCGCAGCCCCAGGTGTCGCCACACCAGCGCCAGACAACCCGCATTAAGCAGCAGGCTGCTGACAATACTGGTCAGTGCCGCTCCAACCGCACCCCAGACCGGCACCAGCCCAATCAACAGCAGTACATGGCCCAGCGCGGCGGCGGCACTGACCCGAAGTCCCTGGTTCTGGTGCCCGGTCATCATCAGCAGGGTCTGCGCCGGACCCAGCGCCACGCCGATCAGTCGCGCCACCAGCAGCGCGCCCAGAATAGGCAGGGCATGAAGAAATCCTGCGCCGAACAGTCCCAGTAGAAAATCTGCAAAGAGCCACAGACCAGCACTGAGCAACAGCGTCGGCCACAGACCAATATGGGCGGCCTGGGTTACGACCTCCTGCAAGCGTTTGCGGTTGTGGCTGGCGTGCGCGATGGCAAGCCAGGGCTGAATCACTGCGCTGGTAACCATCGCCGGGGTGGACGCCAGTTGGGCGAGCCGTTCAGCGACAAAAAACGCCCCTGCTGCGGCGGGTCCGGCCAGCACGCCAACGGCCAGGGTGTTCGCATAGGTCATGACCAGCCCGCAGACGCTGGCACCGAACACTGGCAGCCCCTCCCGGAGCAGGAGGCTCGCGCGCGGTACCTCAACGTCGCTGGCGGCCGCAGGCGCATCCGGTGCACGCGCGGGGCGTTGTCCAAGCCGCCAATGCACTGCATGTACCAGCGCGAGCCCCGCTACTACCGTAATCAGTACCTCGAAGCCGCTCAGGTGGCGCCCTGCAACAACCACCGCAACCAAGGCCAGTACAGCGTTGAACAGGGGTCGCAGCACCTGGTTCGGCAGGAAGGCACTGACCGTATGGCCTTGCGCCCGGCTTACGCCCTGGTACAGCAGCGTGGTTGCCACCAGGGGCGCGCCGAGCAGGGCCAACAGGATAATATCCGGTGCCACGGAAACAGGCAGCGAGGCTTGCGACAGCAGCAACGCTCCGGCGCCGACGATCAGCGCCGACGCCACGGCGATCAGCCCCAGCGCGCGTTGTACCAGGGCGCCCTGGGCGCGCCTGTCGCCGCGCTGAACCTGCACCGCCATGTGGCGACCGGCGACAATGGGGAGCCCCAGGGCCAGCACGCCGCCAACGAGAAACAGCAGGTTCTGTCCCCATACGTAGAGACCGTAGGCGGCGGGATCGTCGACAATGCGCGCCAACAGGATCTGCAACAGGAATACCAGCAACAGGCCAACGCCCTGAACCGATCCCGCCAATGCCCCTGCCCGGGCCACATCGCCCAACATCCATTCCGGAGTCAACCGGCGCCACAGGCTGTGCCCGTTGTCGTGCCCGCCGACGGTCACCTCAGGCCTCGATAAGTCCGCGGAAGTACGCCACCGTGTGCACCAGTCCCTCTTCCAGGGAAACGCGGGGCTCCCAACCGAGCAGCGTACGCGCCAGGGTGATATCCGGTTGTCGCTGACGCGGGTCGTCCTCGGGCAGTGGCTCGTTGACCAGCACCGAGTTGGCGCCAGTCTCGGACAGGATCTGCAGTGCCAGTTCGCGCATGGTGAGTTCCACCGGATTACCCAGGTTCACGGGGCCAGTGACGTTATCGGCTGTCGCCATCAGGCGGACAAGACCATCCACCAGATCGTCCACATAGCAGAAGGAGCGTGTCTGCTGACCATCGCCGTAGAGGGTGATCGGTTCATGGCGCAGGGCCTGAACAACAAAATTGGAAACCACCCTGCCGTCATTCGGCTGCATCCTCGGGCCATAGGTATTGAATATTCTCGCGACCTTGATACGCAGACCGTGCTGGCGGTGGTAATCGAAGAACAGGGTTTCGGCGCAGCGTTTACTCTCGTCATAACAGGCTCGAGGGCCGACCGGATTCACCCGGCCCCAGTACGCCTCGGGCTGTGGATTCACTTCCGGGTCGCCATAGACTTCGCTGGTGGAGGCCTGCAGTATCTTGGCCTGCAACCGCTTGGCCAACCCCAGCATATTGATGGCGCCGTGGACGCTGGTCTTGGTGGTCTGTACCGGGTCACGCTGGTAGTGAATGGGCGAGGCCGGGCAGGCCAGGTTGTAGATCTCGTCCACTTCCACATAGAGTGGAAAAGTGACGTCGTGGCGCATGAGTTCAAAGTGCGGATCATCCAGCAGATGCAGTACATTGTCGCGTGTGCCAGTGTAAAAATTGTCGACGCAGAGTACATCATTGCCAAGCGCCAGCAATCGCTCGCAAAGGTGACTGCCGAGGAAGCCGGCGCCACCAGTGACAAGAATCCGTTTGCGTGAAGTCTGCTGCATGGCTGTATCCTCGACCGGCCAAGTGCGAAGTGTCACCTATGTGACCGGAAAGGACCCACTGTGAAATGGCGGGGGCAGAAGGACTCGAACCCTCGACCTACGGCTTAGAAGGCCGTTGCTCTATCCAGCTGAGCTATACCCCCGTGGTTTCTGTTAGTACCTGTGCTGGTACTTTTCGCCTGTTAGTATTTTCGGGTGCAACAGGCGAGGCGGGAGTATACCCTCAGTCGCTCCATGCGGTCTATTCAGCAGTGACTGTACCCTACCCTGCCGTCTACACTGGCACCATGCAATCACTCGATACAGGCAAGCCCGTCAGGGCGCACCAGGAGGCCACAGAAGCGGCCAGGGCGCGCCGCCGCTCCCTGCATAAGCTCCTGCTGATTGCGTTGGTCACAGGGGCCTTGCTGGGCTTCGTCGCCGGGTTGCTGGTGACTGATCGCTGGTATGGTGGTCAAGAGGTGATCTTTATCCCGATGGATGGGACTGGGGTCTAAGCAGACGTTTACTCCAGCGATGACCCGCCACGCATGCTATACAAATAGGTCACATTGAGTTGTGGATCGAATCAGGATCATAGACAGAGAGGTTGACCGTGGGAACGAGCACGTTTGGTGATGATGATTTTTTCGACTTAGAGAGCTTTGCTACCCGCTTAGAAGGGTTTATCGCGACGGAGCACAAGTTTGTCGAAGGTGGATTGGTCTTGGGGCTCTCATCTAGCTTTGGTGCAGGGAAGACAACCTTTTTAGATATGTGGAGGCACTCGCTGAAGAGCAGAGATGAAGCCCATCACGCTCCAATTGTTGTGTCGCTGAATGCTTGGGAAAGCGATTACTGGGGAGACCCACTTTTTGCCATTATCTCTGGTCTCGTGGACGAGCTTGATTCCCTAGATCTACCGACTGGCGGATTGAAGGGTGCCGTTAGAGACTTCGGTTGGTTTGCCACCGCGATTGGTAGCCAAGTCGTCGCCAAGGTGGCAGGCATAGACCCTATTGCCGCTGGTGGTTTCGCTCAACAGAAAAGGGACGAGCATGAGGTACGAGGACAGCTTTTCCCGGACTCATTCACAGTTTACCGTCAGCGAAAGAATGCGATGGAGGCGTTGAAGCAAGAGCTTATAGCTCTTGTTGGAGACTCAGAGCCGAAAGCCTGGTTTCTCGTTGATGAGCTGGATAGGTGCCGCCCCGACTACGCAATCACCTATCTCGAAACGATCAAACACATCTTCGACATGCAAGGAGCAGTATTTATCCTCGCTGCTGATCGACTGCACCTTGAAAACTCCGCCAAGACGGCTTTTGGTAGAGACCTCAACTTCGATGAGTACTACAGGAAGTTCATCCACCGTGAGGTGCGACTGCCTCCAATTTCTGATGACGGCTATATCAAAATGTCACGCAGCTATGTCGCACATTACTTGGAAAGAGAAGGCGAGCGTTTCTCCCGCATCAATCTAAAGGATGACCAAGCCGAAAAGATCTCACATTTCATTGGCGCCCTCCGACTTACGCCCAGGCAGGTGCAGGAAGTGTTCCGAATTCTCGGCCATATATGCGCTGGTCCCGAAGACAGCAGAGGAAGGCTGCTTTGGTGTCTTGGCATTGCCTCACTTCTTATGTCGGCGCTAAAAATTGGTAAACCGGACATCTATCGGAAACTGGGTTCTCAGTCTATGGATGCAGATGAAATGCTGAATTTCTTGCGGACAAAGGCAGATGATCATGTTGTCGAATGGTGGTTTTCAATAATACTCACTGGAGGCGGGCTAACGAAGAGCGAGGACGAGTCAGAAGAAGACGTAATGGTGAGGGTTGGGTACTGCGATAGTGAAGGCGAGTATATCGGTCGGGATTTGGGCGCCTACCGCCAAGGTTGGGGATTTGCGGGCGGGCAGGGTCGCATACGCAAAATTCACAACATGATCGAGGGCGTCGAGCAATGGCAGTGATTGACGACTGTTGACGACCGAAAAAACTGCTTTAGCGGGTCAGATCAGCATACGGGTTATCCTCATCCTCCAGCGGGGCGAGCACTAGAAAGGCGCCGAACAGCCTCATGGGTCAACCTCTCCCGTTCCAACCTCTCAAACTCCTGTGCCAGACGGTGCGCCTCTCGGTTGATCCGCTGCCGCTCCGCTCTAGGTAACTTGGTGGTATCCTCGCGCGCGCGGGCAGTCACACGCGCACACAACTCAGAATCTGCCATGATGGGCCTCGGAATTTTCTCTGGAAAAAAATCGTAATTGCGTTATAAGAAGGGAACCCAGCCGGTTTTGCGTCGGGCGGTCGATCAGTTTCACATGCCCCCCGTAGGGGTGGCACCAGCCCGCACTCGCTGCGGGTGATGCCGAGTAGTGCCACTGGGAGGAATACCAGCAGCACCAGGACACGCTTAGAACTGGCCGTACACGATCCCGGCAGGGCGCAGGACAGTGAACGCGACACGGATGGTCGCCACCACAGTCACCAGATTGCGGGTTGCATCGTCTGAGTTCTGCTCGTAGAAACTCACATCAGCAGACTGGCGATCCCACAAGATCATGTTGGACAGGTCAGCACAGAGGAAGTCGCCCTTTGTCACACCAGAGGAAACGACCACAGGCAACTGCCACAGGTTGTTAGCAGTAGCTGCGCGGGGCTGGCCTACCAGATAACCATCGTTGCCGGTCAACAGGTCAATCTCTGCCATGTCCCTGGGGTTGAGCATGTATGCGCTCGGGCTGTAGTCGGTGTTCTCCAACTGAGCCTTTGATCGACGCAATGCTGCCAGCTCATTCTCGCCAGTCACGGCCAGACTGTAGTCAACATGCTGCCCGGTTTGGGTAAGCCCCAGCGGGTTATAGCCCACACCGTCACCGCTGATAATTGCGGTCTCAGTGGCCACACGGACAGCTTGGCGCAGTCGCTGGTCGAGGAACGCCATTAGCTGCGGCTGGTCTGCCAGTGCCTGCTTGGATACCTTGAGGAACGTGCCAATGGTCGCCACGGGTGCGCTGGCCAGCTCAAACAGAATGTCAGACTCAGCAAACTGGCTGCCTTCACCTTCTTGCGCCGCTGCCGAGTTGGTCATTGCGGATTCGCGGGTGAACTCCACCAGATTGCTGGAACAGCTCAGGACGGGTATTGCATCCAGAATGGACAGGCGGCGAGAGGTGCCAGGAACAATGCGGTTCAACCGTTGGGCTTGAACAATGACACCATCCGGTGAAGCGGGTGAGCCACTGTCGCCGGTTGTGGTGCTCTTGAATCCCAGCAGGCTGGAACCTTCCAGTGCTACCTTGCAGCTCCCGGCCTGCCCAGCCTGGAATGCCTTGAATCCATCGTGATCGGTGAACTTTGACAGCAGGCTTGTATCGCTGCCGCCGCCAAATGATCCACCACCTTGAAACCCGACAGAGGTGGCCTGTTCCAGGTCTTTGACGCGCATTCCCAGCTCATCGGTAAAGTCTGCAATTTGGCCGACAGCCTTCGCGTGATCTTCTAACGCCTTAGTAATGATTTCCATAGTCATTGGGTGTTACCTCGCAAGTGATTTAGTGATGCTCTGAAGTCTGGCGGCAATCTGTGCCAGCTCTTTGCTGTTGTCCTCTGATCCATCACGGACCATTGCACGCCAGCCACCAGCCGCAAGGCGTTTTGCCTCTCGACTGGATAGGTTCAGTGCCTCACGCACTGCGGTTTCGAACTCTCGGGGGTTTTCCAGATCGTAGCCTTTGACAGCTCGAATCTTTGCGCCAGTGTCGGCAGGGATCGCCACCAGGCTAATCTCGAACAGATCCAGGTCTTTAAGCATCCGTACACCATCAGATCGCATCTCTGCACCACCTGGGGCAACTCGGTAGCCAATGGAAAGACCCAATGCGCCAGCCTGCATTAAAGCGCGGGCTGATTTGGCCTCGGGAACGTCCATTGTTAAACGTCCCATTGCTTCCAGTCCGGCGCTGGTTTCCTTTAGATCAATCCATGCGCCTACAGGTCTGCTCTGATCGTGCGACCACAGCATTGCAGGGCGGGTGCCTTCCAGGGAATGCTGGCTTAGTGATCGCTTGTAAGCTCCGGGCACAACAATATCGCCATGCCGGTCGGGTCGGTCACGGAATGCGGATGCTATGCCGGTAAACTCGCCCTCGGCTGTATCGGCCTGGGCAAACTTGATTTGTAACGGGGCACTTTGGAATGTGTGCATGATCACCTCAACGAAAGAGACAAAGGTCTAGTGGTTCACCATTTGCCGCTTCCGTCAGTGCGTCACGCACGATTTCTGCGGGGTGCCGACCGTCACGGTCGAACATGGTGATTATATCAAACATCGCCATTAATGGCAGCGGGTAATTTGGTTTTCCCCCATATGTTCCAGGAGGTTTTGCAGGCTTGCGGCGTCACGAATAACCACCTCGGCCAGCTTGTTCAGATCGCCCGACTCGGCCACTTCGCAATACAAAGCCAATTGCTTAATCATGGTTGTCAGTAGCTCGCCTCGGGCCTGGGCAATCAGTGCAACATCGCTCCCAGTAGCGGGCTTGTTGTCGATTTCATATTTCATCGGTAGAACCTCTCAGTTTTTTAAATTCGGCCTCGGCCATCAGCCGCAACAGGTCGCGCAATCCATCTGCCAGGGTGCGGGCTTCATGCTTGGCGGCTTCCGCAATGAATTGGTCGCGCTGCCCTGGTTCGGGTTGTGCCAGTTTTTGAAAATCAATCATCGCGGTTGCTCCTGTTTCTTCCTGGGCCGGTTTTGGCGAAGGGATCGCCGGTGGTTTTGCTCAATGTCCCGCAGCATCTTGCGGCGCTGGTTGCGGCTTACCTTTTTCATCAATGGTTCCTCTCGGCTTATGCATTTGATTCAGAACGGCACTCTTCCGTTTTGCATCGATTGCATATCAGGTTGAAGACACGATCATCTTCCCGGCTGAGAATGCGGCTAACAGTAGATTGCGATACCCCAACCTCAGCAGCGATCTGCCTTGTCGATTTGGTCTTGTAGTACAGAGGCTTGCCCTGCCGCATACGACGCGACACTGTGCCCTGGTTAAGCCCGGTGATCTCCGCGAGTTGCGCTTGAGTGTATCCGCAGCCCAACAACCGCATGGCGCTGGCGTAGGAAACAAAATCAGTCATCACATGGACTCCCGCGAAAGGTCACCGCCACAGTGCGGACAGGTAGATGAGCGCGGCGTATTGCCACGGCGGGGGTCGGGGTCAGCGAACTGATCAGTGATATACGGAACCTGATCTTCAGGCTCCATCCGTGCAAGACGATCCAGCATTGCGCCGGTGTCCAGCCTGGTGCCCCGGATCAGATCGCGGGCCTCCTGGGTGGTTTTCTCGACTCTCCAGATAGCCCGGTTGATCGACCTCTTGCTTAGGCCGGTCTGCCTCGCGGTCACGGCAGCAAAGCCTTCTGGTCGGCCTGGACCACGATCTGCAATAGTGGGACAAGTTGTCCCACTTTCCCCGGTCATGACTCCACCCCACAGTGGCCGCAGCCTTCACCATCACATGCCGGGCAAGTCTGCCTCTCTGTCGCCACAGAATCGGTTACATGGGTTACATGGGTTACACCACCACTTGCGGCCCCATCCGTAACCGTTGTAACCGACGTAACCGAGTTTTGAGGTAAGGGAGGGAGGTATCTATCCCAAGCGTCTACCAGATCGACGCGGGCATAACCTTTACCAACATCATGCCCAATACGAACAGTCCGTCGATTGATCCGGTATTGCTTGAGTCTGTTAGATAACCCCCTCGCATCCAGTGGTTGCCCTCTCAGGCTTCCCCACGGGGCATCATCCATATCATTGAGAGCATCCAGTATTTCACGGGTGAACATGGCTTCACCTTTGAATATCTCTCTCAGATCAGACAACAACCTCACGCCCAAGCTAGGGGTGGTCTCCTTGGATTCGGTTACAAGGGTTACAGCGGACACACGAGCGCGGTCTGGCCAATCACCGCCAACAACATCGGCAATCGCCAGCAGCGGCTCCCATACGTCGGCGTCGCGGTCCTCGATACCATCCGGCATATCCGGCCATGCGTCGGTGAGAGCATCCACAACCTGCAATGCCCAGCTTTCCAGGCGATCCCGTAGGCTGTGCCCTTCGGCGCTGTGAATCCGACGGCGGTAAGCATCGACCTTTTCACCAGGGGCGCGGCGGCGCATCCTGATTACCACTGATCTGGTCAATATGGTGTCAGGCAGACCACCCAGCCCAGCCAATGCGACAGCGCAATATGCGGGTATTTCCTCGGTGACAATCTCCTTGCCCCTGACGGTACATCTACCCGCGACGGCTCCGCGACGGTGGCCAGCATTCAGCAGCCCGCGCAATTCTTCATTGTCTTTGGCTTTGGGGCCAAAGACGGTGTCGATCTCGCCGTAAAGAATTGTCGGCGGTCCATTCTCGTCGCCAACCTTCCGAAATAAATAGGCTGGCGTAACATTTACAGCCTCAACGGGATTTGGGACCAGGGTCTCGGTTATCTCCAATGCGCGAGTCTTACCACTACCCGGCTCGGGAGAAAGGAAACCGATTCTCGGCGTCGAGTCCCACGCTTCCATCAAGTGTGTGTGCGCGATCCATAGGGTATGTGCTACCCGGCAATGCTCACTGGGGTAGGCAACGAACCGCGCGAGGAACAACTCCACCTCGATCAAGAGTTGCGCACCTTCTGTCGGCACAATGGCACTTGAATAGAAGTCTTGCGCCACTACTTCGGCGCGACGATCAAGGTCATCACGATTTAACATAGGCCACTCCCGTGCGGTAACAGACGGCTGAATAACGAAGAAAACGAGCGTCTTGCTCTGGCGTCGGGGTGCGGCCTGATTTCACGAGTGCCGAATACTTCAGACACCAGTGCTGAAGAGCAGCAAGCTCTTCTAGTGTGAATCCGCAGCGGCAAAGTGTAGAATGTGATTCAGCCAGCCCGGCTACCTTTGCGCCCTCTGACAGCTCCACACTGTCGGGGGCGTTTTCATTTGTAAGCATCATCGCCCTCCCAGCAAACGCCATGCGCCTGTTGCGGCATCGACCACATCAACCAGATCAGTTACTCCATGTGCAACGGCCCAGCCGCTGCCGTGGACACAGTGCAGGACGGTCTCATGGTCTCGTTCGACCACGGTGGCAACCGCGCCGCGCTCAACGGTAATCAGTACGGGGGTACCATCGCGGACGGATGGGATTTTGCAGGATGCGTTTCTCATGCGGCCCCCTGCACTGTCTGCCGGTTGGAACGCTCCAGGTACTCGTTCCAGTCGTCGTCGGGGATGATTGTCCGGGCGCCTACCTTGCGACCCTTGAGCCTGCCGCGCTTCATCTCGTTGTAAATCGTAGCCACGCACACGCCCGCTTGTGCAGCGCGTCCGGGGATCGACCAGGGGTGAGGTTTGGTTTCCATTTCTATCGCTCCGTGTAAGTGCCAATGTGTTGCTGGCTACTTAAGTAGAGTCGCTTAGAAACTCAGAAGAAAAACTACCCTAGCTAGCTAGGTCACTTTTTCGGGGGGATGGATGACCAGGGCGGGCCGGTGATCTGATCCAGCCAGCGTGACAGGACGGTCCGCTTGATTTGTGTGTCGGCGGCGAGGGACGTATCACAAAAATTCTGCGCGTGATCCAGGGCCTGCCGGTAGTCCATGCCCTCACGCTCAGCGGAGGCAAACGCTTTAGCGGCGGCGGCCATTTTATCGGCTTCGCGTTGCTTGGCGCGAACCTCACCACCTCGGCGGCGCTCTCCCTCCCTCCCCTGCATCTCCAAAAGTTGGCCAGCACTCAGACCCAGATCATCCAGAACACTGGTATCGTAATAGGCTTCAATCTCAGCCGCCCACTGCTCCCTGCCGGTCTTGTCCAGGGTATCAACTGCCCTACCCTCTAGCGCCAGCTGCACGGCCTTTCTAGCGCGGCCACGGGCCTGTTGGGAGAACTGCTCAGGGTATCTATGCTCAAGCCAGACTTGGCGAAAGGTGGTTCCCTTGGGTGCGGTCATGACTGCTTGCCCTCTATGTGGTCAGCCCATTGCTGCGTCCATTCCCGGCGCTCGGTCATAAACTCATGGTGCTGATACCGCTGTGACATATCGCCGGAACTGTCCACAACGTGCCCTAGAAGCCGCTCCCTGACCTCATGGGGGCAATGGTTGGCCGCGAGCCACGTTAGCCCGCTGTGCCTCAGTGCATGGCTGGAAAAGTCCTTGTGTACCTTCAAGTCCTTGCGGCGCTTATTGATCTCCTTGCCGACAACATCGGACGCAATCGGACGCGGGGCGCGGGGCTGCGGGAATAGATAACCTGATTCATGGCGCGGGAGGGTCTTTAGCAGTTTGACGGCCTGCTTGGGGAGCATGACGATATGTTCCCTGCCAGTCTTGTACCGCTCAGCCGGGATAGTCCAGACCTTGTTGCGAAGGTCGAACTCTGACCAGCTGGCCCCGGCCACCTCTCCGACGCGGCAGAAGGTCATCATCTGCAACAGGAGGATCTGCTTTATGTCCTCCCTCAACGTGGACTCGCGCAGTACCGACTGGAACCCTTCCAGGGTCTTGCCTTCCATGTGGTAGCTGCGGGCCTTGTAGGTCGGGGCAACGATACCCTCGGCGGGGTTGCGGGCAATGTCGAGGATCGCGGTTCTGTGCGTTGCGGTCTTGGCGTCGGCCTTGGCCACCTCGCGCCGCCTAACGCGCTTCCTGCCCATTGCCCAGTTATACAGGCTCTTGATCTGCTTAAGTGCCTCCTGGGCCACACGGGGCGATCCACGGTCCAGAGCGGCCTGCACGATACCGAGAACATGCTCGGCGGTCAGCTGGTCGGCTGAAATGTCACCATGACGCGCCACCAGCTCGGTGTTGAGGGTGCGCTCCTGGTTCTTCCAGTCCCGGTTGAATGGCTCGGCTTCCTGCTCAATGTACCTGTTGACCAACCGGCGAACAGTCAGCTGATCGACCTTCGGCTGATCCAGCCCGAGAACAGACTGGACGGCTTCACTCAGGCCGCCGGGGTGATCCTCCACATCATCGAAGCGTTCACGGGCACCAGCGACCCCAAGCTCGGGGAACTCGCCTATGGAGCGCATGACGCGCTTCCCATCCTCGCGTTTCCGTATGTACCAGGTCTTTGTCCCGGAAGGCTCCACCATCAGCAGAAGGCCGCGCCGCTTGCGCTTCAGGTCAGGTCGCCAGCTCTCGTCTGAGAACAGGGTGCGGGCATCAACCTTAACCCCCCTGACGAATCGGTCGGTGAACTCAAGTCTGGTTGGCAGTTTGGTCATGGCCGCAGTCCGTGTTGGTACTTCCTGTTAGCACTTTAACTTAGCTAGGGGTAGAAAGTCTAGACTGCTTTATAGGCCGTTGTACTTGCTTAGAATGAGGATTCCCAAGTTAAATCAGTGAGTTAGGTTCGATATGGGGAGGAAAGCCAGAATTGGCGCGGGATGAGGGGAAATGGGGTCGATTGGATTAGAAGGCCGTTGCTCTATCCAGCTGAGCTATACCCCCGGGGAACGGCCGCGAGTATAGCACCGGTGCCGTTAGAGCTACAGCATCGCGCCATGTCCACCGCGCTACAGGCGCCAACGGAGTGGGGATGGCGGCAGCCACTGGCCGGGCAGAGTCGCAAGGGTGCTCAAACGGTCCATGAGGGGGCCTTCGGCGCGCAGTAGCGCAATGCTGTAGCTTAGGCGCAGCAGCATGCGCCGACCCAGTGTCCGTGCGCCGCTGCGCCGGCGAATCTCTTCCCGCAATTCCTCCAGTCGTGGGCGCCGTTGCAGGTCGAACGCCTGCGCCAGCATCTGCGTCACCTTCAGGCGCCGGTTAAGATCAATATAACGGCGCCCCAGTCGATTCATCATGGCGAAGGCGTTATTGCCATGGACCCGATAATGGAATCCGGGAGTCGTGCAGCTGTATTTTTGCGCACCCGCCACCGACGCCGCGCGCACGAGGAGCTCATCCGCGGACAGTCGCGCAGCCACGTGGCTGTAAAGGTCGACGCGCAGCAGGCGCAGCGCCCGTGGATTGGTCGGACACTGGTCGGACAAGTGGTGACGCGCCGCAAGAATGCGCTCCGCGAGTTGGCGCCGAAACACGAGACCCGAGGTCGGAGTGCCCAGATATTCGCCGCCTATGAGGGTCGACCAGCGGCTGGACCCGGTAGGTCCTTCCGGAATTGCAATACGCGCCAGCAGCTGCTGCATCGCCTGCACCTGTTCGACCGGGGCGCCACCCGGCTCGGCCGCGGAAAAAAACATGCCGACGTCGGGGTGTTCACGCCCCAGCAGGCGCAGGCGGTCGAGATAGCCGGGCAGGAAATAGTCGTCGCTGTCCAGCAGTGCCAACAGGTCCCCGGTCGCCGCCGCCATGCCATTGAGCACCGCAGCGAGCTGACCCTGATTGCGCTGCTGGATAATGCACAGTCGGGTATCGTGGCGGTAACGGTCGAGAATGGACACAGAGTCATCTGTCGAGCCGTCGTCTACAAGCACCAGTTCATCGTCGGGGTCAAGTTGGGCAAGGGCCGAGTCGATGGCGTCAGCGAGGAACCGGCCGTAGTTGTAATTGTTGATGACAACCGACAGTTTCACGGTGGGGGCCACCCGTCATTGCTATCGAATCAGGGAAGGGTGGGGTGGCCGACGGGTCTTGAACCCGCTACCTCCGGAGTCACAATCCGGTGCTCTACCAGGTGAGCTACGGCCACCACTGCGTGGTCTGAAAACTGTGGTACCAACCTGACAGCTGTGGCCAAAAGTTGGTCGGGGTAGAGAGATTCGAACTCCCGACATCCTGCTCCCAAAGCAGGCGCGCTACCAGACTGCGCTATACCCCGATGATCCTGCGGGCCATGTTGAGCCGCCCGTTTTCAGGAGCCGCATCATACTCAGCCCCCACCGGGGCGTCAACGGCGTATTGGTGATTTTACCCCAGTTTCGGCCGCCGCGCCCCTCCCATTTGCAGATGCCGCGTGGGACAATACGCGCCCTCCTCAACCCCTCACTACAGGAAAACAGCCCATGTCAGCTCTGGTTCTGGACGGCAAGACCCTCGCGGCCCAAACCGAGGCCGACCTGCTCGCGCGAGTGGAGCAGCTCAAGGCCAGATCCGGGGGCAAGACCCCCATTCTCGCCACGATCCTGGTCGGCGACGACCCCGCCTCCGCCACCTATGTGAGAATGAAGGGCAATGCCTGCCGTCGGGTGGGCATGGAATCGCTGGCGGTGGAAATGCCCGCCGCCACCAGCACCGAGACCCTGCTGGCGAAGATCCACGAGCTCAACGCCAACCCGGATGTGCACGGCATCCTGCTGCAGCACCCGGTGCCGGCACAGATCGACGAGCGCGCCTGCTTCGACGCCATTGCCCTGGAGAAGGATGTCGACGGCGTCACCTGCCTGGGCTTTGGCCGCATGGCCATGGGCGAGAACGCCTATGGCTGCGCCACGCCCCAGGGCATCATGCGCATCCTGGAACACTATGGTATCGACATTGAGGGCAAGCACGCGGTGGTCGTGGGCCGCAGCCCCATCCTCGGCAAGCCAATGGCGATGATGCTGCTGCAGAAGAATGCCACGGTCACCATCTGTCATTCGCGCACCCGCGACCTGCCAGCACTGGTGGCGCAGGCGGATATTCTGGTGGGTGCCGTGGGCAAGCCGGAGTTCATTCGCGCCGACTGGGTCAAGCCCGGCGCGGTGGTCGTGGATGCGGGCTATCATCCCGGCGGAGTCGGCGACATCGAGCTGGGGCCGCTGGCGGAGAAGGCCGGCGCCTACACGCCGGTACCGGGCGGCGTCGGTCCCATGACCATCAACACCCTGATCCTGCAGAGCGTCATGTCCGGGGAGAAATCCCTGGGCTGACGCCAAAACCTGGGGTTGGCGTCAACCCCGAGGACGGGCGCTCCAGCTCAAACCCGTCGCCAGCGCGTTCCCTCGCGGGAATCCTCCAGTTCCACGCCGGCCGCCAGCAGCTCGGCACGAATGGCGTCGGCGCGGGCGTAGTCCTTGTCTGCCTTCGCCTGCTGGCGCTCATTGATCAGCGTGGCGATCGCCTCGGGGCCGATGCTCTCCTCCCCCGCTCCGCCCTGCAACCATTCCTCGGGATCCTGCTGCAGGATCCCCAGCAGTTTCCCCGCCGCCAGCAGCCGCGCCTTGAGCAAGGGCTGCTCAGGGGCGGGCGCCTTGTGCAGCTGCTTGACCAGGGCGTGCAGCTCGGCAATCGCCAGCGGCGTGTTGAGGTCATCCTCCAGGGCGCGGTAGAACGGCTCCTCGGCCAGGGCAACCTCGCCAGCTGCCGGCACATCCTGCAGTGCGCGCAGGGTATTGTAGAACGCGGCCAGGGTGGCCTCGGCCTGGTCCAGCAGCTCCGCGGAAAAGTTCAGCGGCGAGCGGTAGTGTGCCGACAGCAGCGCAAAGCGCAGTACCTCGCCGCGGTAGTGGCCGAGCAGTTCACGGACCGTGCGGAAATTGCCCAGGGACTTGGACATCTTCTCGCCGTCGATATCCAGGTAGGCGTTGTGCATCCAGTAGCGGACATAGTCGCCGCCGTGGGCACAGCGACTCTGGGCTATCTCGTTCTCGTGGTGGGGGAAGATGAGATCGCGGCCACCGCCGTGGATATCGATGGTCTCCCCGAGGTGGGCGCGAATCATGGCCGAGCACTCCAGGTGCCAGCCCGGCCGGCCCCGGCCCCAGGGGCTGTCCCAGCCGGGATCCTCCGCCGCCGCCGGTTTCCACAGCACGAAATCGCCCGGGTGGCGCTTGTAGTCGGCCACCTCCACCCGCGCCCCGGCCAGCATGTCATCCAGGGAGCGCTTGGACAGGCGCCCGTAATCGGGCATGGACTCCACCGCGAACAGCACGTGGCCCTGGCTCTCGTAGGCGTGACCCTTTTCAATCAGGGTCTCGGTGAGCGCGATCATGGCGTCGATATTGTGGGTGGCGTGGGGCTCAAGGGTCGGCGGCAGGGCATTGAGTGCGGCCATGTCTTCCCGGTATTTGACGGTGAATTCCGCGGTGACCTCATCGATGCTGCGACCGGTGTCACGGGCGGCGGCGATGATCTTGTCGTCGACGTCGGTAATATTGCGGGCGTAGGTCACCTTGCCGTACCGGGTCTGCAACAACCGGAACAGCACATCAAACACCACGACCGGCCGGGCATTGCCGATATGGGCGAGGTTGTAGACCGTGGGGCCGCACACGTACATGGTGACGCTGTCGGGCTGCAGCGGCACGAAGGGCTCCTTGCGTGCGCTCAGGGTGTTGTAGACAGTAATGCTCATGCCTGGTCACCGCCGCCCGCGTTCCAGGTGTCACGCAGGCCGATAGTGCGATTGAACACCGGCTGCTCCGGCGTGTGCTGGTAGCGGTCGGCGACGAAGTAACCCTCGCGCTCGAACTGGAAGCCCTGCTCGGGGGCGGCGTCTGCCAGCGACGGCTCGATCCAGGCATCACTCACGACCTTGAGTGAGTCCGGGTTGAGAAAGTCCATGAACGCATTGTCGCCGCGATCCGGCGCCTCGTGGGTGAACAGGCGGTCATAGAGGCGCACGGTGGCACGGCGCCCGGCACTGGCGGATACCCACTGGATCACACCCTTGGGCTTGATCCCGTCCGCCGGGTCCTCGCCGAAGGTGTCGGGGATGGTCACCGCGTGCACTTCGGTGATATTGCCGCTGGCGTCCTTCACCACGTCCGTGGCTTCCACCACGCAGGCATTGCGCAGCCGCACCCGCTTGCCCAGCACCAGGCGCTTGTATTTCTTGTTGGCCTCCTCGCGGAAATCGTCGGCGTCGATGTACAGCTCGCGGGTAAACGGCAGTTCCCGGCTGCCCAGGTCTTCACGGCTCGGGTGCGCCGGGGCAGTCAGCACCTGGCGGTGGTCCGGCGCCAGGTCCGTCAGCACCAGTTTCAGCGGATTCAGCACGCACAGGGCCCGCGGCGCGTTCTCGTTGCGGTCGTCGCGGATGGCGTGCTCCAGCATCGCCACGTCCACCACGCCGTCGCTGCGGGTGACCCCGATCATGTCGCAGAAAGTGCGGATCGCGGCGGGGGTAAAGCCGCGGCGGCGCATGCCGGCGATGGTCGGCATGCGCGGGTCGTCCCAGCCGTCGACCACGCCCTCGTCCACCAGCTGCTTGAGCTTGCGCTTGCTGGTGACGGTGTAGTTGAGGTTCAGGCGCCCGAACTCGTACTGGCGCGGGCGCGAGGGTACCGGCAGGTGCTCGATAAACCAGTCGTACAGGGGCCGGTGGTCCTCGAATTCCAGGGTGCAGATGGAGTGGGTGACGCCCTCGATGGCATCCTCCTGGCCGTGGGCAAAATCATAGGTGGGGTAGATGGCCCACTCGCTGCCGGTCTGGTGGTGGGCGGCCTTGCGGATACGGTAGAGAATCGGGTCGCGCAGGTTCATGTTGGGCGAGGCCATGTCGATTTTCGCCCGCAGGACCTTGCTGCCCTCGTCGAATTCCCCGGCCCGCATCCGGGCCAGCAGGTCAAGGTTGTCCTCGACGCTGCGCTCACGATAGGGACTGTTGCGCCCCGGCTCGGTCAGGGTGCCGCGGTATTCCCGGGCCTGCTCGGCATTGAGTTCACAGACATAGGCGTCGCCGTTGCGCACCAGGTGCACCGCCCAGTCGTAGAACTGCTGGAAATAGCTGGAGGCGTAGCGGACTTCGCCCGCCCACTGGTAGCCCAGCCAGCGCACATCGGCCTGGATGGATTCGATGAATTCCTGGCTCTCCTTTTCCGGGTTGGTGTCGTCAAAGCGCAGGTTGCAGCGACCGCCGAAACGCTCCGCCAGGCCAAAGTTCAGGCAGATGGACTTGGCGTGACCCACGTGCAGGTAGCCATTGGGCTCCGGCGGAAAGCGGGTGACCACCTCCTGCACGCGGCCGCTACTGAGGTCGTCGGCGATGAGGGTCTGGAGAAAGTTGTTGGCGGGCTTGATGTCCATGCGGTCCGGGTCGGCTCCAAAAACCGGGCATTATACTGCCTGATGCGGAGCCCTTACAGGACTTTGCGCCCGGTGGCGGGCAGTTCTGCCGCACGCTGTGTTTTACTGGCCGGGAAAAGTCCGTATCATTGCGCACTCTTTCGACAGCGGCGACTTTAACCATGGTAATCATCAAAACGACCTTCGGCGATATCACTTTGAGCCTGGACGCCGAAAAGGCTCCCGCCACCGTGGCCAATTTCCTCAAGTACGCCCGCGAGGGCTACTATGACGGCACCATTTTCCACCGGGTCATAGACAACTTCATGATCCAGGGCGGCGGTTTCGACACCGATATGCGCCAGAAACCGACAGGCGCGCCGATTGAAAACGAGGCCGACAACGGCCTCAAGAATGACTTCGGCACCATCGCCATGGCCCGCACCATGGATCCGCATTCCGCCACGGCGCAGTTCTTCATCAACGTGAAGGACAATGATTTCCTCAACCACAGTGGCAAGAACGCCCAGGGCTGGGGTTACGCGGTGTTCGGCAAGGTTACCGCCGGCGAAGAAGTGCTCAACAAGATACGTGCACTCCCGACGACCAGCCGCAATGGTCACCAGGATGTACCGAAAGACCCGGTGATCATCGAGACCGTCGAAATCATTGAGGGCTGAGACAGGCCGCCGCAGTGCACGCGACCTATTTCATCGCCGATCTCCATCTGGAGGCGACCCGTCCTGCTACCACCCGGGCCCTGCGCCGGTTCTTGCTGGAGCACCAGGACTGCGACGCCCTGTATATCCTCGGCGACCTGTTCGAAGCCTGGATTGGTGATGATGACGACTCGCCGCTGGTGCGGGAGGTGGCAGAAATGCTCACGCGCTTCAGCGCCGCCGGCCCGCGCCTCTACCTGATGCAGGGCAATCGGGATTTCCTCCTCGGCAAGCAATTCTGCCAGCGCGTGGGCGGCAAGTTGCTGCGGGATCCCAGCGTGGTCAATCTCTATGGCGAGCCGACCCTGCTTCTGCACGGCGACAGCCTCTGCACCCGGGATATCGAATACCAGGCCTTCCGCAAGACCACACGTGCCAGGGCCTGGCAGTCCGAACTGCTGGCCCGCTCTCTGGAGGAGCGCCGGACCCTGGCGCGTGAGCTGCGCAACCGCAGCCGCGAGGCCACCAGCAACAAGGCCGAAGACATCATGGATGTAACCCTGGAAGAGGTGGAGCGCGCTCTGCTGGACCACGAGGTGCGGCGGATGATCCACGGCCACACCCACCGGCCGGCGCGCCACGATCACGCCGCAGGCACCCGCTGGGTACTGGGTGACTGGGACCAGAAAGGCTGGTACCTGGAGGTAAAACCCGACAGCTGTTCTCTGGTGGACTTCGAAATAAAACAATAGCTTAGGTGCATTATCTCTGGTTGTGTCGAGATTTATTCGCGCACCATCGCCACGCCTGTAGCGGACGTTGCTGCCGGCACGCCACTGTGAAAGCGAAACACACTGTCGACACTCTCGATCAGCCCCGCCTCGCAGCTGCGCAGGGTGGCCAGCCGTTCGGCGATCTCCGTCGCTGGCGCCAGCGCTGCGGCCAACCCCAGGTAATCCTCGAAATGCCGCGCCTCGGATTTCAACAGGGAGCTGTAGAAATCCGCCAGTTCCGGATCCAGCACCGGGATCAGTGCCGCGAAACGCTCGCAGGAGCGGGCCTCGATCAGGGCACCCACCAGCAAGGTGTCTACCAGGCGACCCGGTTCGTTGCGGCGCACCTGCCGCCGCAACTCACCAGCGTAGCGCGACGCGGATAGCTGCGGATAGGCCACCCCGCGCTTTTGCATGAGCGCAAACACCTGCTCGAAATGGCGCAACTCCTCCCGCGCCAGCCGCGACAGCTTCTGCAGCAGGCGCGGTTGCTCGACGTAGCGGTACATCAGGTTGAGCGCAGTGGAAGCAGCTTTCTTTTCGCAGTTGGCGTGGTCCACCAGCAGCAGTTCCGGGTTTGCCAGCGCCCATTCGACCCAGGCCGGGGGCGTGGCACAGGGCAAAAACGCACGCACCGGTGCCAGCACAGTCTCAGGCTGCATCAATGCCCCTCTCCACCGAACAGGTCCGGGGTGCGCATGTAGCGGTCATAGTGGGCCTCGGAGAGAATATAGAACTCCTGGTCTATCAGGTCGCGCAACCGCGGCAGGCCCAGGCTGCGAAATTCGGCATTGACGCTGAAGCCAAAATCCTCGCTCCGCGCAATCTGCCCGGCGCCGGCCTTGAGCAGGCTGAATACCTGGCAGTACTCATCGTGGTCGGCGTTGTGGCGCACCTGCTGCACCTGTAGCTGCCACCTCAGCAGGGCGTGATCGACCACCTCCAGCTTGTTGCTGACACAGCGCGAGAGAAAGTCCGCCAGGCGCCCGTCTATCGCCAGCTTCTGTTCGTGGGTGTAGCCATTCCAGTGGATCACTTCGTGACTGAAACGCTTGCAGCCGCGACACACGGCATCGCCGATGCCGGTGGAGCAGACCCCGATACAGGGTGTCTTGACGACGGGCTTGAGCATAGTCTGGTGCGGAAAAACGGGGCTATTCACGGCCCGAAAGTGTAAGCCATCGACCGCCTGAATGCACGGTATAAGCGGTGCGCCGATTTATCTTGCCCCACTGCTGGGCTATACTGCCGCACCAGTTTCCACGGCAGCAGAGGCAGCCAGCAGGCCTGCCCGCAGCGCCACCCGTCACCGCAACAAGGAGCTTTACTGTGCTAGAAGCCTATCGTGAACACGTGGCCGAAAGGGCCGCCCTGAATATTCCGCCCAAGCCCCTGAGCGCCGAACAGGTCGCCGCCCTGGTAGAGCTCCTCAAGAATCCGCCCGCCGGCGAAGAAGACTTCCTGCTCGATCTCATCAGCACCCGCGTGCCCCCGGGCGTGGACGAGGCGGCCTATGTCAAGGCCGGCTTCCTCTCTGCCGTGGCCAAGGGTGAGGCCGAGTGCAAACTGATCGACCGCGCCGCTGCGGTCAAGCTGCTGGGCAACATGCACGGTGGCTACAACATTGAAACCCTCGTTGGCCTGCTGGCGGACGCGGAACTGGGCGCCCTGGCGGCCACCGAACTCAAGCACACTCTGCTGGTATTCGATGCTTTTCACGACGTGGACGAACTGGCCAGGGCCGGCAACGCCAACGCCCGGGCAGTGCTGGAGTCCTGGGCCGAGGGCGAGTGGTTTACCAGCCGCCCGGATGTGCCCGAGTCGATCAAGGTGGCGGTATTCAAGGTCACCGGTGAAACCAACACCGATGACCTCTCCCCCGCCCCCGACGCCTGGTCGCGCCCGGACATCCCCCTGCACGCGCTGGCCATGTACAAGATGACCCGCGATGGTCTGACCCCGGAAGAGCACGGCGTCACCGGCCCCATGAGCCAGATAGCGGAACTGCAGGCCAAGGGCCTGCCGGTCGCCTTCGTCGGCGATGTGGTCGGCACCGGCTCCTCGCGCAAGTCCGCCACCAACTCGGTGCTGTGGTTTTTTGGGGAGGAAATGCCCGGCGTCCCCAACAAGAAGGGTGGCGGCATCTGCATTGGCGGCAAGGTAGCGCCGATCTTCTACAACACCATGGAAGACGCGGGGGCACTGGTGTTTGAAGCCCCGGTCGATGACCTGAACATGGGCGACGTGATTGAAGTGCGCCCCTATGACGGCAAGATCCTGGCCGAAGACGGTACCGTGCTGTCAGAATTCGAACTCAAGTCCGACGTGCTGCTGGACGAAGTCCGTGCCGGTGGCCGCATCAACCTGATCATTGGTCGCGGCCTTACCACCCGGGCCCGGGAAGCCCTCGGCCTGTCCCGCTCCACCCTGTTCCGCACCCCGGAAGTGCCCGGCGATACCGGCAAGGGCTTTACCCTGGGGCAGAAGATGGTCGGCCACGCCTGCGGCGTCGACGGCGTGCGCCCCGGCACCTACTGCGAGCCGCGCATGACCACGGTCGGCTCCCAGGACACCACCGGCCCCATGACCCGGGATGAGCTCAAGGACCTGGCCTGCCTGGGCTTCTCCACCGACCTGGTAATGCAGTCCTTCTGCCATACCGCGGCCTACCCGAAGCCGGTGGACATCGACACCCAGCACAGCCTGCCGGACTTCATCATGACTCGTGGCGGCGTCTCCCTGCGCCCGGGCGACGGCATCATTCACAGCTGGCTGAACCGCATGTTGCTGCCCGACACTGTCGGCACCGGCGGCGACAGTCACACCCGCTTCCCGATGGGCATTTCCTTCCCCGCGGGGTCCGGCCTGGTGGCCTTTGCCGCCGCCACCGGGGTGATGCCGCTGGACATGCCGGAATCGGTGCTGGTGCGCTTCAAGGGCAAGATGCAGCCCGGCATCACCCTGCGCGACCTGGTTCACGCCATTCCCTACTACGCCATCCAGCAGGGCCTGCTGACGGTGGAGAAGAAGGGCAAGAAGAACATCTTCTCCGGTCGCATCCTGGAGATCGAAGGCCTGTCCGGCCTGACTGTGGAACAGGCCTTCGAGCTGTCGGATGCCTCCGCCGAGCGTTCCGCCGCGGGCTGCACCATCGCCCTGGACGAGGACACCATCGCCGAGTACCTGCGCTCCAACGTGGTGCTGCTGCGGGCAATGGTTGCCGAGGGCTACGGTGACGCCCGCACCCTCGAGCGCCGGGCCAGCAAGATGGAAGAATGGCTGGCCAACCCCAGTCTGATGCAGGCCGACGCCGACGCGGAGTACGCTGCAGTCATCGAGATCGACCTGGCGGAGGTCAAGGAGCCCATCGTCTGCGCCCCCAACGACCCGGACGATGCGCGTCTGCTCTCCGACGTTGCCGGCGACAAGGTCGATGAAGTGTTCATCGGCAGCTGCATGACCAACATCGGCCACTTCCGCGCCGCCGGCAAGCTGCTGGAGCAGCACAAGGGCAGCCTCTCCACCCGCCTGTGGATTTCACCGCCCACGCGGATGGACCAGCACCTGCTGATGGAAGAGGGTTACTACAACATCTTCGGTCGCGCCGGTGCGCGCACCGAGATGCCCGGCTGCTCCCTGTGCATGGGCAACCAGGCCCGGGTGGCGGCGAACAGCACGGTGCTGTCCACCTCTACCCGCAACTTCCCCAACCGCCTCGGCGACGGCGCCAATGTCTACCTGACGTCGGCGGAGCTGGCAGCGGTGGGGGCGATCCTGGGCAAGCTGCCGACCCCGGAGGAATACCTGCAGTTCGCCAGCAAGCTCGATGCAATGTCAGCGGAAATCTACCGCTACATGAACTTCGACCAGATCGTGGAGTTCCAGCACAGCGCCGAGGAAGGCAAGCGTATCGCGGCGGTGCAGGTCGACGTCGTCAACGCCGCCTGAGCAGCAGCTCCAGCCGGCTATCCGCGAGCAGTACGCTGCGCTCGAAGCGGAAGTCGGCCAGCACTTCCTGCAACCGGGCCTGGGGCATGGGCGCGTAGCCGGCAAGCGGCTGCCGCCTGGCCCGCAGGGTCAGGGTGTCCGCGCTGTGTATACCGTGAATCCGTGAATCCTCTGGCGCGCCGCGCTTGTGGACGCTGAAGGCGTGGCCGCGGGTGCCCGGGTGCAGGTGCGGCCGCAGCAGCTGGAGCAGCGCTCTGGCGGCTGCCTCGGGCAGGTAGTTGAACAGATCCCAGAACAGGCAGATGTCGAAGCGGGTATCTGGCGCCAGGGGCAGCAACATCCGGAACTGCTCAAGATAGGTGATACCGCCTTCCTCGGGCAGCAAGGGCAGGTCGCGGAAAAGATCCGCAATGTGCAGGGTGCAGGGGACAGCGGCGAAGAATGCCACCGTTTCCGGCAGGGCCGGGCCGACGTCCAGCACCGTGACCCGCTCCCCTTCCCCGGCGCGCTGCAGTACCGACGCCAGCAGCTGCGAAACCTGGGTCTGCGGGGTCACAGCCCGGGCAGGCGCGATGCCGGGCCGAGGGAGACTCGGGGCATGGGGCTCAACCGTGTTTCAGATCCAGTCCCGGACTCTGCTTGCTCGCATCCCCGGCAGTGGCGGCGGGTTTCTCGACCTTGGGTGGGGACTGTGCAGTGCGGGTGTCACCCGGATCCATGTCGATGCTGCCCTTGAAGATGGCGCCATCCTCAAGGGTAACACGCGGCGCGATAATATTGCCCCGAACCCTGCCGGACTTGGCAATGACCACCTTCTCACTGCCGGTAACATCGCCGGCCACTTCGCCCTCGATCTTCACAATCTTGGCCTTGATATCCGCAGTCACCTTGCCGGACTGGCCGACGGCGACTTCGTGGTCTCCAAGGTCGATAGTACCTTCGACCTTGCCCTGGATCAGCAGGTCCTCGCCTCCGCTCACGGTGCCCTTGATATGAATGCTCGGTCCAATCATCGCGGTGTTCCTCGTGGCGGCAGGTTGCGGCGTGGTCTGGTCTGCGGGCGCGCGCGGCGCGGCGACCGGTTCGGGTGCGGGCGCTTCCGCCGGCGGTTTGTTTCTGTTTCGATCAAACATCGGATCGCCACCTTGACACTTGTGGGGATCGCCAATCGTAGCAGGGCCGGGGATACTGTGAAAGCGATCCCCTCGGGTATCTGGACTTTTCCCCACTGGGCGTGCCCCCACTGGGCGTGCCCCACTGGCCGTGCGCCACTAGGCGTGCCCCATCAGCTCAGGCGGGTGCGGAAATCCTCGTAGCCGAACTCGCGCACAGTTTCCAGGGTATCGGTTGCCGAGTTCCAGAGCACGATGGCCGGCAGCCGGGTGCCGTTGAAGGTGCTGGTCTTGACCATGGTGTAGTGCGCCATGTCCCTGAACACCAGCCGCTGGCCGATCTGCAGCGGCGCGGGGAAGCTGTAATCGCCGATCACGTCACCGGCGAGGCAGGTGAGCCCACCGAGGCGGTAGCTGTGGCCCAGTTCGCCCGCCTCCCCGGCCCCCATGAGCTCCGGCCGGTAGGGCATCTCCAGGGTGTCCGGCATATGGCAGGTGGCGGAACAGTCGAGAATGGCCTGATCCAGGGCATTCCAGGTCAGGTCCAGCACTTCGGTGACCAGCACGCCGGTGCCGATGGCGACCGCCTCCCCCGGCTCCAGGTAGACCTGTACCGCGTAGCGGCTGGCAAAGTCGCGGATGCAGGCAACCAGGTCGTCGATCTGGTAACCGGGACGGGTAATGTGATGGCCGCCACCAAAATTGACCCATTCCATCTGCGGCAGCAGGTCGCCGAATTTTTCCTCCACCGCCGCCAGGGTCCGCTGCAGTGGCGGGAAATCGTGTTCACAGAGTGTATGGAAATGCAGCCCGCTGATCCCCTCGAGGGTACTGACGTCCAGCTGTGAGCGCGGAATCCCCAGCCGTGAGCCCGGCGCGCAGGGGTCATAGATGGGTACGTCGCCCTCGGAATGCTCCGGGTTGATCCGCAAGCCGAAGCGCAGCGCCGGGCGTTCACGCTGTGCCGCGAGGCACAGCGGCCGAAACCGGACCCACTGGGCACAGCTGTTGAAAACCACGTGGTGGGCTATCTGCAGGATCTCGCGCAGGTCCGCTTCGTGATAGCCAGCGCCGAATACGTGCACTTCGCCGCTCTGGTCCGGGCCGCGATAGTACTCATGGCCGAGGCGCGCCTCGTGCAGGCCGCTGGCGCAGCTGCCGTGCAGGTAGCGCGCGGTCAGGTCCCCCAGGCGCCAGCAGGAAAAGGCTTTCAGCGCCGCCAGTACTTTCGCCCCGCTGGCATCGGCCACCTGCCTGAGGATCGCCAGGTTGCGCTCCACCGCCACCTCGTCCACCACGTAGCAGGGGGACGGCAGGCGCGCGAGGTCCAGCTTGCTGAAATCCGTGAACTGGAAAATCTGCACCCTAGATATCCTGGCCCTTGACCACGTCGAGGCGGAAGCCGGGATCCAGCTCCACCACGGTCCAGGGCAGGCCATAGCGGTTCATGTCCACCATGAAGGGATCCGGGTCGCGCTGCTCCACGTTCCAGACGCCGGGCTCGCGCCAGTGCCCCTCGATGATCATCTTGGCGCCGATCACCGCCGGCACCCCGGTAGTATAGGAAATCGCCTGGGACTGCACCTCGCGGAAGCATTCCTGATGGTCGGCGATGTTGTACAGGTACATCACCCGCTCCTTGCCGTCCTTGCGTCCGCGCACGATACAGCCGATGCAGGTCTTGCCCTTTGTCCGTGGGCCCAGGGTGGAAGGATCCGGCAGCAGGGACGCCAGGAACTGGATGGGCACGATCTTGTGGCCCTGGTAGTCCACCGGTTCAATGCCGGTCATGCCCACATTGCGCAGCACTTCCAGGTGCGTGAGATAGTTTTCCGAGAAACTCATCCAGAACTGGGCGCGCTTGAGCCCCGGAAAGTGCTTGCTCAGGGATTCCAGCTCCTCGTGGTACATGCGATAGATGTTGTAGGCACCGACGTCCTCCGGGCACTCGAAGCGCGCCTGCTTGGACATGGGCGGCGTGGTGACAAACGCACCATTCTCCCAGTGCCGACACTCGGCGCTGACTTCGCGAATATTGATCTCGGGATTGAAGTTGGTGGCGAAGGGGTAGCCGTGGTCGCCGCCGTTGACGTCGATGATGTCCAGCTCATTGATCTCGTCGAAATAATGCTTGGCGAGATACGCGGTGAAGATGTTGGTGGCGCCCGGGTCGAAGCCGCTGCCCAGAATGGCCGTCAGCCCCGCGTTGCGGAACCTGTCCTGATAGGCCCACTGCCAGTGGTATTCGAACCTGGCCGTGTCCGGCGGCTCGTAGTTGGCGGTATCAAGGTAGTGCACCCCGGTCGCCAGGCAGGCGTCCATGATGGTCAGATCCTGGTACGGCAGCGCCACATTGATCACCAGTTCCGGCTGCTCGGCCTTGAGCAGGACGATGAGCTCGGCGACGTTGTCCGCGTCTACCTGGGCGGTGCGGATCGGTCGCGAGACCTGGGCGGCGATGGCCTTGCACTTGGACTCGGTGCGGCTTGCCAGCACAATCTCGCTGAACACTTCCGTCAGCTGCGCGCACTTGTGTGCGACCACGGCGCCGACGCCGCCGGCGCCGATAATCATTACTTTGGACATGTCATTGCTCCTTTACTGCCACCTGATTCAGTGGTGCTCGAAGTAAGTGTAGCCCTGCAGGCTGTCGCGGAAGGCACGCAGTATTTCCTGGCGCTCGGCCACGGAAATGCGGCCGCTGCGCACCGCGCTTTCCGCCACCTGGCGGAATTGCTCCTGCATGTGCTTGGGTTCGTATTCCACGTAGCTCAGTACATCGGCGATGCTGTCACCGTGGAACTCGCGCACGAAGTCAAAGCTGCCATCGGCATTGACGCTGACGCTGACCACGTTGGTATCGCCAAACAGGTTGTGCAGGTCCCCCAGGGTCTCCTGATAGGCGCCGACCAGGAATACCCCCAGGGTGTAGTCTTCATCTTCGCGCAGGTCGTGCAGTGGCAGGGTGCTGCTGGCACCTGCGGGCAGGGAAAACTTGTCGATCTTGCCGTCGCAGTCGCAGGTAAGATCCGCAAGCATGCCACGCCGAGCCGGCTCCTCCTGCAGCCGGTGCAGGGGCATGATCGGAAATACCTGGTCAATGGCCCAGATATCCGGCAGCGACTGGAACAGGCTGAAGTTGCAGTAATAGATGTCCGACAGCAGCTCGGGCAGATTTTCCAGCTCCGGCGGCACCCGTGCCAGCTCCGGTAGCATGACCACGATGCGCTGCAACACCGCGAGGCAGATATCATCCGCCAGGGCGCGTTCGCGCAGGGTTGCCTGACCGTGCTGGAACATCTCGCGGATCTCATCGCGATAGAACAGGGCGTCGTTATAGCACTCCTGGAAATTTTCGCGCCCCACCACATCCAGCACTTCGCGGATATGACGCAGGGTCTCGTTGCAATCCTCCGGCAACACTTCGGGAATATGCTGCGGCTCCCAGGTTCGAACATCCAATACGTTGAACAGCAGCAGTGAGGAATAGGCGACGGTGGCGCGGCCGGATTCCGAGACAATGATCGGGTGCGGTATGTCCAGCGGATCGAAAGTGTCGCGAATACTCTCGACAATGTTGACGCAGTATTCCTCCAGCTGGTAGTTCATCGAGTGGGTACTGTTGGTGCGGGCACCCTCGTAATCCACCGCCAGACCGCCGCCGAGGTCGAGATAGCCCATGGCCGCGCCCTCCTCCACCAGTCCGGCGTAGAAGCGGCAGGCCTCCAGCACGCCGTTGCGGACGTTGCGGATATTGGGTACCTGGGAGCCCAGGTGACAGTGCAGCATCTGCAGGCAGTGCAGCATGCCCGCCGCACGCAACTCGTCGACAACGGTGATCAGCGCGGGGGTAGAGAGACCGAAGATTGAGCGGTCGCCGCTGTCCTGGCTCCAGTGGCCATCCACTTTCACCGAGCTCTTCATGCGCACGCCAATCAGCGGCTCGACGTCCAGGGCCCGGCTGCGCTCAATGATCATGCGCAGTTCGCTGACCGACTCCAGCACGAAGAAACAGGGGTAACCCATGCGCCGCGCGTAGAGGCCCAGGTCGATGAACTCCGAGTCCTTGTAACCATTGCAGACCACCAGGCTTTCGGTGTCGCGCAACTGGCTCAGGGCGATGGTAAGCTCGGCCTTGCTGCCGGCTTCGAAACCGTGGTGATAGCGGGTGCCGTAATCGGCAATCTCCTCGATCACGTGGCACTGCTGGTTGACCTTGATCGGGAATACGCCGCGGTAGACGTTTTGGTAACCGCCCTTGGCAATGGCATCCGCAAATGCCTCGTTGAGCACTTTTATGCGGTGGTCCAACACGTTGCGGATACGCAGCACCGCAGGCATTTCCAGATTGCGCGCACGCATCCCGGCAACAATGTCCATCAGCGACACGCTGACCTGGCCCGCACCGGAATTGACCGTCACCTGGGCATGGCCGCTGTCCCCGATACTGTAGTAGCCGGCACCCCAGGCGTTGATGCCGTAGAGTTCGGCGCTGTCGGTGACGCTCCAGCCCGCTGCGGGCTGCGCTGAGTCTGTCATGATCCTCCCGTGTTCAGGGTCAATGCACAAGGAGGCAATGGTGCCTTCAGGTGCAGCTGTTGCTGGTAACTGGCATGAGTCGTGTGAGTAGTGGAAACGGCGCCGATTTTAGGCCGCTGCAGCGTAAACGCAAGCGCTAATTCCCACCGGCCAGCCCCGGGCAGCAGACTACCGCGCCAGTTTGGTAGTTTTCAACCTGCGCCGACGCGATCCATGACAGGCACCCGCCGCAGGCACTATATTAAAGGAATTCAATCCATGGATAACACATGCCTGCCCAGAGCGCCAAACAGCCCGCCACAGCCCGCTCGGATCCGCGCCCCGGGATCAGCATAGAACGTGCGCTGCCCGCCGACCTCGAGGCCCTGCTGGCGATCGAAAGCGCCTGTTTCAGCAGCGACCGCCTGTCCCGGCGCAGTTTCAAGCGCTGGCTGCGGCGCGAGGATTGCGTGTTCCTGGTGGCGCGGGAAGGTAGCAACCTTGCCGGCTACTGTCTGGTATTGCTGCGCCAGGGTACGCGGCTGGCGCGGCTGTACTCGCTGGCGGTGGCGCCAGACTACCAGGGGCTGGGGCTGGCGCGGCGACTGCTGCAGCAGGCCGAGCTGGACACCCGCGCCACCGGCGCCCTGTACCTGCGCCTGGAAGTCGCCAGCACCAACGGTGCCGCGATTGCGCTCTACCAGCAGCTTGGCTATACCCAGTTCGGCCTCTACCACGACTACTACGAGGACCACGGCGACGCCCTGCGCATGGAGAAGTGTATCCGCCCCTACGAGCCCGGCGGCGATTCCCACTCCATTCCCTGGCTGGCGCAGACCACGCCTTTCACCTGCGGTCCGGCGTCGTTGATGATGGCCATGGCAGGGCTGGACAGCAGCTACGAACCAACACCGCTGGAGGAAATCGACATCTGGCGCCAGGCCACCACCATTTTCATGACTTCCGGCCACGGCGGCTGCCATCCCCTGGGCCTGGCCATCGCCGCCAATGCCCGCGGCTTCCGCAGCGAAGTCTGGGTCAACACGGTGGGCCCGCTGTTCCTCGAGGGCGTGCGCGACGAAAACAAGAAACGGGTCATGAGCCTGGTCCACGACGCTTTCGTGGTCCAGTGCGACCGCCACGATATCCCCGTTCACTACCAGGACATCGACCAGCAACAACTGGTGGAGCTGTTCGACGCCGGTGCCAATATCCTGATCCTGATCTCCACCTACCGCCTCGACAGCAAGAAGGCGCCACACTGGGTGGTACTGTCCGGCTACGATGACAGTTGCCTGTATGTTCACGATCCGGAGCTGGATGACCTCGGCAGCCCGAATGCGGCCCGGGACGCCAACAAGGCACCGCTGGACTGCCAGCACCTGCCCATTGCCCGCGCCGATTTTGCCGCCATGAGCCGCTTCGGCGGTAGCCGTCTGCGGGCGGTGGTGGTGGTACAGGCGGCCAGGGGTCGGCGCAAGGCCAGGCCATGAGTGCCGATCCCGACTACCTCGCTCTGGTGCGGCAGCTGTCCGAGCGCATGGTGCTGGCCCAGCGCCCAATCCGCATCCTCGACGCGATCAAGTGGAGCGGTACCGTGCGCAAGGATTTTTTTGCCCGCGGCTGCCGCGAGCTGCCGCGTGTAGACCGCGACTATTACCGCGAGAAAAATCCCCTGGAGTTCGAACCCGCTGCCAAGCGCGCGGAATTCCAGGACATCGAGCGCGACATCGCCCGCAAGCTGGGCCAGCTCAATCCCCTGGCCCAGATCATGCGCCGCATGTGCCGGGAGTACCGCAGCGTAGTGCAGATGCTGGAGGCACGGGGCGAGCCCGATTTCGGCACCATCTCCGTGGACCTGTACGGATCCGCCTCGGATGTGTTCCACGCCGGCGATCCGACCCTGGCTGACCTGGGCACGGCGATGGAGGACACCCTCACCAATCTGCTGCAAAACCGTTCCATGCAGGAGTCGCCCAAGGACATTCCCGCCGCGCAAGCGGTGGAAATGCTGAACGAGCGACTGCTGAAAGTATTTCCGGACGCCGGCATCCGGGTCCTGCTCAACGACCAGATGACGGCGGATGCCGCCGCCGGCTCCGACTACCTGAAGATCCGCAGCGACGCCCGTTTCAATCGTCTCGACATCGACGTGCTGGAAGTGCACGAGGGCTGGGTGCATCTGGGTACCACCCTGAACGGTGGCGCGCAGCCGGCCTGTACGTTTCTCGGCAAGGGCCCACCCTCCGCCACCACTACCCAGGAGGGACTCGCGGTACTGACCGAGATCCTGACCCTGCGCTCCAGCCCCTCGCGCCTGTACCGGCTGATCAACCGCGTCAGGGCGGTGACCCTGGCCGAGGACGGCGCCAGTTTCGTCGACGTGTTCCACTACCTGCGCGACCACGGCATGGGCGAGGACGATGCCTGGAGCATTGCCATGCGCGTGTTCCGCGGCAGCACCCCGGACGGCAAGCCCTTCACCAAGGACCTGGCCTACATGCGCGGCTTCGTCCAGACCTACAATTTCCTTCGCCTGGCCATGAGCGAGGGCCGCCTCGACAGCCTGCCAGTGCTGTTTTGCGGCAAGATCACCCTCGAGGACATCCACACCTGGCGCCTGCTGATTGACGAGGGGGTGGTGGAAGCGCCCCGCTTCGTGCCCCCGCACTTTGCCGACCTGCAGGGTCTGGCCACCTGGATGAGCTTCTCGCGCTTTATCGCTTCCCTGAACTTCGACCAGTTGCAGGCAGATTACGGCGCCCTGCTTTAGCGCTTTTCCGGCGCCGGCATCCGCTGCAGTTGCAGGCGCAGGTCTCGCAGCTGTTGCCGGCCGGCACCGTCGTCCCGCACGCTGCCGGCGTAGGCCAACTGTTCAAAGCCCTCGGTAAACTCCCGCGCCCAGCGACCCAGCACCGGGTCCAGCGTGGCGACCCGCTGGCAGAATGCCCGCGGCCCTTCACCAGGCTCGCGCTCCAGGCCGCGCCGGGCCAGGCGGGCACAGAAGGCCAGGTACAGCTGCTGTGCGGGATCCAGCGGCCGCCGCCGGTGCCGCCCCAGCAGCAGCCAGGCCACCGGCACCAGCACCAGCGCACCGCTGGCAAGCACGATGATGACGAAGGTCCGTGCGCGCACGCTGCCGAACAGATCCTGCAGCAGCCGGTACTGCTCTGCACTGTCGAAGCCCACCACCCAGCTCTGCCAGCGATAGGTCAGGGCGTCGTAGCGCAGCCGCAGCATGTTGACCCAGTCGACCCCGCGATAGCGCAGGGGCGACAGCGGTGAATTGACCAGGAAGCTGCCCTCCCCGGCCACTGCCTCCTCCAGCCCCAGCTCAATCCGATCCGGAGACACCGCGCCGGTGGGGTCCACCCGCACCCAGCCCCGTCCCTGCAACCACACTTCGGACCAGGCGTGGGCGTCGAACTGATGCACGATCACGGTGCCGTTGACCGGGTTGATCTCCCCGCCCTGATAGCCGGCGACGACCCGCGCCGGCACCCCGGCGGCACGCATCATTACGGTGAAGGCGTGGGCATAGTGCTCACAGAAGCCGCGCCGGGTGTCGAACAGAAACTGGTCCATCGGCTGCGCAGCCGTCAGCAGCGGTGGCTGCAGGGTATAGACAAAGTTTTCGCGATTGAAGTGGGCCAGGACTGCGTCCACAAATGCTGCGTCGTTGGCGCTGCCGGCGTATAGCTCCCGGGCCAGCTCACGAGTGCGCGGATTGCCGCTCTCTGGCAGGGTCAGCTCCGTGCGCCTGCGCCAGGGTGACAGCTCGGGTTCCAGCAGGGTCTGTGGCCAACTGCTGACCGTGTAGCGCAGCTGCTCCTCAACCTCGACCGGCGAATACAGGCGGAAGTCGGGGGTCTCCATCACGCCTGGTTGCTGCGAGCGTGCGTAACGCAGGCTGTAGAGCCAATTCTGTTGCGTGGGCAGCATCAGCACCGAATACGACAGCTCCGGCCCCGTCAGTTCCGCGGTCCGCGGCCGCAGCTCTTCCCCCGGCAGCTCGCGATAGCGCAGGCTACGCCAGGCACCGTCATCGAGAACACTGAACACCAGCCCGCGCCAGTACAGCTCCGCGCGCGGCGGGATGTCGCCCTCGAACTGCACCCGGAACGCGACTTCGTCGGACTGGCTCAGGCTGGAGATATCCCCGGGCTTCATGAAATCACTGACCCCGGTCCTGGCGGCGTGACTCTTCACCGGCACGGTCCACAGCGGCCCGATGCGCGGAAACAGGAAAAACAGCACCAGCATCAATGGAAATGCCTGCGCCAACATCAGTGCCGGCAGGCGCAGGGTATTCAGGCGGAAGCGGTGCTCACCGGGCCGGTGCAGGGCCACCAGCGCGGTAGTAACCAGCAGCACGGTAAACAGGGAGTACAGTACCAGCAGCAGGTCCTGGGTAAACAGGAAGGCGGTAACGCAGATGAAGTAACCGAGAAAGATCAGTACGTAGGCGTCCTTGCGCTTGACCAGTTCCAGCAGCTTGAGGGCGAAGGCAGTGAGCAGCAGGGCGACGGTGGGCTCCAGTCCCAGCAGGTTGCCGTAGCTCAGGAAGATGGCGGCGAAACCGGCGCCGATCAGGGCAATGCGGGGCCAGCGACCCGGGTAGGATACACGCCCCTGATACACCAGCAGGCGCCAGATTGCCGTCAGCAGGTACACCAGCACCACCCATACGGGCAACCGCCCCAGGTGCGGCAGCAACAGCGCGAACTGGCTGAGGATAATCCACACCAGGGCGTTGCGGGGAATCAGGCTGACAGCAGCGCTGCGCGAACTCACAGCCGCTGCCCCCCGATACCGAACAGCGCCAGCGCGGTCAGCACCCGTTCCAGCTGTGCTTCACCCCGGGCGGGGGGGATTTCGGTTCCGGGCAGGCGCAGACCGTAGTCATCGCCGCCGCGCTCGCATGCCAGCGCCCAGTAACAGAGGTGGGAAAGGCGCTGCTCCAGTGGAATGCCGGGGAACGCATCCCAGTCCAGCCAGGCGCTGCGATCGGTGTACGCGGCATAGTGCTTGCTCTGCAGGGCCTGGCCCTTGGCCAGCCCCTTCCAGTGCACCTGGCGCAGGGAGTCCCCGGGCCGATATTCGCGGAAACCGTAGAAGTCATCGCTGCCGGCCACGGCTACCGCCGCGCCCTCGGGGCTGTCGCTGGTGGTGCCGGGCAGCTCCGGCGAGGTCAGCGGCTGCGGATAGACCAGCGCCCGCAGGTCCAGGTCTACCCAGGTCCAGCAGCGCAGCAGCCCCAGCGGGTAGCTGCTCTCCAGCAACAGGCGCCCCGGGTGGTGCCAGCCGCGCTTTCCCACCGGCACGAACAGCCGCAGCTCGGCGCTGTCGCGGTCGTCCAGGCTGACCTCAACATCACCGCCCCGGGGCCAGGCCAGACGCAGCCCGTAGTGGGCAGCGCGGCGGCCGCGCTGCAGGCGCAGGCTGAACTCGCTCTGCTGCCCCGGGAAGGCGGGGCTGGCAGCGAGCGCGTGCAGGCTCAGGCCCGCCAAATTGGCGTAGGTGTGGAGGATGCCGACAATGAACAGGGTCGCCAGCAGAAAGGCTACCGCGTAGGCCATGTTGTTCTGGTAGTTGATCGCGGTGAGCAGGATCAGCAACAGCAGGAGGACGAAGAACAGCCCGGGCAGGGAGGGAAAGATGAAGATCCGGCGCTGATCCAGGGTCACCGAACGGGCCGGCGGAATCCGCCGCTCCAGCCAGCGGCCGAAGCGACCTCGCGGCGCTTCGGTGGCGTGCTCTGTCGCCTCATCGGAAGCGGCCATCGCCGGGCTCAGCGCCCTATCACGTCCACGCTGCGCTGCAGCAGATCCACCAGCGCCTGGCCGTCACCGGCGTAGTCGCCGCTGGGTACCAGGCGATGGCCGGCCACCGCCGCCAGTACTGCCTGCAGGTCCTCCGGGACCACGTGGCTGCGGCCATCCATGAAGGCCCAGGTGCGGGCACAGTCCAGCAGGGCGAGCGCCCCCCGCGGCGACAGGCCGACGGCGAACTCCCGGCTCTGGCGGGTAAACGCCACCAGGCGCTGCAGGTAGTCCAGCAGGGTTTCTGCGACATGCACCTCGGCTACCGCTGCCCGAAACTCGCGCAATTGCTCCGGTGTCAGGCAGCGGCGCAGCGGCGCGGTGCTGAACTGGCCGGAGTGCTTGCTGAGGAACATCTGTCGCTCCGCCTGTGGATCCGGGTACCCAAGCTGCAGCCGCATCAGGAAGCGGTCGAGTTGGCTCTCGGGCAGCGGGTAGGTGCCGGACTGGTGGATCGGGTTCTGGGTGGCAATCACGAAAAACGGTTCCGGCAGCGACCGGGTCTCACCCTCGATGGTCACCTGGCCCTCGGCCATGGCCTCCAGCAGCGCGCTCTGGGTGCGCGGGGTCGTGCGATTGATCTCGTCGGCCAGCAGTACCTGGGTAAAGATGGGGCCGGGATGGAAGCTGAAGCTGGCATCGTTGCGATTGTAGACCGAGACGCCCAGAATGTCGGCCGGCAGCAGGTCGCTGGTGAACTGGACCCGCTTGTAGGATAGCCCCAGCACTTCCGCGAGGGCGTGGGAGAGCGTGGTCTTGCCCATGCCCGGCAGGTCCTCGATCAGCAGGTGGCCGCGGGACAGTAGACAGCACAGCGCCAGGCGCACCTGTGCTTGCTTGCCCAGCAGCACGGTGCCCACTTCCTCCACCGCGCTGTCAATTGCGGCCTGTATCTCCATGTCTACACTCCCGGGGCTGTGTCAGCCAACCGCTTCCAGCCCGCGCTGCAGGTCCGCGCGCAGGTCTTCCACATCCTCCAGTCCCACGGCGATACGGATGAGGCTGTCACTGATGCCCGCCTCCGCACGCTGGTCCGGTGTCAGACGGCCGTGGGTGGTGGTGCCGGGATGCACGATCGTGGTCTTGGCATCTCCGAGATTGGCCGTCAGCGACATGATGCGGGTGGCGTCGATACAACGCCAGGCCGCCTCGCGGTCGCCGTGGACTTCAAACGACAGCACTCCGCCGAAGGCCCGCTGCTGGCGGCTGGCCAGGGCGTGACCGGGGTGGCTCGGCAGGCCCGCATAGTAGACCTGGCGTACCTGGGGCTGCTGTTGCAACCAGCGGGCCAGATCCAGCGCCGAGCGCGAATGCGCCTCCATGCGCAGACGCAGGGTCTCCAGCCCTTTCAGGAACACCCAGGCATTGAATGCGCTCATGGTGGGCCCACAGGTGCGCATGAAGACAACCATCTCATTCATCAGTGCCCGGGAGCCAACCACCGCACCGCCGACACAACGGCCCTGGCCGTCCAGGTACTTGGTGGCGGAATGGATAACGATGTCCGCGCCCAGTTCCAGTGGCCGCTGCAGGGCCGGAGTACAAAAACAGTTGTCTACCACCAGCAGGGCGCCGCCGGCGTGGGCCAGGTCCGCCAACTGGCCAATATCCGCCACTTCGCACAGAGGGTTCGAGGGCGTCTCGATGTACAGCAGCTTCGTTTCCGGGCGCATGGCCGCCTGCCAATGCTCCAGGTCCAGCAGTGGCACGAAGTCCACCGCCACCCCAAACTTGGCCATATAGCGCGCAAACAGGTTGGTGGTGGTGCCGAAGACGTCGCGGGAACAGAGCACGTGATCGCCGGCAGCGAGCAGCGCCATGCAGGTGCTGAGTATCGCCGCCATGCCCGAGGATGTGCCCACCGCAGCCTCCCCGCCTTCCAGTGCCGCCAGCCGTTCCTCGAAGCTGCGCACGGTGGGGTTGGTATAACGGGAGTAGACGTTGCCGGGGCTGTCGCCGGCAAAGCGCGCCGCGGCATCAGCCGCGGAGTCAAATACATAGCTGGAAGTGGTGAAAATCGGCTCCGAGTGCTCGCCCTCGGCGGTCCGGTGAATCCCCGCGCGAATGGCGAGGGTGTCGGGTTTGGCAGCCGCCAGCGGGTCGTCGCTCTGGTTGCTCATGGGGCCTCAGCTGGCGTCGTTGTGGATGCCGACCACCGTGCCCTCGGCCAGCAACTGGGTGCGGCTCTGGGTCTGGGCGTCGTCGTTGCGCAGGGCTTCGATGCGGTCGAGATAGGCGCGGTCGACATCGCCGGTAAGGTACTCACCGTTGAACACGGAGCAGTCAAAGCCAGAGGTTTGCCTGTTGCCGGAGCGGGAACACTGCACCAGATCCTCGAGATCCTGGTATACCAGCCAGTCGGCGCCGATCAACTCGCAAACCTCGTCCACGCTGCGGTTGTGGGCAATCAACTCACTCGCCGACGGCATGTCGATACCATACACATTCGGATAGCGCACCGGCGGCGCGGCGGAGGCGAAATACACCTTGGCGGCGCCGGCATCTCGCGCCATCTGGATAATCTGGCGACAGGTGGTACCGCGCACGATCGAGTCGTCCACCAGCATGACGTTCTTGCCGTCGAACTCCAGCGGCACCGGGTTCAGCTTCTGGCGCACGGATTTCTTGCGCTGGTTCTGACCCGGCATGATGAAAGTGCGGCCAATATAGCGATTTTTCATGAAACCTTCGCGGAATTTGATCCCCAGGTCGGACGCCAGCGCCTGACCGGCAATGCGGCTGGTATCCGGGATGGGAATCACCACGTCGATGTCGTGGTCGGGGCGCAGGCGCAGGATCTTGCGGGCCAGGGCCTCGCCCTGGCGCATCCGGGTCTTGTACACGGACACGCCGTCCATCAGGGAATCCGGGCGCGCAAAGTACACGTGTTCGAAGATGCAGGGACTGAGCTGCGGGTTGTCGGCGCACTGGCGCCGGTGCAGCTTGCCATTGGCGTCGATAAAAACCGCTTCCCCGGGCGCGACGTCGTCGATCAGGCGAAAGCCGAGGACATCTAGCGCTACACTCTCGGAGGCGAGCATGTACTCGTTGCCGTCAGGCGTCTCGCGCTGCCCCACCACCAGCGGGCGGATGCCGAAGGGATCGCGGAAACCGACCACGCCGTAGTCCACCACCAGGGCCACCGCGGCATAGCCGCCGCGACAGCGCCGGTGCACCGCGCTTACCGCCTGGAAAATGTCATCGGCACCGGGGCTGAGTTTGCCCAGGGTCTGCAGTTCGTGGGCGAAAACGTTGAGCAGCACTTCGGAGTCGGAGTCGGTGTTAAGGTGGCGCAGGTCGTCCTGGAACAGCTCCCGGGTCAGCTGATCGGAATTGGTCAGGTTGCCGTTGTGGGCCAGGGCGATGCCGTAGGGAGAGTTGACGTAGAACGGTTGCGCCAGTGCCGGCCCGGAGCTGCCTGCCGTGGGGTAGCGCACGTGGCCAATGCCCATGGGACCCTTGAGCCGCTGCATGTGATCCTGCCGGAACACGTCCCGCACCAGGCCTTCACTCTTGCGCTGATTGAAGCGACCACCGCGACAGGTCATGATGCCTGCCGCATCCTGGCCGCGGTGCTGCAGCACCGTCAGCGCGTCATAAATATCTGGCCCGACATCGCCCTTGCCTACCAGTCCAACCAGCCCGCACATCCAGTATCCACCTCGTTTTCAAGTCCTGATTGCCGACAGCCGATCGCTATTCAGCTGCCCCAGCATTTGCATTGCCCAATTCAGCAGGGCATCGATTTGTGGCATCAAATGGGCCTGGTAGAGCCACACCTGGTCCCTCGGCGGCAGCAGTTCCCGAATCAGGAACACCAACACCAACACGATGATGACACCGCGGGCAAAGCCAAAGATGGTGCCCAGAAGCCGGTCCAGGGTACCGAGCCCCGTGGCTCTTACCATCTGTGCCATGAGCATGCTCAGCAACCCTGTAACCAGTAACACACCAACCAGCAGCAGCAGCCAGGCGGCGATATAGCGCGCCGTGATATTGCTGACAAGCCCGGTCATGCGCGAGGCCAGTTCACCGGCGAACACATAGGCAATAACAAACGCCGCAATCCATCCCAGCAGGGACAGAGCCTCGCGCGTGAAACCCCGCAGCAGGCTCAGCAGCGTGGACAGGGCAACGATCGCAACCACAACCCAATCCACCCAGGTAAATGCATCCAGCATCAACATCCCTGCCCTGCCCTCTGGTTCCTGTACCCCGCGCGGCGCATTCTAGCAGAGCGGCGGTGTCCACTGAAGGAAAGTCGGGAAATCACGGGGCCAGCACCAGGGTGGCCCGCGCTAGGGCAGATAGCGCTTGACCAGGGAGTTGACACCGAACTCGGCGTCGATACCGGACTGCAGCGCCTCCAGCCGGGCGCGCTCGAACTTGGGCCCGACGTTGACCCGGTACATGGTGCGGCCGTCGATCGTGACCGGGGCCACCCAGGCTTTCTCGCCACGGGCCTGCAGGCGCTGGCGCAGCTGTTCCGCTTTTTCGGCGCTGCTGACGCTGGCAACCTGCAGCATCCACGCCACCGGCACGCCCTGGGCGTCAATCACTGGCTGCTCCGGCCGCTCCGTGCGGGTCGCACCTGGCGCTGGCGGCGCGGGCACGGCAGAAGGCTGCTCCGATGCCGGAACCTGTGCCATGCTCTCTGCGGGCACAGGTTCGCCGAATTCCCGGGAATCCGCCTCTGCAAGCACGGGCTCGGCGAATTCCGCCTCCTTGTATTCCAGTTCCGGGGAGCCGCGCAGGCCGGCAGGATCCGGGGCCGCGATCGGTGTCGCATCTACCTGCGGTCGCGGCGGGATACGCAACTCCTCCATCCCAGTCCCCTGGTCGGGATCGACGAAGATGATCGGCCAGAAGATGACGCCGAGAGCAATCAGAATCAGGGCGCCGACCAGTCGCTGCTTGAGGATATCGTTCACCTGTTATCCCTTCCCCTGCTCCTTTGCCAGCCAACTCATTGCCGCTGCTACCGTATGAAAGGACCCGAATACCACCAGCCGGTCCCCGGGCGCCAGCACGCTGCGGGCGCGGGCCAGGGCCTGGCGCAGATTCTTGCTGACACTGATCATCTCCTGCCCGGCGTCGCGCAGCAAGCCCGCAATGACAGCGGCCGGAGCAGCGCGTGCATTGCCCGGCTGGTCGGCCAGGAACCAGGCGCCAAAGCGTTCGCCGGCAGCTTCGATCATTGCCTTGATATCCTTGTCTGCCATGGCAGAGAAAACAGCAATAGTCTTTCCATTACAGGGGGTTATGTCTATAAACTCAACCAATTTGTCAACCGCTGCGGGATTGTGTGCCACGTCCAGAATCAGTTCCAGACCGGACATCGTCAACCGTTGCCTGCGTCCCGGTGGCTGCAGCCCCGGTATCACCGCCGCGATATCCGCATCGGAGGCGGGCCGGTCCAGCAACTCCAGCGCCTGCAGAGCGGCGCAGAGATTGGCCGGCAGCAGGGCGGCATTGTTCACGGCAGGCAGTTGCCGACGCTCTCCGGTGCTCGTCTGCAGCCAACCTTCCCAACCCTCGCCTGCCGGCTCGAAACCGAATTCCTGCCCCAGCCAGCGCGCATCCGCGCCACTCGCCGCGACCGCTGCCACCAACCCCGCCGGCTCCATGGTCGCAATGACCGCTGGTTTACCGGGGCGCAGGATGCCGGCCTTTTCCCGCGCGATCTGGTCCAGGTTGTCGCCCAGCCAGTCCTGGTGATCCAGGGCAATGCTGGTTATCACCGCAACCGTCGGGTCGACGATGTTGACCGCATCAAGGCGGCCCCCAAGCCCGACTTCCAGTACCACCACCTCCACCGCGCGGGACCGGAACAGGAGCAAGGCGGCCAGCGTCGTGTATTCAAAGTAGGTCAGGGAAATCTCGCCGCGTGCCGCTTCAACGTCCTCCAGTGCCGCGACGATTTCCGCATCCACTGCTTCCTCTGCATTGATGCGGATACGCTCATTGAAGCGCAGCAAATGAGGTGACGTGTAAACGCCGGCGACAACACCGGACCGGTGCAAAAGGCTTTCCAGCGCGGCAACCACCGATCCCTTGCCGTTGGTGCCAGCCACTGTGACCACGGGTACCTTCACTGGCAGCAGGCCGAGGGTGTTGGCGACAGCGGCAACGCGGTCCAGGCCCAGTTTGATCGGCTGCGGGTACAGCGCCTCCAGACGTGCCAGCCAGGCGGCCAGTGCAGACTCAGTCATCCCGGTTGTCGGGATTGAACTCGACCGGCTCCTCTGAATCCGCACTGCTGGCATCGTCTTCATCCTCGCCGGCTGTTGCCGCCACGAGTTCCTGCCCGGTCAGTTTCGCCAGCAACCGCGCCAGGGTATCGCGCATGTCATTGCGGTGCACGATCATGTCGATAGCGCCGTGGTCCAGCAGGAATTCACTGCGCTGAAAACCCTTGGGCAGCTTCTGGCGGATCGTCTGTTCGATGATGTTGGGCCCGGCAAACCCGGCGCGGGCATCGGGCTCGGCGACATTGATGTCCCCCAGCAGCGCCAGCGATGCGGAGACGCCGCCGTAGATCGGGTCGGTCATCACCGAGACGTAGGGTACCCGGGCGATTTTCATGCGCTCGATAACAGCGCTGGTTTTGGCCATCTGCATCAGCGAGATCAGCGCCTCCTGCATGCGCGCGCCGCCAGAGGCAGAGAAGCATACCAGGGGAATGGATTCCTGCAGCGCCAGCTGCGCTGCCTGGGTGAATTTTTCCCCGACGGCGTACCCCATGGAGCCGCCGTGGAAAGCGAACTCGAAAGCCACACAAATAACCGGCATACCCTCCAGGGTGCCGCGCATCGCCACCAGTGCGTCCTTTTCACCGGTAGATTTCTGCGCCGCCGCAATGCGATCACGGTAGCGTTTCTTGTCGCGGAACTTGAGACGATCGAGCGGTTCGATGTGGGCCAGGATTTCCTGGCGGCCTTCCTTGTCGAGAAAAATGTCCAGCCGTCGGCGTGCACCGATACGCATGTGGTGGTCACACTTGGGGCAGACATCGTCATTGCGTTCGACATCCGGCCGGTACAGCACCGCGTCGCACTTGACACACTTTTTCCACAGCCCCTCGGGTACGCTGGAGCGCCGTTCGCCCTCCTCCTTGCGCACTCCGGACGGCAGTATCTTGTCAATCCAGCTCATGGCATCTCCCGTTTGGTGACACCATTATAAACCTGCGCGGCAGCAACTAGTACCCTGGCTCCCAAATATCGACAGTCCATTTCCGGAGGCAGGGTCTAGGACGCAATGCCGTCCAATCCCTCACGTATCTCTGCCACCAGCGCCGATGCTGCCTGCAGCAGTGCGTCGTGATCGGCGCCCTCGCTGGCTGCGCGCGCAATGCAGTCCACCAGGGCACTACCCACCACCACGCCGTTGGCACTGGCGCCAACCAGGCGGGCAGACGCCGCGTCCTTGATACCGAAACCCACGGCCAGCGGCAGCTGGGTGTGCGTGCGGATTTGCGCAAGGTGCTCGGCGACGTCGGCGGCGTCGAGATTGCCGGCGCCGGTCACACCCTTGAGTGCCACGTAGTAGATGAAGCCACTGGCCTGATCGACGATAGCCTTGATCCGTGCCGGGGGTGTGGTGGGCGCTATCAGGAAGATATTGTCCATGCCTACCCGATGCAGCTCGGCGTTGACAGCAGCCACTTCCTCCGGCGGGATATCCACGGTCAGCAGGCCGTCGACACCGGCCTTTGCCGCGCGGTCGGCAAAGACGCCATAGCCCATGTGCTCGACCGGATTGGCATAGCCCATCAGCAACACCGGCGTCTCCGCATCCTGCTCACGAAAACTCTGCACCATGTCCAGGGCATCGCGCAGGCGCGCACCGTTGGCCAGCGCCCGCTCGTGGGCCTTCTGGATAACCGGACCCTCGGACATGGGATCGGAAAACGGTACTCCCAACTCAATGATGTCCGCTCCGGCCGCCACCAGGGCATGCATCAGCGGCACCGTCAGCGCCATCTCCGGATCGCCAACCACGATATAGGGCACCAGGGCCTTGCGACCCTGGGCTGCCAACTGCTGGAAACGTCCAGCTATTCTGCTCACTAGTGCCTTCTCCTTAGAAATCTATGCCGTCGATGTCGGCGACCGTGTGGATGTCCTTGTCGCCCCGGCCCGAGAGGTTGATGATAATGTGCTGCTCCGGGGTCATGGTCGCGGCCAGTTTTTCCGCATAGGCGAGCGCGTGGGCGCTTTCCAGAGCCGGCATGATGCCCTCGGTGCGGGTCAGGTCGTGGAACGCACGCAGCGCTTCGTCATCATTGATGGTGACGTAGTTGACCCGGCCGATGTCCTTGAGCCAGGAATGTTCGGGGCCGACGCCCGGATAGTCCAGGCCCGCCGACACCGAGTGGGTGTGCATGATCTGGCCGTCCTCGTCCTGCATCAGGTAAGTGCGGTTGCCGTGCAGCACGCCCGGAGTGCCCGCGGTGAGCGGCGCGGCGTGTTCGCCGCTGGCGACGCCGTGGCCGCCGGCCTCGACGCCGTACATGGCCACGCCCTCATCCTCCAGGAAGGGATGGAACAGGCCGATGGCGTTGGAACCGCCGCCGACACAGGCCACCAGGGCATCGGGCAGACGCCCGGTGCGGGCCAGGGACTGGGCCCGGGCCTCGCGCCCGATCACGCACTGGAAGTCCCGCACCAGCATCGGGTACGGGTGCGGGCCGGCCACGGTACCGATGATGTAGAAGGTATCGTCGACATTGGTGACCCAGTCGCGCATGGCTTCGTTCATCGCATCCTTGAGGGTGCGCGAACCGGAGGTAACGGGCACCACAGTGGCGCCCAGCAATTTCATCCGGTAGACGTTGAGCGCCTGGCGGCGGACATCTTCCTCGCCCATGAAAACGTGGCATTCGAGGCCGAGGCGCGCGGCGATCGTGGCGGTAGCTACGCCGTGTTGACCGGCACCGGTCTCGGCAATCACCCGCCGCTTGCCCATGTGCTTGGCCAACAGGGCCTGCCCCACAGTGTTGTTGACCTTGTGAGCCCCCGTGTGATTGAGATCCTCGCGCTTGAGGTAGATGCGGGCGCCGCCAACGCGGTCGGACCAGCGACGGGCCTCATACAGGGGCGAGGGACGCCCGACGTAGTGCGCGAGGTCCTCGTCCAGTTCGCGCTGGAATTCCGCATCCTGCGACAGTTCCCGGTACAGTGCCTCCAATTCCGCCAGTGCGGACATCAGGGTCTCGGCGACAAACTTGCCACCGTAGACGCCAAAGCGGCCGTCGGCGTCAGGCACTGACGCAAATATCCTGCTGGTCATTTCCGTGGTCATGGTGTGCTCCCGTGAATGAATTTAGCCGCGCACAGCAGCAATAAAGCGCCGCATTTTTCCTGCATCCTTGATTCCCGGTGCGCTTTCGACACCACCGCTGACGTCCACCGCCGCCGGCCCGACGCCGGCTATGGCAGCGGCGACATTGTGCTCGTCGAGTCCCCCGGCCAGTACCAGCGGCCGCGGCAGCCCCGCGGGAATGGCCGTCCAGTCGAACTTTTGGCCGGTGCCGCCGGGGACGCCGGGCTGCCAGCTATCCAGCAACAGGCCACGGGCACTGCTGTAGCCACTGGCCACTTCGCCAATATCAACGCCGGGACGCATCCGCAGGGCCTTGAGGTAGGGGCGCTGGAACTGGCTGCAGAACGCCGGCGTCTCGGCACCGTGAAACTGGATACAGTCTACGGATACGCACTCGAGGATGCGCTGGATTGTTGCCACCGTCTCATCAACAAACAGTGCCACAATCGCGACAAAGGGCGGCACCGCCGCCACGATCTCGCGCGCCTGCTCGGGGGTCACGCAGCGCGAGCTGGGCGCGTAAAACACCAGGCCCAGAGCGTCCGCGCCCGCCTCACAGGCGGCCCGGGCATCGGCGCTGCTGGTAATGCCGCAAATCTTGACAAGGGTTCGTGACACGGGTGTTGGCTATCGCTTGCTGAAGGGCCGGGATGATAGCAGAACCCGGGGGGCAGTGTCTTCAGGTCCCCAGCAGCAAAGGCCCCGGTGGCGTGACCGGCAGGCCGAATCGCTCCGGGTAGACCACATCGACCAGATACAGGCCCGTGGCGGGCGCGGTATCGGCGGCACGGGTCCGGTCCTGACCGGCCAGCAGTTCCTCTATCCAGAACGGCTCCCTGCTGCCGATACCGACGGCCATCAGGCTGCCAGCAATGTTGCGTACCATGTGGTGCAGAAAAGCGTTGGCCTGGATATCGATGACCACCAGATCCCCCCGCCGACTGACCTCGCAGTGGTCGACACAGCGATAGGGGGTACTGGACTGGCAGGAGGCGGCGCGAAAAGCGCTGAAGTCTTGCTCACCCAGCAAAAACCGGGCCGCGGCATGCATGCGCCCGACATCGAGTGGATAACGCTGCCAGCTGAGTTGCCGCCCCAGCAATGCGGGGCGGATGGCAGTGTTGGCAATCACATAGCGATAGCGTCTGGCCAGGGCCGAGAAGCGCGCGTGGAAGTCTTCGGACACAGGCTGTGCCCAGTGCACCCTGATGTCAGGGGGCAGACAGCTGTTGCTGCCGATGACCCATGCCTTGCAACTGCGGGCCGTGGGCGCATCGAAGTGAATGACCTGGGCGTGACCGTGCACGCCGCTGTCGGTGCGTCCCGCGCAGTGGACGCGCAACGGTGCCGCGGCTATCTCTGACAACGCTGCTTCGAGAGTTTGTTGTACCGTGACAGAACCGGGATGGGGCTGGGCTTGCCAGCCGTTGTAGGCACTGCCGTCATATTCGACGCGGCAGGCGATGCGGGTACCGGGGGGCAACGGATCGGTAGAGAAGATCCGCCCTTCACTCTGCTCAGCCAAGTCTGTCGAGCAGCTCCCGCGCGTCCTGTTGCTGCTCGTCGCTACCCTCTGCCACGACCTCTTCGAGGATCTGGCGTGCGCCATCGTCATCGCCCATGTCTATATAGGCGCGAGCCAGGTCAAGCTTGGTCGAGAGTGGATCGCCATCGTCAGCGAAGACAAAGTCGTCGTCGCTGCTGTCACTGCGCCCGCGGTCCCGGTCAAATTCCGCCGACACGTCCAGCTCTTCCACCGGGCTGTCCTCGATTTCGAGACCGAGAAAGTCGGGTTCGTCATCTACCGAGGGGACCAGCTCATCGCGGCCGTCGACTGAGCCAAGATCGGCGAGGTCCGCAAGCTCGCCGCTGAGGTCTTCCGCGGGAGCCGCTGCGGGCGTCGGCGCCGGCTCGGGTTCCGGCTCGGGTTCTGATTCCTCGGCGGCTGCCTCGATGTCCTCAAGATAGGGGTTGGCAGCAGACAACTTGCTGGCGGAAATGGCCTCCGCCCTGGCGATGGCGTCGCTGTCGCCGCTGCGCCTCAGTTCGGCAAGTTGGGTCTCGGCTTCGCTTTGATCGCCAGTTTCGATAGCCAGCTCCAGCAGCTTGAGGCGGTAGGCAGTATTGCCGGGATCTGAACGCAACGCCTTGCGCAACAGGTCAATGGCCTGGGTATAGCGGCCATAGGCAATATAAATATCCGCCTCGGCGAGGGCGTCCCCGGCCTCGACATCCGATGCATACTGGTCATGCTTGCGTTCGCCGTAACCACGCTGACCTGTGGCGACCGGCTCGAGATTTTCGTCCTCGGTGACGGCAGGCGCGGCAGCGACAGCGCTCGTGCCAGCGGCCAAAGCCGCAGGCGCGCTGTCATCTTCGTCCAGATCCAGCTCCGAGTCCCGCAGCTGGATATCCGCGAAAGCATCCTCCCGCGACTGCTTGCGCTCGGCGGGACGCGGCGTGAAACCGACTGCAACCGTATCGCCTGCATCATCTGCATCCGCGTCCGCCTGGCGCCGACGCCAGAACAGTAGCCCGAGCAAGCCTGCCAGCAAGACACCACCGGCAATGTACAGCCAGCCCCCAGAGCCGCCGTCTGCAGGTGCCGGAGGGGCGGGAGTTGCAGCCGGAGCGGGTGCCGCTGCGGGCTCGGGAGTCGGTACAGCAGGTGCTGTGGGCGCAGGATCCAGGACGGCTTCCTCCGCTGCGGCCAGGCCGGGATCCGCGCCCGGACCCGGACCTCCGGGTACTGCCGCGCCGCTCTCGGCGGCCGCCAACGCCTGCTGCAGGGAGGCGATCTGCGCATCCTTCAGCTCAACAACCCGTTCCAGGGTTTCCAGGCGCTCGGCCAACGCGGCGACGCGCTGACCCAGCTCCGCCCGCTCGCGCTCGGAGCGCTGCAATTCGTCCAGGGTGTCCGCGTTCACGGAGGATTGCTGCTGCCCGGGCGCAACCGCAGCCTGCTCGGGCCCGGCTTCCTCACCGGAAGAAATTCGCAGGGCCGGGCCGGCAGTGGCAGGTGCTGAAGCGCGCCCGGCACGCCAGTCTTCATTCTGCTGCCGTACAGCGGCCAGGGCAGCCTCTACATCGGCCTCGCTGATGTCACTGGACGCCGGTAGATAGATGATGAACCCCGCCTTGATCCTGTTGATGTTGCCATCAATGAAGGCATCCGGATTCAGGCGTTGGATTTCCAGCATGGTCTGCTGTACGGAAACGCCCTCCAGACGGGCCCGCTGGGCAATGGTCCAGAGGGTCTCGTCGCGGCGGATCATGTAGCGGGCGCCGGGGGCGGGATCGGCAGCCGTGTCGGCGTTGAAACCGCGCCGGGGCATGGCGCCGGGAGCCAGCCCGGACTCGCGCGTGCTCACCCGGGTGCCGGTATCCTCGGCTTCACTCCCGGTTTTTTTTTCCCCGGTGCCAGCCGGTGCGCCCTCGACAGCCGCCACTGTTTCAGTCGCGGAGACCACCGGGGACCGTGTATCGAAGGCGGGCGGGTCTACCAGTACCGTGTAATTGCGCAGCAGGCGCCCGGAGGGCCAGCGCGCTTCGACGATGAAATCCAGATAGGGTTCCAGTACCGGGTCCTCGGAGGTGAGCACAATCACCCCGCGACCGCTGCCGTCGATGTCAACTTCGAATGTCACGCCGGTCAGGAAATACGCGCGATCAACCCCAAGCCGGTCAAAATCTTCCTCGGCGGCGAGGCGAACTCGGATCTGGTCTTCGTGCAGGTTGCCGATGTCCAGCAGGCTGACGCGCGCCTTCAGCGGCTCATTGAGAAAGGACTCCAGGGTCAATTCGCCAAGGCCGAGGGCCCATGTCGACCCCGCTTGCAGACAACCCAGGGACACCAGTGCTGCTGCCAAACGTTTCTTACGAGCCATAAACACGCCTTGTTATCCTTCCCCTGGCATCACTCAAGCCGGTCTCCCCTCGGTCCCAGCCCCTGTATGACGCTTCTGAAGATACCCGAAGTATGTTTTAACGCAAGTTTTTAATCAAGATAAGTACTGATCAGTGCCTCGGCAATTTGCACACTGTTCAGGGCTGCACCCTTGCGCACATTGTCGGATACCACCCACAGGTTCAGGCCCCGCGGATGGGAGATATCCTCGCGGATCCGGCCGACAAAAACCGGGTCCTTGCCGGCACTATCCGTGGCTGGAGTCGGATAGCCGCCGTCAGCGTGCTCATCCAGCACGGTAATACCGGGGAAGGCCGCAAGCAGCTTGCGCGCGTCTGCCGCGGAAATTTTCTCGGCGGTTTCGATATGCACGGCCTCGGAGTGACCGAAAAACACCGGCACGCGAACGCAGGTCGGATTGACCTGGACGCTGCTGTCGCCGAGGATTTTCTGGGTCTCCCACACCATCTTCATCTCTTCCCGGGTATAGCCGTTGTCCTGGAAGATGTCGATATGGGGCAGCACGTTGAAGGCGATCTGCTTCGGATAGACCTCGCACTCGATTTCCTTGCCGTTCAGCAGGCGCGCGGTCTGCCCGGCCAGCTCTTCGATGGCCTCCTTGCCCGTACCGGATACTGCCTGGTAGGTGCAGACGTTGATGCGCTCGATACCGACCGCATCGTAGATCGGCTTCAACGCCACCAACATCTGGATGGTGGAACAGTTGGGATTGGCAATGATATTGCGGGTGGCATACCCCGCCAACGCCTCCAGGTTTACCTCCGGCACCACCAGCGGGATGTCCTCGTCGCGGCGGAAGTGGGAAGTGTTGTCGATCACCACGCAGCCCGCTGCCGCGGCCTTGGGCGCGAACTCTTCCGAGATGCTGCCGCCGGCGGAAAAAAGCCCTATCTGCGCCTTGCTGAAGTCGAAATCAGCCAGGTCCGTCACCTTTACCTGCTTGCCGCGAAAGGTGACGGTTTTACCCGCAGAGCGCGCGCTGGCCAGCGGGTACAGAGTGCCGACCGGGAAATTGCGCTCCTCGAGAATGGCCATCATGGTTTCACCGACTGCGCCGGTCGCGCCGACAACGGCGACATCGTAAAGCTTGCTCATAAATACCTCTGTATTCCGGAGTGAATGATCAGGCCTGCAGGGCGGCCACCACGGCCGCGCCCATCTCCCGGGTCGAGACCGGGGTCATGCCCTCGCCGTGAATGTCCGCCGTACGCAAACCCTGATCGAGTACCGCGCTGACCGCGTCCTCGATCGCCGCCGCGGCGGCCGGCGCGGCCAGGGTATAGCGCAGCATCATCGCCACGGACAGAATGGTCGCCAGCGGGTTGGCCTTGCCCTGCCCGGCGATGTCCGGCGCCGAACCGTGGCAGGGTTCATACATCCCGCGGCCGTTCTTGTCCAAGGATGCCGAGGGTAACATACCGATGGAGCCGGTGAGCATGGCGGCCGCGTCCGAAAGGATGTCGCCAAACATGTTGCCGGTGACCAGGACATCGAACTGTTTCGGCGCCCGCACCAGTTGCATGGCGGCGTTGTCCACATACATGTGGCTCAACTCCACATCGGGATATTCCCTGCCCACCTCCTCCATGACCTCGCGCCAGAGCACGGTGACCTCGAGCACGTTGCTCTTGTCCACCGAGCAGACGCGGTGGCCCCGCTGCCTGGCCAGCTGGAAGGCCAGATGGCCGATCCTGCGGATTTCCGATTCGCTGTAGATGTAGGTATTGAAACCCTGGCGTTCGCCATTTTCCAGCGTGCGGATGCCGCGCGGCTCACCGAAGTAGATACCGCCAGTCAACTCGCGCACGATGAGGATATCCAGTCCCGCCACGATTTCGGGCTTGAGACTCGAGGCGGCCGCCAGCTGCGGGTAGAGAATGGCGGGACGCAGGTTGCCGAACAGCTCCAGCGCCGAGCGCAGGCCCAACAAGCCGCGCTCGGGACGCAGGTGGCGTTCGACGTTGTCCCACTTCGGCCCACCCACTGCACCCAACAGAATGGCATCCGCCGCCCGCGCACTGGCCAGGGTCTGCTCCGGCAAGGGTACCCCGTGCTCATCCAGGGCCGCACCACCCAGGAGGCCATGCTCGAGCTCCAGGTCGAGGCCGAAGCGGCGGTCAACCGTTTCCAGCACAGTAACAGCTTCCGCCATGATTTCCGGACCGATGTAGTCACCCGGCAAAACCAGTATTCTTTTGCTCATGTCAGCCTTGCTCCTGCCCGATGACACCGAACAGCCAGGGTGAGCTCTGCCGCCAGCGCTGTTCAAAACTGCGGATGGCATCTGCGCTTTCCAGAGTGACGCCAATGTCGTCCAGACCCTGCAGCAGGCAGTGCTTGCGCGCCGGGTCTACCTCGAAGCGCAAGGTTTCCCCCGCCGGGGTCCGAACCTGCTGCTGTTCCAGGTCAACCTCAAGCCGGTAACCCTCTTCCGCGTACAGGGCCGAGAACAGCTCCTCCACCTGCTGCGCCGGCAATACCACCGGCAGGATGCCGTTCTTGAAGCAGTTATTGTAGAAAATGTCGGCGAAGCTGGGGGCGATAATACAGCGAAAGCCGTAGTCTTCCAGCGCCCAGGGCGCATGTTCGCGGCTGGAGCCGCAGCCGAAGTTTTCCCGCGCCAGCAGAATGGAGGCACCCCGGTAGCGGGCATGGTTGAGGGGGAAATCCGGGTTCAGCGGCCGCTGGCTGTTGTCGCGACCAGGCTGGCCCTCGTCGAGATAGCGCATTTCGTCGAACAGATTGGGGCCAAAGCCGCTGCGCTTGATCGACTTCAGGAACTGCTTGGGAATGATCATGTCGGTATCGACATTGGCCCGGTCCATCGGCGCCACCAGGCCCTCCAGTACGGTAAAGCTCTTCATGCGCTGGTCTCCTGCAGGCTGCGTACATCGACAAAGTGGCCGGCGATCGCGGCGGCCGCGGCCATGGCCGGACTCACCAGGTGGGTACGGCCACCGATGCCCTGGCGCCCCTCGAAATTGCGGTTGGAGGTGGAGGCGCAGTGCTCGCCGCTGCCCAGCTTGTCGGCATTCATCGCCAGGCACATGGAGCAGCCGGGCTCGCGCCATTCCAGCCCTGCGTCGAGGAAAATCCGGTCCAGCCCCTCGGCCTCAGCCTGGGCCTTGACCTGACCGGAGCCGGGCACCACCAGCGCCTGCTTGATGGTCGACGCCACCCGCTTGCCCTGGACTACCGCGGCGGCCGCGCGCAGGTCCTCGATCCTGCTGTTGGTGCAGGAACCGATGAATACCCGGTCCAGCCGGATATCGGTAATCGCCATGCCGGGTTTGAGACCCATGTATTCCAGGGCGCGGCGGGTGCCTTCCCGGCGCGAGGCGTTGTCCATCTGCGCCGGGTCCGGGATGATGCCGTCGACGGGCAACACCATCTCCGGCGAGGTACCCCAGGTCACCTGCGGCTGGATGTCCTCTCCCTGCAGTGTGACCACCTTGTCGAACCGGGCATCGGCGTCGCTGTGCAGGTCGGCCCAGGCGGCGACGGCCGCGTCCCACAATTCACCTTTCGGCGCATAGGTGCGGCCGCGAACGTACTCCAGGGTGGTGTCGTCCACCGCGATCATGCCCATGCGGGCGCCGGCCTCGATCGACATATTGCACAGGGTCATGCGTCCTTCCATACTCAGGGCGCGGACCACCTCACCGCCGAACTCGATGGCGTAACCGGTACCGCCGGCGGTGCCGATCTGGCCGATGATGGCCAGGGCCACATCCTTGGCGGTGATCCCGGGCTGCAGCTGCCCGTCCACCCGCACCAGCATGTTCTTCATCTTTTGCTGCACCAGGCACTGGGTCGCCAGCACGTGTTCAACTTCGGACGTGCCAATACCGTGGGCCAGGGCCCCGAGGGCGCCGTGGGTCGATGTGTGGGAGTCGCCGCAGACCACGGTCATGCCGGGCAGGGTTGCGCCCTGCTCGGGTCCCACCACATGTACGATCCCCTGCCGCAGATCGTTGATCGGAATCTCGGTGATGTCGAAGGCGAGACAGTTGTCGTCCAGAGTCTGCACCTGCAGGCGCGAGATCTCGTCGACAATGCCGGCAACGCCGCCGGCGCGCTCCGCCGCCGAGGTCGGCACGTTGTGGTCCGGCACCGCCAGGTTGGCGTCCAGGCGCCAGGGTCTGCGCCCGGCCAGCCGCAGCCCCTCGAAAGCCTGCGGCGACGTCACCTCGTGAATCAAGTGGCGGTCGATATAGATCAGGGCGGAACCGTCGTCCCGCTGTGCAACCAGATGGTTGCGCCAGAGTTTGTCGTAGAGTGTCAGCCCGGCCATGAGAACCCTCGCCTGCCAGTGAATGCAATACTCCAATAATAAACTTGACCATCGGATAACTCAAATTTATTATTTTTATCCAAAGCATTCCTAAAGGTAATTTAAGTGGATATCCAGAACCTGCAGGCTTTCCTGCTGGTAGCGGAGGAAGGTTCCTTTTCCCTGGCCGCAGAACGGCTGCATCTGTCCCAGCCCGCCGTCAGCAAACGCATCGCGCTGCTGGAGCAGAGTCTGGGCTGCGAGTTGTTCGACCGCATTGGCCGCCACATCGGCCTCACCGAGGCTGGCCAGGCCCTGCTGCCCCACGCCAAGGCTATCGTACAGCAGCTGTTCACCGCCGAGCAGGCCGTGCGCGATCTGTCCGGGGAGGTTGCGGGCCAGTTGCGCCTGGCCACCAGCCACCACATCGGGCTGCACCGGTTGCCGCCCGTACTGAGCGCCTTCAGCAAAGCCTATCCGGAGGCCAATATCGACATCGACTTCATGGACTCCGAGCAGGCCTACGACCTGATCATGCAGAGCCGTTCGGAGCTGGCCGTCGTTACCCTGGCGCCGGTCGCCGACGACAGCATGATCACCCGGCCGCTGTGGCGGGACCCGCTGGTGTTCATGGTGGCGGCCGATCACCCCCTGGCCGCCAGGGGCGCCTGCAGGCTGGCGGATCTCGCCCGGCACCCTGCAATCCTGCCCGGACTCAACACCTACACCGGCCAGATCGTGAAGCGCTTGTTCGCGGATCACCGGTTGTCCCTGCAGGTATCCATGGCCACCAATTATCTGGAAACGATTCGGATGATGGCCTCCGTCGGCCTCGGTTGGACCGTACTGCCGCAGACCATGCTCGACCCGGACCTGGTGGCGCTGCCGGTTGCCGCTGTCGAACTCGAACGCACCCTGGGGCTGGTCTACCACCGCAGCCGCAGCCTGTCGCGGGCGGCGCAGGCGTTCGTCTCAGTACTGGACGCATTCGCCGACGGCGACTGAACCTACTCTCCGGGGAGCAGGCCAGACTCTGGTGGTGGCTGCCGCCAGATCCCGTCGTGGTCGGGCAGGTAGAAGGTGCCGTTGAAGCGTGCCACCACACCCTCGGGGCCGCTGATGACCCCGCTGCTGAAGCCGAAGCGCCGCTTGACGCTGACCTGCAGTACATCCGCCTGCAGCCAGTCGCCCTTGCGACCGGCACTGATGAAATCCAGCGCCAGATTGATGGTGGGACTGCCCGCCACCCGCCCGGCGGCCTGGTTCACCCCGGTGGCCGCGGCGATATCCGCCAGCGTGGTAAGCACACCGCCGTGGCAGATGCCCATGACGTTGCAGTGCTGCTCGCACACCCACAGACCGAAACTGACCCCTGCGCCATCGATGCGACGGAAACTCGGTTGCAGGGTGTCGGTAAAACCCAGCCCGGCAGGCAGGGGCTCAAAACCCTGCGGCAGACCCGGCGGCAATGTACTGCCCGTCATGCTCACCTCTTCATTGTTGGTCAAAAAATCCCCATCTCCAGGCCGGTGGCGAAGGCCTCGCCCATTGCCGCCGCCTGACGGCGATGCTCCGCAGTCACCTCGCCGCGACAGATCACCGGTTCCAGCGCGGGCGTCAGCGGGTAGCCCGAGAGAATCCGCCGCGCCTGTTCCCGGGCACCGCGGCCATCATTGCCGGCGCTGAGCAGCAGCGCATAGGGCAGTACCCGACCCGCCTCTCCCACGGGGTAAAAGGTCCGATCGAGGAAGTCCTTGATACCACCGCTCAGGCTGCCGGAGTTTTCCGCTCCCACCAGCACCAGGCCGTCCGCCGCCAACAGATCGGCGCTGCCGGCATCCCAGGCCCGCAGCACTCTCACCTGCAAGCCCGCCACGGTTGCGGCCGCGCCGCAGCAGGCCTGCGCCAGCTGTGCACTGGCACCGCTCTGGCTATGGTAGACAAGCAACAGCGTGCGCATAGAGACCCCCATCAAATCCGCTCTCATCCACCGCTTATCCACAGATCGGCCTGTGGATAACTGTGGGGATAGCTTGCCAGCAAAGCGCCTCCGACTCCAGCGAGAGCAACTGGCAGGTGCCGGGAGGCACCGGAAAACAAAGCAACATTCTTCATATTTTTCATGCGGTTAAAGCAACTACCTGAAATGATCACTGAAAAAAAACCACCCTCTACACACGGCTTCCGGGGTGTCAAGGAATGTGGACAGTGTATTTCCTGCGGGTTTGCAGCCGCTTACCTCCGAGACCAGGGACTGTCGTGTCTCGGCAGCGTGGCCGGAGCCACCAGCCGCCAGCACTGGTGAATTCGACTGTTGCGCTGGAAGTCCGGATCGAGGGTACTGCGGGTAATATCCTCGCACGGGTAATCCGCCTCCAGCGCCGGGTCCAGCCGGAATCCCCGGCGATTATTGGAAAAGTACAGCACCCCACCGGGACGCAATACCGCCATTGCCGCGCGCACCAGGCCGGCGTGATCCCTCTGCACATCGAAGGACTCCGACAGCTTGCGGGAATTCGAGAACGACGGCGGGTCCAGCAGGATCAGGTCGAAGCGGCGGCCGCAGGCCTGCAACCAGGCCAGGCAGTCCGCGCGCTCCAGCAGGTTGCGGGTTTCGTCGAGGCCATTGTGGGCCAGGTTCTTCCGCAGCCAACCGAGGTAGGTGTTGGAGAGGTCGACGCTGGTGGTGCTGCGGGCGCCACCCAAGGCGGCGTGTACAGTTGCCGCACCGGTGTAACAGAACAGATTGAGGAAATCCTTGCGCTCGGCTTCACGCCCCAGGCGCAGGCGCAGGGGACGGTGGTCCAGGAACAGGCCGGTATCCAGGTAGTCGCGCAGGTTGACCAGCAACTGCGCCCTGCCCTCGCGCACCGAGACCAGCTCACCGCTGCTGTCCTGCTTGCCGTATTGCTCGTCCCCCCGCTGCCGCTGGCGCAACTTGTAGACGATGTGTTCCGGCGACACGTCGAGCGCGGCGGGCAGCGCCGCCTGTACTTCAGCCAGGCGTGCGGCAGCTGCCGCGGGATCGACATCCCTGGGCGCCTGGTATTCGGCCACGTGTACCTGATCCCCGTAGATGTCGACTGCGACAGCATATTCCGGCATATCGGCATCGTACAGCCGGTAACACTCGATACCCTCGCGCTTGACCCAGCTGGCCAGCCGTCGCCGGTTCTTGCGCAGCCGGTTGGCGAACATCTGCGCCCCTTGCGACAGCTCCGCAGCCGGACTGGTGGTCGTGTTCGGTTGCGCCCGCGGCAGCTTGTCGCTGAGCCGGTTGTCACTCAGATCGAACAACAGCAGGCTGGACTCCAGTGCGCCGTTCCATAGCTTGTACTGCTTGTGGCTGCGCAGGCCGGTGGCGCGGCCCAGGTCCTTGTCGGCGGTAAAAATGGCCGCCTGCCAGCCCGGGAATTCCCGCAGCATGGTTTCGCCCAGCTGTCGGTACAGGTACTGCAGGCTGTCTTTGTCCCCAAGGCGCTCACCATAGGGCGGATTGCAGATCAGCAGGCCCAGCGGCAGCGGCAGGTGGGTCGGCCGGGTCAGCTCCGCCAGCGGTTTGCAGCTGACCCGCACCACCGCTTCCAGGCCGGCGCTGGCGATATTTTCCTGCGCCCGGTGTATCACTTTCGGGTCCGCATCATAACCCCGAATTTCCGGCAAGCGCGCCTGCTTGCCGCGCTCGGCGCGGCCGCGGGCATCGCTCAGCAGGGCCTGCCACTGGGGTGCACTGTGGCCTTGCCAGCGCTCAAAGCCAAACCGGGGCCGCGCCAGCCCGGGAGCAATATCCGCCGCCATCATGGCGCCTTCCAGCAGCAGGGTTGCAGAGCCACACATCGGGTCGATCAGGGCGCCGCCCCGCGCCGCCATCCCGGGCCAGTCCGCCCGCAGCAGGATGGCCGCCGCCAGGTTTTCCTTCAGCGGCGCCGCCCCGGCCTGCAGACGGTAATTGCGCCGGTGCAGGCTGCCGCCGGAGATGTCCAGGGCGAGAAGGATGCCGTGCCGGGACAGGCGCACATTGAAGCGCAGGTCCGGGTCGGCCCGCTCCACCGAGGGCCGCTTGCCGCCGTGCTGGAGAAACCAGTCGACGATGGCGTCCTTGCAGCGCTGGGCGCCGAACTGGGTGTTGCGGATATGGGTGTTCTCACCGCTGAAATCGATACTGAAGGTCTGCTCCGCGGACATGATCCCGGTCCAGTCCACCCGCATCAGCCCGGCATAGAGCGCATCGGCATCCTGGGCTTCGAATTTCGCCAGCGGCAGCAGCACCCGATTCGCCAGCCGCGACCACAGACAGGCCCGATAGCCGATCGCGAGCGGGCCGTCGAAATAGACCCCGGCGACCGTTTCCCGGCCCCCGCTGGCGCCCAGCGCCAGCAACTCCGCCAACAGCAGGCCCTCAATCCCCTTGGGGCAGGTGGCAAACCACTGCCGCGTGGCACTGGCGGACAGGCTCGCGGGGGCTGCGTTATCTTGGGTGGAACTGCTCATGCCGGCCATCCTGAAGGGCACTGGTAAGGACGCCCAGTGTACCGGAAAGTCGGCCCCGGAATGTCCCGATATGCAGGAGTCGGGGTGCTAACTGCGCTTGCGCGGCGCCCGTTTGCGCGCCCGGGCGGGCGCCTGTTTGCGCACAGGGGCCCGCGGCGGGGCGTTGGCGAGCTTTTCCTTCATCATTACATCCAGCACCAGCTGCGCGGCACTGTCGATGTAGCTGATAAAACGCTCGTGTTCATCATCGGTCAGTGTACGCAGCTCGTCGTGCTGCCGATAGACATTGACGAAGCGGCGCTCGCGCTCATACTGCCGCGGCAGGGTCATTACGCCCCACTGCTCCAGAACCTGTTCCAGCTGGGGATTGTAGGTGCGCAGGAACTTGATCAGAAAAGGCACCGGATCGTGCCTCGCCAGCAGGCTTGCGCTGCGCAGCACCAGCTCCAGGGGCATGATTTTTTCCCCACTCTCGACATCTTCCAGCACTGACTTGTCGGAAACGCCGAGGCTGTCGGCCAGCTCCTTGAGCGACAGGCCTGCGGTCTCGCGGGCGTCGCGCAGGAAGTGGCCGGCATCGGCCATCGCTTCCAGGCGCTCCGGCTCGAAACTGTTGAGCAGTGTATTGCGCAGCCAGCCCTCGCCGAACATCGCGGTCATGGTGGCCGTGTGGCGGGCGATTTCCAGTGTCCCCCCGGCCACCTGACCGCTAAAGCGCATCAGGCCCGCCAGCAGGCTCTCGGTGTCGTTGCCCTGTGGTTTTTTGTCTGCCATGGCTACAGCTTAGCCCAACCCGCGGCAGTTGCCGAGATCTGCATGTGACAGATCTGCATGTGACCGCGCTTGCACGGGAAGCTGGGTTACAGCCCTGACTCCAGCCGGAAAATCTCCCGCAGAATCCCCCGCCACTCGTCGTACTGGTTTTCCAGACTGCCGTTCAGTCGGTAGACACTGCCGCTGACCTCAAGGACCGTTGGCAAAACCTCATTGTTGAATCCCCGCGCCAGATCTTCCAGGTCCTGTTGCTGGATCTTGCTCCATTTAAACGCGTTGTAGGTCTGCTCCATGGCGGCATAGGTTCCCCGGGCACCGGCGCGGTCGCGCTGCGCCAGTCGGCGCTGGTAGTCCTCCCGGTACAGGGCCTGCTCGCGGCCGTACTGGCGCCAGAGGTTGTAGGTGGGCTGCATGGTCTGGTAGAGGTCAACGTACTGTTCATCGACGGTATCGATAAAGCGGAACTCCTGGCTGCGAATGAGTTCCACCCGGGCCAGCATCGGGTCATCGGCCGCGGGTCGCCGCAGCAGCTGCTGGCGCCCCGCTGCATCCTCCGCCACGAACCCGGCAAAGTACTCCGGCGCCAGGTAGGCCGCCTGCCGCAGCAGTGCGATCTCGGGCAATTGCTGCACTTCCGCGGCTGGGAGGCTGCGGTAGGTTGCCAGCAGGTCGTTTGCTACCTGGCGGTAGAGATCGATAAAAGGATCGCTGTCGTTCGCTACCGGGTAGTCCGTGCCCTGCGCCTCGTCAGCATAGACGCGGTCCAGCCAGACCCGGCCGCTGGCATCCTCGGCGCGGATCTGCAGAACCAGGAAGCGGCCATCGGAATGCAGGATCTCGCCCTCCAGCTGCAGCGTGGCGGCCGGCTGCGATTCCGGCAGTACCCGCACCGCACCCCAGGCGTTGCTCGCCTGCAGGACCTGGCGCAGGCGCACGGGCAGGTAGCGGGCCTCGGCCCGGCGGATGTCGGGAAAAATGCCCTGGCGGCTGAGCCCCGCGGTCTGCTCGGGGATGCCCGGGTCAAAGCTCACCAGTGCCAGATCCAGCGCCGGCCGGGGTGGCGCCGGCAGGGTTTCCAGGGCGACCGCCCCCACCGGGGGAGGCCAGGTTTGCAGCGCCATGGGCAGCGGCTGGGGCGATTGCGACCCCGGCGTACTCGCACAGCCAGTCAACAGCAGGAGCACGCCCAGAGACAGGCACGGCAACAACGTCAGGGCGTTTCGGTAGTGCACACTTTGCCTCGGGTGAGGGTCTGTTCGCAGGAGAAACCGTGGGCCTCAGGATCCATGCGGCGGTAGACCCGGTTCAGGGTGAACGGGTAGGACACCCGGTCGGAACTGACCGTGGTGGCAATATTGAGCATCTGGCCAGCGGGTCCCAGAGTCAGGCGATGGCGAATGGACAGGCCTTCGGGCAGTGCCAGTACAAACAACAGCTGGTGTCCATCCCAGCCGCAAAACTCGCTGCCCAGCGGTGTCTCGACCACCGTGGGTCGACCGTCATGGAAGTCGCAGTCGAGGGCAAAATCGCCCTCCCGGCGTACACGTATCTGGCGCGGATTCTGCTCGATATCCAGCAGTTGTGACTTGGTCACCAGGTCCGCCATCTGCGCCAGGCCAATGATTGAGACACCGCTGTCCGTGCCTGGGCCTCCAACCATCAGCGCAGCGCCGGGGCCGCGCCGCTCGCTGCCGGCGGCCTGGGCCCGTCGTTCCGCCTCGCGCTGCAGCTCCCGGACCAGGCCATTGAGACGCACCTGGATATTGTCGCTCTGGCCGTAGTCCAGAGACCAGCTGCCGCTGAAGTCGACACCGGTGCGGGAGGCAGCAGGCTGGCGCTGTTCCTGGCTCGCGCAGGCGGCGAGCAACAGGATCAGGAGAGCGGGCAAGGCATTGGCGAGAGCTTTCATCGGCGCCCAGTGTAACCCAGGCGCCGGTTTTACAGCAGGGGGTTGAGCCTAAGCAAACAGCCCCTCCCCCAGAGCCAGGCGCCGACCGAGGGCGGCGACCTGGGCGCCACTGGAACCCAGTGCCATCTCGTTGTAGCGCAGCCAGAGACAGTAGCGCCAGAGGGGATAGTCGCGGTCGATACCGGTGCCGCCATGCACGTGCTGGCAGGCATAGCTGACGCGGTGGCCAACATCCCCTGCCCAGATCTTGGCGATCTGCACCTCGGTGGTCGCTGCTTGCTCGTCGCTGAGCAGGGATAGGGCCTGCCAGGTGCACAGCCGCAGGCATTCGACATCAATGTAGCAGTCCGCCAGCCGGTGCCCCACCGCCTGGAAGGTGGCAATGGGCACTCCGAACTGCTGCCGCTCACTGGTGTAGCTGGCCGCCATGCGCAGGGCGTGGTCGGCGGCGCCCAGTTGCTGGGCACAGAGCGCAGCCGCGCAGCGTTCGCGGGTCCAGGTCAACAGCTCTTCGCCACCGGTTGCCATGACAACGTCCGCTAGCGGTACAGTGACAGTAGCCAGGGTTACCCGGCAGTGCGGCTCGAAGTGGGTCATCTGCAGGTCGGTCAGGCTGACGCCCGCGGTCCGGGTGTCCAGCAGAACCACGGCAGTGGCGCCGCCTTGACGTACTGGCAGCAGCAGCCAGTCGGCCTCGCGGGCAAACGGTACCGCGGCACATTCGCCGTCCAGTATCAGCGTATCGCCTTGCTGCCGCGCCTGGACCCTGGTCGGATCCGCACTGCTCAACCCGGTCCAGAAGTCGCCGGTGAGCAGCAGCTCGCCACGGGCTGCGGCAGGCAGGATTCGCTCACGCAGCTCCGCCGGGGCGAATTTTTGCAGCGGCAGCAGTGCCGACACACAGTGGGCCAGCACCGGCACCGGCGCCACGCTGCGTCCGAGTTCCTCGATAAACAGTCCCAGCTCCATAAAGCCCAGGCCCATGCCGCCAAATTCCTCCGCCACCGCCGCGGCAGGCAACCCGGCTTCGAGTAGCGTTTGCCAGAGTTCCCGGTCGAAACGGGCAACCTTGAATTCATCGTAGGCCGCCAGGCTGGTGGGAGTTACCGCATCGTCGAGGATCTTGCGGGCAAGCCCACGCAGCTGTTCCTGAATGTCGGACAGTCCAAAGTCCATACCTGGGCTCCTCTCAGCGGCTGGCGCGGGGCATCCACAGCCCCGCGGCGGAAATGATGTCGCGCTGGATCTCGTTGGCACCACCACCAAAAGTAATGATGGAAGCGGTGCGATACAGGCGTTCGATACGACCGGCCTGCTCCTGGGCGCCGGGCGAGTGTGAGCGCAGCAGGCCGGCCTCGGCGACAATCTCCCCGAGCAGGCGGTAGACTTCGATAAAACCCTCGGAGCCAAAGACCTTGGCCGCAGAGGCGTCGGCCATTCCGAGAGTGCCCGCGGTCATGGCCCAGGATTGCTTGTAGACGATCAGCTTCATGCACTCGATCAGGGCCCGGCTGCGCGCCAGATTGGCCTGCACCCAGGACTGCGCTGCCAGCGGCTGGCCATCATCCGCGATCATGGCACGCGCCCAGTACACCACCTGATTGAAGAGTTCCGAGATGGGGCCGAAATTGATCAGGCTCAGCCGCTCCCGGTTGAGCTGGCTGGTGATCAGCTTCCAGCCGCCATTCAGCTCCCCGACCCGGTGGTCGTCGCTGACCCGGATATTGTCGTAGAAAGTCGCGTTGGTACGGACACCACCCAGGGTGTGCACCGGGGTGCAGCTCCAGCCCGGATCGCTGTTGGGCACCAGGAACATGGAGATGCCCTTGTGCTTTTTCGGCGCCTCTGGATCGGTGCGCACGGCCAGCCAGGTGTAGTCGCAGAAATGGGCCAGGGAAGTCCACATCTTCTGCCCATTGATGACCCAGTCGTCGCCGTCACGCACCGCGCTGGTGCGCAGGGAAGCCAGGTCGGTGCCGGCACCGGGCTCGGAATAGCCAATGGAGACCAGCAGCTCGCCGCGCAGAATCTGCGGCACGATTTCCTCCCGGATCCAGGCATTGCCGTGCTCCGCCAGCGTTGGGCCCACGGACTCGGTGGTGAGGAACGGGAACGGATAGCCCGCCCGCATGACCTCCTCCACGAACACGAATTGTTCTAGTGGCGACAGGCCGCGGCCGCCGTATTCCTCGGGCCAGCCCAGGCCGATCCAGCCATCGCGACCCATTTTCGCCAGCGCCGCGCGCCACAGGGGACCACCGCCCTCGCCCATGTCTCGCTCGCATTCGGCGCGCAACTCCGGGGTCATCAGCTCGCGAAAATAGGCGCGCAGCTCGTCGCGCAGCTCAAGCTGGGCAGGGGTAAATTGTATCTTCATCTCAGGCTCCGGGCGTTTGCTGGACAGATGATAACCGCAGCGGCCTGAAGGTGCAGGCGGGCCCGCGGCCAAACTTAATGGCGAAAGCGCTCAGGCCGTTGCCTGCAGCCGGCGCAGGTCCTGCAGGATTTCCCGCCACATGGCGTCGGGTGCCGCGTAGGGAGCATAGATCGCCAGCCGGTCTGCGCAGTCACCGTAGCGCGCCAGCAGGGCCGCGGCGATATCACCGGGATGGCCACTGACGGCGAAAGCGGCAACAAACTCATCATCGATGCGCTTGCCGAGCTCGTCCCATTGCCCCTGCTTGGAGAGCGTGTTCAATTCCGGCTGCAGGTCGGCGTAGCCAATCGCCGCCATGGGTGGCAGGTAGGCAGGCGTCGAGGCATAGAACCCCAGCAGCCCGCGCACGGCAGCGGCGGCGGCCTCGCGCCCCGCGGTATCCTCTCCGGTGATGACAATGGCGTTGACCTGCAGGGTGAAATCCGCGCGCGACCTCCCGGCCTGTGCCAGCCCCCGCTCCACCGCCGGCAGCGCCTGCTCGCGCAGGAAACGCTCGTTGTTGAACGGGTGGACGATCAGGCCATCGGCCACCTCGCCGGCGATTTCCGTCATCCGCGGGCCGAGGGCGCCGAGCATGATCGGCGGCACCCCAAACGGGTTGGGGCCGGGGTTGAACATCGGCGTCATCAGGGTATGACGATAGAATTTGCCCTCATAGGAAAGCCGTGTGCCGTTCTGCCAACAGTCAAAAATCGCCTTCAGGGCAAGGATATAGTCGCGCATGCGTGTCGCCGGCGGGTCAAAGTCGATGCCGAAGCGTTTCTCTATATGCGCCTTGATCTGGGAACCGATACCGAGCAGAAAGCGGCCCTCGCTGAAGCGCTGCAGATCCCAGGCCTGGTAGGCGAGGTGCAGTGGATTGCGCGGAAAGGCGACCGCAATGCCGGTGGCGATATCCAGCCCCGGCGCGTGCTCCGCCGCCAACACCAACGGCAGGAACGGGTCCCAGCTGCCTTCCAGGGTATAGACCCCGTCATAACCGATCGCGGCCAGACGCCGGGCTTCGGCGGCCGCACCTCCCAACTGGGCATAGAACGGCCCGTCGATTTTTATCGTCACTGCTTGACTCTCCAATGTTCGCACGGCGAACCCTGCCGGCAGCGGAGGTTATAGCGCAGAGCGTCGCGACTCGGCCACGACAATGTCGTCGCGAGGTCCAATCTGCCCAGCCGCCGCGCGACAGGCCCGTCGCTGGTACAGATAGGTGTACGCCCGGGCGCGCTGGCGCCCACAGTCTGCGCCATAATCGCCCACTCGACTGGAGGACCCCAACGATGAAAACCGGAATCTGCCTGCCCTACATGAAAGCCGGACTGACCCGCGAAGACTATCTGCAATGGTTCCAGCGCGTCGACGCCGGCCCCTTCCACAGCGTCTCCTGCGGCGAGCGCGTCCACGGTCCCACATTCGACATGCGTGTACTGCTGGCAGCGGCGGCCGCCTGTACCAGGCGGGTGCAGATCACCCCGACCCTGTATGTGCTGCCCATGCACAGCGCGGTGCAGGTGGCCAAGGAGGTGGCCAGCCTGGACATCCTCTCCGGTGGCCGCGTACAGCACGTCTGCGTCGGCTATGGCGGCCGCGAGGCCGACTATGCCGCGGTCGAAGCGCCCTTCAAGGGCCGCTACGGCCGCATGGACCAGCAGGTAGCCACTCTCAGGCAGGTCTGGAACCAGCAGGAAGTGATTCCCGGCGCCGGCGCCATCGGCCCCCTCCCCACCCGCGACGGTGGCCCGCAATTGCTGGCCGGTGCGCTCGGTCCGAAGAGTATTGCCCGCTGCGCCCAGTGGGCCGACGGTCTCTACGCCTGGTCCGGCAACGGCGAACGGGCCGAACTGGCCAACGCCTTCCGCCTCGCCGACGAGGCCTGGGCCGCCGCGGGCCGGGAACACAAGCCCTACCGTCTCGGCGGCTTCTGGTGCACTTTGGCCGACAACGGCCCGCAGCGGTTGTACGACTATGTCTACGACTACCTCGCCATCGCCGGGCCGGAGATCGCCAAAATGATGGCGGAGTCGGTGCACCGCAGCTCCGGGGATGCCATTCTCGAGGCCCTGGACAATGCCGAGGCAGCGGGCTGCGAGGAGGTCTTCCTGGTACCGGCGACGGCGGATATCGCTGAAGTCGACAGGCTCGGGGATCTGCTGCTGCGGCACGGGTGACTTCTGATCGCTCCGTTCCACCGGCGGCCTGGCGGCCTGCGCGTCCCGGCCCTGCGTAGCTCCGGGAGTGCCCCTTGGATCGCTTCGTTCGCGGAGCGGCCTGGCGGCCGCTGCGTCGCTCCGGGAGACGGGGACTCCGATACTCCATTCCGGGCGCATGCGGCGCGCGTGCCTGCTGTGTTCTTGCGCTGACGTCTGGCCGCGTACGCTGTGAGCTGGTTGGGCACCTGGCAAGGCGAAGGTGCTCGTTGAGCTGACCTGTTCCCACTTTCAGGGCTGCAGGTTGGCAGCCACTAAGGAGACTGAGTGGGCGCACCGACGCCCTCCAAGTCCGTCTCGAAGCCCCCGCCCCCCGAATCAACGCGGGGTGCAGGGGCCATCGCTCATGACTTCGCCTCTCAATTGCCCAAGCGAGGCATTGCAGCTCGAAGCCCGCCCGCGGCTCACCGCAGCACTGACAACGTACCGTGGCTCCAGCCTACCCGCCGCGTTGATCTGGGGCGGGAATGTCCTTTTTCGATGAGATGGTCTCCTCCCTTCCTTCAGCATTCG
>CAXBCH010000001.1:0-202907 GCA_963974125.1 uncultured Haliea sp. | reverse complement strand
CTGCCACATCATCAGCTATCGCGACGACTGCGCCCTGCTGGAGGAGCTGTTTACCCACGATGGCAACGGCACCCTGGTGGCCAAGGATGATTTCGAGCAGACCCGCAGCGCGACCATCGACGATGTCGGCGGTATCCTTGAGCTGATTGAGCCGCTGGAGCGGGAGGGAGTACTGCTGAAGCGTTCGCGCGAACTGCTGGAGAACGAAATCCGCCAGTTCCGCATTATCGAGCGCGACGGCCGCATCATCGCCTGCGCCGCCCTCTATCCCTTTGCCGAAGAGGGCTGTGGGGAAGTGGCCTGCATCGTCTCGCATCCGGACTATCGCGGCGGTCGCCGCGGCCAGCGCCTGCTGCAGGAGCTGGAGCGCGAGGCCCGCAGCCAGGGCCTGGACCGCGTGTTTGTGCTGACCACCCAGACGGCGCACTGGTTCCTGGAGCAGGGCTTCGAGGAGCGGCAGCGGGATGCGCTGCCAGCGCAGAAGCAGGCCCTGTATAATCTGCAACGCAACTCCAAGGTCTTCTTCAAGACACTCCAGGAAAAAGGTAACCCGTAATGCCCGCATATCGTTCCAAGACGTCCACCCACGGCCGCAACATGGCCGGCGCCCGCGCCCTCTGGCGCGCCACCGGCATGCAGGACGGCGACTTCGGCAAGCCGATCATCGCCGTGGTCAACTCCTTCACCCAGTTCGTGCCGGGGCACGTGCACCTGAAGGACCTGGGCCAGCTGGTGGCGCGGGAAATCGAGGCCGCCGGCGGCGTGGCCAAGGAATTCAATACCATCGCCGTGGACGACGGCATCGCCATGGGCCATGACGGCATGCTCTACAGCCTGCCCAGCCGAGACATCATTTCCGACTCGGTGGAGTACATGGTCAACGCCCACTGCGCCGATGCCATGGTCTGCATCTCCAACTGCGACAAGATCACCCCCGGCATGCTCAATGCAGCGATGCGCCTGAACATCCCGGTGGTGTTCGTGTCCGGCGGGCCGATGGAGGCGGGCAAGACGGCACTGTCCGAGCACAAGCTGGACCTGGTCGATGCCATGGTCATCGCCGCCGACACCGACGCCAGCGACGAGAAGGTTGCCGAGTACGAACGTTCGGCCTGCCCCACCTGCGGCTCCTGCTCCGGCATGTTCACCGCCAACTCCATGAACTGCCTGACCGAGGCCCTGGGCCTTTCCCTCCCCGGCAACGGCTCCACCCTCGCCACCCACGCCGACCGGGAGCAGCTGTTCCTGCGCGCGGGCAGGACCGTGGTGGAGCTGTGCAAGCGCTACTACGAACAGGATGATGCCAGCGTACTGCCGCGCAACATCGCCAATTTCCAGGCTTTCGAGAATGCCATGTGCCTGGACATCGCCATGGGCGGCTCCACCAACACCATCCTGCACCTGCTGGCGGCGGCCCAGGAGGCGGAACTGGACTTCACCCTGCAGGACATCGACCGCCTGTCCCGGAAGGTGCCGCAATTGTGCAAGGTGGCTCCCAATACGCCGCTCTACCACATGGAAGATGTGCACCGGGCCGGCGGCATCATGGCCATTCTCGGCGAACTGGACCGCGCCGGGCTGCTGCACCGCGACTGTCCCACAGTACACAGCCCCAGCATGGCAGCGGCGCTGGCACAGTGGGATATCGTGCAAACCGGGGATGAGGCCGTGCATACCTTCTACCGGGCGGGCCCCGCGGGCATTCCCACCCAGACCGCCTTCAGCCAGAGCACCCGCTGGCCCAGCCTGGACCTGGACCGGGAGGGCGGCTGTATCCGCAACCTCGAGCACGCCTTCTCCCTTGAGGGCGGCCTCGCGGTGCTGTTCGGCAACATTGCCCTGGACGGTTGCGTGGTCAAGACGTCGGGCGTCGATGAGAGCATCCTTAAGTTTTCCGGGCCCGCCTTTATCTGCGAGAGCCAGGAAGGCGCCGTGGCGGACATTCTCGAGGACCGGGTACAGCCCGGCGACGTGGTGATCATCCGCTATGAAGGCCCACGAGGCGGCCCGGGGATGCAGGAGATGCTCTATCCCACCAGCTACCTGAAATCGAAGGGTCTGGGCAAGGCCTGCGCCCTGCTCACCGACGGCCGCTTTTCCGGCGGCACCTCGGGGCTGTCCATCGGCCATGTCTCCCCGGAGGCGGCGTCGGGTGGTGCCATTGCCCTGGTGGAGCAGGGTGACATCATCGAGATCGACATTCCCAACCGCAGCATCAACGTCAAGCTCAGCGACGCGGAGCTGGCGGCACGCCGGCAGGCCATGGAGGCGCGGGGCCGGGAGGCGTGGAAACCCGCGCTCCAGCGGCCGCGCAAGGTCAGCGCCGCGCTCAAGGTTTACGCCAGCATGGTCACCAGCGCGGACAAGGGTGCTGTGCGGGACCTGTCACTGCTCGACTAGGCGTCCCCGGCTAGGCGCCCCCAACCAGATGGCAAACCCGGCGCGCGTATCAGTCTTTGTCGAGCCCGCCTTCAGGCGCTACTTCTGGTCCACCTGCCTGTCGACGCTGGCGACCTGGGTGCTGCGCTTCCTGCTCGGCTGGAGCGCCTGGGCGCTGACCGGCACCGCCACCTGGGTGGGTATTGTCAGCGCCGCGATGCTGCTGCCCACCTTCCTGTTGTCCCCCGTGTTCGGGGTGGTCTCGGACCGCATCAATCCCCGCAATGGCATGCTCGTGACCCTGCTCGGCCAGGGTCTGGTGGCCGCTGCAGCGGGTAGCGCCGAGCTGCTGGGCGTGTTTGGGCTGGGGCCGCTGCTGTTTCTGGCCCTGGTCGGCGGCGCCATCACCGCGGCCCACCAGCCCCTGCGGCTTGCTTTGCTGCCGCTGCTGGTGCCCCGGGATGTGCTACCGGGCGCGATTGGCGTCTCCGCGGTTGTCTTCAACAGCTCGCGCATCCTCGGCCCGGCTCTCGGCGGCTGGCTGCTTACCCGGGCAGCGGCCGGTACCGCGTTCCTGGTCGCGGCAGCCCTGTTCGCGGGCGGGCTGCTGTTGCTGGCACGGATACGGCTGGCGCGCCGCAGTGCGGCGCCGGGGGGGTCTACGCTGGCCGGGGAACTGCTGGCGGGGCTGCGCTTTGTACAATCGCATCAGGGTATTCGGGTGATTCTCGCCTTTACCCTGCTCAACGGTCTCCTCGGCCGCACGGTCATCGAACTGCTGCCCGCCATTTCCGGGAAACTGCTGGCGGGCAATGCCGGCACCCTGGCGACCCTGACGGCGACCGCCGGAGCCGGCGCCATCCTCGGCGGCCTGCTGCTGGCGCAGCGCCGCAATGCCGGTGCCGGCTTGCTGCGCCTGGTGGTATGGAGCCAGGTTGCGGGTTCGGTGTCGCTGCTGCCGGTTGCCTGGGCGACAAGCACCCTGCGTCTGGGAGCGGTCATCTTCGCCCTGAGCATGGCGATGACGATCGCCGGCATCGGCAGCCAGGCACTGGCGCAGCTGTCGACACCGGATGCCTTCCGCGGCCGGGTCATGAGCCTCTGGGTCATGGTCACCATGGGCGCCCCTGCCCTGGGGGCACTGGCGCTGGGCCCGGCGGCGGACCGGCTGGGCTTTCCGCCGATATTGCTTGCCACCGCGCTGCTGGTGGCAGGCGCCAGCGTCTGGCTCTACCGGCGGGATCGGGCGCTGCTAGTCCCGGGGCTTGCGGGCGAAGAACTTGCTGCCGGTAAACATCGCTGAAATCAGGCCGCTGCGCTCACGGATGTCGGTAAACACCGCCGCCGCAATGTGGAGCGGTATGAAACCCATCAGGGCAAAAAAGGACCATTTATGGAAGTTGATAAAGGGCGCGCGAAACTCGCGCATGGCGGCATAGCCCTCCGGATCCAGTAACTCCTTCTGTCCGGGCTTCAGGCCCACGAGCTTGCTGTGATCCTCACCGGCACCGGTAGCCCATTCGGCAAACTCGTGGCCGAAGGGCGGCATGTAGAGGTCAGTTCCCGCGAGTACCAGGCCGGTAACCATTTGCGTGCCCAACAACAGGAACAGCGCAGCTATCATCAGTCGCCCGAGCGGATTGTGGCCGCGGTAGTGCGGTTCATTCCCGGACCGGAGACCGCGTAGATAGAGCCTGAGTTCGCGGAACCAGGTACCCCCGACCGGCAACACTGCACTCCAGCGCGCATAGTGACCGCCAAAGAAGCCCCAGACGATCCGCCAGCACAGGTTCAGCGCGAACACATAGCCCGTCCAGGCATGGATGGTCTTCAACAGGACCTTGCCATCGCTGCTGACCCCAAGGGTACCGGCGTTCAGAATCACCACGCCTATCCCCGACAACAACAGCACGCTGAGCACGTTGATCCAGTGGAACCAGCGCGTAGTCGCATCCCATACCGGATAGGCCTGCAATACCTGCGTGGAATCTTCGCTCGCCATCTCAACACCTCGTTTACCCGCGTTATTGCGGGTATCCGCCTACGAGGATAGTCCAACAAGATGAAGCTGGCATTAACAAGCGGGCGAAGTCCTGTCCTGAATCAACCCGGCCGCTTAATTCGCGCTCAGCGCGACGCTCTCGAACTCCTGTCCACCCTGTTCCACCAGTGCCACGAGGTCCCGGCGCAGCTTGCCCAGTTCCCGCCGCAGGTGCGCATCCTGGCGCTCGCTGCGGCTGTTGAGGAGATTTGCTACCGCCAGCTGGATCACCTCGGCATTGTGGTCGTAGGTGCTGCGGTAGTCGGCGGACACCGTCTCGCCACGCTGCACCAGGGCCTGGCGCAGGGTTTCCTGCCAACCGGACTCTCGCTGCAGGATACGCTCAAGTCGCACAAGCCACTGGGCGCGGGCTTCCAGCCAGAGACTGTCGGACCGGCGCAGGTCATCGCAGGCAGCAGCCAGCCCGGCCTTCTGCTCGCGCTGCAGACGCCCGATATACTTGCGTGCATTGTCCTGCAGGCGCTCACAGGCATCGGCGCGGTACTCGGCGTCGTCGCGTTCCAGGTATTTTTCCTCGTACTCGCTCTGCTGCTCCTGCAGACCGGCGATGAACTCGGCCATCTGCTCATCCCGAAGCTCTTCGCCCAAAGCCAGCATCCAGTTCAGGGCCCGGTCCTGCAGTCGGTAAATGGCGACCTCGGCCTCCTCCGTCAGGAGGACCATATCTGCTGCGGTCAGCTCCCGGTCGAGCTTGCCCTCAACCCGGTCGAGCAGGGCGATGTAGCGGGGCAGCTCCTGCTGTCGGTGCCAGTCCAGAAAGGGCTGCAGCTCGGCCTTGAGCAGGCGCCCCTGATCGCGATCAAGGCTGACGTAATCGCCGAGATACCAGGGTACGAGGAAGTCCAGTCGGTTGTAGGCGAACCGGGTGCTGCTGCAACCGGCCAGCACAACCAGCAGCAGCGCCGCAAGCCACAGTCGGGCCCTGGCGCCAGTTAGCGAGGAGCTGATCATGGATAGTCGAGACCGTCGGTGGCAAACAGCATGTCCATGCTGGTCACCAGGGTAGCCGGTCAAGATCGAGGTTGCCGCCGCTGATCACCGCCACCACCCGGCGGCCGCGGAAACGCTCCGGATGCTCCAGCAGGGCGGCAAAACTGACTGCGCCGGAGGGCTCGACCACGGTCTTGAGCCGGGTCCACTGCAGGCGCATGGCGGCGACAATGTTGGCGTCGGTCACGGTGAGTATGGTATCCACGTACTGCTGGATCAGGGAAAAATTGAGCGCGCCCAGACCGGCCAGCAAGCCGTCGGCGATGGTATTGGGCGCGATGGATGGTTGCAACTCCCCCAGGCCGAAGGAGCGGAAGGCATCGTCCGCGCCCTCCGGCTCGGCGGCGACTACCTCCACCTCCGGGCGCAGGCTCTTGATGGCCACCGCGACACCGGACAGCAGGCCGCCGCCGCCTACCGGGACCACAATAACATCCAGGTCCGGCACCTGCTCCAGGATTTCCAGGGCCACGGTGCCCTGGCCGGCGATGACCCGCGGATCGGCGTAGGGATGGACCACATGCGCACCGGTGCCGGCGACCACCCGCTCCAGAGTCGCCTCGCGGGCAGCGAGGGTCGGTTCGCAGCTAATGACCAGACCGCCGTAAGCGGCCACCGCGTCCTGCTTTACCGATGGCGCGCTCGCAGGCATCACGATATGGGCGGGGATCCCGCGCCGTCGCGCCGCCATGGCGAGGGCGGCGCCGTGATTGCCCGAAGAGTGGGTGGCGACGCCAGCGGCGGCCTCTCCAGCGGACAGGCTGAACACCGCATTGCTGGCACCGCGGGCCTTGAAGGCGCCGACCTTCTGCAGGTTCTCGCACTTGAAGTGAATCCGCGCACCCGCATGCGCGTCCAGCAGCTCGCTGCTGTACACCGGGGTACGATGGACATGGGCGGCAATACGCTCGCGCGCGGCCTCAATATCGGCAAGGCTGGTCATTACTGTTTTCCCTGGTTGCATGGAGCCTGCGGCGCCGGCTCGGACGGGACGAACTGCAGCTGCCACCCTGCCCGGCGCCAAACCAGGTAGCCCAGCAGAAAGTTGGCTTGCAGCAGCAGGCTCAATACCCACTCAAATGCGTCCTCTACCGAGTCGTACAATACGCCATCCCAGGCCTGCAACACCACTGTCAGCATCCCCAGCGCCAGCAACAGGCAGCATATCCACCACATGCCCCGGGCCAGTCCCTGCACCTGCGGCAACCGCGGCCCCAGGGCCAGCAGCTGGACGCTGAGGAGCAACTGGGAAAGAAAGGTCAAGGAGAAGAACAATACCGTGCCCGCGCGCCGCTGGAACCGCCAGGCGGCGCCGGCCTCTCCCAGCACGGTCACATACAGCACCAGGCCCAGGCAGGCCAGCAGGCCCAGCACCAGCATCCAGCGCAGGCTCCGGTCGCTGCCTCCCGGGGACTGCAGCCAGCGCAACCAGCTGTAGTTGCACCACCAGTACAGCGCCAGCACCACCGCCGCCGGCAGCATGGTGGCCCGGAACAGGTAGTTGGCCGGAGGATGACGTCCGGTGGCGCTGATCGAAGTACAGCTGTCGATGTAGGGGTTGCACCACTCCACCAGGCCATGGCTTGCCGCCACCAGCCAGGTCAGGTGGACCGAGATGAAGGGCAGCACGGCTGCCAGCAATGCGATAATGCGCAGGTTCATGGGACCAAGTCTACCATTGCCCTGTGCTATCCTCGCCCATTTGCCGGAGGATCAGCAGCCAACATGGAGCAATTGCAGCAGCTCTCCGCGAGTTTCGCCAACGCAGTATGGGGCACCCCCCTGGTGGTTCTGCTGCTGGGTGGGGGCCTGTTCTTTGCCATCTACTCGCGTTTCCTGCCCTATCGCCACTTCGGCCACGCCTTCGGCATCATGCTCGGGCGCCACGATACCCCCGACCAGCCCGGGGAACTGAGTCACGCCCAGGCCCTGGCGGCGGCCCTGTCCGGCACCATGGGCCTGGGCAATATTTCCGGCGTGGCCCTGGCCATTGTCGCCGGCGGCCCCGGCGCCGTGTTCTGGATGTGGATGTCGGCACTGGTCGGGATTGCGACCAAGTTTTTTACCTGCACTCTCGGGGTCATGTACCGGGGCAACGACAGCGAAGGCAAGCTGCAGGGCGGTCCCATGTACATTATCCGCGAGGCCCTGCCGCGCGGCTTTTATCCGCTGGCTATCCTGTTTTCCCTGGCCGGGCTGGTCGGCACCCTGCCGATTTTCCAGGCCAACCAGCTGACGGCGCTGGTGCGGGAAAACCTGTTCCCCGGCGGCGACACGCTGCTGACCAGCTTCCTGATCGGCTGCGTCATGGCCGCGGTGGTCGCCATGGTCATTTTCGGCGGCCTGCAGCGGGTCGCCAGGGTCGCCATCGCGCTGCTGCCCCTCATGGTCATCACCTATCTCGGCATGACCCTGTACCTGCTGCTGCTGCACTACGACCAGGTGCCCGGCCTGCTGGCCAGCATTGTCACCGATGCCTTCAACCCGCAGGCGGTGGGCGGCGGCCTGCTGGGCGTGATCCTCATCGGCGTCAGCCGCGGCGCCTTCTCCAATGAGGCCGGGGTGGGCACCGAGGTCATGGCCCACGGCGCCGCCAAAACCAATGAACCGATCAGGGAAGGCCTGGTGGCGATGATGGGGCCGGTGGCGGATACCCTGATTGTCTGCACCTGCACCGCGCTGGTGATCCTGCTGGCGGGCACCTGGACCGACCCGGGCGACCTGACCGGCATCACGCTCACCGCCAACGCCTTCCGCGCGGACCTGGGTGCGCCGGGAGCGGGCCTGCTGCTGTTCGTCACCCTGATCCTCGCCAGCACCACCATGTTCACCATGTGGTACTACGGCGCCAAGTGCTTCGGCTTCCTGTTCGGCGCCCGACTGCAGCACTATTACCGCTGGTTTTTCGTGCTGGCGGTGGTGTTTGGCGCCAGCGTCAGTATCGATGTGGTATTCAACCTGATTTCCGGGTCCTACGGCCTGATGGCGATACCCACCATGGTCGCCACCCTGATGCTGGCGGGTCGGGTCAAGGCGGCGGCGAAGGAATATTTTCACCGCCATCCCTACTAGGAGCACACGACATGTCCGGAAACCGCAGGCGCAGCCTTGCCGTTGGCGTCCTCGGCGGGATGGGGCCGGAGGCCACGGTCGACTTCATGACCCGGGTGCTCGCCGCCACTCCCGCCCGCGTTGACCAGGAGCACATCCGCATGCTGGTGGACCACAACCCCGGCATTCCCGATCGCCACGCCGCCATCGCCGGCACCGGGCCCGACATCGGCCCGGAGCTGGCCGCAATGGCCCGGGGGCTGGAAGCTGCCGGGGCGGACTTTCTGGTCATGGTCTGCAACACGGCGCACGCCTATACTGAGGCTATCCGCACCGCCGTCAGCATTCCCTTCGTCAGCATTGTCGACGTGGTCATGGCGGCCGTGGCGGAACGCCCGGCCGCCGCGGTGGGCATAATGGCCGCGGACGGCTGCCTGCAGGCGGGCCTGTACCAGCGGGCACTGGCGGCGGCGGGGCGCGAAGCACTGCTGTGGACGGCGACGGAGCAGCAGCGGTTCATGACGCTGCTGTGGCGGATCAAGGCCGGTGAGCGCGGACCCGAGGTTCGCGCCGGCCTGCAGGCGCTGGCCGCCAGCCTGGAATTTGCCGGGGCGGAGCTGCTGCTTGCCGGCTGCACCGAGATACCCCTGGTCCTGGAGCAGGGCGATACCGGCGTCAAGCTGCTGTCCTCCACCGACCTGCTGGTGCGGCATACCGTGGCACTGGCGCTCGCCCCCACAATCCAACAGGAGTAAACCATGCATCTGGCCCGCTTCCCCCGCATCAAACTGGCGCACCTGCCGACCCCGCTGGAGTACCTGCCGCGCTTCAGCGAACACCTCGGAGGCCCGAAAATTTTTGTCAAACGGGACGACTGTACGGGCCTCGCCAGCGGTGGCAACAAGACCCGCAAGCTGGAGTTCCTGCTCGCCGATGCCCGCCAGCAGGGCGCTGATACGGTTATTACCCAGGGCGCGGTGCAATCCAACCACGCCCGCCAGACCGCCGCCGCGGCCGCCCGCCTGGGCATGGCCTGCGAACTGCTGTTCGAGAACCGCATTGCCCAACCCAGCGAGATCTACCTGAATTCCGGCAACGTTTTCCTCGACCACCTGCTCGGTGCCGGGACCCGCCACTACCCCGGCGGCACCGACATGAATGCCGCGATGGAGGAGGTGGCCGCCGAGGTGCGCGGTCGCGGTGGCGTGCCCTACATCATTCCCGGCGGCGGCTCCAACCCCATCGGCGCCCTCGGCTACGTCGACTGCGCCCTGGAGCTGCTGCAGCAGGCCAACCAGGCGCAGCTGCACATTGACTGCGTGGTGCACGCCACCGGCAGTGCCGGCACCCAGGCCGGGCTGGTCACCGGCCTGCGCGCGACCCACTCTGACATCCCGGTACTGGGCATTGGCGTCAACGCGCCCCGGGAGATACAGGAAGAGCGGGTATTCAAGCTCGCTGCAGCAACCGCTGACCTCATCGGTGCCGGCGACTGCGTGCGGCGCCAGGACGTGGTCGCCAACTGCGACTACATAGGTGACGGCTACGGCATTCCCACCGAAGCCATGCGGGAAGCGCTGGTGCTGCTGGCGCGGCTGGAAGGCCTGCTGTTCGACCCGGTCTACAGCGGCAAGGCGCTGGCGGGCCTGATCGACCTGGTGCAGCAGCGCCATTTCCGGGCCGAGCAGAGCATCGTCTTTCTGCACACCGGCGGCTCCGCGGGACTGTTCGGCTATCGCGACGACCTGCTCTGAAGCTCCGCCGGAGCGGGGTTCAGGCCGCGGCGGTCTGGCCCTGCTCCGCGGCCTTGTTGATGGCGCCCAGAATGCCGTCCAGCGAAGCCTGGATGATGTCCGGACTGCGGCCGACGCCACAGTAGCGCTCACCGTCGATGTTGAGCTGGATATAGCACACCGCTTCCGCATCCGCGCTCTGGCTGAGGGCATGCTCGCTGTACTCCACCAGCACGATCTGGCGACCGGTAAAGCGCTGCATGGCGTCGACAAACGAGGCTACCACGCCGTTGCCGGTACCCTGCAAATCCCTGCGATTGCTGCCCTCCAGCAATTCCGCACGCAGCTGGTCGACATTGTCGGCGCGGCTGACCTGATAGTCCCCCAGGCGCCAGCGACCGCCGCCGGACAGATAGGTGCGCTGGAACAGGTCGTGAATGGCCTGCGGCGACAGCTCTGACTCCTGCGCTTCGGCATGGGCCTGCACCAGCGGGCTGAAATCGATCTGCAGCCAGCGCGGCAGTGCATAGCCAAAACTGCTCTCCAGTACGTAGGCCACGCCGCCCTTGCCGGACTGGCTGTTGATGCGGATGACCTCCTGATAGGAGCGGCCGATGTCCGCCGGGTCGATGGGCAGGTAGGCCACCTGCCACGGCGCGCGCGCATCGCGTCTCGCCAGGCACTTCTTGATCGCATCCTGGTGGCTGCCGGAGAAAGCGGTAAACACCAGCTCGCCGGCGTAGGGGTGGCGGGGGTGGATCGGCAGCTGGGTGCACTCCTTCACGGTCTGGATGATCTCGTCCATGTGCCCCAGCTGCAGCTCCGGGTCCACACCCTGGCTGTAGAGGTTCATGGCCATGGTGACGATATCCATGTTGCCGGTGCGCTCGCCGTTGCCCATCAGGGTGCCTTCCACCCGGTCGGCACCCGCCAGCACACCGAGTTCCGCCGCCGCGACCCCGCAACCGCGGTCATTGTGGGTGTGCAGGGAAATCAGCAGGGACTCGCGGTTGGCCACGTGGTCGCAGAACCACTCGATCTGGTCCGCATAGACGTTGGGGGTACTCATCTCCACGGTGGCCGGCAGATTGATGATTACCGGCTTTGCCGGAGTTGGCTGCCACACCGCGGTCACCGCATCGACCACCTCCACGGCAAAGTCCAGCTCGGTACCGGTAAAACTTTCCGGGGAATACTCGAACACCCACTCTGTTTCCGGGTAGCGCGCCGCGGTGTCGCGCACCAGCCGGGCGCCCTTGACGGCGATATCGATAATCCCCGCCCGGTCGAGACCGAATACCTGCTCCCGCTGCACGGTGGAGGTGGAATTGTAGACGTGCACGATCGCGCGCCGGGCGCCGCGCAGGGCCTCGAAGGTCCTCTCGATCAACTCCGGGCGGGCCTGGGTCAGTACCTGGATGGTGACATCGTCCGGGATCCGGCCCTGTTCAATCAGCTCGCGGCAGAAATCGAAGTCGTGGCTGGAGGCGGAGGGAAAGCCGACCTCGATCTCCTTGAAACCAATCTTCACCAGCTGGTCCCAGAGGCGGGATTTCTGGCGCCCGGTCATCGGCTCGATCAGCGCCTGATTACCGTCGCGCAGGTCCACGCTGCACCAGCGGGGTGCGCGGGTGATCTGCTGGTCCGGCCAGCGCCGGGAGCTCATCCGGATCGGCTGGAAAGGCTGGTACTTGCGGTAATCAAACTGGTTCATGCGCGCCTGTCCTCTGGGTGCTGGCTTGTTGCACTGAAAAATGGAGGCTGTTCACCTGCGGGTCGTGCGGACTGTCGTCCACCTGACCGACCCTCGTGAGGCTTCGCCCTGGTACACGGCGCCGGGGTGGTGCGGCGTGTGGCGGCAGCAGGTGATGATTCAGCCGAATACACAGTATAGGCGCAAGCTGATGGTGATTTGCTGCAAATAATCCAGCATATTGCGCTTTCTATAGTCTATAATTGCGCTTATATACGTTTTATTGACATGTTTCACTAATGAGGGCGCAAACAATGGCCTGCTGGTTGCTCAAAACCGAACCGGACACCTTCAGCATTGATGACCTGGCATCGCGCCCGCGGCAAACCGAACCCTGGGACGGCGTGCGCAACTACCAGGCGCGCAACTTCATCCGCGACCGCATGCGGGAGGGAGACGAGGTGCTTGTCTATCACTCCAGCTGCCCGGTACCGGCGGTTGTCGGCCTGGCCCGGGTGGCCAGCGCGCCGCGCCCGGACCCGAGCCAGTTCGACCCCGAGTCCCCGCGATTCGATGCCGGCAGCGACCCCGATCATCCGCGCTGGGTACTGGTGGATATCCGCTACCAGCGCCACCTGCCGCGGCCGGTGACCCTGGCGGAACTGAAGCAACATGCCGACGCCCTGGAGGGGTTCGCCCTGCTCAAGCGCAGCCGCCTGTCGGTGATGCCGGTGAGCGAGGCCCAGCGGGATTTCATTCTGGCCCTCGCTGAAGACAGGAGCGCAGGCGCATGAAACTTGACCGCAGCGACCGCCGCATCCTCGACATCCTGCAACGGGAAGGGCGCATCAGCAACCTGGAACTGGCCGAGCGTATTGGCCTGTCGCCGACACCCTGCTCCCGGCGGGTAAAGCGGCTGGAGGAATCCGGCTTGATCCGCGGCACTGCCACCCTGCTGGATCAGTCGCGGCTGGGACTCAAGCTGACCGCCTACATCGGCATCAGCATGGACCGCCACACCCCCGATCGGTTCGATGCCTTCGAAGCCCAGGTCAGCGCGTTTCCCGAAGTCATGGAGTGCTCGGTAGTCACCGGCCAGAGCGCGGATTACCTGCTCAAGGCCGTGGTGCCGGATATGCAATACTACGAACGGTTCCTGCTCGGCAAGCTGACGCGGATTCCCGGCGTGACCGGGGTGCACTCCAGCTTCGAGCTGCGGCGCGTGGTGCAAAACACGGCGCTGCCCCTGGATCATATCGACAACAATACCGAGGTATGAGCCCGGTCCGCGGGCGGTGGCACATTCCGGCCAGTTTTGCTGGCCGCTGCGGGGCTTGCCGCCCCGCGCTGCTTGCGGGCATTATCGAATAAAAACCAATGGAGCTCTGGCATGAAGGCAATGAATGACAAGGTCGCCCTGGTCACCGGCGGCGCCAGTGGCATGGGCCGTATCATCGCTCTGCGACTGGCAGGCAGGGGTGCGCGAGTCGCCATCTTTGACGTCAACGAAGAGGGCCTGGAGGCCACGGCAGCCGGGCACGACAACATCAGCCCCTTCCACTGCGATATCGGCGACCTGGCGGAGGTGGAGGCGAAAGTCGCGCAGGTGCAGGAGGCCCTGGGGCCCATCGACCTGCTGGTACACGCGGCAGCGCTGATGCCCAGCCACAAGCTGGTCGATCACACCCACGCGGGCATGGAGCGCCTGTTCCGGATCAACTATTTCGGTACCGCCTACATGGTGCAGGCGGTCCTGCCGGAGATGCGCAAACGCCGCAGCGGCCGCGTCATCGCCTTCGGCTCGATTGCCGGCCACGCGCTGGTACCCCACATGGGCGGCTACTGCGCCACCAAGTCCGCGGTCAACACCTACATGGAAGTGCTGCAGAACGAGCTGCGGGACTCGGGCGTGCGCATCCACCTCGTCTGCCCACCCGCGGTCAACACGCCCCTGATCGACCAGACCCTCGCGACCGACAGCCCCGGCAGCATCATCGAGGCGAAAAAATCCGGCCGCCTCTCGGACCCGGAAAAGATTGTCGATGCCATCGAAAAGGGCGTCGACAAGGACAGGGACATCATCTATCCGGGCGAGGCCCGACTGCTGATGTTGTGGCACACCCTGTTCCCGCGCCTCTGGTGGAAGACCGTGCTCAAGTTTGAGAAGGACTGAACCGGACCCCCGGCGCCATAGGCCGGCGGGGGTGCGCATGGTAGCATTCCCGCCCCATGGCAAACCGACACCTCTCTGCTGACTCACGCTGGCTGCTGGTACTGCTCGCGGCGCTGGTTGCGCTCGGGCCGCTCAGCGTGGACATGTACCTGCCCGCCATGCCGGCGATGCGCGCAGCGCTGGATACCAGCGTCGGCAACATTCAGCTGACCCTGAGCACCTATCTCGCCGGCTTCGCGATATTCCACCTGGTGTGCGGGCCACTGGCAGACCGCTACGGGCGCAAGCCGGTGATAACCTCCGGCACCCTGCTGTTCGTGCTCGGCTGCGTCGGCTGCAGTCTGGCGACCACGGTGGAGGAATTGCTGCTGTACCGGTTTTTGCAGGGCGTCGGCGCCTGTGTCGGACCCACCCTGGCGCGCACCATCACCCGCGACCTGTTTGGTCCCAGGCGGGCGGCGCGGGCGCTGTCGCTGATTGCCATGCTCATGGCCCTGGCGCCGGCGGTGGCACCGAGTCTCGGCGGACTGCTGATGCTGGTGTTCCCCTGGCCCAGCATCTTCATCTTCCTGGGGGTCTACGGCGCCCTGGTGGTGCTGCTGGTGCAGCGCTATCTCGGCGAATCCCTGCCGGCGCCCCAGAGCCTGCACCCGCGGACCATTCTGCGCAACTACAGCACCTTGTTGCGCAGCGGTCCCTTCATGACCGTGGTGACCTCCAGCTCTCTGGTCTACGCCGGCCTGATGGTCTACCTGGCCTCTTCCGGGTTCGTCTACCTGGAAATGTTGAATGTGCCGGTGCTGTACTTCGGGCCCATATTCCTGACCACGGTCGCCGGCTACATCAGCGGCAGCGCACTCAGCGCCCGTCTGGCGGGCCGCCTGGAATCTCCCCGAGTGCTGCTGCTGGGCACTGTTCTCGCGGCGGCAGCCAGCGTCTGCATGGGTGCGGCCGCCACCGTGTTTCCGCACAGCGTACTGGCCCTGATGCTACCCATGATGCTCTACACAGCGGGGCTGGGACTGACCCTGCCTCACGCCATGAGTCTTGCCCTGCTGCCTTACCCGCAGATGGCGGGCACGGCCTCGGCCCTGCTGGGATTCATCCAGATGGCAATCGCCGCTGCCGCTGGCGCCCTGGTCAGCCTCTTTCTGGTGGATTCACCGCGACCGATGCTGGTCTCCATGGCGCTGCTGGCACTGGCCGCCCTGGCGCTGGGGCAGAAGGCTCGCAGACTGCATTTTACAGTCCCGGAACAGGCTCCCCAGCGGCAATAACAAGACGGTCGCGGCCCGCCTGCTTGGCCTCGTAGAGGGCGTTGTCCGCCCGGGCCAGCCAGCGTGACCAGTCCTCCCCCGACTTCAGTATCGCTGCCCCGGCGGAGAACCGGATCGTGCCCTCGGGGCCCGGCACGCTGCCACTGAGTCTCTCGTGCAGCTCCGGCAAGGCGGTCGCCGCAGTGACGGCGGACATGCCCCGCAGCAGGACCACGAATTCCTCCCCACCCATGCGATACAGGCCGTCCTCAAGCCTCAGGGCCGAACGCACGCTGGCGGCAAAGCGCTCCAGCACCCGGTCGCCAGCCTCGTGCCCATAGTTGTCGTTGATCTGCTTGAACAGGTCCAGATCGATCACCATGATGGTGCTGCTGAAGTTCGCGTTGCGGCGGCGCTCGGCGACAGTGGCCTCAAGATGCTGCTGCATCAGGCGTCGATTGCCGGCGCCGGTGAGCGGATCCAGCGTCGCCTGCTCTGCGAGCAGCCGACGCTGCTGGCGCAGCTGATCGGTAAAGATCAGCCCGAATCCCGCCATCAGCAGGGCAACGGTTATCCAGCTGATCTGCTCCAGTGCCGAATCGAACAGCCGTGTGGTTATCGCGAGGGCAACGATGACCAGGCCGTTGAGGCCCACAGCCAGGGCTCGCGGCAAGATCACGCAATTGATCCAGATAACCAGGAAGGACCAGAGCAGGCCGTTGCTGCTGACCAGCAGCGCACTCAGCAGGCTGGAGGCCGTAATGGTCAGTCCAAACAGATTGAGGGCATGCGGGGCGAAGCGGCGGGAGCGCCCCAGCAACAGGGTGAGCACGAGAATCGCGACGATAACCGTATTGATGATAGCGCCATTGATGTCGCCGGTCTGGTAGCGGTACAGGGCGAAGCCCGTGACGACCAGCGCGGTGACGCCACCGATGTAATTCATCACCGACAGCTCGAGGCGGCGTCCGTCGGCCAGGTGCAAGGCCATGGCGGCGGTATCGATGTCGGGGTTTGGTCCCGAGTTCACGCCCTGTTGTCCATTGCTGAAGCCTGCCAGACCGCCACGAACTCTCGAATATGCCACAGCACCCCCGGCAGCGGCAAACACGGGGAGGCTATGGCATACTGTCGGCCATCCCGTCACGGAGACCCAAGCCTTGCACAGCGCCGCAGATGTCACCCAGCTCATCGGCAACACACCGTTGCTTTACCTGCGCGAGGTCTCGGAGCGTACCGGCTGCCGCATCTTTGGCAAGGCCGAGTTCATGAACCCGGGCGGCTCGGTCAAGGACCGCACCGCCCTGGGCATTATCCGCGCAGCCGAGGCCAGCGGCGAACTGCGTCCCGGCGGACGCATTGTCGAGGGCACTGCGGGCAATACCGGTATCGGCCTGACCCTGCTGGCAAATGCGCTGGGCTACAAGAGTACCGTGGTCATGCCCATCAGCCAGAGCAAGGAAAAGATCGACACCCTGGAATTGCTCGGTGCCGACCTGCACCTGGTGCCAGCGACCTCCTACAGCGAGCCCGGGCACTATATCCACACCGCCCAGCGGCTGGCGGAAAAATACGCCGGCTCCGAACCCGCCGGCGCGGTCTGGGCCCGCCAGTTCGACAATCTCGCCAACATGGCCATGCATCGCGACACCACCGGGGAAGAAATCTGGGCCCAGACCGAAGGCAAGGTCGACGGCTTCATCTGCGCGGTGGGAACCGGAGGCACGCTGGCAGGCGTCTCCGCGGCCCTCAAGTCTCACCGGCCTGACATCACCATTGGCCTGGCCGACCCCCAGGGCGCCTCGCTCTACCACTATTACCAGGACGGCCGCCTGGCCGCCAGTGCCGGCAATTCCATTGTCGAGGGCATTGGCATCAACCACATCACCGGCAATATCGCCGCGGCGCAAGTGGACACCGCGTTCATGATCAGCGACCAGGAAGCCCTGCCGCTACTGTTCGATCTGCTGCAACACGAGGGCCTGTGCCTGGGTGGTTCGGCTGGCATCAATATCGCCGGTGCGGTACGACTGGCGGAACACATGGGGCCCGGGCACACCATCGTCACCATCCTCTGTGACTATGGCAACCGCTACCAGAGCAAGCTGTTCAACCCCGCTTTCCTGCACAACAAGGGCCTGCCGGTGCCGGCCTGGCTCGATGTCTGACCAACTCGCGAGGAAAACAATGAAGATTGGCGTTATCAGCGGCAGTCACCGCCCGGGCTCCCAGAGCAGCAAGGTCGGTCGCCATATTGAGCAGACCCTGACGCAGCAGGCGCTGTGCGACAGTTGCTGGTTCTATGACCTGGGTGGCAATCCGCTGCCACTGTGGGAAGAGGGGGTGTGGGATGAAGACAACCAGCACTGGCAACAACTGTTGCAACCCCTGAGGGAGGAACTGCACAGTTGCGACGGTCTCGTCATTATCTCGCCGGAGTGGCACGGCATGGTGCCGGCGGGATTGAAAAACTTTCTGTTGATGTGGGCAGCCGGGGGCGAACTGGCACACAAGCCGGCCCTGATCGTGACGGTCTCGGCCTCGGCCGGGGGCGCCTACCCGGTGGCGGAGCTGCGCATGAGCGGGTACAAGAACAGCCGTCTCTGCTTCCTGCCTGAACACCTGATCGTGCGCAATGTCGGCTCCGTGTTCAATGCCGACAGCGAGGACAATGACCCCAAGTCCCAGCAGTACCTGAGCGAGCGACTGCTCTACTGCCTGCGTTTGTTGCGGGAGTATGCCCTGGCCCTGCGGCAAGTAAGAGAAAGCGGCAACGCCTCGCTGGAGATTTACAGCACGGGCATGTAGCACAGCTACACAGAGTCCGGCTCCCAGACAACGATCTGGTCGCGGCCGCTGGTCTTGGCCCGGTACAGGGCCTGGTCCGCGCGGCCCAGCAGGCTGTCGATGTCATCCCCCGCAAGCGCCTGCGCCAACCCCGCACTGAAGGTCAGCGGCACGGGCACGTCACCGTCGCGGATATCTGCGGCAGCGACGCTGGCTCTGGCGCGGTCCAGCAAGGTCCGGGCCTCGCCGGGGTCCGTGTCCGGCAACAACAGCACGAACTCCTCGCCACCGTAGCGTGCCAGGACATCGCTTGCGCGCAGCTGCCCCTGCCAGCTATCGGCAAACATCCGCAACACCTGGTCACCGAAATTATGGCCATGGTGGTCATTCAGGCGCTTGAAATGGTCCAGGTCGATAAAGGCCAGGCACAGTGGCTGCTGCTGGCGCAGGGCGCGGGGGAGATCGCGTTCCGCGATGGCATTGAACGCCCGCCGGTTGAGCAAATTCGTCAGTTCATCGCGCGTCGCCAGGCGCTGCGCCCGCTCCTCGTGCTCCCGGCTTGACGCGAGAATTCTCTGCATGGTCATCAGGGTGACGCCAACAAACCCCATGACCAGGGCCGGAAGCGCAAAATTGTAGGGCAGCAGGTAGCTAAAGGACTGGTGCGGCGGAATATAGGGGCGATCCAGAAGCCAGTCGTGATAGCCATGGTAGCCGCGCAGCAGGGTGACCCCCGAATACAGCAGCAGGCTGACGCCAACCAGAAGCTGGGCCGGCCGCGTGGCGCGGTCGGCGCGGCTGTGCAGCAGCAGCCAGATCGCCTGCAGCGGCAGCAGTCCGGCGATGGTGGAATAGACCCCGAGCAGAAAGTCGGAGTTGCCGTCGACCACCCAGTAACGGATGTTGAACGCCATCATCAGGCCGACACTGGCGGGCACGATCCAGAGGGGCAGGGGTCGGCCCAGGAAACGGAATATACCGAGCAGGAACAGCGCCTCTCCGGCCAGCTGTCCGGCGTTGCCCAGCACATTGAGCACCGGGCTGCCGGTCACCATGAAGCCGATAAACAGCATCACCCCGAGAATGAGCGTCCAGCCGGATGCCATCCAGAAGGCCGGGCCGGCATAGGGCCTGGAGACGTACCAGAGAGCGGTTGCCGCGACGGCGATCGCCAGCAACAGCATGAGCCCCAGCAGCATCGGCGAGAAGTAGATCGCTAGCACAACTGACGCGCTGCCGGGGAAATGGAATGCGCGGGAATGCTATCCCGCCAGGATCAGGAAGCGCTGGCCGTGGCGGCGAGCGCAGCGCGTTCCTTTGCGATCAGGAAATCGGCCACTTTCAGCATGTTCGCCTGACTGCCCGCCTTGCGAATGCTGATGCGATATTTGCCGTTCACCATCATTTCCGGGGTACCGGTGATCTTGGCGGCCCGCGCCCGGCTGTTGGCCTGACGCACCTGGCTGCTGACCCCGAAAGAAGCGAAGGCCTTGTCGAAGTCCTCGCCGCTGACGCCATTGTCGGTAAACAGCTTGCGGATCTCGGCTTCCGAAGCGAGGCGCTTGCCATCGACGTTCATGGCCTGGAACATCACGGTATGCATGGTATCGAGCACCCCGAGCACATCCGCGGTGTAGTACATGGCCGCGTGCAACTCCATGGGCTTGTTCCAGACCGCGGGCGAGCCCGTGAAGGTGACATCGTCGCCCAGGGTTTTCTTCCAGCGGCTCACCAGTGGTTCGAATGTGTAGCAATGGCCGCAGCCGTACCAGAAGAATTCGACGACCTCGATCTTGTCTGGATCAGCGGTGCGGATAACCGGGGTAATCAGGTCGTAGTGGGTGCCTTCTTCCCAGGTTTGTGCGTCCTCGGCGGCAACAGCCAGCGGGGCCAGCACCATCAGGGCAAGGGCAAGGAAACGCTTGAGCATGGGACTCTCCATTGTTGAACGTTGTTAGTCAGACCATGATTCCGGCGCGGCGTTCTCCGACTGACAAAAAAGGTGGCCACAGGGCCACCTTGCGGAGAACGGTAGGGCTTGCCTACCTGAGGCCAGCCGCGTAGCTGGCCACGGCTTCGATTTCCATGTCGCTGAGGCCAAAGGCATTGCTGCGCATGATTCTGGTATCGCCGTCGTTGGTGCGGCCGTCAGGGTCTTCGTAGCCCTTGCGGTACTGGCGCAGCTGAGTGGCAATATACTCCGGATGCTGGCCCGCCAGCGCCGGATAGCCGGCCGGGGCATTACCCTTGCCGTTGGGGGAGTGGCAACCGATACAGGCCGCCACCTTGCGCTCGGCGACACCGGCACGATAGACCTTTTCTCCCAGTGCCACCAGATCGGGATCCGCCTGGCTACCGCTGATCGGTTTCGCGGCGTAGAAAGCCGCAATATCAGCCAGCTGCTGGTTGGTCATGTTGTCGACCTGACCAGCCATGGTCGGAATCGGGCGGGCGCCATCGCGGATATCCAGCAGCTGCTTGTAGAGATAGCGCTCACCCAGGCCCGCAATCTTGGGAAATGTCGGGGACTGGCTGTTGCCATCCGCGCCATGGCAGGCTGCACATACGGCCGTCAGTGATTCCCCGGCGGCGGCATCGCCTTTTACAAAAGGTACCGCCGCACCGGCCGTGTGAGCGAAACCCAGCAGGGCGCCGCAGAGAACAAGAACTTTCTTCATGACACTTCCAGATCTGGATAGGTGAATCCGGCAGATTACTCTGCCGGTGAGGACATGTAGGTGATCAGGGCGGCGTAATCTTCATCGCTGCAGTCGAAGCACATGCCTTTGGGCGGCATCGCATTGAGGCCATTCTTGACCGACGCGATCAGGGCGTCCATCCCCTTCTCCAGTTTCGGTGCCCAGGCCTCGACATCTCCGGTCTTGGCCGCGCCCGCTACGCCGGCATTGTGGCACACCGCACAGCTCTTGTTGTACTTGTCCATGGGCGGCTGCGCCATGGCACTGGCAGCAAACAACATTGCACTGACCGCTAACATTTTCTTCATGCTACACCTCTGCTGATCGCTGGACTGTGCTGGCCCGGGAGATTTCCCACGGCCAGTAAAAAAGCTGTGGCATTATATACGACTTACCGAGCGCAAAAAAGGCAACTCCCCCAATGCAGACCCCGGCCCCGGCCAACCCCGATTATCGCAGCGCCAGCTTCCTTACCAGCGCCAGCAAGCTGTCCCAGTGCCCGGATGACAGCGGCTGGGAGGTGGCCTTCGCGGGCCGCTCCAACGCAGGAAAGTCCTCTGCAATCAACAGCTTGACAGAGAACACCAAGCTCGCCCGCACCTCCAAGACGCCCGGTCGCACCCAGCTGATCAACTTCTTTTCCCTGAGCGAGCAGCAGCGCCTGGTGGATCTGCCCGGGTATGGTTTTGCCAAGGTGCCGCTGGCGGTGAAGCGCGAGTGGACCCGGCAACTGGAAAATTACCTGCAAAAAAGACAGAGCCTGCGCGGACTGGTGCTGTTGATGGACGTGCGTCACCCGCTGCAGACCTTCGATCAGCAGATGCTCACCTGGGCAATCACCGCCGGCATGCCCGTGCACATCCTCCTCACCAAGGCCGACAAACTCAAGAACGGTCCGGCCCGCAATACCCTGCTGCAGGTGCAGAAGGAGCTGCGGCAGCACGGCGACCTGGTTAGCGTGCAGCTATTCTCGGCGCTCAAGCACAGCGGTCACAAGGAGCTGATCGCCGTACTCAATGCCTGGCTCACGCAGCCCGGCATGCCCGACGAGGGTAACGGCAGTGAAGAGGAGGGGGGCGAACCGGAAATCGGGGCATAAAAAACCCGGTTGCCCGTAGGGGGACAGGCAGCCGGGACAGCTTGGGTCTCTGGGGAAGAGACATGCCCCGCGGAAGGCCAATGGAGAGAGACCTGCGGGACTGTAGCAGCTTGCTACGGTAACTGAGACCAGGGCTGTTGCGACAAGTTCCGCATTTCAGTGCGCTTCATCCCAATTTTTTCCGACACCGGCTTCAACCAGCAGCGGAACCGCCAGCTCGGCCGCCTCGCTCATCAGTCCGCAGAGGGTCTCGCGGACCTCGGGGACGGCGTCGGTCGCCACCTCCAGCACCAGTTCGTCGTGTACCTGCATGATGGTGCGGGCATCCACACCGGACTGCTGCAGCCAGCCATCGACCCTGAGCATGGCCTTCTTGATGATATCCGCCGCTGTACCCTGCATGGGTGCATTGATGGCGGTGCGCTCCGCGGCCTGGGCCCGCATCTTGTTGCGGGCGTTGATCTCCGGCAGATAGAGCCGGCGACCAAACAGGGTTTCCACGTAGCCCTGCTCCCGGGCACTGGCCCGGGTCCTGTCCATGTACTCCTGTACCCCCGGGTAGCGCTCAAAGTAGCGCTCGATATATTCCTGGGCCTCATTGCGCCCCAGGTGCAACTGCCGTGCGAGCCCAAAGGCGGACATGCCGTAGATGAGCCCGAAGTTGATTGCCTTGGCCTTGCGCCGCTGGTCCCCGGACACTGACTCCAGCGGCACGCCGAACACCTCGGCCGCGGTCGCGCGATGGACATCGAGCCCGTCCCGGAACGCCCGCAGCAGACCCGCATCCCCGGACAGGTGGGCCATGATGCGCAATTCAATCTGGGAGTAGTCGGCGGCGACGATCAGGTAGCCTTCGGGCGCAATAAACGCCTGGCGGATACGGCGACCCTCTTCGGTGCGAATCGGAATGTTCTGCAGGTTCGGGTCGGAGGAGGACAGCCGGCCGGTCGCGGTCACCGCCTGGTGGTAGGAAGTGTGAATACGGCCGGTCGCGGGATTGACCATATCCGGCAGCTTGTCGGTGTAGGTGGACTTCAGCTTGCTGAGGCCGCGGTATTCCAGCAGCACCCTGGGCAGGGGGTAGTCCAGTGCCAGTTCCGCCAGCACTTCCTCGGCGGTGGAGGGCGCGCCCTTGGGCGTCTTGCGCAGGACCGGCAGCTCCAGCTTGTCGAACAGGATTTCACCCAGCTGCTTGGGAGAGCCGAGATTGAACGCCTGGCCGGCGAGGTCATGGGCTTCCGCCTCCAGCTGCTGCAGGCGCTTGCCCAGTTCGCCGCTCTGCAGTCGCAACAGCTCCGTGGAGAGCAGTGCGCCCGTGCGCTCAATCCGCGACAGCACCGGCACCAGCGGCAACTCGATGTCAGTGTAGACCGAACATGGGCCAGCCAGGGCCTGCAACCGCGGCCACAGGGTCTGGTGCAGGCGCAGGGTGATGTCCGCGTCCTCGGCCGCGTAGGGACCGGCCTGTTCCAGCTTGATCTGGTTGAACGTCAGCTGTTTCGAGCCCTTGCCGGCGATATCCTCGAAATGAATGGTCTTGTGGCCCAGGTACTTGAGCGCCAGGCTGTCCATGTCGTGGCGGGTGGCGGTGGAGTCGAGGATGTAGGATTCCAGCATGGTGTCGTGGCGGATACCGCGCAGGGTGATACCGTGGCTGGCCAGCACGCTGGCGTCGTATTTCAGATTCTGGCCAACCTTGCCGCACGCTTCGTCCTCCAGCAGTGGCCGCAGCTGTGCCAGCACGGAGTCCCGATCCAGCTGCTCCGGTACCCCCAGGTAATCGTGGGCAAGCGGGACGTAGGCAGCCTCTCCCGGTGCCACCGCAAACGATACGCCGACGATCCGCGCCTCCATGTAGTTGAGGCTGGTGGTCTCGGTGTCAAAGGCAAACAGCTCGGCGCCCCGCAGACGCTCCAGCCAGCGCTCCAGCTCATCCTGCCGGGTGACGATTTCCCAGGCGCCCGCCGTCTGCCCGGGGAGGTCCGGGTCTGCCGCCGAACCCGCCTCCAGCAGCTCCTCCAGCCAGCTGCGAAACTCGAGGCGGGTGAACCATTCGCGCAGCACCTCCGGATCCGGCTCGCCGTTGCGCAGATCCGCCACGGTTTCCGCCAGCGGCACGTCGGTCTTGATCGTTGCCAGCTGGTAGGACAGATAGGCGCGCTCTTTCTCCGCCTCCAGCTTCGCAGCCATGGTCTTGGCGCCGCGAAATTCCAGCTGCGCCACCTTGTCCAGCGCCGCATAAATCTGGTCCAGCCCGCCGAGACCCTGCAGCAGGGCCAAAGCGGTCTTCTCGCCAATGCCGGGAACGCCGGGAATATTGTCGACTTTGTCCCCCATCAGGGCGAGAAAATCGATGATCCTTTCCGGCGGAATGCCAAACCTCTGCTCCACGCCGGCCTCGTCCAGACGGCTGTCGGTCATGGTATTGACCAGGGTGGTATTGGTATCCACCAGCTGCGCCATATCCTTGTCACCGGTGGATATCACCACCGGACGACCCTGGCGGCTGGCTTCGCGGGCCAGGGTACCGATGACATCGTCCGCCTCCACACCCGGCTCACAGATCAGCGGCAGGCCCATGGCGCGGACAATGGCGTGGATCGGCTCGACCTGGACCCGCAGCTCGTCGGGCATGGGCGGACGCTGGGCCTTGTATTCCGCGAACAGCTCGTCGCGGAAGGTCTTGCCCTTGGCATCGAAGACCACCGCAATGGGGCTCTCCGGGTAGTCCTTGCGCAGGCGCCGCAACATGCTGATCACGCCCTTGACCGCACCGGTAGGCTCACCGCTGGAGGTATTCAGCGGCGGCAGGGCGTGAAACGCCCGATAGAGGTACGAGGACCCGTCTACAAGGACAATCGGAACGGTGGGTTCAGCCATGATCGTCCCCTGACAGTGGCCTAGCGATTCCACATCAAGCGGATGGAACGATAGGTGACCTTCATCTGGGCCAGGTCCAGCGGGGCCTTGAAGAAGGCGTGATAGTCGCCCCGGGGATTAATAAGTATCACATTGGAACCATGGTCCACCAGGTAGTTTTCATCCTGCCCGGGAAGCTTGCGGAACGGCGTGTTGAGCGCGGTTGCGAAGCGGTGAATATCGAGAAACTCGCCGGTCACGCCAGTGAAATCCGGATTGAAGAAAGGCACGTAGCTGGCCAGCTGCTCCACGGTATCGCGCGCCGGGTCCACGGATACCATGATGACCTGGGTATCCGCGACTTCGGTCCCCTCCAGCTGCTGCACGAACTGATCGAGAAACGCCATGGTTGCGGGACAGATATCCGGACAGTAGGTAAAGCCAAAAAACAGCAGTGACCACTGGCCCTCAAGACTCGCGGGCACGAAGGGCTGGCCGTGATGATCAAGCAGCTCGAACTCTCCTATGTCTCTGGGAGTCTGCAGCAAAAAGGCGCCATTGGCCTGCATCTCCGCCGCCGACATCACCCGCGGCTGATTGATGCGGTTGACGAAGCCGGCAACGATCACCAGGATAAATACCAGTACGCCGATTACCGTGAGACGGATACCGCGGGTCTGGGTGGCTGTCTTGCTGTTGCTCATGGGTATCGGGCCTCAGGCAGTCGTTATCGGAAACAGGTAGTGATCCGCCAGCATGATCACAAACAGGGCCATCAGGTAGACAATCGAATACTTGAAAGTCTCCATCGGTGCCTTGGGATTCCTGTTGCGCATCAATTCCACCGCCCAGTACAGGAAGCCAGCGCCCAGCACCACGGCACCGAGCAGGTACAGTGGCCCGCTCAGGCGGGTGACGAATGGCAGCAGGGTGATGAGAAACATGATGATGGTGTAGAGCAGGATATGCAGCCGGGTAAACGCGTCGCCATGGGTCACCGGCAACATGGGAATATCGACGGCCGCGTACTCATCCTTGCGATGAATGGCCAGCGCCCAGAAGTGCGGCGGGGTCCAGGCAAAGATGATCAGCACCAGCAGCAGGGCGTGGCCGTGAATTTCGCCGGTGACGGCGGTCCAGCCCAGCAGCGGCGGCGCGGCGCCGGCCAGCCCGCCGATGACGATATTCTGTGGCGTGGCGCGCTTCAGGAACATGGTGTAGACCACGGCATAACCCAGCAGGGAGGCGAAGGTCAGCCAGGCGGTGAGCGCATTCACCCAGATAAGCAGGATTGCCATGCCCAGCCCACCCAGGACCAAAGCGAAGAGGCTGGCCTGCAGGGGTCCTACCCGGCCCTGCGCAACCGGCCGTTTGCTGGTACGGGCCATGCGCTGGTCGACGCGCTGATCGACCAGGTGATTGACGGCGGCAGCCGCCCCCGCGCAGAGGGCAATCCCCAGATTACCCAGGATCAGGGCGTCCAGCGGCACCATTCCCGGTACCGCCATGAACATCCCGATCACCGAGGTGAGGATCATCAGCAGGACTACATTGGGCTTGGTCAGCTCCTTGTAGTCGCGCCAGGTGGCCTTGCCCGCCACCGCCATGTCTGTCGTAGCGCCCATTCAGTCCCCGGAGTTCTTCAGCAGGAATTTGAGATCGGAAATCACGTCCTTGTAACTGTCGTCCTCAGCATACGCCATCATGACCCAGCCTGCCGGATCCACCAGGTACCAGGTCTGTGCGTCCGCCATCGCTTCCGGGAACAGGGCCGGCCAGTCCGCGGCATCCAGGCGCAGAACCGACAGGCCACCGTGCTCGGTGGCCAGAAATTGGCCGAACTCCGGCGGCGCCTGCTTGCCGTCACTGAGGGTTGCAACTGCCAGGGCCGTATCCGGTGTTGCGCGGTCAGTCACCAGCATCCGGCGCACGCGCGGAAACTGCTTCCCCAGCGCCATGTGGATCTGCCGGGTAAGGTACAGCTTGTATTCACAGGCCGTGCTGCATTCAGCGTCATTATTGGTCACCAGCAGGGTCCACTGCCTGTCGGTATTGGTCCAGGGCAGCGGCGTGCCAGACGGGGCCGCCAGCCCGGCGGCGGCCAGCTCCCGCGGCGGATCCAGCAGGGTACCGCGGTTGGCGGTGCCCAGCAGCTGTACGATGTCGAGGTCACCGCGAGCCACGAACCACCAGAGCCAGGTTGCAGCCAGCACCATGGTGACTGGAATGCCGGCAATGAGCAGCATGACCATCCGGCCTTTATTGGGGGCTGTCACCGGTTGCTGCATTGCTCAGGCCTCGTGTTGTTTGCGGGTAAGCAGCTGCCACAGATTGGAGCTGCGCAGCAGGAAGAAAAAAGCGAGCACCGCCGCCATGCTGAACCACTGCACTGCGTAGCCCTGATGCTTCTCGGGGCTGGCATTGACCAGCTGCCAGGCAACCGTCAACGCCGCCGGCTGGCCGCTGTCGATCCGCACCGGGTGCGGGTACAGCGCGGCATCGGTGACCGTCGCCACCAGTGGGGCCAGGGTTTCGGTGTCCAGAGCCTGAATCCGCACCGGCCAGGGTGGCGTGAGTTGCTGCTCCCCCAATAGATAGGGTTTGCCCGGGGAAACATAGATGTGTCCGGTCAGCGTCACGGCGCCGTCCGGTTCCGGCACCTCTGGCAATACCAGGCGGGCGGGATCACTGGGCACCCAGCCCCGATTCACCAGCACGACCTGATCGCTGTCGGCCAGCGCCAGCAGGCCAATCACTTCGTTGCCGAACTGTCCCTGTTGAATGCGGTTGTCCAACAGCAGGTAGCGTTCCGGCAGAAACTCCCCCTGCAGCGAGACGCGGCGGTAGGCCAGTTGCTCCGGGTCACTGGAGGCCAGCGCAGACAGGGGCACGGGGGCCTCGCTCTGGCGCGCACTCCAGCGCGCCTCCAGGCCGGCTTTCTCCTCGGCGCGCTCCAGTTGCCAGAACCCGAGGGCGATCAGGGCCGGCAACAGCAATGCCGTCGCCAGGGTGATGCGCCACTCGAAATCCAGCTGTAATCCCGCCATGCCTCAGCCCCGTTCAGTTAAAGTCCGGTACGCTGCAACCGTCCGCCGTTCGGCTGGTTTATACTGCGCTGTTTGCAACCGGGAGAAGACCATTGTTGAAAATCGCGATCGTCGTGTTGATGCTGGCACTGCTTGCCAGCCTGGGAAGCGGGTTCTACTTCCTCATGGTCGACCAGGGCGACAAGAGCAAGCGCAGGACGTTCCACTCGCTCGGGGTGAGACTGGGCCTTGCCATTACGCTCGCAGGCCTGATCGTCTACGGCGTTGCCAGTGGCCAGCTCGGCCACCGCAACCCCTGGGATGCCGGACCGCGTCCGTACACATCCCAGGAGCAGGAGAGTAGCGACTAGGCGCGCTACAGGATATACACGAAAAGGAAGAGGAACACCCATACCACGTCGACAAAGTGCCAGTACCAGCTGGAGGCCTCGAACCCAAAGTGATCGTCGGCGGTGAAATGACCGCCCTTCACCGAGCGCAGCCACTGAATCAGCAGCATGGTCATGCCCATGACCACGTGAACCCCGTGGAACCCGGTCAACATGAAGAAGGTCGAGCCATAGATGCCGGAATTCAGGGTAAGGCCGAAGTGCGCGTAGGCTTCGTAGTATTCCAGTATCTGCAGGGCCACAAACAGCATCCCCAGAGCCACAGTGACGCCCAGCCAGATGTTGAACTTGCGCTTGTCGCCATCGAGTATGCCCATGTGCGCAATGTGCACGGTCACGCTGGATGACAGCAGTACAATGGTGTTCCACATCGGCAGCCACAGGTACCAGGCAGCAGCCTCGCTGAATGCCATGCTCTTTTCATAGCTCTGGAACGTGCCCATGTTGGCTATTGGCTGATTGGCAAGCCCCACAACTTCCTGCGGGGTCTGCGCCATCGGCCAGCTGTATTGGAAGCCCTCCCACAGCAGATGGTTCATTCTGCCGCCTTCGCCTTCACCGGCCAGCCAGGGTCCAACCAGGGTGCGGATATAGAACAACGCGCCGAAGAAGGCGAGGAAAAACATGACTTCGGAGAAGATGAACCAGAACATGCCAAGCACATAGGACTTCTTCAGCTGGGCACTGTTGAGCCCGGCGATGTTTTCCCGAATCGCGGTGCGAAACCAGGCAAACAGCGTGGCTGCAAAGAAGAACAGGCCAAACCAGAAGATGCTCCACGAGCTGGTGGTCGCGCCATCGCCAAAGGTCATGTCGTTCATGACACTGGCGGCGCCGAAGGTGCTGAGGATCAGCCCGATGGTGGCACAGACCGCCATCTTGCTCTTTTCCGGTACGTAATACTTCTCGTACTCTGTGGAACTTTGGGTTGTCATGGTGTTTCTCCGTTGTAATCACTCGGCCCCCCCGGGCCGGGCGTCAGCGGGCAGCGACAGCGCCACCCACCATGTCTGTTATGTCGAACATCGTGTAGGACAGGGTGATCGTCTTGATGTCCGCAGGCAGATCCCGGTCGACAATAAACTGCAGCGGCATTTCCGTGGCAGTTTCAGCGTCCAGCGGCTGCTGGTTGAAACAGAAGCACTCGGTCTTGTGGAAGTACGCCGCAGCACGGGACGGTGACACGCTGGGAATCGCCTGGGCGACCATGGCATGCGGCAAGGGGTTCCGGGCATGGAACACGGTGTCGTTGCTGGCGCCCGGATGCACAACCATGCGGGTCACTGACGGGCCAAACTCCCAGGGCATGCCATCGTTGTTGGTGGCGACAAACTGGATCGTAATGGATCGGGATTCATCGACACCCGCCTGTACCGCCGTATAGGCCTGACCGCTGGTCTTGCCGTTGATGCCGAGCGCGTCACAGAGCACATCGTACAACGGCACCATGACCACGAAGACGAAAGCGAACATGGCTACTGCCGTCGTGACCAGCTTGACGACAGTGTCCAGGACCGGATTGCTGCTGACTCTCAACATGGGATCAACCTCACTTGACCTGCGGTGGCGTCTCGAAAGTGTGGTAGGGCGCCGGTGTGGCAACCGTCCACTCCAGGCCTTCAGCACCATCCCAGGTCTTTTCCTCACTGGTGGGCTTGCCGGCCACGATCGTTGCAATCACGTTGTACAGGAACAGGATCTGCGATGCGCCGTAGATGAAGGCGCCGATGCTGGACAACATGTTGAAGTCGGCAAACTGCAGCGCATAGTCGGGGATGCGGCGCGGCATGCCCGCCAGGCCCACGAAGTGCTGCGGGAAAAAGGTGATGTTGAAGCCTATGAACGAGATCCAGAAGTGGGTCTTGCCCATGGTCTCGTTGTACATGCGGCCACACCACTTGGGCAGCCAGTAGTAGACGGCCGCGCTCATGGAGAACACCGCACCCGCCACCATCACGTAGTGGAAGTGGGCCACCACGAAGTAGCTGTCATGGTACTGGAAATCGGCCGGGGCAATGGACAACATCAGGCCGGTGAAGCCGCCAATGGTGAACAGGACCAGGAAGCCCATGCAGAACAGCATCGGGGTTTCAAAGGTCATGGCGCCGCGCCACATGGTGGTGACCCAGTTGAATACCTTCACCCCGGTGGGCACCGCAATCAGCATGGTCGCGTACATGAAGAACAGCTCACCGGCTACCGGCATACCCACTGTATACATGTGGTGCGCCCACACGACAAAGGACAGGAAAGCGATGGAGGCCGTGGCGTAGACCATGGAATCGTAGCCGAACAGCGGCTTGCGGGCAAAGGTCGGGATGATCTGGGACACCACGCCGAAGGCCGGCAGGATAATGATGTACACCTCGGGGTGACCAAAGAACCAGAAGATGTGCTGGAACAGTACCGGGTCACCGCCACCGGCGGCGGAGAAGAAGCTGGTGCCGAAGTGGATATCCATCAGCATCATGGTCACGGCGCCGGCCAGGACCGGCATTACCGCCACCAGCAGGAATGCGGTGATCAGCCAGGTCCAGACGAACAGCGGCATCTTCATGTAGGTCATGCCGGGCGCGCGCATGTTCATCACCGTGGCGATGATATTGATCGAGCCCATGATGGAGGACAGGCCCAGCACGTGAATGGAAAAGATGAAGTAGGTCACCGACGGCGGCGCGTAGGTCGTCGACAGCGGCGCATAGAAGGTCCAGCCGAAAGCGGGAGCACCACCCTCCATGAACAGGGTGGAGGCGAGAATCAGGAATGCCGGCGGCAGAATCCAGAAGCTCCAGTTGTTCATCCGCGGCAGGGCCATGTCCGGCGCCCCGATCATCATCGGGATCATCCAGTTGGCCAGACCCACGAAGGACGGCATGATGGCACCGAAGACCATGATCAGGCCGTGCAGGGTGGTCATCTGGTTGAAAAACAGTGGATCAACCAGCTGCATGCCGGGCTGGAACAGCTCGGCGCGGATGATCATGGCGAACGAGCCGCCAAGAATGAACATGGCAAACGAGAACCACAGGTACATGGTTCCGATATCTTTGTGGTTGGTGGTAAACAGCCACCGGCTGAGGCCCTTGGCGGGACCGTGATGATGAGCGCCCATCGTTAACTCCTCCAATTAGCCCCGTTTGTGGTTGTAGACATCGATGGGCTGAACCATGTCACCCATGTTGTTGCCAAAGGCGTTGCGCTGGTAAGTAATCACCGCCGCCATTTCCACGTCATTGATCTGGCCGCCAAAGGCCTGCATGGCAGTACCCGGCACCCCGTTGATGCCGATTTCCAGATGGCCGCTGACGTCGCCCGTGGCAGAGGGGCTGCCGGCAATGGCGGTGCCAAGACCGCCCTCGCCATTGGCGCCGTGACAGGCCAGGCAGTTGCGCTCGTAGACCGCTTTACCGCGGGCCATGAGTTCATCCATGGTGAAGGTCTGTGCCATCAACTCGCGGATTTCCGCAGCCTCGGCTTTCTTGACGTCCATCCAGTCGGCGTATTCTTCCTTGCTGACAACGTTTACCACCACCGGCATGAAGCCGTGGTCCTTGCCGCAGAGTTCGGCGCACTGGCCACGATAGATGCCTTCCGTCGTGACTTTGGTCCAGGTCTCGTTGATGAAACCGGGGATGGCATCCTTCTTGACCGCCAGCTCCGGGACCCACCAGGAGTGGATGACGTCGTTGGCGGTGACCAGGAAGCGCACCTTGGTATCCACCGGAATCACCACCGGCTCATCCACTTCCAGCAGGTAGTGTTCACCCTTGGCCTCGGCATTGTAGATTTCACTCTGCGGGGTGCGCAGGTTGCTGAAGAAGGAGACGTTCTCGCCGTCTTCATTGAGGTACTCGTACTTCCACTTCCACTGATAGCCGGTAATCAGAATGTCCATCTCGGCATCGTCGAAGTCGTAGATTTCGAGCAGGGTGGAGGTGGCAGGGACAGCCATGCCAATAAGGATAAGGAAGGGAACAACCGTCCAGGCGATTTCCACTTTCGTACTTTCGTGGAAAGTCGAAGGCGTAACGCCGCGGGACTTGCGGTGGTAATAGATGGAGTAGAACATGACCGCAAATACGAGTGCACCGATAATGACGCAGATCCAGAAGATCAGCATGTGCAGATCGTAGATTTTCTGGCCAATTTCCGTGACCCCCGGCGACATGTTCACCTGGTTTACCTTGCTCTCAGCAGCCAAAGCGCCGGCACTCGCCAGACTCAGCAGCATCAGCACAGGACCAAGCGCCAGCTTGAACAGCCTGTTCGCTTTCAACAACATTTCCCGTGTCTCCCTCGTAATCACAGACTTCCCCCCAACCGAGACTGCACCACCGCCGTTTATTACCGCAAACTCGTCTGCGACTTCCGCAGCCCGCAGGCATGATCGACCCGGGCCGTGGCCCTTCGCCTGGGGAAGGGAGAATAAAGAGGTTTTTGCTCGTTTCAGCCGTTTCTGCCCAACTGCGACCAACTGCCGCAGTTCGGAGCGCGGGAATTATAGCGAAAGTTGCCGGCAAAAAATACTAACACCCTGATTTAGTGGGCGTTTGGCGACAGGACAGCAAACAGTGGCACAGGACGTGTTCAAAACCCTACATATGGTTTAAGCGGTTCAGCCAAACCGCAAAATATGGCGTTTGGACCAGCGGGCGATCCAGACCGGATTGCACCTGTCCGGGCTGCGGCGGGTCGCCGGCGGCTTCGATTGTGCTAGTCTCAACACTCCCGCAAACCCGGTGACAGGCAGAACGATAACGTGACGACTTGCCCCTTCAGCAGCAGTTTGCTGCATCTCGACAACTTCACCCACGGTACCCCGCGCGCGGCCGTCGCCCAGCTGCGCGCTGAGCACCGCATCCTCTGGCAGGCGGACGAATTCGCCGCGGGTGGTCACTGGCTGGTGCTGCACAAGCCGGATATCGACGCCGTCCTGCGCGACCCCGGCACGTTTTCCAGCAGCTATGGGCCGCTGCTGGAAGATTTCCCGGAGGAGCTGCTGGCACTGCAGCGCCAGGCCATGACCTTCCTCGACCCGCCGGAGCACCGCTCCCGGCGGGCGCTGGTGGACTACGCTTTTCGCCCGGGGGTCCTGGAAGCACGCCGCGAGATGATGCAGGCAAAGGTCACGGCCATTATCGATGCGATTATCGACCGCGGTGAGTGCGAGTTTGTCAGTGACGTCGCCATGCACCTGCCGGTGCATGTGATGTTCACCCTGCTCGGCGTGCCCGAGCAGGACTACGCCTACCTGGTGCCGACCATCAATGCGGTCACCCTGGCCAACGATCCCGACTATGCCGGTAGCCGCGAAGCGGGCTGGGAGGCGTCGGCGCAGATGGTCGGCTGGGCTGCCCGGTTTGCCAGCAAGCGACGCCAGCAGCCGGCGGAGGACATGACCAACGAACTGCTCAACGCCGAGATTGACGGCCGCCGGCTCAGCGACGAGGAGTACGGGGTCATCTTCCAGGGCCTGATGATCGGCGGCACCGAAACCACGCGCAACACCCTGTCCTGGCTGCTTTACGAGCTGATTCGCCACCCCCGGCAGCTGGAACTGTTGCGAGCCGACCCCGACCTTGTGCCGGCTGCCGTGGAGGAGATCCTGCGCTACCGCAATACCGTGGTGTACACCCGCCGCACCGCCATGTGCGATGTGGAGCTCGCCGGAGAGCAGATCAAGCGCGGCGACAAGGTGGTTTGCCTGCTGGCCTCGGTAAACCGCGACCCCGCGTTGTTCGACAACCCCGACAGCTTCGATATCACCCGCGATCCGGCGCAAACCCGGCGCCAGATGCGCACTTTCGGCTTTGGCGTGCACGTCTGCCCCGGCCAGCACCAGGCGCGCATGAACCTGGAAATGATGACCCGTGAAATCCTCACGCGCATGGACCACCTGCGCCTGCTGGCGGAGCCGACGCACTTCCGCTCCAACTTCATGGACGGGTTCAAGCGCATGCCGCTGGCGTTTACCCGTCGCGGAGACGGATGACCCTCAGTCTTCGCGTTTGGGCGGTGGCTCCAGGACCCGCACAACTTCGGCGGCAGTTTCTACCCGGCGGGCGGCCGGTCGGCTGACCCGGGTCACGGGCTCCGCAGCGGGCACCCGGTTGTCCTTCGGGCGGGGATCACTGAAACCGCAGGCCACGCACTCGCGCAGATCGGTCTCGCGGTCCACCACGATGGTATCCATCGCGCTGCAGCGGGGACAGACCGCACCGGCAATAAAGCGCCTGGGCGGCGGCGATTTCGGGCTGTTGTCTTCCGGAACCATCGGCTACTGGCCAGTTGGGGTTGAGGCCGCTATTGTAGCAGGATCAGAGAGGGAGCCCCGCATGCAGCATTACACCGCCACCAGCGTTCGCAGTTTTGCCGGCCACCGTCCCTTGTTCGGGCAGCGGGTGCTGGTGGATCCCAGCGCCGTGGTGCTGGGTGACGTCGAACTGGGAGATGATGCCTCGGTCTGGCCACAGGCCGTGATCCGCGGTGACATGCACCGTATCCGCATCGGCGCCCGCACCAGCGTACAGGACGGCAGCGTACTGCACATCACTCACGCCGGACCCTACAACCCGGAGGGGTGGCCGCTGCTGATCGGGGCGGAGGTTACCATCGGCCACAACGCCACCCTGCACGGCTGCAGCATTGGCAATCGGGTACTGGTCGGCATGGGCGCCACCGTCATGGACGGTGCGGTGGTGGAAGATGAGGTCGTGATCGGAGCCTGCGCCCTGGTAACACCGGGGAAGACACTGCGCAGCGGCTACCTTTACGCTGGCAGCCCGGCCCGGGAAGTGCGTCCCCTGAGCGCAGCGGAACGCGACTATTTCAGCTACAGCGCCGACAACTATGTGCGCCTGAAGGACCGCCATCTGGCGGAGCTGGAGCCCGCCGGGTAGTGCACTAGGCCGCAGCCAGCATGTTGCGCATCTGGTTGATCACTGGCTGGGTGGCGGGGCGGACCTGACGCCAGCGGTAGAACGACTCCGCCGCCTGCTCCACCAGCATGCCCAGACCGTCTGCTACCGCCCAGGCCGCGTTCTGCGCTGCCCAGCGCATGAACAGGGTAGGTTCCGGCCCGTACAACATGTCGTAGCAGCAGCTGCGGACGGTCAACAGGGTATCGGGGAGCGGCGGCATTTCACCCTGCAGGCCGGCACTGGTGGCGTTGATCAACAGGTCGACTTCGAGCGCGTCCAGCAGTTCATAGCCGCCGCCCCGGACCGTGCCGAGATCGGCGAACAGCGCCGCCAGCTCCGCGGCCCTGGCGGCGGTACGGTTGGCGATGACAACGGACTTCGGGCGCTCCCGCAGCAGCGGCTCCAGCACACCCCGAACGGCACCACCGGCCCCCAGCAGCGCGATCCGGCGACCCTGCAACTGCCAGCCGAGATTGGCGACCATGTCCCGCACCAGGCCGATACCATCGGTAGTATCGCCTGCAATGCTGCCGTCGGCACAGGCAGTGAGCGTATTCACCGCGCCGGCGCGACGTGCCCGGTCGCTCACGGTATCGGCGAAGGCAAAAGCGTCCTGCTTGAACGGCAGGGTGACGTTCAGGCCCTTGCCACCACCGGCAAAGAAACTGGCCGCGGCACGCGGGAAGTCGCCCAGTTCCACCCGTACCGCACGGTACTGAATGTGCTGGTCGCATTGTTCGGCAAAGGCGGCGTGAATCGCTGGCGACTTGCTGTGCTTGATCGGGTTGCCGAAGACAGCGTACTTGTCCTGCGCGGTCATGGATCCACCTGCAACCAGTCACGGTGCTGGAGATAATAATCGGTCAGCTCTGCCTCCGCGGAACCCGGCTCCGGCTGATAGTTGTACTCCCAGCGCACCAGCGGCGGCAGGGACATCAGGATAGCCTCGGTGCGGCCGCCGGACTGCAGCCCAAACAGGGTGCCGCGGTCGAACACCAGGTTGAATTCCACATAGCGGCCGCGCCGGTAAAGCTGGAACTGGCGCTCACGTTCGCCCCAGGGCTGGTCCTTGCGACGCTGGACAATGGGCACGTAGGCCGGCAGGTAGGAATCGCCGACTGCCCGCATGAAGCCGAAGCAGCGCTCAAAGCCGCCCTCGTTGAGGTCGTCGTAGAACAGGCCACCGACCCCCCGGTGCTCGCCGCGGTGCCTGAGATGAAAGTATTCGTCACACCACTGCTTGTAGCGGGGATAGACCTCGTCACCAAAGGGGGCGCAGGCGTCCGCAGCGACCTGGTGCCAGTGACGGCAGTCCTCGCGATTGCCGTAGTAGGGGGTGAGATCGTAGCCGCCACCAAACCACCAGACCGGTTCCGAACCTTCCCGCTCCGCCACAAACATGCGCACGTTGGCATGGGAGGTGGGGACGTAGGGGTTTAGCGGGTGAATGACCAGGGACACGCCCATGGCCTGGTAGCTGCGTCCGGCAAGCTCGGGGCGAGCCGCCGTGGCGGAGGGCGGCAGACTGTCGCCCATGACATGGGAAAAGTTCACGCCCGCCTTCTCGAACACGGCCCCGCCCGCCAGTACCCGGCTGCGGCCACCACCACCCTCCGGCCGCTGCCAGTCGTCAACAATGAAATCGCCGCTGCCGTCTTCGGCAGCCAGGGTGTCGCAGATCGTCTGCTGGAGCTGGAGCAGGTAGGCTTTTACGGCTTCTGGTTGCATGGTCTTTCCGATGACTGCTGCTGTTCGCGCGCCATTATACGCATGCCACCGCAGCTGAACACCAGCATGGGGGAGAGCTCAGGACCGCAGCACCTGGTCCGTGAGCAGGTCGCGAATGACCGTGGGTCTGCTGGCGCCTCCCAGCGCCCCCGGCAGTACCGCATCGAGCTGGCCGTGGAAGTAGCGCTCCACCTGGAACTGCGCAGTAGCGGGGCGGCTACCGGCCGGGTTGGCAGAGGTCGAGACCAGCGCACCGCCCCAGGCCCGGCACAGGGCAGCGACACCTTTGTGAGCACTTACTCTCACTGCAACCTTTGCATGACCACCATGAATCCAGGGGGGAACAAGATCATGGTGGGGCAGCAGCCAGGTCGACGGCCCGGGCCAGGACAGTGCAAGTTTACTGCGCTGGGCTTCGGTGAGCCCCTCAAGCAGGGGGGCCAGCTGAGCGACCTCCGCCGCCACCAGAATCAGCCCCTTCTCCACCGGGCGCTGCTTGAGATGGAGCAGGCGCGCCACGGCATCCGGGTTGTCGGGGTCACAACTCAGGCCCCAGACAGCCTCGGTCGGGCAGGCGATAACGCCTCCCTCGGCGAGGGCGCGAACCGCGGCCCGCAATTGCAGGGTGGAAGGCAATATCAGCTCCGCAGGGAGTCCTGCAGGGCCTCGTCCTTGGCCCGGATCGCCTCGGCATTGGCCGCGCGCTCATCCCGGAGCTGGCGCTCGAGGTCCGGGTCTGCGACCGCAAGTATCTGCGCCGCCAGGTAGGCGGCGTTCTTGGCGCCCGCCTTGCCGATGGCGACCGAGGCCACCGGAATCCCGGCCGGCATCTGCACTGTCGACAGGAGAGCGTCGAGCCCGTCCAGGGACGAATTCATCGGCACCCCGATCACCGGCTTGACGGTGGTGGCTGACACCGCGCCAGCCAGGTGGGCAGCCATGCCCGCCGCTGCGATGAAAACCGCACAGCCGCGCGCCTCGGCATCCTGGATAAAGGCCTTGGTCACCTCGGGCGTGCGGTGGGCGGAGGTGATACGGGCCTCGAAAGGAATGCCAAAGGAACGCAGCACGGCAAAGCTGGCTTCCATGACCGGCAGGTCTGAATCCGAACCCATGACGATGGCGACAAAGGGTTTGCTCATGGTTGGCTCCTGGTGCGCGCGGCGCAGTAGCGGGAAAGGGGCGAAATTTACCGGCTTGGTCCGCCTCTGGCAAGCCCGCGGCGGCGGGACGCACTACGAAGGACCCGCTCCACAGCCGGCAGGCACTCGACAAAAAAAGCCCGGCAGGTGCCGGGCTTTCACAGGGCGACGGATCAAGCCTTGCGCAATTTTCTGAGTCCCAAGGTTGCCAGCAGGCCGCCCATGATACCCAGCAGCCACAGGGGCAACGCGGGAACCGGAACCGGAGGCGCACTGGGTTCAGCACTGAAACGGGCCGTAATCATCCCGCCAAACAGGCTCCTTGAGGAATCGGTGTAGGAAGCCTCGTTATCCTGCCAGTCCGCGCCGGAAAGAAAGAGTACGCCGCTGCCCTGGCTCCTGTAGGCAAGGGACACGGTGCCGTCCGGGGTACGGGCACCAAGCGCCACCACGGCGCCGCCTTCACCGTCGACAACGTCCTGCAGGTCGGAACCGCAGCTGTCTTCGGAGGGACCCACCGGCGCCAGGGGATTCGCCAGCCAGAAGGGGTCTGAGGGATTGAGGATGGTCGATGGCATCACGTTATCCTGGCATTCACCAACAAACTCACTCGTGTAAGCAGTGGTATAAATCTCGTTATAGACAGCCTCCGGATTCGTGTGTTCAGTGATGATAATGCCGCCGGCATTGAGGTACGCCAGCCACGCAGCCCCGTTGCCCGCAACAGAACCACTGCGCGTGACCAGCAGCGCCTGGGTATCCGCATCGGGAGTACAGCTGGAAACCTCATTGAGTGCCGTGATGCCCGAATACAGGTCCGCCCCTGTTCTTTGGCTGCTGCCGCAGAACATGAGATTGGGCCGTGCCTGCGCAGCGGCCTCAAGCGTGACGCCCAACAAGACGACACCGCCAAACAGGACTTTCTTCCCCAGTGTATTTAACATTTTTCCACCCTATTCCTTGAAATCAATGAAAAATCGTGTTTGATGGCAAATGTACCCCCTGCCCGGGATTCGAACAAGATAATTCTGCTTCAGCGGCGGACATAACCGCCGCCGTGGCGCGCGATTCTGCCTTCGAGTTCCAGCGCCGACAGTGCCGCCAGGACTTCGGCCACGGGGCGTCCCGAAGCCAGCACCAGGGTGTCCACCGTCACCACCTCATAACCTACCAGGGGCAAAAGCCAGCACCGGTTCGCGGCGTCGGCCGCTGTTTCCGTAGCCGCCGGCGCGAGTTCGAGCTGGCACTGAAACAGGGGCCCGAGTTCCGCCAGAATGTCGTCGATGCTCTCTGCCATGGCCGCGCCATCCCGCAGCAGCCGCAGACAGCCTCGGCCCCCGGCGTGGCCGGGAAACCAGGGCACGGCAAATACTTCCCGCCCCTGCTCCAGAGCAGTGCCCGCGGTTATCAGCGAGCCGCTGGGCAAAGCCGCTTCCACCACCAGCACAGCGAGCGCCAGCCCGCTGATGATCCGGTTGCGGGCCGGGAAGTGCTGTGGCAGCGCCGGCGTCAGGGGGGCAAATTCACTGACCAGGCAGCCATTTTCCAGCAGCTGCCGGGCCAGCCCGTCGTGGCGTCGGGGGTAGATGGAGTCGACACCGGTAGCCATGACCGCAACGCTGGCACCACCCGCGTCCAATGCGCCGCGATGGGCGGCGCCGTCGATGCCCAGCGCCAGGCCGCTGGTGACAGTCAGACCAGACCCGACCGCGGCGGCGGCGAGCTCCCGGGCATAGCGGATGCCGGGCGGGCTGGCCTTGCGACTGCCGACGACGGCGAGCTGGGGCGCCTGCAGCAGTTCCCCGCGTCCGCGCAGATACAACAACGGCGGCGGATCGTGAATGGCAGCCAGCAGCGGAGGGTAGCCGGACGACCCCAGGGCGATTACGCGGCCGCCGACGGCGAGCAGGGCGTCAAGCTGGCGATCGATATCCCGTGGCGCCTGCGGATGTCGACCGTAGCGGCGAGCAGTGGCCAGGTCCGCGAGCGCAGCGGCGTCGGCAGCGGTCCCGGCCAGGGCTTCGGAATCTGCTTCCCAGAGGGCCTGGGGGGAGCCAAAATGCTGCAGCCAATGCCGCAGCTGGCGCTTGTCGAGACCGGGAAGGCTGTGCAGCAACAGGCACAGCCGGGCGTGCGCGGCATCCATACATCATCCTTGACGTCATGTCTGTTCCGTTTCTCTCCCCCGGCAGCGACCGTTCCGTGGCCGCCGCAGTCCTGTCAGGGGTTCTTTACCTTGTCCAGCACCTTCAGCGGGCGGCTGGCCCTCAGTACCAGTCCATAGCTGGCTTTCTCAAATACCTCGAAGACCATCATCAGGCCGGCGCGGGTATCTGGCAGGGTCACGTTCTGGCGTGCGACCTCGTCGAAGACACGACCGCCGGCCTGGTAGATGGCCAGCACGTGACCAACTTCGATGCCATCCCGCTCACCGCGGTTCAGCACCACGATATTCCCCTGGCCGATCTGGTTGACGCCGCCGTCGACCGCGATCATGAAGCCATCAGTGATCTCGACTGCCGGCGCCCGGGGCTGGAACGTCGCATCCAGGACCCGCTCCCGCACGGGCAGCAGGCGGTCCGCAACGCGCACCTCCTCAGTCACCCGGGTGATGTTCAGCTCAGTGACATCATCGCGATTGCTGCTGATGAGCCGCGCGTTGCCGATGTCCATGGCCTGGTAACCCAGGAGTTCATTGGTAACGGGGTCGTGGTAGGTATCCCCGGCGCGGAAAATGCCGAAACTGCGTTCGCCATCCGGGAACGGCCCCCGACCGAAGACGCGGTCGCCGGGAGCGGCGATCAGGCGGCCCTGGTCGCCAGCCACCACATAGGCCGAATTGTTCAATTCATCAGCATCGAGAATAAGGTGGCGCTTGAGGAAGGAGCCGATCTGGTCCAGCGGTATCACCGGAATGGCCAGATCCAGCGGTATCACACGCATGCCGGGCTCGAGCTTGATATCGCGGCCGCGCCGGACCCGGAGGCGGGGCTGGCCATCGACCCAGGTCAGGTACAGTTCATCGCCGGGATAGATCAGGTGGGGATTGTCTATCTGCGGATTGACGTCCCAGAGTTCCGGCCAGCGCCAGGGCTCGCGCAGGTACATGCCGGAGATGCCCCAGAGCGTATCGCCCTTCTTGACAATATAGGTATCCGGCACGTCCTCGTTGAGTTCCACCGCGGCCTGCAGCCAGGTACTGAACAGCAAGCTCCCGAGTAATACCAGGTAAACCGAAAAAGACTTTGCTCTCATGATTCTGTCCAGCCTGCCCCTGTTATCATCCGCCCGCCAAACCCGCGCCAGCGATCTCCCCGTGCAGACAAGTGCGCAGCCGGTCTTGGCGGCGCTGGGCACTACCTTGCCAGCAGTTATATAATAGCCACAGTTTGCGGTGGGCATAGGCCCGTGGCAAGCCCCAATGTGACTAATTTACCATCGGCCGGCACAGCTCCGAAGGCAGCTAACACCATGGCAGTACTCGACATTCTTGAATTCCCCGACCCCCGGCTGCGCACCCGGGCAAAGCCGGTAGACGCGGTGACGGACGCCACCCGTGCGCTCATCGACGACCTGTTCGAGACCATGTACGCGGCACCGGGAATCGGACTCGCGGCAACCCAGGTCAACGTCCACCAGCGGCTGCTGGTGATAGACGTCAGCGAGGATCACAGCGAGCCGCTGGTGTTCATCAATCCCGAAATCACCGTTCTCGACCCGGACCTGGGCGAATATGACGAGGGCTGCCTCTCGGTACCGGGATTCTACGAAACCGTGCAGCGGCCGCAGCGCATCTCGGTCACCGCGCTGGACCGCGATGGCGAATCCTTCACCCGCGAACTGCAGGGTTTGCTGGCGATCTGCCTGCAGCATGAAATCGACCACCTCGACGGCAAGCTGTTCGTGGACTACCTCTCACCCCTCAAGCGCCAGCGCATCCGCAGGAAGCTGGAGAAAGAACAGCGGCGCCAGGCCTGAGTGGTGGCCGGTGAACCGTTACGCCTGATCTTTGCCGGCACGCCCGATTTTGCCGCCACCCACCTGCAAGCCCTGCTGGCCAGCCGCCATGACGTCATTGCCGTCTACACCCAGCCGGACCGCCCGGCCGGCCGCGGCAAGAAACTGCACGCCAGCCCGGTCAAGGAGGTCGCCCTCGCGGCGGGGATCCCGGTACTGCAGCCCGCCAGCCTGCGGACTGCCGCCGCCCAGGCCGAGCTTGCGGCGTGGGCTGCGGATGTCATGGTGGTGGTGGCCTACGGGCTGATCCTGCCGCAGGCGGTGCTGGACGCGCCCCGTCTGGGCTGTATCAACGTCCATGCCTCGCTGCTGCCACGCTGGCGCGGTGCGGCGCCCATCCAGCGCGCCATCGAGGCCGGGGACAACGAGACCGGCATCACCATCATGCAGATGGACGCGGGGCTGGATACCGGTGCCATGCTGGCAGAGGCGAGACTGCCGATCACACCCGGCACCAGCGCCGGCATGTTGCACAACCAGCTCGCCGCAATCGGCCCCCCCCTGTTGCTGCAGGTACTCGACCACCTGCCGGCCTGTCGCGAGGCGGCCACCGCGCAGGATGACGCCGGTGCCACCTACGCCCACAAGATCGACAAGTCGGAAGCGGCCCTGGACTGGAACCGCAGCGCAGCGGAACTGGCCAGGGCGGTAGCTGCGTTCAACCCGTTCCCGGTCTGCTACGGCATCCTCGGCGGCGAAAGGGTGCGAATCTGGGAGGCAAGCGCGGAGCTCCCGGCAGCGCCGGTGGCAAACGCCAGCCCGGGTACGATACTCGGTGCCGACCGCGAGGGCATCCGGGTCGCCTGCGGCGAGGGCGTCCTCCGCATCCGGCAGTTGCAGCTGCCCGGCGGCAGGGCCCTGCCGGCCGCCGAACTACTCAATGCGCGGAGTGCGCTGTTCCTGCCCGGCAGTCGCTTTGAGCCCGCCGCAGCGCAGGAAGCCCGCTCATGACTACCGATACGCGGGCGGCGGCAGCGCTCGCGATAGCCGGCGTACTGGAGGGTGGCTCCCTGAACCAGCTATTGCCGGCCGCGCTGGAAACCGTTGCCGAGCGTGACCGGGGGCTGCTGCAGCAGCTGTGCTACGGAACCCTGCGCCACTATCCGCGACTGCAACCGCAGCTACAGCAGTTGTTGAGCAAGCCGCTGAAGAATCGCGACCGCGACATCGAGGCGCTGCTGCTGCTGGGCCTGTACCAGCTGGAGGAAACCCGGGTGCCGGACCACGCCGCGGTCGCCGCCACCGTGGCCGCCACCCGGACATTGCACAAGATCTGGGCCAAGGGGCTGTGCAACGCGGTGCTGCGCAGCTATCTGCGGCAGCGGCAGCAGCTGGTGGGCAAGCTGTCTCCCGCGGCGGTCGCGGCGCACCCGCAGTGGCTGTTTGACGCCCTGCAGCGCGACTGGCCGGAGCGGGCGGATGCGATCATGGCAGCCAACAACGAGCAGCCGCCGATGGTACTCAGGGTCAACCGCCGTCTCGGCAGCCGCGAGGACTACCTGGCGGCACTGGCGGCCGCTGACATTGCGGCCACCGCGGGGCAACTGGCACCGGAGGCGATTTACCTGCAGCGGGCTGTCGATGTGGCGGCATTGCCGGGCTTCGCCGCAGGGCAGGCCAGCGTGCAGGATGAAGCCGCGCAACTGGCGGCACACCTGCTGGGCGCCCGTGCCGGCGAGCGGGTGCTGGATGCCTGCGCCGCACCCGGCGGCAAGGCCTGCCACCTGCTGGAGCTGGAACCCGGCATCGCCCTGACGGCCATGGATGTCGATGCCTCCCGGCTGCAGCGGGTCCGCGACAACCTGCAGCGGCTGTCACTACAGGCGGAGGTGCTGCAGGGCAATGCCACCGCGCCACCGGCCTCCCTGCAGGAACGGCGATTTGACCGGATTCTGGTGGATGCTCCCTGTTCCGCCAGCGGTGTGATTCGCCGTCACCCGGACGTCAAGCTGTTGCGTCGAGCAGATGACATCGCCACGCTGGCGGCGCAGCAGCTGTGGATCCTGCAGGGCCTCTGGCCGCTGTTGCAGCCCGGGGGCACACTGCTGTACGTCACCTGCTCGGTGCTGGAAGCGGAAAACAGCGCCGTGATCCAGCGCTTCCTCGCCGCCACCGGGGACGCTGAACTGCAGACCCTCGACATCCCCGGCGAGATACGCGCACACGGCGTGCAACTGCTGCCGGCGAGTGCGGGGCCAGACGGGCTGTTTTTCAGCCTCCTGCAACGGCGCCACTGAGGCCGGCTGCGCAGTGCACTATTTCGGCAGCCGCCACTTACAATCCTCCGGCCTTTTCATTAAGGTGCAGAAAATCCCAGGGGAAGCACCCCAGCAATGAAGATCATCATTCTCGGCGCAGGGCAGGTCGGCGGCACCCTTGCCGAACACCTCGCCAACGAACAGAACGACATTACCGTCGTGGACACGGATGGTGATCGCCTGCGGGAACTGCAGGACCGGCTCGACATCGGCACCGTCACCGGCGGCGCCTCGCATCCCGACGTCCTCTACCAGGCGGGCGCCGAGGACGCGGACATGTTGATCGCCGTTACCAACAGCGACGAAATCAACATGATGGCCTGCCAGATTGCCCACTCGCTGTTCAACACCCCGACCAAGATCTCCCGGGTGCGCTCACCCAATTACCTCGCCTACCAGGAGCGCCTGTTCACCCCTGACAATGTGCCGGTGGATGTCATCATTGGCCCCGAGCAGCTGGTGACCAAGGCCATCGTCGAATTGATCGCCAACCCGGGCGCGCTGCAGGTGCTGGACTTTGCGGAAGGGCGGATTCAGCTGGTCGCCGTGCGCGCCTACCACGGCGGCCCCATCGTCGGTCACGAGCTGCAGGACATTCGCAAGCACATGCCCCGGGTCGATACCCGGGTGGCCGCCATCTTCCGCCGCGACCGCGCCATCATTCCCGAGGGCGACACGGTGGTGGAGGCCGATGACGAAGTTTTCTTCATCGCCGCGCGCAAGGACATCCGCAAGGTGATGTCGGAGCTGCGCAAGGTCGACAAGCCCTACCACCGGGTGATGATTGCCGGTGGCGGCAACATCGGCGCCACCCTGGCCCAGAGCATCGAGGGGCGCTACCAGGTCAAGGTCATCGAGCAGTCCTATCCCCGCTGCCGGTTGCTGTCGGAATCCCTCAAGCACGCGATCGTCCTCCACGGCAGCGCCTCCGAGCCGCAGCTGCTGTCCTCGGAGAATATCGAGGCCACCGACGTGTTCTGCGCCCTGACCAACAACGACGAGTCCAACATCATGATGTCGATGCTGGCCAAGCGCATGGGCGCGAAAAAAGTCATCACCCTGATCACCAACCCCGCCTATGCCGACCTGGTCGGGGACGAGATCGACATCGCCATTTCACCCCAGCAGATCACCATCGGCAGCCTCCTGACCCACGTCCGGCGCGGCGACATCAGCAACGTGCACTCCCTGCGCCGCGGTGCCGCGGAGGCCATTGAGGTCACCGCCCGCGGTGACACCTACTCCTCCCGGGTAGTGGGGCGGCGCCTGGACGAGATCACGCTCCCGGACGGGGTCACCATCGGCGCCATTGTCCGCGGCGACGAGGTACTGATCGCGCACCGGCACGTGGTGGTGGAGGCCGGGGACCACGTGGTGCTGTTCCTGCTGGACCGCAACAAGATCTCGGCCGTGGAGAAACTGTTCGCGGTCGGCTTCGGCTTCTTTTCCTGACTCCGCCGCCATGCACCTGACCATCTCGATGCGTATTCTCGGGCTGCTGCTGATGCTGTTCAGCAGCACCCTGCTGGTACCAATGGGATTCGCCCTGCTGGATGACGACCACACCATTACCAGTTTCGCCAGCGCCCTGGGACTGACCTTCCTCGCCGGCCTGCTGCTCTGGTTGCCGGTGCAACATGTCCGCCACGAACTGCGGATTCGCGACGGCTTCCTGGTCACCTCGCTGTTCTGGACCGTACTGGGCATCGCCGGCTCGCTGCCGTTCATTCTCACCGCAGGGCTGCAACTCAGCCCCATGGACGCGATTTTCGAGTCCATCTCCGGGCTGACCACCACCGGCGCCACGGTGATCACCGGCCTCGACGATCTGCCCCGCTCCATCCTTATCTACCGGCAACTGTTGCAGTGGCTGGGCGGCATCGGGATCATCGTGATCGCGGTGGCAGTGCTGCCCATGCTCGGCATCGGCGGCATGCAGCTGTATCGGGCGGAGATTCCCGGACCCACCAAGGACCGCAAACTCACCCCGCGTATCGCCGAGACCGCCAAGGCCCTGTTTTTCGTCTATCTGGCCCTGACCGTGGTCTGCGCGGTGGCCTACCGGGCGGCGGGCATGAGCGGCTTCGACGCGGTGGCCCACTCCTTTTCCACCGTCGCCATCGGCGGCTTCTCCACCCACGATGCCAGCATGGGCTATTTCGAGAGCAACAGTATCCTGCTGATCTGTAGCCTGTTCATGGTGATTTCCGGGCTCAACTTCGGCCTGCACTTCCTCTCCTGGCGCCGGCGCAGCCTGAATGGCTACCGCCAGGATTCCGAGTCGCGTTTCTTCCTCGGGGTGCTGCTGGTAGGTATTGCGATCACCTGCAGCTACCTCATCCTGAGCGATGTCCTGACGATAGAGGACAGCCTGATCCACGGCCTGTTCATGACCATATCCATTACCACTACCTCGGGATTCGCAACGCAGGATTTCAGCGCCTGGCCCACCTTTCTGCCGGTCATGCTGATCATGTTTTCCTTCATGGGCGGCTGCGTGGGGTCGACCGCCGGCGGCATGAAATCCGTGCGCCTGATGCTGATCGCCAAGCAGGGCATCCGCGAACTCAAGCAGCTGGTGCACCCGAAAGCGGTCATCCCGCTGAAGATCGGCCGCCACCGGGTGGAAGCCACGGTAGTGAGTGCGGTCTGGAGCTTCTTCGCGGTCTACATGTTCGTGTTCGTGACCATGATGCTGGCCCTGCTGGGGACCGGCCTGGACTTCACCACCGCCTTCTCGGCGGTGGCCGCCTGCCTCAACAACCTGGGACCGGGGCTGGGCGAAGTGGCCGCCAACTACGCCGGCATCAGCGACGTCGCCAAGGGGCTGCTGTGCCTGGCCATGCTGCTGGGACGGCTGGAGATCTTTACCCTGCTGGTGCTGTTTACGCCAATGTTCTGGCGGTTGTAGCCGCCTATTTGCGGTACTTGCTGACCAGCTCGTAGGCCGCGGTAATCTCCTGGGATTTCTCCGTGGCCACCTTGAGCATGTCATCGGGCACACCCCGCGCGATCAGCTTGTCCGGGTGGTTCTCGCTCATCAGCTTGCGGTAGGCCTTCTTCAGGTCGCGGTCGGACACGTCCGGGCTGACCCCGAGGGCGGCGTAGGCGGCCTGCAGCCGGTCGGCGCCGCTGCCGCTGCCGGCACCGCCGGGGCGATGGTGGAACTGCTCCTGGGCCTGGGCCATGCGCAGCAGGTGGTCGAGCTGCGCCGGGTTGAAGCCCAGCAGGCCGGCAATGTTGTCCAATACCCGGCGCTCTTCCGGCTCAATGCCGTGGTCCACCAGCGCCAGCGATACCAGGAACATGAGCAGGGTCTGGCGCAGCTGGGGCTGGCGGCCACAGAGTTCGAGGAAGGCCGAGATCGTGACCCGCACATCGAAGTCCGGCGCCGCACCCTGCTTGAACAGCTCGATGGCGCGCTGGCGCTGACCGGCATCCAGGCCCATCTGGCGGATGATCATCTCGGTGTGATCGATTTCCTGCTGCGAGATGCGGCCGTCCGCCTTGGCCATGTGGCCCAGCAGCAGGAAGATGGTTTCGAAGAAACGGGCCTTGAGACGGGCGATATTCTCCGGCGAGTTCGCCTCCATGGTCCGGCGCAGGCCGCGGTCGAACTGGTGACCGATAAATACACCGATTACCAGGCCTATGGGGCCGCCCACCAGCAGGCCGATAAGGCCCGCCACCAGTTTGCCGTAGAACATGCCGCTCCTGTCGCCGGCTCATGCCGGGCCGTTGGTACACTTCCGGGAAGGGTCAGGCCCGCATGCAATGCGGGCCGAAGTGCCTGTATACTACCCAGCTTTTTTGCAAACCGCGAACAGGTGTGACCGTGCCCACAGCCCCGACGACTTTCCAGGATCTGATTCTCACCCTGCAACAATTCTGGGCGGGGCAGGGCTGCGTGGTCCTGCAGCCCCTGGACATGGAAGTCGGCGCCGGCACCTTTCATCCCGCCACGTTCCTCCGCGCCATCGGCCCGGAGAGCTGGAACGCCGCCTATGTCCAGCCCAGCCGCCGGCCCACCGACGGCCGCTACGGCGAGAACCCCAACCGCCTGCAGCACTACTACCAGTTCCAGGTAGTGATGAAGCCGTCCCCGGCGGAGTTCCAGGACCTGTACCTGCAGTCCCTGCAGGCCCTGGGTATCGACAGCGCCGTGCACGATATTCGTTTCGTCGAGGACAACTGGGAGTCGCCCACCCTCGGCGCCTGGGGGCTGGGCTGGGAGGTGTGGCTCAACGGTATGGAAGTAACCCAGTTCACCTATTTCCAGCAGGCCGGCGGCCTGGAGTGCTACCCGGTCACCGGCGAGATTACCTACGGCCTGGAGCGCATCGCCATGTACCTGCAGGCGGTGGACAGCATCTACGACCTGGTCTGGGCCCGTGGCCCTTCGGGCACGGTCACCTACGGCGATGTCTACCACCAGAACGAGGTGGAGATGTCGCGCTACAACTTCGAGGAGGCGGATACCGACTGGCTGTTCGCCCAGTTCGACTACTGCGAGCGCGAGGCCCTGCGACTGATCGAACTCAACCTGCCGCTGCCGGCCTATGAAATGGTGATGAAGGCCTCCCACACGTTCAACATGCTGGATGCGCGCCACGCCATCTCGGTCACCGAGCGCCAGCGCTACATCCTGCGGGTCCGCACCCTGGCGCGGGGAGTGGCGCAGGCCTATTTCGATGCCCGGGCAGCGCTCGGCTTCCCCATGGCGGAGGAGCGCCTGCGGCAGGAAGTCCTGGCGACAGCGAGCAAGGAGGCAAGCGCGTGAGCAATACCGAGACCCTGCTGGTAGAACTGGGAACCGAAGAGCTCCCGCCCCGGTCCCTGAAGACCCTCGGCATCGCCTTCCGCGACGGCATTGTCGCCGGCCTCGGCCAGCGACAACTGGGCCACGGCGAAGTGGAATGGTTTGCCGCCCCCCGGCGCCTGGCGGTGCTGATCCGCGATGTCACCCTGCAGGCGCCGGATCGGGAGCAGGAAATCCAGGGCCCCCCCGCCGACAAGGCCCGGGACGAACAGGGCGAGTGGACGCCGGCGGCCCTCGGCTTTGCCCGCAAGCAGGGCCTGGAGCCGGAAGCCCTGTCCGTCGTGGATACTCCCAAGGGCCCGCGCCTGTGCCTGCGCAATACCGTTCGCGGCGCCGCGACCCGCGACTGTCTGAACGACATCATTCACGACAGCATTCGCGATCTGCCGATTGCCAAGCGCATGCGCTGGGGTGCCTCCCGGGTCGAGTTCGTGCGCCCGGTGCACTGGGTGGTCGCCATGCTCGGCAGTGACTGCGACCACGGCGAAATCCTGGGCCTGGCCACCGGCAACACCACCCGCGGCCACCGTTTCCACAGCACTGGCAGCATTACCCTGCAACGGCCGGAAGACTATGCCAGCGCTCTCGCCGAGGCCCACGTCATCGCCGGCTTCGACGAGCGCCGGGAGATGATTCGGGCGCAGGTGGAGGTGGAGGCCAGCGCACTCAAGGCCACCGCGGTCATCGACCCGGACCTGCTGGATGAAGTTACCGGGCTGGTCGAGTGGCCCGTGGCCCTGACCGGCAATTTCGAGGAGCGCTTCCTGGCGGTGCCCGCGGAAGCTCTGATCTCCTCAATGAAGGAGCACCAGAAATATTTTCACCTGGTGGACGACAAGGGTCGTCTGCTGCCGCACTTCATCACCATCTGCAATATCGAGAGCAGCGACCCGGTCCAGGTCATTCGCGGCAATGAGCGGGTCATCCGGCCGCGCCTGAGTGACGCTGCATTCTTCTTCGAAACCGACAAGAAGCGGCCGCTGCACAGCCGCGTCGATGGCCTGCGCAATATCGTGTTCCAGCAAAAACTGGGCACGGTTTACGACAAGTCGCGACGGATTTCCGCGCTGGCGGGCCGATTGGCAGGCATGCTGGGCGGCCCCGTGGCGGCCGCGGAGCGCGCCGGCCTGCTCTGCAAGGCTGACCTCGGTACCGAGATGGTCCTCGAGTTTGCGGATATGCAGGGGATAGCGGGCGCTTACTACGCACGGCACGATGGCGAACCCGATGGCGTTGCAGACGCCATGGAGCAGCAGTACTGGCCGCGCTTCGCCGGCGACCGTCTGCCCGAGAATCCGACTGCCGTTGCCGTCGGCCTGGCCGACCGGCTGGACACCCTGGTCGGCATCTTCGGCATCGGCCAGCCGCCCACCGGCTCCAGGGATCCCTTTGCCTTGCGCCGGGCCTCACTCGCCGTGCTGCGCATCCTGGTGGAGAAGTCGCTGGACCTGGATCTGCGCGACTGCCTGCGCCTCGCCGTCGCGGGCTACGCCGGCAAGACCCTGGCCCCGGGCACCGGCGAGCAGGTGCTGGAGTACATGCTGGAGCGATTCCGCGCCTGGTACGAGGAGGAGTCCATCCCGATCGAGGTGTTCCGCGCCGTCAGCGCCAACAGCCCCAGCCGGCCGCTGGACATACAGCGCCGGGTCCACGCGGTGCACGCTTTCAGTCAACTGCCGGAGGCCGCCGCGCTGGCGGCAGCCAACAAGCGGGTCAGCAACATTCTGGACAAGCTTGATGCCGGCTTCGAGTTCGGTGAGGTTGATGCCCGGCTACTGCAGGATCCCGCGGAACAGGCGTTGGCGACGCGGATGACGGAACTGGCGGGCGTCAGCAGCGGCCATCTGCAACAGGGCGCCTACGCCGAAGCGTTGAGCTGTCTGGCCGAACTGCAGGCTCCCGTCGACGCCTTTTTCGAGCAGGTCATGGTGAACACGGAAGATGACGCCCTGCGCCGCAACCGGCTCAACCTGCTCTATACCCTGCGGCAAATGTTCCTGCAGGTTGCGGATATCTCCCAACTGGTCGTTGCTCGCTGAGCCGTTGGCCTCGCCGGTACGATACACTGGCACCCTGCCAGCCAGGGTACTGACGGCGAGGTACAGGAGACAGCATGCCAGAAATCCCGATTCCGGTTATCGACCCGTCCTGGATACTCCCCGCGGCAGCCCTGCTCGCGGGTCTGGCGCTGGGCGCAGCCGCGGCGCTGATGATGCGGCTGCGCCAACTGCAGCAGCAAAACAGCGAACAGGCACAGCGGTTGACTCAACTCGGCAACCGCCACCAGGCCCTGCGCAGCGAGTACGACCGGCTGCTGGCGCGCCAGCGCGAGCACGAGCGCCAGCACAAGGCACAGCTGCAGCTGCTCCAGGAAAACCGCGCGCAACTGAAGCTGGAGTTCGAAAACCTCGCCAACCGCATCTTTGAAGCCCGGGGCAAGCAGTTCAATGACAGCAGTCGGGCAACGCTGAACGATCTGCTGCAACCCTTTCGCGAGCAGATCACCGGCTTTCAGCAGCGCATTGACCAGGTTCACTCGGAATCACTGAAAGGTCACGCCCTGCTGGAGGGAGAGCTGCGCAAGGTGCTGGATGTAGGCCTGCAGATGAGCTCGCAGGCCAGTAACCTGGCCAGCGCCCTGAAAGGCGACAACAAGACCACCGGCAACTGGGGCGAGGCACAGCTGGAGCGGACCCTGGAACTGGCCGGACTGGTCGCGGGGGAGCACTATGAGACCCAGGCCGCCTTTCGCGATGAAGAGGGCAGGCGGCGGCTGCCGGATGTACTGATCAAACTGCCGGACAACCGCCACCTGGTCATCGACAGCAAGGTATCGCTGGTGGATTATGAGCGGGCGGTCGCCGCGGAATCGGAAGAGCAGCGCCTTGCGCTGCTGGAAGCCCACGTCCGTGCCGTGCGCCAGCATCTCGACGACCTGGCAGGGAAGGCCTACGCCAACCTGCCGGGCCTGGGCAGCCCCGACTTCGTGCTCATGTTCATGCCGGTGGAACCCGCCTGGATCGAGGCCATGCGCCACAACCGCGAGCTGTTCAATTACGGTTACCAGCGCGGCGTGGTACTGGTTTCACACACCACCCTGATGCCCGTGCTGCGCACCGTGGCCAACCTCTGGATCGTGGAGCGCAGCAACCGGGAAGCCCGGGAAATCAGCCGCAGCGCCGGCGATCTCTACAACCAGGTCTGCACCGTGGCGGAGCGCCTGCAGCGCCTCGGCAATACCCTGCAGGCGGCTGCCAATCACTACAACAGTACCGTCATCAGCTTGAGCGGCAAGCAGGGCCTCGCCGGCAAGGTCGACCGTTTCCAGCAGTTATCCACCGCTACCAGCAAGACCATGCCCGCCCTCGAACCCCTGCACCTCGATATTGATACCGATCGTCTCGCGTTCGCTACCGAAGCTGCGGGAGAGGATCCAGCAGCGTCGACGGAGGGTTCCTCCGGTTGAGTCTCAGACGGCGTCGTCGGCCGGCCGGCGACGACCATCGCGGGCGACCATGCGGATGGTACGCTGGCAGGTCTCCAGCCAGGTGGCGGCGGGCTCAGTTTTCAGCACCCGCACACAACCCCGGTCGGTGACGCAGGCAATACTGGTCTTGTTCGGAGTCCAGTCGCCTTCGGAGAGGCGCGGTTTGCGCTTGCTGTAAAACCACAGACCGCGACGATCCTGCATGACGTAGTGTGCGTCTTCGGGCAAAAATACCTTGCGCCCGTCGATAACAGCAAAGACCTCCAGGTCCTGGCTCTGGCTGCGCCCCAGCACAGCGGTGGGTGTGATGGTCAACATGACGGCCCCCTTGCAATTGCCGAATTCCTTTCCCTGTCTGAGCGACAGTGACGACAGTTAAGGCCAGCAATGGAGCGCTGACAATCCGGTGCCAAGTGTTTTTCGGCACAGATTCACGGGAGGCCACCCCAGGCGGCCATTTTTTTACAGATTGGCGGCTATTGGCGCCGGGTTTCGCGCCCGTCCTGCCAGAATTTTACCGGGAAAGCTGCCCGGGCCCGGCCGCGAGGCTCGCCTGCAGGGCGCCGAGATCCGGTATCACACAGATATCTCCCGCCAGCGCAAAGACCGCCAGGGTGCCGGCTGTAACGGTGTCCCCCTCTGCCGGCTCGGCGAGATCGGACTCCGTCAACCGCAGGTACGTCAGACTGCGATAGCGCAGGCCCAGCGCCCAGTAGTCGCCTGCCAACTCCCCCAGACCCCGCATCACCGCGTGGAGGCCGCTGCTCTGCTCCGCTGGCGCCGGTGGATATACCGGCAATTCGCGACCGCGCCAGCGCAGACGTCCCGAGCGTACTTCACCGTCAACCAGAACCTCGGCGACGCTGTTCAGGGGTACCGCCCAGGTGTCCCCGTTACTGCATGGCAGCAGCACGCAAGGCACGCCGGGATCGGTGGTCAATGGCTCCATGTCAGGGCATTTGCAGGGAATGGCCGGTGAGCTGCGCGATCTGTTCTACCAGCAGGGGAAAATTGAAGGGTTTGCCCATGTAGCCGCTACAGCCGGCCTGTTCCGCCAGTGCGCGGTGCTTGGGACCGGTACGGGAGGTGACCATGATCACTGGGATCGACTGCAGCCGCTCCGAGCGGCGAATCTCGCGCAAAGTCTGGATGCCATCTTTCACCGGCATTTCAATATCCAGCAGGATGACGTCCGGCAGTCGATGGGAACTGGCCAGCAGCTCCATCGCGGCGAGGCCGTTTTCCGCGGTGATGGTCTCCAGGCCCAGGCCCTGCAATTGGCTGGTGGCGACCATGCGCTGAGTGCGGGAGTCATCGACCACCATCACCAGCAGATTGACATCGGCTACCGGCTCCAGCGCCAGTGAGGCCAGCCCCTGTTGCGGCTCGCTGCTCACCAGCAGATTGAGGTTCAGAGCTACAATCGCGCGACCGTCGGCACTGGTGGTGCCTCCGGCCACCCAGGGCAGATTTGCGAACTGGCTGCCGAGGGAGCGTATTACCAGCTCCAGGGCCTGCTCGACCCGGTCAACCGCAATCGCCATGTAGCGCTGTTCGCTGCCGGCGATGATGACCGGTACCGTGGCCCCCCAATGGTCCCGGTCGGGCAGGGGGCTGCCAGAGCACAGGGCCCCCAGGTAGGAAGGTTCACAGCGCCGGCCCAGCAGGGGCAGCTGCGCACGCTGTTCAACCGCTTCCAGAAACTCCGCCACCGGAACATGTTCGACACCGATCAAGCCGTCGAAGGGAATCGCGTAGGCCGTATCGGCGACTGTGACCAGGAGGGCGCCATTGACGCTGATATTGGAGGGGATACGAATCCGGAAAGTACTGCCGCGGCCGGGCCGGGACTCTATCTCGATATCGCCACCGATTCGTTGCAGTTCACCGAGCACGATGTCCATGCCGACACCGCGCCCGGAGATCTCGCTGACCACCGCCGCGGTGGAGAAACCGCGATGGAATATCAGGCGCTGTGCTTCCCGGTCGGTGAGGCTGTCGGGATCCAGGTCCAGGCCTTTCTTGCGGGCCTGCTCCCGCATCCGCTGGGGATCGATGCCGCGACCGTCATCGCTCAGGGAGATAACGTAGTCCGGGCCCTGCTTGCGGACATCGATACTGATCACGCCCGTGTCGGGCTTGCCGGCAGCGACGCGCTCGCCGGGGGCTTCGATACCGTGGTCGAGAGCGTTGCGCACCATGTGCTCGAGTATGATCTGGCAGCAGGCGTGACTGTCGCGGTCCAGCTTGCCGGCCTCGTTCACGACCCGGAAGATCACGGCCTTGCCCAACTCGGCACTGACGGTGCGGACGATACGGCGCAGGCCCGGCATCAAGCGGGACACTGGCACCACCCGAGCCGCGCGGATGGAAGACCCCAGGGTACCGACCATGCCCGCCTGCTGCTTCAACAGCACTTCCGCGGCAGAGGTGTGGCGGCTGGCAAGGCGGGCCAGCTCATCGAGATCGTCCACCGCCTCGCGCAGGATACTGGCTGCCTCGTGCATGTCGGAGTACTGGTCCATTTCCAGCGCATCGAGATTGCTGCTGGGCGGACCGCCATGGGCTGTCACGCTGAGCAGGGCGCGGTCGGATATCCTGCCGATGTGGGTCCGCAGGGAGCCGAGACGGCCCAACAGCTCGCCGGTGGCACGCTTGCTCTGCAGGGTGCTCTGCGAGGCACGCACACCGAGCTTCTGCACTTCGTTGCCGAGGTTGAGCAGGTAGTCCAGGGCGTCGGGGCTGATGCGTATGGTTTGCTGCGCGCCCAAAGCCTGGGCGCCTGCATCGGCAATCTGTTTGTCTTCGCGACGATCGCTTGCTGCCAGCGGTTGCAGCTGCGGAGCCGCTGACGCTGGCGCGGTGGCTCCGGGTGCAGGGGCGCCACCCTGCGTCGGCAATTCGCTGGCAACGTCAAGGCGGGAAGCCTGGATATGGTCGTAGCCCCGCACCGCGGCATCCAGCCACCCATTGACGATACGGAAGAACTGCTGCTCGTCGCCCGGCGGGCAGGGGAGACGATCCAGCAGCGTCTCGAAATTGTGGATCAGCGTACCGTAGCGCTGCAGGCCAACACCCTTGGCGATGCCCTTCAGCGTATGCAGAACCCGGGACACCGTCTTCGGCGCCTCAACTCCGGCGGGATCCCGCTCCCAGGCACCGATGGCATCTTCCAGCTTCTCCAGCTCCATGCCTGCTTCCTCGATAAACGCATCGAGGAAATCCTGGAACAGTTCGCTGCCGCCGCGGGTGCTGAAGTTGAACGTGATGTCGCTTGGCACGCACCAGGACAGGTCTGCGGTTGCCGCATCCAGGGCGGCCGGCGCAGGCTCCGGGGCTGGCTCCGGGGTCTCGGTTTCGACCTGGAAGATCGCCGGCTCGGGCTCAGGTTCGGGCTCAGGTTCGGGCGCAGGTTCGGGCGCAGGCTCCGGCTCGGGCACAGGCTCCGGCGGCAGCTCAGGCTCAGGCTCAGGCCCGGGCTCCCCGGCCAGGGTTGATGTCGGACTTTCGCTGGCAGGGGGCGCTTCGTCGCTGCCGGCCCGGGAATCCGCGGCGGCGACGGCAGCGGCCAACTCCGCTTCCTGATCGACCGCATCCGCATACAGTATCACCGGTGGCGGTCCGAGATTCAGCAGGTCGACACCCTCCAGGTGGCTGAGGTCAGTTTCCCGGGGGTCCCGGCTATCTGCGTGTACATGGCGCACAGCGATGAATTCATGCCTGATGCCCTCCAGCCTGGGCTCGCCGTCGCGCTGCTGATTGCCGTAGATCCCCCGGGAATCATCAACCGAGGTCAGGACGATTTCTTCATCAATGAAGTCTGCCAGGTCATCTGCCACAACACCTCCCAGCATGTGGCGCGAGCCAAGATGAACCTCCTCTTCCGTCAGTGTCGCGCTGGTTCTCTGCAGGCGGTCGCGGGCCAGGGCGAAGACCTTCTCCTCCGGCTCATCCAGACGCCGGGCCAGCAGCCAGTGCAATGCGTGCTCTCCCCACTGCTCCAGCAGTTCCTGGGCCCAGGGCTCTGCCAAAATTGCGTCGGGCGTCGAATCCACGTCTGTCCCCTCCATCTGCGCCGCCTCTACCGCAAACCAGCGCAACGGCTGCGAAGGCCGCGCACAGTAGCTTCATTGAAGTCACCGGCACCACCGCAAGTGGCTACCAGCTCAGGCAGGGCAGCGACAAGCTCGCGCAGCAGCGCAGGTAGTTCGGTGGCAACCGGCCCCGGACTTTCCAGCACCCGGTCCAGCATGTCCTGCACATCGCGTCCGAGCTCTGCCAGGGTGTAGAGGCCCACGGCATTGCCGTTGCCCTTGAAGGTGTGGAAGTGACGGCGAATCTCCCGCAGCTGCTCGTCCTTCAAAGCGCCAGCCGCCCACGCTGGTACCAGGGCCTGCAAGCGCTCGATGATCTGCGCCGACTCTTCCAGGAAGACCTGCCGAAACTCCTCCGGGATATTTTCCCCCGTCGACGCGGCTGCCTCCGGCGGCTCGCCCTGCGCCGGAGACATTGCCGGCAGGCCGGGTTGCGGGGCTGCCGGGGCTGCCGCGGCAAGCCGGGATGCATGCTGTTCCGCTGTCTCCAATAACACCAGGGGGTCCACCACCGGATCCAGCAGGCGCCGCTCCAGGTAGAGAGTGAGCCACACCAGGGCGTCAGCCAGAGTGCGCAACTGCGCCGTATCTGCGGCCGCTTCACCACTGCTGCCTGCGCCCCGCAGCCAGTCAAGACAGGCGCTCGCCACCGTGGTTTCCCGTACCAGACGGGCAAAGGCCAGAGCCTCCACGATTCCCGCCAATGTCTCGCAACAGGCTGTCAGGGCTTGCGGATCCCGGGACTGCTGCAACTGGTCCTGGATCTGCGTCAACTGCTTGCAGGTAGTCGCAACCAGCCCTTCAAGGTGGTCAAACGCCGTTACTTCGGGCGGGATGAAACCGTTGTGGCGGAGCCTGTTGGAGAGTGCTATCTCGGTGTCAACCATCGCCCTGGCGATCGTCATGACCACCTGCGTGCCGCGCCGCTCATTGTCGCTGAAACGGCCGCTGAACAGCTGCAGCAGCAGGTCGCTGGCAGCTTGCATATCCTCCGCATGATCGATCTCTTCCGCCGCTATCAAGCGCAGGCGGATATCCTCGATAACCGCGGCGGCATCGGCCAGCGGTTCGGAGCTGCCCGCAATGGCCGCCAGAAGATCTGCGGCCTGCAGCCGATCCACCAGGCCGTTGAGCATGGAGCGTGCACCCTCCAGCGCGGCGATCAGGGCATCGTTGTGGATAAGACCCCGCTCGGCATTGTCGAGTGTGCTGTCGTCGATGCCATAAACCTGCCAGATGTGGCCTACGTACAGGGGCCGGGCCCGGCAGGAAGCCATGTAGTAGAGCATTTGCTGCAGGTAACTGTCGTAGTCCATCGCGGGATCCGCGGCACTGCCGTGTTCACGCGCATACTTGATCATGAACGCGCCGGCCTTGAAGATCTGCGCCACGCATTCATCCGGTTCCACCAGCTCGGCGGCAATAGCCTCACACAGTCCAACCAGCAGGAGCCAGAACCTCTCCTGTACTGTGCCGCGGAAAAGGCTGTGCATCTTGTGTGCGATGCGTGCGACGGTACGCACGCTGTCCAGGTTCTGGTTGGGGCCGAGGACAGATTTTGCGCCCTGCAGATAGGGTGCCAGCAATACATCCGCACTGCGACGAATGGTTTCGGCAACGGGCTCCGGGGCGCCGCCACTGATGCCACACCCCTCCGGCAACTGCATGTAGAAGAAGAGTGCCCGCGGCCGCACGCGCTCACCTTCCCAGCGGCGGAGGTTGTTGACGCAGGGTTCCAGACCCCTGCCCGTGTCGATACGTACTCGCTGGACATGGTCCAGATAGGCCGGCAGCGTCTTGATGGCCCGCATCAACCCGCCCATGGTCAAGTTGCGGCGCTCGGCAACCACCTGCTCGCGCAACAGCCGCAGGAAACCGCGCTCCAACTCCAGCGCCAGCATTTCTGCCTTGTGCAGCCTGAGCGCACCCAGGGCTGCGGTGATGTGGTGCACAGCCCACAGGGATTCCAGCAGCGGCTGTTTGCCGGTGGTATCCCGACTGTAGCCGATCAGGCCGGTTTCCACCTGCTCCATCGACGCCAACAGCGGCGGCAACAGGCTGCGCAGCCCGATAATGTCAATGGACCCGGCAGCTGGCCGGGCTGGCAACTGCTCAGACATCCGCAACGCTGCCGGCAGTTGCAGAGCCGTGGCCATCTATACGGAATCTGGCCAGACTGCGGCCCAGGGTGGAGAGCGTCTGCTGCAGGGCCGCGACTCCCTGCTGCACCAGGCCGGCGCTGTCACTGAGACCGCGATTTTGCTCCCGGACACTGTTGAGCAGGGCATTCATCCTGCGCACGGCTTCCGCAGATTGCACTGTTGTGGTGCCCATGGAGTCGACCATGTCCAGCATTTTCCCGGCACCCCGGCTTATGTCCTCGAGCACACCATCAATACGCTCAACGAAATCGAGGACGGTCACCACGGCCCCCACCGTATGTTCAAGGCTGTTGAGGTTTTCCGCCGAGAGGTTCTGCAGCAGGCGGACTTCGCTGGTAATCTTGCGCCCTTCCTCCTCTGCTTCCCGCAGCAGGTCACCGATGGCCTCGGCGATACCCAGGAACGGCCTGCCGTGTTCGCCGGCGCGCTCAGCCTCGATCCGGGTATTGATCGCAACCACCGATATCTTGGTATTCAGGGACTGGATGTACTCTGCCGCCGTGGTGACTGACTGGATCAGCTCGCCCTGGCGCTTGGCTGATTTCGATGTCCCCTGGATCGATTCGCGCACATCCGAGGAAGCCCTGGACATCTCTGCAGCAAGGCCCTGCCCCCGATTCACCAGGTGGCGATGCTGGGTCATTGCCTCCCGGGCCTGCTGGCTTACCGTAGTCAAATTGTCGGCACCGCGCACATCCTGCGCCAGGGATGCACTCGCGTCCTGCAGCTCGCGGGCCAGGACGGCACTGAGCTCGCAGCTGTTGCCGCTGTTTTTGCCGAGTTTATGCAACTCGGTCACCAGTCCTTCAAAGGGACTGCGAATATTGGCCACCAGCTCCCGCTGACGTTCAAGCGCCGTGTTGAGCTGCTCTGCAATAACCGCCGTCGCTGGCGAATCACTGCTCGCAACCCCGGTGAGGTCACCCTCGGCGAGCCGGTCCAGGGCACTGCTGATGCCCGCAGAGGCAGCCGCGCCACCCGTGTTGCCCCGGGCCTGCCACAGCAAGAGGCCGGCGACTACCAGCAACAGCACCAGCACCGCGATCACCACAAGCAGCAGCCCGCGCACACCGGAGGCTTCGGCAACACTGCCCAGCGCGATCGCCAGGCCGGCAATACAGCCCAGCAATCCCGCGCCGAGAGCGGCAAGGCCCGCAGCCAGGGGAAGGGAGGGAGATGTCTGGCTCATTGTGCTGAATCCTCGGCAATGGCTTCCGGCCGTGCAGCCGTGTCTGAAAGTGCGCTGTCTGTTGCCAGCCGGGTGACATCGAGCAGTCCCAAAAAACGTTCACCCTGCCAGAACCCGCCGTCACAGCAGGTTGCAAGGGGGCCATCCAGGCTGGTCTCGGGGTCACGCTGCTCCATGAGCAGGGTGATATTGCCCTCTACCCGGCTCAGCGTAATGCCGGCGTGAAACCCGGACCGCTTGATGACCAGGCAGTACTCCCGCCGTCGTCCCGGGGACAGGCGTTGGCCGAACAGGCTGTCACCACAATAAATCGGCAACAGCTCACCGTGGTGGCTGGCAATGCCCAGTACCCAATTGCGGGTACCGGGGATCACCGTCAGGGCAGGGACGGCAATCACCGCTTCCATATCGCCGGCCGCGATCAGCAGCGGTGTGCCGGCAATGCCGACAAGCGCTCCACGCCAGTATTCTGGCTCGGGCGACGTCGGGGGCAGGGCAGATCCAGCGCTGGCATAACGTGCCTGCAGGTCCAGCAGCGCGGCAAAGGCGGCCGTCATTTATGCCACCTCACTCGCCCGCGTATTCTCGTAGATAAGCTGGCGCAAAACAGGATCCGGGGGAATCTTGCTGACATGGGCCGTGGCGCCCCGGGCCTGGCCTCGGGCGATGTCGAATACCCCATCCGATGATGACAGCAGAACCACCGGCAGGTCGCGGGTATCCTCACCATGACGGATCAGGCTGCAGGTCTGGTAGCCATCCAGTTCCGGCATGCTGATATCCAGAAACACGATGTCAGGCCTGAACCGTCGCAACAGCGCCAGTGCCTTGTAACCGTCTTCCGCAGTTTCGACCTCACAGCCCATCTGCTTCAGAGTGTGCGACATCATCATGCGGATGGTTTTGGCGTCATCGACAATCGCGACGCGAATGCCGCTGATGTCCTGGTCTTCTGACTGTTCGCTCATTATCGTCCTCGTCCCTTGGCACAGGTGACAGTATTTTAGTAGTCGAGCTGGCTCTGCAAGTACTATTTGCCATTTTCCCGAATTGCACGCAAGGCGCCGACTCAGGGTTCAGTGGGGAAAAGCACGCTGCGGAACGGCTCCATATGCCCCGCCTGAAAGTCCTGCCACTCGTAAATGTTGAACTGTTGCATCAACTGCAGGCACCGCTGAAACACCTCCTCGGCGTCGTAGCTGGCAGGGGAAATCTCGTACCGCTCCGTGAGCCGGGCAAAAATCCGCGCGGCAATATCCCGGCGGCCGGGGTCTTCGCGGTACAGCAGATGCTCCACGGGGGAGGCAACCAGGGGAGAGCCATAGACCAGGAACGCCTCCCAGCGCTGCGGATCATGCCCGGATCCCAGCCGCGAGACCAGCAATCGCACCAGCGCCTGCAGTTGCGGGCGCGGGGGCAGATGATCCTGTTGCAGCCAGCGCCGCACCTCCGCCTCCTTCCAATCCGGATTGATGGCAAGTACACCCAGCACGCGCCCTTCAATGCGCGAGGGTACGATCGCAGCCAGATCCAGCAGCAGGTTGAGACGGGCCGAGAAACCCAGTGGCTCCTGTTCCACTGCCGCGAGCAGTTCACGGTACTCCGCAGCCAACTGCGCAGGGTTCGGGGTAGCGCCGGCAGGTGCTTCGGAACCAGCTTCAGACATGGGCAACTACCTGCTCGGGGGGCGCGATCATTGCCTGCCATTCGCGCAGGCGCCTGCCATAGGTGGGCCGCGACACGCCCAGTATCCGGGCCCGCAACTCCACCGTGGCAACGTCGCGATGGCTTTCGAGGAGCTGCAACAGAAGGCCCTGGCCGGCGAGCAACGGGCTCGGCCCCGCGCTGCCGAGCCCACGCACCCAATCCGCCACCAGCCTCGCGGGTTCCTGCCACAGCGAGCAGCCATCGCGCGACGCTTGACGGCTGCTGATGGCCGGCAGCCAGCGGCCGATATTGCGGCGGCTGGTCTGCAGGAAATCGGCGCTGGCGGCATGTTGTCCACGATACCGCACCAGCGCCGCGAGGACGATTTCGTCTTCCAGCCAGGCGCCCAGGGGCAGCGGTGTCTGCGCCAGCAACAGCTGGTTCACCCGTTCGGCCAGTACCAGCTCCAGTTCTTCGCGGGCGCTGGGACTATAGCCACCGCTGGCGGCGGCGTCGCCGGCAAAAGTGCGCAGTGGTGGCTCCAGGCTACCACTGCTCGCCCGGTCACCCAGATACAGCCTGAGATCCACCGGCGTCAGCCAATCCCCACCCGGCTTCTGCTCCAGGGCCCTCACTACCCGCTGGCGAATTTCACTGATATTGCCGTGCCAGGGATGCTGGCGCATGGCCTGCTCTGCTTCCGGCGTAAAGCCCTTGATCGTTATATTCCGGCTGGCACATTCCTGGGACAGAATCTTGTGGGCCCAGCGCAGAATCGCCCGCTGGCGGTGGCGCATTGGCGGCACCCGAATCGGGTAGGCCGCAAACACGCTCGCCAGTTTGCGCTGCAATACCCCTGCCGCCACCAGCGCCTGCAGGCTGTCTGGAAACAGCGCCACGAAACGCACAGCTGGCAGGTACGCGGGTTTTTCAGTGTCCGCAAGGAGCCGGGTTGCCATTTGTCGCGCCAGCTTCAGCTGGGCATCGGTGTTCATCAGCTGCGGTGACTTCAAAACCAGGGTTTTCCCCGCGCCAGTCAGCAGGGCCTGGCGAATGCGGCGGTTGGCATCATCCCGGCCGCGGAATTCGCGGCAGTCAATCGCGACCAGGGTATCGGCGCCGCCACCGGCCTGGGCGTGAAGGATACGGGCGATGTACATCTTGCCGGTGCCGCGTGCACCGATGATGGCGACCGGGGTCTCGGTGCGCGCCAGGAACGCAGCCTGGTCGACCGCCCCCTCCATGTTGTCGAGGACATAGCCGTCCAGCTTGTCTCCGGTGTTCAGCAAGTGTCTACCCGCACTTGGAGTCTGCGCAGTTCAGGCAGGTCATGCAGCCATCCAGCAGGACCACCGCGCGAGTGCTGCACTTGTAGCAAAGGCTGGCGCCCGGCGGAAACGGCGAGTCCTCGTCCTCCTGAGATTCCGCTCCAGCGGGTTCCACACTATTCCCACTGCCTGCGAGTTCACGGCGTTTCTGGTCGATGAATTTCTGCTGGTGCTCGTCCAGCTTCGACTCTATCAGGCCAATGTGCTTCATGTGATCTTCGATCGCGTAGCCGATTTCCGCGACGATCGAGGGCATGAACACGCCGCCCTTCTTGAAGTAGCCGCCGCGCGGGTCGAACACCGCTTTCAACTCTTCAACCAGGAAGGTGGCATCGCCACCCTTGCGGAAGACTGCCGAGATCAGCCGGGTCAGCGCCACCACCCACTGGAAGTGCTCCATGTTCTTGGAGTTGATAAAGACCTCGAAAGGGCGCCGCAACTCGTGCTCGGTACCCTCGTTGAGAATCACATCGTTCACCGTGATGTAGAGGGCATGCTCCGACATCGGCGTCTTTACTTTATAGGTCGAGCCCACCAGCCGTTCAGGCCGCTGGAAGGCTTCGTGCATGTGCACCACATTGCTGGCGGGGACCGCGTCCTGCTCACCGGCGACCGGTTCCGGGGTGGCGCCCTGCTGCAGCACCTTGTAGCTGACAATCTTGCTGCCAATTTTTACCGTCATTGCTCTCTCCGGGCTCAGAACTTGCCGTAATAGCCTTCTTTCAGGGCATCGAACAGGTTCGCCGCCGTGTGCATCTCACCGTCGTATTCCACTTCCTGGTTGCCTTTGAGTTCCACTACGGAACCATCCTCGAGGGTAAACTGGTATACCGTGTTTTCCAGGTCCTGCTCCTTCACCAGTACGCCCTGGAAGGCCTCCGGGTTGAAGCGGAAGGTAGTGCAACCCTTGAGGCCCTTGGCGTGGGCATAGAGATAGATATCCTTGAAATCCTCGAAGGGGTAATCCGTGGGTACATTGGCGGTCTTGGAAATGGAGGAGTCCACCCACTTCTGGGCGGCCGCCTGGATATCCACGTGCTGTTTGGGGCTCACGCTGTCGGCGACGATGAAATAGTCGGGCAGCTTTTCTTCTTCGTGTTCGCTATAGGGCATCGCCCGCGGATTCACCAGGCTGCGGTAGGCCAGCAGCTCAAAGGAAAACACATCGACCTTCTCCTTGCTCTTGCGGCCCTCGCGAATCACATTGCGCGCGTAGTGGTGAGCGAAGCTGGGCTCGATGCCATTGCTGGCATTATTGGCCAGCGACAGGGAGATGGTGCCGGTGGGGGCGATGGATGAATGGTGGGTGAAGCGGGAACCTTTGGCTGCCAGTTCCTCCACCAGTTCCGGTGCAACCTCCGCCACCCGCTGCATGTAGCGGCTGTAGCGCGCGTGCAACACCCTGCCGGGCAGGCGGCCGCCGACGCTGACGCCGTCCCGCGCCATTTCCGGTCGCGCCGCCAGCATTTCCGGGGTCACCTCGAACAGCTCCTCCATGATCGGCGCCGGCCCCTTCTCCTCGGCCAGGGCAATGCCCTGCTGCCAGCCCACCAGGGCCATTTCCCGGGATACTTCCTCGGTGAACTCCACCGAGGCCTCGTCGCCGTAGCACATGCCCAGCATGGTGATGGTGGAGCCCAGGCCCAGAAAACCCATGCCGTGGCGACGCTTGTGCATGATTTCATGGCGCTGCTGCTCCAGCGGCAGGCCGTTGATTTCCACCACGTTGTCGAGCATGCGGGTGAACACGGCGACCACCTCGCGGTAGCGATCCCAGTCGAAGCGGGCCTTGTCGGTAAACGGGTCCAGCACCAGCCGGGTCAGGTTGATGGAGCCCAGCAGGCAGCTGCCGTAGGGGGGCAGCGGTTGTTCGCCGCAGTTGTGGGCGTGCAGACCATTGCCGTCGAAGGTATTGATGCCGGGAACCTGCACATCGTAGACGTCCTCGACGCCGTCCGGTTCGACAGAGGCTACCGTGGCCACAAACCGCTCCCGGTTCAGGCTGCGGGAGTAACCCGCCAACGCGGCGTCCAGTCGCGCCTGCTTGGCGGTATCGGCAAACCCTATGCGCCCGGCATATCCAACCAGGTTGGCGCCACTGATGACCAATTCGTGTTGTGCACGGGTGGCAAAGGTCGCTCTGCTGCCACGGCCGTCGGGCAGCAGTGCTGCACCGGCCTTGCGCCGCTCGCGGTACAGCGTCGAGTTGATGCCCAGGCGCAGCAACATTCGCTGTGCCGCTTCGAGGGTCGCCATATCGGACTGGGCAAGACGCACGCTGACGCCTTTCTCCTGCGAGCCCTGCACCGATCCGTCGGCGTCGAACAGCCCCCGCAACAGGCCGCAGTGAAACTCGCTGGAGGAAGCCTCCGCCCGCGGTGTGAGGGTCTTGTTTCCCGGCGCCATGCCGAGCTCCAGCGCCAGCTGGCGCAGGGCGCCGGTGGCCAGGCGGTACTCGTCGCGCCCGGCCACTTTTTGCCAGCCGGCGAAGTCTGCCCGATGGGGCAGGCTGCGTGCGGCCGCCAACGCCGCCGCCATAACACCCTCGACACCGTCTCCAGTACCACCCTCATTGACCGCCAGGGGCCGCGGCCAGACAGACAGTACCGCCTTGTCGGCCTTCAGCGTGCCATCGCCAAGTAGCAGCCCGATCAGATAGCCTTCGTCCCGGGAGTATGCACCCTGCCAATTGGCGCCGCTGCGATGGTCGTTGAGCAAAACCTGGTCGCCAGCTCGCAGCGCGCCCGCCTCGCACCACTCGGTTTCCAAACGCCAGCGGGTGAGGGCGGATACCCGCCGCACGCGATGGTCAGCAGTAAGCCGCAGGGCGGGACCTTCGCGAGTCTGCAGCCGCAGGACGGCTTTGGTTGCCGTGCGAAAGAAGCCTTCAGCGCCTGTAGCATGGTCGCGGCCATCCACACGGGCGCGGAAGGGCTGGCCGATCAGGTCCGCAACCTGCCGCGGACCATCGGCAGTCTGCACCCAGGTGTCGGCCGTGACGCAGGGGTTGGTCGCGCGGATGTTCTCCTGCCACCAGTTGTTGTTCATCTGGTTGACCCGGTCGATGAGGATGAAACCCGGCTCGGCAAAATCGTAGGTGGAAGCCATGATCATGTCCCACAGCCTGCGCGCCGGCACTGTCTTGTAGACCCTGCAGGCAACCTCGCCACGTTCATTGCTGACATAGCCCTTGGTGACCGGGAACGCGCGCCAGAGCACCAGCGGGTCATTGGCCAGGTCCATGCCCGATTCCTCTACTTCCCTGGCGGTCACCGGGAAGCTCAGCGACCAGTCCGCGTCGCTCTTCACGGCCTCAATGAATTCGTCGGTGATCAGCAGGCTCAGGTTGAACTGCCGCAGGCGACCGTCTTCGCGCTTGGCGCGAATGAAGTCCATGACATCCGGGTGATGGATGTCAAAGGTGCCCATCTGGGCGCCGCGGCGCCCGCCGGCCGAGGACACGGTAAAACACATCTTGTCGTAGATATCCATGAACGACAGCGGCCCGGAGGTATAGGCGCCGGCACCGCTGACGTAGGCGCCCCGCGGCCGCAGGGTGGAGAACTCATAGCCGATGCCACAGCCGGCCTTGAGGGTCATGCCGGCCTCGTGGTTCTTCTGCAGGATGTCGTCCATGGAATCGGTGATGGTACCCGAGACCGTGCAATTGATGGTCGAGGTAGACGGTTTCCAGGCCTCCGCCCCGGCGTTGGAAATGATCCGGCCCGCGGGCAGCGCGCCGTTCTGCAGGGCCCAAAGGAAACGCTGGTACCACTGCTTGCGGGCGCTGTCGGTTTCCTCGACCTCGGACAGGGCGCGGGCGACCCGTTTCAGGGTGTCCGCGATATCGCGATCAACCGGCTTGCCGGCGCGATCCTGGAGGCGATATTTCCGGTCCCAGATATCCAGCGAGGCATCCTGCAGGCCAATATCGACTACCGTGTGCAAAGCCTTGACGACTTCCCCCATGACTCTTGCTCCCGTGACCTGCAGACCCGTCCTAGTGTGCGCGAAGGTCCCCGCCGGTGGCAAGCCGGACAACCACATGCCGGGCTTTTTTTGCCCTGGGCCTACCAGATATTGTGTCGGGTCCGGCCCCGGTAACACCGGCGCCCGATATTGCCATGCGCAGGATCAAGAAAACGCCCAACCCGCTGCCCGCCGCGATGTCTCCGGCGTCCCTGGTTTACCCGCCCGAGCCAGTTGCAAATTTCCTATGGCTGTCCGGGGCGCGACGTTTTACCCGGCTGCGTTCTGCCGCATCATCGGCCCACCAGGATTGACAAGGGACGCCCGTGGGACTCAGAGGACAGGCAGCCATCGTTGGCTGCGCACAATACAGACCCGAGAAATACGCGACCGCGCCGCGGATGTTCCATCTGCAGCAGATTGCCGATCTCGCGGGCCAGGCGCTGGCGGATGCCGGCCTGGGGTTGCAGGACCTGGATGGCCTGGCAGTCAACGGCGCCCACTTCAACGAGGCCTCGGCGTTCGTGCCGGCGGTAGTCGCAGAGTACCTCGGGATCAGGCTCAGCTTCGCCGAAGTCGTCGATCTCGGCGGCACCAGCGCGGTGGCCATGGCCTGGCGCGCCGCCGCAGCGATCGAGCTGGGGCTGTGCCGCGCCGTGCTCTGCGTGCTGCCCGCGCGCCTGGCGCCCGAAGACCCCGATGCAGACCCTGCCGCCCGCGCCCTGGCCATGCGCTTCGGCGCCCACAGCAATCACTACGGCGCACCCGAGGCCGAGTTCGACATCCCTTATGGCCATGTCGGCCAGAATACCGGCTATGCCATGATTGCCCAGCAGTACGCCCATCGCCATGGCTACGACCCGGTTGCCATGGCCACAATCGCGGTTGCCCAGCGCAGCAACGCACAGGCCAACCCCGAGGCGCTGTTTTATGGCCAGCCGCTGACCATCGACGACGTCCTTGCCAGCAAGCTGGTGGCGGATCCGTTGCGTTTGCTGGAAATCGTCATGCCGGTGGCCGGGGGCGCGGCTTTCATTGTCGCCAGCGGCGACATTGCCCGCAACTGCGCGCAGCGACCGGTGGCCATTCGCGGCTGTGGCGAGCAACTGGATTTCAAGTCCCCGAGCTACGCGCGGGACATGACCGTGACCCCGATCGCGGCCGCAGCCCGGCGCGCCTTTGCCATGTCCGGCCTGCAGCCCGCCGACATGCACATGGCCCAGATCTATGACTGCTATACCATCACCGTGTTGCTGAGTCTGGAAGATGCCGGCTTTTGCGCCAAGGGCGAGGGCATGGCGTTCCTGCGCGAGCACGACCTGACCTGGCGGGGAGATTTCCCGCTGAACACCCACGGCGGGCAGCTGTCCTTCGGGCAGGCAGGCACCGCCGGGGGCATGTCGCAGCTGATCGAGGCCGTCACCCAGATCCGCGGACGGGCCGGTGCCCGGCAGCTGCCGTTGCACGACACCGCCTTTGTCTCCGGAACCGGCGGGGTCATGAGCGAGCAGGGCGCCCTGATCCTGGTGGGGGCATGATCATGCAGCAACCGGTACCCCGCCCGACTAGCATCAGCAAGCCGTTCTGGGACGGCCTGCGGGATCGGCGTATCCTCGTTCCCCGCTGCGACCACTGCGGCAGCTGGGTCTTCTACCCGCGCCGGCACTGCCCGCAATGCTGCTCGGTCGCGCTGACCTGGACAGAGATTTCAGGGCAAGCCACCCTCTGCAGTTTCACCCTGGCGCGCATTCCCACCCTGCCCGAGTTCGCGCGGCCGGCACCTCAGAACCTTGCGATCGTGACCCTGGCGGAGGGCTTCAACATGAACAGCGCGCTGGTCGGGGTGGAACCGGGTGCCATGCGCATCGGCATGGCATTGCGGCCGGTGTTCGATGTGATCGACGATAGCGGCGCCACGCGCCTGCTGTTTACTGCAGCAGACTCCTGAATACAGGGGCAGAGAGCGGCTTCAATCGACGAATCCCGCAGCTGCCTGCCACAACAGGCGCATGGCCAGCAACGTCAGCAACAGGTTCAGCGCCACGGCGAAGCGGCGGTCACTGATATAGTGCAGCAGGTGGATACCGATCCAGGTACCCACCAGCCCGGCGCTGATCATTACCGCGATAAAGGCCAGCCAATCCAGAAAGACAAAGCCCGCAAACCCGAATACCAGCGCCTTGGGCGCGTGCTGCAACGTCATCGCCACAGAAAAAGTCGCAACAGTGGCAAAACGGTCGCTATGGACCTGTTTCACAAATGCCGCAACCAGAGGCCCGGTGGCGCCGACAAACATGCTGGCAAAACTCGTCAGCGCCGCCGCCACAAAGGTGCCGGTCACGCCCAGGGCCAGTCGGGGCAGGCGCGGTCCCCAGCACAGATACAGGACAAAGCAGGCGATCGTCAGCTGCCAGAGCCACTCTGGCAGCTCAACCAGCAGCCACGCTGCGAGCAGCGCACCTGCGACGACTCCCGGCGCAAAGAACGCTATCAGGCGCCAGTCGATGTGGCGCCAGGTCAGTAGTACCCTGCCGCTATTGGAGCCAAGCTGGACAATGCCGTGAACCGGGATCAGAGCTGCCGGCGGCAACCACAACGCCAGCAGCAACAGCAGCAACAGGCCCCCACCCGCCCCGAGGCTGGCGGTGATCATCGAGGCGAGAACCGAACACAGGACCAGCACCATGGCCGCCCACGGTTCCAGTGCTGGAGGCAACAGTGACGGCAGCATATCCATGCGTTAGAGGGGCCGAAGCCGGGTCGACTGTAAGAGAGCTGCTGAATGCGCTATCATTCCCGCATGATACTCCGCCTTTTGCTCGCGTTGTTACTGGTACTGCCTGTCGGCGTCTCGGCGGGGCAGCACCAGCACTGTGAGCCGGCGGCTGCCACAACAGCAGATTCCGGCACCTCCACGCAGCATCACACAAGCGGCAAGGGCCAGCATGCCAGCCACGAACTGCAGGCATCGGGAGACTGCAACGGCTGCGACCTTGCCTGCAAGCTGGCCTGTGCCGCTGTTGCGCTGCCCCTGACAGCCGCACCCGCCGCATCACTGCCACCCGGTCGCGTGGCCTCCGGCAGTATCGTTGCCGGCCCGCTGAACCCACACCCGCTGCCATTGCTCAGACCGCCCGCGCACACTCCAGCCTGATGTACCTGACATCCCTGGCACATGCGCAGGGATCAATCTCTACAGCTGGAGAACTCACAGATGAAATACGCAAACTGCGCCCGCCGTCTCGGGCTGGCGCTGGTGCTGGTGATGCTGGCGGCATGCGCCAGCCAGCCACCGGACCATGGGGCAGAGCGGGCGCGGGAAGTGCTTCTGGCCCGCGGGCTGGATACCAGTGTCACCCGGGACCGGTTCCGGGGCGAGCTGACGCGAGCACAGGCGGTCCGGGCAGCCATCCTGTTCCACCCTTCGGTCAGGGCCGAGTATGCGCGCCTCGATATCGCCGCCGCCGATGTCGTTCGCGCCAGTGAACTGCTCAACCCGAGCCTGTCCCTGAGTTGGCTTGATGTCAGCGGCGGCAGCAACGAGCTGACGCTGGGTCTGGCGCAGAGCCTGGCGGCTGTGATGCTGCGACCCGCGCGCCAGCGGATAGCCGCGGCCGATTACGAGCTCGCTGTCTTGTCACTGGCCGATACCCTGCAGCAACTGGCTCTGGACACCGAGGCAGCCTGGTATGCCCTGGTGACTGCGGAGCAGGGATTGCAGGTGCAGGCCCGCGCTTCCGACACTGCCCTGTGGGCCGACGAACTGGGCACTCGCTTCGATGCCGCCGGCAATATCACACCGCTGCAGCGCGCTGAACTCGCGCGCGGCGCCGCTGAGGCTCGCCTCGAGCTGCTGGACGCCGAGCGCCAGCGGGACCGGGCTCGAATCCTGCTCGCACAGCAACTGGCGCTGCCCCATGAGGACTGGACGGTACCTGCCTCGTTGCCACTGCCAGCGGCTGAAGAGCCCGATTCCAAGCAACTGATCGCGCAAGTGCTGGATACACATCCCGAGCTGCAAAGACTGGCCTGGGAGCGACAGCGATTGTTGAGCGTGAGTGACAACGCCAGAGGGGAGAGCTGGCTGGACGATGCGGAGGTCGGGGTGGAGCATGAGCGTGCTGGCGACGAGCGGGCAACAGGACCCGAACTCGCTTTCCGCTTGCCGCTTTGGCACCGAAACGCGGGGACCCGGCTGGCATTGGCCGCAGAACTGGAGCTGCTGGCAGCAAGGGAGGCGACCCTGCGCGACCAGCTGCCGCGGCAGTTGCGCCTGCATCTGGAAGCGCTGTCCCGGATCAGGGCCGCGATAGAGATCAGGGAGAAAGCGCTCCTGCCAGCGTTGGCGGAGGAGGTCGCTGCACGCCAGGACCGCGTCAATTTCATGCTCGATGGCGTATTCAACCTGCTCGCCAGCAAACAGGCCGAACTCAACGCCTGGCGCGAGCATGTCGCCACGCTCGGGGATTACTGGCACCAGCAGGTAGAGCTCGCGAGCACGGCGGGACGCGCTGCAACTCCAGCGGGCTCGGGCCAGCTGGATGTGTCAGCAATTGCCCCTCCCGAGAACAGCGAGCAGACACCGGAACAACATGAACAGCACCAGCACCATGGGAGACACCACTGATGAAGCGCAGAGACTTCCTGCTGGCCAGCGGCAGCGTATTGCCGGCACTGGCCATCACCCGGGCAATGGCCGACAGCGGCCACGTTCACAACAACCAAGGCGAGCCCTCAGCAGGCCACCGCGACCCGCAGGGCTACAGGCCCGTGCACACCCCCAACGGCTGGACCCTGCCTCATCGCATGGTCGACGGGGTCAAGGAATTCCACCTGGTGGCAGAAGAAATCGAGCACGAATTTGCCCCGGGTTCGAAGGCGAAGTGCTGGGGCTATAACGGCACCAGCCCGGGACCGACCCTGGAGGCCGTCGAAGGCGACCGGGTCAGGATCTATGTCAGCAACCGGCTGCCCGAGCACACCAGTATCCACTGGCACGGGTTGATCCTGCCATCCGGCATGGACGGGGTTTCCGGCCTGACCCAGCCCGCCATCCAGCCGGGCGAAACCTTCGTCTACGAATTCACCCTGCAGCAGCACGGGACCCACATGTACCACCCCCACGCGGACGAAATGGTGCAGCTCGCCATGGGCATGATGGGGCTGTTCATTATTCATCCCAAAGACGGTGAGCCCGAACCCATCGATCGCGACTACGCCATCCTGTTGCACAACTGGGCCATGCACCCCGGCACCTCCCGACCGGACCCGGCAGTCATGGTGGAGTTCGACCTCTGGACCATGAATTCAAAGGTGTTCCCGGCCATAGACACCCTGGTCGCAGCCAGCGGCGAAAGGGTGCGTATCCGGCTGGGCAACCTCTCCATGTGGAACCACCCGATCCACCTGCACGGCGTACAATTCCAGGTGACTGGCAGCGACGGCGGGCGCTGGCCCCGGGAGCAGTGGCGCAGCGAGGTGACGGAAATCATCGGTGTCGGCCAGATGCGCGATATCGAATTTGTCGGGGTACCCGGTGACTGGGCCTTCCACTGCCACATGTCACATCACACCATGAATCCCATGGGCCACGATCTGCCCAACACCCTGGGCGTGAACCAGGATGGGGTAGAGGAGAAGATACGCACCCTGCTGCCAGGCTATATGGCGATGGGCGAGCACGGCATGGGCGAGCATCAGGACCATACCGACAGCGGCCACATGACCGGGCCGCCGAATACCCTGCCGATGATGATGGGCAAGGGGCCGTTCGGCAATATCGAGATGGGCGGCATGTTCACGGTAGTGAAGGTCCGGGACGGCCTGGCGGCAGGGGACTTCCGGGACCCCGGCTGGTATCGGCACCCGGAGGGCGAAGTTGCCCGCCGCGTCAGCGCCGATCCGGACTACGGTCAACCGGCACGACGGGGTAAACTGGCGGGACCGAAGAGCGAGACCTTGCCGGTCCCCAAACGGCAGGGCCACCAGCACTGATACAGGAACCAATGGACATACCAGACTACTCACAGTTGCTCGGCCAGTTCAGCAGTCTGGGGATTGCTCTCGGTATTGGCCTGTTGGTGGGAAGCGAACGCGGCTGGCACCATCGGGGCCACTCTGAAGGCGGCCGTGTCGCGGGCATCCGCACCTTTACCCTGCTGGCGCTACTGGGCGCGGTGGTCGCGGTGGTCTCCACGACGCTGGTCCCGCAGCAGGCGGCGCTGATCTGTGCGCTGGTATTCATTCCCCTGGGACTGCTGTTGGCCGCGGGCTATGTACAGGAGTCCCGCCGCGACGGGGATGTGAGTATCACCACGGCCGTTGCGGCAATGGCGACCTACTGGCTGGGAGCCATGCCGGCGTTTGAGCTGGCATTGCCGGCGGCGGCGAGCGCTGTGCTGTTGGCGCTGCTGCTGCACCTGAAGGAGACATTGCACCACTGGGTACAAGTGCTGGATCGCCAGGAGCTGACGGGTACCCTCCAGTTTCTGGTGGTCTCCGTGGTCGTGCTGCCGCTACTGCCAGACCAGGATTTCGGGCCCTGGGGCGCCATCAACCCCTGGCGCCTGTGGTGGATGGTGGTACTGATTTCGGGCCTGTCGTTGCTGGGTTACTTTGCCATGCGCCTGGTCGGCCCCCGGCGCGGGATTCTGGTCACTTCGCTGGCAGGGGGGCTCGCCTCCTCAACGGCGGTGACCGTCAGCCTGTCACGCCTGCACCAGCACGACAGCCAGACCAGGGCACTCACGGCGGGCATACTGGTCGCCTGCAGCACCATGTTCAGCCGGGTGCTGGTGGTTATTTTTGTCCTCAAGCGCGACCTGTTGTTGCCTGCCTTGCTGCCTCTCGGCAGCGGCATGCTGATGCTGCTGGGCATGGCCCTGTGGCATTTGCGACATCCGCAGAAGGGCGAGGTCAAGCAACCAACCGTGAGCAACCCGTTTCAACTGCTGCCGGCACTGCAGTTCGGTGCACTGCTCGCCGTGGTCATGGTGGCGGTCGAGGGGCTGCTGGCGTGGTTTGGGGAGCAGGGGCTCTTCCTGCTGTCGATCGTGACCGGAGTCGCCGATGTCGACCCGATAGTGCTGTCGCTGGCACCGAAGGCAGAGGCACAGCTGTCTGCCGGGCTGGTGCTGATGTGTATCTGCCTGGCCGCGGCGACCAATACCGTAATGAAGGGGGTTTACTGCCGCATCCTGGGCGGGGCGACGCTCGGCAACCAGGTATTGTTGCCAACCATTGCCTGTGCGGTGCTGGTCATTGCTCTGGCGGCGGCAGTCACGACCCTGGGCTGAACACGTCGCCGCGCTGGCCGAGCGTGATTTCGCCGCCGACGATAACCCGGCAGCAGACTCCGCCGCGCCAGTCCGGCTCCAGGGCGGCCCGCAGCCCGGGCCGAGCCTGATCCATGCGCTCACAGGGATCGGTTTCCCGGGTAATCTGCAGTACCAGGTCGCCGATACGCAGAGTGCTCCCCACATGCGCGGGGGTGAACTCCAGGCCACTGACAAGCAGGTTGGCCCGACGTGTCATCCACGGCAACGCTTCCCCCAGCTCGGCACAGGCCCTGGCCCAGCTCTCACTGCTCAGCACGGTCACCTGGCGCCGGCCAGGCTTGCCGCGAAAGTCCCCCTCAACGCCGCGCTCCGGGGTCACCCGTGCCCGCTCGCAGGCGACCATCGGCGCCCTGGAGCGGGCACGAACGGCTATACCACAAAGTTCTATCATCTGCCGTCAGCTCCCGGCCGCCAGTCATCGTTGCAGAGCGGCTATTAAAGCCCAGTAGCGCACCTTTTACCAAGTGTCCCGGTTTCGCTGCGGCCACCACGTCCCAGACTGCCAGCGCAGGTTGTTCCCGACGGGCCCGCTTGCCACAAGTTCGGCGCTCCGCCTGTCCAGATGCTGCCGAGCCCCTGACCGGCGGAAACCACCTGTGGTGTTGTCTGACCTCGTTACAGCGGCCGCTTTGTCCTATAGGCGGTCATTGAGCTAACCTCGTCAGTATCAACGCCCGTAGTTCATTTTCGTAGTTATCGGATACCTCTTTGAACACTCTGGAGCCAAACATCCGGGTCAAAGTGGGCCCTGAAACAGCAAAGTAATGGGCAGCCCCCAGTAACTGATACACCATCGCCAAAGCCTGCCCACGGGTTTTTGTCCGGTGTGCATCGATCATCAAAGCAGTATCCACCAGAGTCTCCAGATAGGGCTGCAGGTACCAGCTGGCAGCCTTGCTTGCCCGTTGTTCATTATCCAGTAGCTCCCGCATGATCAGGCGTGCGGAGTCCTGGTCGCTCATCAGGTTTCTCAGCTGTGCCTCTATTAGAGCTGCCAGGCGTTCTGCTGCGTCAGGTTCTCTCTCGATTATCTCCTGAGTGGCTGACATCAGCTCATCTGAAATTGCCTGCAGTACTTCGCCGTACAGCTTCTCCTTACTGCCAAAATAATGGAGCAGGGCCTGCTTGGTGAGCCCCATCTGCTCGGCGATGGCCGCGATACTGACACCATAAAAACCCTTGGCGGCGAACAGGCGCTGGGCGGTGATTATGAACTGTTCGCGTGTTGACATGGACTGGCGCATTCTCCCAGGTTATCAGGCGAGAGTGTATCGCAGTACTTGACCCCCTACCATTCGGTAAGTAATACTTTTACCTACCGATTGGTAAGTCGTATGCGGGGATAACACAATGGACAGAGAAATAGAGGTAGCCTTGCTGAAGGAACTGGTCGAACTGCACGAGTGCAGCTCGCCTTTCCTTGATGAACACTGGGTCAAAATTGATTGCGAGCGGTATCTTTCCGAGGCGGTTTTCACGCGGGAGCGTGACCGTATCCATCGCCGGCTGCCACAGATTGCTGCCCATGTTTCCTCGCTTCCTGGTCCCGGTTCTTTTGTTACTCGTGAGGTAGGCGGGGCCGCTCTGTTACTTACCCGCGACCGGGACGGCAGGGTTCGGGCGTTCTACAACCTCTGTCGTCATCGAGGCGCGCAACTGGTACCGGAATCGTCGGGATGCAAGCACAGATTCAGCTGCCCCTACCATGCGTGGACCTGGAGCAACACTGGTGAGCTGATTGCCGTACCTCATGAGAAAAACGGCTTTCCCGGCCTGAATCGCGCAGAACACAGTTTGCACTTTGTACCATGCGAGGAGCACGCAGGTTGGATCTGGGTTAGTCTGGCAGAAGGGGCTGAAAATATCGACGTGCCGGGGCACTTGGGGAGGATGGCGGAATACATCGAATCCATGGGTGCGAATGATCACGTGATTTTTGACAGTGTCATCCTGAACATTCCCGCTAACTGGAAACTGCTGGTGGAAGGAGGGCTTGAAGCCTACCACTTCCGTGTAGCGCACAGGAATACAATTGCCCCGCTATTCCTCGACAATCTGTCATCCTATCGCTGCTTTGGACCCCACATTTGTTCTATTCTTCCCCGCAGCACACTGCCTGAACTCAAGCAACAGCCTGTTGATGAGTGGGTCTTGGGCGAGCACGCCAACGTGCTATACAGCGTTTTTCCGACCTCACAGTTCCTCGTTCAGGAAGACCATTTTATCTGGATACAGAGTTCGCCTGTTGCGGCCGACCGCACGTGCCTGGAACTGTCCACCATGATCCCAAAGCAGGCAAATACCTCAGAGCGTCATGATTACTGGACCAAGAATCACAATCTTACAATCAAGACGCTAATCGAAGACTTCGACCTGGCCGAGGGAATTCAGAGCGGCCTTCTCAGTGGCGCCAAGCAGCATTTGAACTTTGGTCGCTTCGAGGGGGCGCTGGCAGCGTTCAATCAATCTGTCGACAAGCAACTCGCGGATTAGTATCGAAGCCCACCGACCGCTGCGAGCGTACGAAATGCTCCCACTGCACGAGCGGTGAATGACGTCTTTGAGGTGTTAACTGCCGTTGCCCGAATCGCATTTTTCGTCGTTGGAAGCGGCCTTCCATAGCAAGCTCACATTACAAAATGTCACCAGGTTCGCCCTGCTCGACAGAACGAAACCAGTTGCAAAATCAAGACATCAAAAAGATCGGCTGCCAGGTCCCAATACGGTGACAAATTTTCAAACAGCGTGAGAACCAACAGGGGTCTGTGACACCCAAAAACATACCGGCCGATTGATCGGGCCTGGTTCATCCGCCAGCGCGATGGTCGCATAACTGACGGCTTCATCGAATTATGATCATGAATTGTTGGCCGCCAACATCTCCGCGGTCAGGGGTATTTCATCTGCTCATAGACAGTATTCATGCACGGGCGACAAACCCGGCTCCTCTTTGGCCAATTTTCCCAGCCCAGCCCTCAGATCTCGCAAGAACGCACTCCCTGGATAGTCCCTGGCAGCATCTATGGCCAGCCACACATCGCCGGGGCGCTCCTGGAGCAGGCAAGCGAGAAGCGGTACAACCTGTTGCATGTCTTTCCTGGCCTTGACAGCTTGGCCCGTGTTGCGGCGCCGGGCAATGACGACTTTGTGCAGCGCGTATCGCGCCGGACTGGGCACATTGACCAACACGCCGTCCTTGTGCAGCAACAAGGCTTTCACCGTATCCTCCAGTAGGTAATCGATGAAAATCAGTGGCTGCGCATATCCATCCACGGCCCGCACGTATCTGGCACCACCCTCCGGTTTGCCTTCTTGCGGGGTGATCAGGTCTAGGCGAAACACGCTGCCACGAATTTTGAAGCTCGTCGCGGGCGACTTCGGGTCGAACATGGGTACTTCCAGTAATCCCTGTTCAGCGTCGAGCAACACATCCTTGATCGGCTGGCGCTTGGGCAGAACCAGCATCGCCTTGTCCGAGACGGCGAGGTCCACGTCCTGTGTCACGGTCGTGTAGGCAGGCCACGCACAACTCAGGATATTGCCAATGGCGATGTACGCAAAGGAGCCTATGAGCACACCGCCCGCGTCGAAATACCCAGCGATCTCGACGGCCTTAAGCACTTTGTAGGCGCGGTGTGGTGTGGGTGTGCAGCCCGCAGCGAGCGCCATTGCCACCGCTTTTTCGCGGTGGATGGAACTTGACTGACCTTCCTTCCAAAGCGCCTTTTGGCGCTCGATAGCAGCACGAAGATCAGGAGAGTCCTGGCCAAGGTAGAAGGATCTTTCTGTCCCCGACAGACGAAAGCGAAGGTACCAGTAGTCTCTGCCAGACAGGTTTTTTTTCAGGAAGTCAAAGTTTCCGCGCTGTTCATTTCTGCGCTGTGACAGCGCCTGCTCATAGGCCTCTGCGTAGGCCAGTGCAGCGCTGCCGGAGAGTGAGCTATACTGCGGCGCCATGATTTAGGTCCATTGTGAAATTAGTGTGGACCTAAAATATCAAGCGGAACACCTTAGGTCCATACTATTAACTATTTTTTCACAAGCTACCCTTTCTCACAGCCGAATCTCAACTTTACGAGCTGATCTAGCTCGGCTGAACGTGAAACTGATCAGAAGAGCGGCGTGGCTCAAACGTCCAGGTTGGCAACCGAAAGTGCGTTCTCTTCGATAAACTCCCGTCGGGGCTCGACATGGTCTCCCATCAGAGTGGTGAAGATCAGGTCTGCCGCCATGCCGTCCTCGACTGTAACCTGCAGCATGCGACGCGCCTCCGGGTCCATGGTGGTTTCCCACAGCTGGTCCGGATTCATTTCCCCGAGGCCCTTGTAGCGCTGAATGTTGTAGCCCTTGCGGGCCTCGCTCATCAGCCAGCTGAGCCCCTCTTCAAAACTCCGGGTGACGAGAGTCTTGTCGCCGCGCTGGAAGTAGCCATCCTCGTCGATCAGGGTATTGAGGGTTTGCCCCAGGGCCACCATGCTGCGGTACTCACCTGAAGAGAAGAACTCGTGGCGATATTCTTTCTCGGTTTCCACACCGTGTGCCAGGAGCTTGACCACCGGGTAGTGACTCTGGCGCTCATGATCCTTGCGCACAGTCACCGTATACTCGGCACCCTTGGGCGCCACGGTTAGCAAGCGCTCACTCAGCTGCTCTGCAAAAGCAATGACAGCGGCTTCATCCTGCATCTCTTCCGGCATCAGGGTGCCACCGTACACCAGCTGCCAGAGTACCGGCGGAGCGTACAGGCGACCCAACCGTTCGATGGTGGCCGCCACCTTGCGGAAACGGGCAACCAGCTCCTCGAGCCCGGCACCGGTAACCGGCGGTGCCTCCGGGTTCACGATAATCGCCGCCCCCTCCAGCGCGCCCTGGGTGAGATAGCTGTTCAGCGCTTCGTCGTCCTTGAGGTACTGGCTCTGCTTACCGCGGGAAATCTTGTAGAGGGGCGGCTGGGCAATGAATATATGGCCGCGGTCGATCAGTTCCCGCATCTGGCGGAAGAAGAAGGTCAGCAGCAGAGTACGAATATGCGAGCCGTCGACATCCGCGTCAGTCATGATAATGATGCTGTGGTAACGCAACTTGTCGGCATTGAACTCGTCCTTGCCGATCCCGCAGCCCAGCGCGGTGACGATGGTTCCGACTTCCGCTGAACCCAACATCTTGTCAAACCGCGCCTTCTCAACGTTAAGGATCTTGCCCTTCAGTGGCAGAATAGCCTGAAACTTCCTGTTGCGCCCCTGTTTGGCGGAGCCACCCGCTGAGTCACCCTCTACCAGATAGAGTTCCGACAGGGCAGGGTCTTTCTCCTGACAGTCAGCCAATTTCCCGGGCAGGCCCGCGATGTCCAGTGCGCCCTTGCGCCGGGTCATGTCCCGGGCCTTGCGGGCTGCCTCGCGAGCACGGGCGGCGTCCAGCATTTTGCCCACAATGGCCTTGGCTTCACTGGGGTTTTCCAGCAGATAATCATTGAAGCGGGCGTTCATGGCCTGCTCCACCGCGGTTTTGACCTCCGAGGACACCAGCTTGTCCTTGGTTTGAGAGGAAAACTTGGGGTCCGGCACCTTGACCGAGATAATACCGGTCAGACCTTCCCTGGCGTCATCCCCGGTGGTCGACACCTTGGCCTTCTTGGCCAGCCCTTCGCGTTCAATATAGCTGTTCAGGCTGCGGGTGAGGGCGGTGCGAAAGCCTGCAAGGTGGGTACCACCGTCCCGCTGCGGGATATTGTTGGTGTAGCAGTAGATATTCTCTGCAAAGGTATCATTCCACTGCAGGGCGATTTCCACGCCAATGCCGTCGTCTGTATCCAACTGGAAGTGGAACGGTTTGTTGACCGTAGCCTTGTTGTGGTTCAGATAGTCGACGAAAGCCCGCAAACCACCTTCATACTGGTAGTTCTCCTCGCGACCCGAGCGTTCGTCCTTGAGGTGTATATTGACCCCGGAATTGAGAAATGCCAACTCCCGTACTCGCTTTGCCAGCTGGTCAAAGTGAAACTCAATGTTGGTAAAGGTCTCGGGGGAGGGCCGGAACCGGATAGCGGTGCCAGAACCGTCGGTTTCGCCGATGATGGCCAGCGGAGCTTGCGGCACACCATGGATATAGAGCTGTTCGTAGCGCTTGCCTTCCCGGCGGATAGTGAGTGTCAACTCCTCGGAGAGGGCATTAACCACTGAAACACCAACACCGTGCAGGCCACCTGAGACCTTATAGGAGTTGTCGTCGAATTTACCACCGGCGTGCAGCACCGTCATGATGACCTCGGCGGCGGATACCCCTTCCTCATGCATTTCGGTGGGCACACCGCGCCCATCATCACTGACCGTCACCGACTCATCTGGATGGATAATGATATCGATCCTGGTGCAGTGGCCAGCCAAAGCCTCGTCAATGGAGTTGTCAACAAGTTCGAACACCATGTGGTGCAGGCCTGTGCCGTCATCGGTGTCACCGATATACATGCCCGGTCGCTTGCGAACCGCATCCAGGCCCTTGAGGACCTTGATGCTGGAGGAATCATAACTGTGCTCATTCTCGTTCATCAAAAAACTCTCACATCAGCTTTCAGGTGGTAAAACCCTTTGTTGCGCGGCTTTTCTACGGGAGCGGCATGTAACCCGTTCATCAGTCCTGATGTTCCCGGCGCGCAATCTGCGCACCCCCATCCTCAACATCGGGGATCGCCGCCGAGTGCACACCGCCATGTTCCACGTGAAACATGGCGGGAGCCACGCCCGCTGGCCACAGCCCCTCAAGATCCGACTTCGCGACACAGGTAATAAATACCTGCGCCTGCAATTCTTCGAGCGCTTCACAGACCAGCGCGCAGTGTCTTGCGTCCAGTTCCGCAGGCAGGTCATCGACCAGGTAAACGCACGCCGACACATCCTCGCGGATGAGAGACATCAGCTGCCCCTGTGCCAACTTCAGCCCACAGACCACGAGCTTCTGCTGCCCGCGGGACAGTGTTTCTGCGGCAGAATACCCGTCGGCTGTGACCTTGATGTCTGCGCGCTGGGGTCCAATATGGGTATAACCCTGCTCAATATCCGCCTGGGCCCCGACTTCGAGCGCCTCCCTGTAACTCAGCGACTTCTCCCAACCCTTGCGGTATCTCAACTCCAGCCCCCCCAGTGAGGGGGCCAGGCGCTCCATAATAGCCCGGAAACTGGGGGCCAGCGCCTCAAAATACCGGAGCCGGAACTCATGAATCCGTTCACCGCTGGCGGCCAGATCGCGAGTCCATACCGACAACTCAGAAGGGACAAGTTTACCATGCCGGAGTAGCTTATTGCGCTGTTTCAGGCAACGCTGAAATCGCTGCCACTCCGCAAAGAAGCGTTGTTCCACGTGGAACACACCCCAATTGAGAAATTGTCGGCGCGCGGCCGGTGCCCCTGTCAGCAGGTCAAAGCTGGCAGCATTGATTACCTGTAACGGCAAATGCGCGAGGAGCTCTGATACGGACCGAACCGCCTGACCCCTGAGCTTGATCTGCACTTCGCCAGAGAGGGTGCGCTGAACTGCGACAGGTACGCGGCCACGACTGCTGGTGGCGGCAGTGGTCAAGCCATATACCGTGCAGTCCTGTTTGCCATGGGTGATCAAGGAGCGAGTGGCGCCCTGGCGAAAACTGCGGGCCATGCCCAGCATGTGGACCGCTTCCAGCACACTGGTCTTGCCGCTGCCGTTGGCGCCGAAAAAAATGTTGATGCGCGCCAGATCCTGCAGCGTTATCTGCTCCAGGTTCCGGATATGGTGGATCTGGAGTTGGGTTAACAAAACACCCCGTCAGAGCCGCATTGGCATGACGACATAGAGAGAATCGCCATCGTCTGACTCTTCCAGCAGGGCGCTGCTGTTTGGGTCCGACATGGAAAGCTTGACCTTCTCTCCACTGAGCACACCCAGAACATCCAGCAGATAGCTGACATTGAAGCCAATCTCCACTGTATCGCCCTGGTACTCGACCGACACCTGTTCCTCCGCCTGCTCCTGCTCGGGGTTGTTGGCAACGATCTCGATGACGTCCGGCGCCAGCTTCAGGCGTACGCCGCGATATTTCTCGTTGGACAGGATAGCGGTGCGGGTGAATGCCTGCCGCAGGTCCAGCCGCGAGCCGATAATAACCTTGTCTGCCGCGCGCGGCAGGACACGCTCATAATCGGGGAACTTGCCGTCCACCAGCTTGGATGTGAAGGTGAAGTCGGTGGTCGTTGCGCGCAGATGATTGGTCCCGAGCACCACGGCAATATCCTCAGCTTCATCCAGCAACAGCCGGGAGAGCTCCAGAACACCCTTCCGCGGTAAGATCACCTGGATGTCATCCTCGACGGGAATCGGTTCGGAAAGTGTGCACATCGCCAGGCGATGGCCGTCAGTCGCAACCACCCGCAGTCGGCCACCCTTGACCTCCAGCAACATGCCGTTGAGGTAATAGCGAACGTCTTGCTGCGCCATGGCAAACCCGGTGCGCTCGATCAGGCGCTTGAGCTGGCCCTGCTTGATAGTGAACCGGTGCGTGCCTGCCCCTTCTTCCACGCTGGGGAAGTCGCGGGCTGGCAGCGTGGACAGGGTGAAGCGACTGCGGCCCGAGCGAACCGTAACCTTGCTCTCTTCAACAGTGAAGGCAATGTCGCTGCCTTCCGGTAGCGACTTGCAGATGTCTACCAGTTTGCGCGCCGGCACCGTGACCTCGCCGGGGGTGGTCGCCGGCTCCGCAAGCTGGACCCGCCCAACCAGCTCTACCTCGAGGTCAGTACCCGAGAGCGAAAGCTGGTCCCCCTCCAACACCAAAAGTACATTGGACAGAATTGGCAGCGTCTGCCGCCGCTCCACCACGCCCGCCACCAGGTTGAGCGGCCTCAGCAATGCATCCCGTGAAATCGAGAACTTCATAGATCCAGGTTCCTTCCAAACGCGCCTACGTCGTCAGCGAGCGCAGCAAATTTTTGTAGTCTTCCCGAATATCGGAATTGGTTTCGCGAAGCTCCTTTATTTTACGGCATGCATGCAACACTGTCGTGTGGTCTCTGCCACCAAAACTGTCGCCAATCTCCGGCAAGCTATGGTTGGTCAACTCCTTGGCCAAAGCCATGGCGACCTGACGAGGCCGGGCGACCGAACGACTGCGCCGACGCGACATCAGGTCCGCTACCTTGATCTTGTAGTATTCCGCCACTGTCCGCTGGATATTATCAAGGCTGACCTGCTTGTCCTGCAGGGCCAGCAGATCCTTGAGGCTCTCCTTGATCAGCTCTACATCCACCGGCTTCCCCGTGAAGTGAGCGCTCGCTATCACCCTCTTCAGCGCGCCCTCCAGCTCACGCACATTGGACCGAATTCGTTGTGCAATAAAGAAGGCCGCATCCGGCGGCAGGTCAATCCTCGCCTGGCTGGCCTTGTTCATCAGAATCGCCACCCGGGTCTCGAGTTCCGGAGGCTCCACCGCGACCGTCAGGCCCCAGCCAAACCGGGATTTCAAGCGCTCTTCAAGACCATCAATTTCCTTCGGGTAACGGTCGCAAGTGAGGATCATTTGCTGACCCCCCTCAAGCAAGGCATTAAACGTGTGGAAAAATTCTTCCTGCGAGCGATCTTTCTTCGCAAAAAACTGGATATCGTCGATCAGCAGGGCATCCACTGACCGGTAATAGCGCTTGAAATCACTGATGGCATTGAGCTGCAATGCCTTGACCATGTCGGCCACGAATCGCTCCGAATGCAGGTAAACCACCTTGGCTTCCGGGTTCTGCTGCTTCAACGCATTGCCTACAGCATGCATGAGGTGGGTCTTGCCAAGGCCCACGCCGCCGTAGAGAAACAGGGGATTGTAGGACTCACCTGGATTCTCGGCGACCTGCCGCGCAGCCGCCAATGCCAACTGGTTCGACTTGCCCTCCACGAAATTGTCGAATGTGTAGTGATCTACCAGATGGTGTTGTTGCCCCGGCTCGTCTGCGGCCCTGGGCCGCTGCTGCAGTGCTTCGCGACCAGCCGCGGCACCGGCAAAGCGCTCCCGGTTGGGCATGACTGAAGGCACCGCCTGCACCGGAGCGGCTGGCCGCAACTCGGCAATGTTGCTCCCGCTTACCGCGTAGCCCGAGACCGCGGGCGCCATTGACGTTGCGTGGCCCTGGGAGACCGAGCGCTGGCGACTTTGACTGTTCACCCCGGCACCCTGCGCAGTGCCAATTTCCAGTACCAGGCTCAGCGAGGCACCGCTGTCGAGCTCCCGCAGCAACTGGTGAATACGCGGCGCAAACTTGTCGTTGACGAAATCCTTGATAAAGCGGTTGGGGGCGAACAATGTGAGCTGCTGTCCACTCTGGCTCGCCTGCAGCGGACGAATCCAGGTGTTGAATTGCTGCGAGGGCAACTCATCCTGAAGCCTGCTCACGCATTGCTGCCATACTACATCAGGCAAAACCTTCCCCTTGGGACCCTTGATAACTCTGGCCCTGCTTGCAAAACAATTTGTTGACCTGCGAATGTTGTATCCTGTTAGCAACCCGGTTTTCTGCTGGCCGGTGCGCTGATCATACTCCCCTTGTGGCGAGTTATCCACACCTCTGGCAAATTTAATCTTAGGTATTTTTACATTATATTTCAGTTACTTAGTGTTTTTTTGGTGGTTTTTTAACCACTCGAACAAAAACTTTGCGGGGGTGTGTTTTTCTGTGCATAACCTGTTTATATCTTTTGGGGAAGATGTGCGTTGATGGTCACAACCCGCGCCACTGCTGGCTTTTGATCCACGCTCGCCAGCGCCCCGCGAGGGCCCCCGATGCGGTCCCCGGCCCGGCTCGGGAAAGGCAAATAAAGAGCCGCGCACGCATTGAATTACGCCCGGCGTTTCTCTAGAATACCCAACCTTTTTTGCAGTCTTCCTTTCCGCCCACGTGAGCACCATGGAGCGAAGAGAGGTCTCTGCCTTCTATTTATTACCCACTATTGGATTCGAGTCATGAAAAGAACCTTTCAGCCCAGCGTCATCAAACGCAAGCGCACCCACGGTTTTCGCTCGCGGATGGCTACCAAGAACGGCCGTCTGGTGCTGAGCCGCCGGCGGGCGAAGGGTCGCAAGCGCCTCGCCGCCTGATGGGCTGTTTGCTGCGTGGGCGCCATCGCTGACCGCGACGGGACTTCCGCCTCCTTTGGCAAGTCCAGGCGCCTGCTCACAGCAGGCCAGTACCGGGCGGTGTTCGATGATGCCGCCGTCAAGGTATCGCACCGAAACCTGCTGCTGCTGGCACGGATCACTGACCATCCGCAATCCCGGCTGGGCCTGGTCATCGCCAAGAAAAACGTGCGCAAGGCCGTACAACGCAACCGGATCAAGCGCGTTGCCCGCGAATTGTTCCGGCAGCTGCCCCCGGCGTATCCGCCGCTGGACGTTGTCCTGCTGGCTCGTCGGGGTCTGGACGAACTAGACAACACCGCGCTGTTCGCAGCCCTGGGGGAACAATGGCAGAAGCTGGCCCGCAATGCTGCCAGAACCCCGCAAACGCGAGGCAACTGATGCGCAAGCTTCTGATCTACATCATCTCGCTGTATCGCTATGCCGTCAGTCCCTTCCTCGGGGACAATTGCCGGTTCCACCCCAGCTGCTCTCACTATGCCCAGGATGCCATTGCGCTGCACGGTGTTCTCAAGGGGAGCTACCTGACACTGCGTCGCATCGGCAAGTGCCATCCATGGCACGAAGGTGGAGTCGACCCGGTACCACCCTGCAAGCACACTCACTGACAAAGCTGACCACCTATTATGGATTTGCAACGTACTTTGTTGATCGGCGCCTTCGCCCTGCTGTCATTCATGCTGCTGACCGAATGGGTCGCTTTCAAGGACGAGCGAACCACAGCGTCCCAACCGACCGCGACGCGGTTGCTGAATGGCGCCGATGGAGAGGGTACCGCTGCGGTACCTGAACTGCCGGCGCTCGAGAGTCCGGCGGTTGCCGCCGTCGACAACGAGGACCTGCCCAAGGCACCGCAATCTGCTGACGAAGAACCGATTGCCAGTGCCGGTTCGACAGGGTCCCCGGACCAGCGCATTGTCCTGGTCCGCACGGATGTACTGGAGCTGGCCATCGATCTCGTTGGCGGCGACATTATCGAGCTGGCGTTGCCCGAACATCTGGAAGAAATAGATCAACCCGACCAGCCCTTTGTCCTGCTGGAGCAAAACGACCGCCGCACCTATGTTGCCCAGAGCGGCCTGATAGGGCCCGATGGCATCGACAGCGATGCCAGAGCCCGCTTCACCGCCGGCAAACAGCACTATGAACTCTCCCCGGGGCAGGACACGCTGGTTGTCGACCTCCACTGGCAGGGATCGAATGGTATCGATGTCAGCAAGCGCTTCACTCTGCGCCGCGGCGATTACCTGATGGACGTCAGCTACATTATCGACAACCGCAGCAGCGAGCGCTGGCAGGGCAACCTGTTCGGGCAAATCAAACGCGACAGCAGCGAGGATCCCACTTCGGATTCCAGCGGCATGGGCCTGCAACCGTTTCTCGGCGCCGCCATCACCCAGCCTGACGAGCGCTTCACCAAGTTCAGTTTCAAGGACATGCGTGAAGACCCCTTCCGCAAGCAGTTGCCGGGCGGGTGGATTGCGATGATCCAGCACTATTTCCTCAGCGCCTGGATACCGAATCCCGACCAGAGCCACACCTACAGTACCCGGGTCACCTCCAGCGGCTTCAACATCGCCGGCTTCACCAGCCCCGCCCTGGTCCTGGACCCGGGCCAACAGGGCTCCGTGGGAGCCAGTTTCTACGCCGGGCCGAAGGACCAGTATCGGCTGCAGGAGATATCGCCCTATCTGGAGCTCAGTGTCGACTATGGCTGGCTGTGGTGGATTGCACAGCCGCTGTTCTGGCTGCTGACCAAAATCCAGAGCCTGGTGGGGAATTGGGGGGTGGCCATAATTGCGCTCACGGTGCTGATCAAGACCGCTTTTTTCAAGCTGTCCGCCACCAGCTACCGGTCCATGGCCAATATGCGCAGGGTGGCGCCCAAAATGCAGGATATCCGCGAGCAGCATGCGGATGACAAGACCAAGCAGTCCCAGGCCATGATGGAGCTGTACAAAAAGGAAAAGATCAACCCGATGGGCGGCTGCCTGCCCATCCTGGTGCAAATGCCCGTGTTCATCGCCTTGTACTGGGTGCTGATGGAAAGTGTCGAACTGCGCCATGCACCGTTTGCGCTCTGGATCGATGATCTCTCGGTCATGGACCCCTACTTCGTGCTGCCATTGATGATGGGGGCCAGCATGTGGTTCATGCAAAAACTCAACCCGCCACCACCGGACCCGATGCAGGCCAAGATCATGCAATGGCTGCCCGTCATCTTCACCTTCTTCTTCCTCTGGTTCCCGGCAGGGCTGGTACTGTACTGGGTGGTCAACAACCTGCTGTCGATGGCCCAGCAGTACCTGATCACGAAACAGATCGAGAAGGGGGCCGCCAAGCCCAGGGCCTGACACCGCGGTATCCCGCCCACCCGGGCCGGCCTATACTGGCGCCATGATTTCTGCACTCGGCATGGACGACGATACCATCGCTGCCGTCGCGACCGCTCCGGGCCGCGGCGGCATTGGCATCATTCGCTTGTCCGGTCCGGCTGCCAGACCCATTGCCGAGCGCATTGCCAGTACCCGACTGCAGCCCCGGCACGCCCACTTCTGTACCTTTCGCGACGCAGCAGGTGACGCTCTCGACACCGGTATCAGCCTGTACTTTCCCGGCCCTCACTCGTTTACCGGGGAAGATGTGGTGGAACTCCAGGGCCACGGGGGACCGGTCATCATGGACCTCCTGCTTCGCGCCTGCCTTGCGGCGGGTGCCCGCCAGGCCCGACCGGGGGAGTTCTCCGAGCGGGCCTATCTCAACGACAAGCTGGATCTGGCCCAGGCCGAAGCCATAGCGGACCTCATCAACAGCACCACGGAACAGGCAGCGCGCAATGCGCATCGCTCCCTGCAGGGCGAATTTTCCCGCCTGGTGAACGAGCTGGTTGAGGAGGTTACCCGGCTGCGGATCTATGTCGAAGCTGCCATCGACTTCCCCGAAGAGGAGATTGATTTCCTCGCCGATGGCCGTGTTGCTGGTGAACTGCAGAAATTGATCCAGCGGTTGCAGGGGGTCCTGGACAGTGCCCGCCAGGGCAGCCTCCTGCGAGAGGGTATGAAAGTGGTGATTGCCGGGCGGCCCAATGCCGGTAAATCGAGTCTGCTGAATGCCCTGGCCGGACAGGACACAGCCATAGTCACCCCGGTTGCCGGCACTACCCGCGACGTGCTCAGGGAATATATCCAGCTCGACGGCATGCCCCTACACATTGTCGACACCGCGGGCCTGCGCGACAGTACCGACGCTGTCGAACAGGAGGGAATACGCCGTGCGCAGGCCGAAATCGCCAGCGCGGACCGGGTTTTGCTGGTGCTGGACATGACCCGGGAAGATTTGCAGGCAGCGCCCTCCGAGCTGTGGCCAGCAGAGGCAGGCAGCCTGCCCGGCACCATTGCAGTCACCGTCATCCACAACAAGTGTGACCTGGCTGCAGTGCCACCAGCCCTACAGCAAGTGGGTAACCATACCGTGATCCAGCTGTCCGCAAAACAGGGGCAGGGGCTCGACCTGCTGCGGCAACACCTCAAGGACAGCATGGGCTACCATGAGGGCGACAGTGGCACCTTCAGCGCCAGGCGCCGTCACCTGCAGGCGTTGCAGCAAGCAGCCGATTTCCTCGCGAATGGCCGGCGCCAGCTTGAAGAAGCCGGCGCCGGTGAATTACTGGCGGAAGATCTCAGGGCCTGTCACGACGCGCTGGGGGCAATTACCGGAAAAATCAGCAGCGATGAACTGCTCGGTGAAATTTTCTCCAGTTTCTGCATCGGCAAGTAGCCAAACTCACTGATCACAGCCTGCACACAGGTTGCCCGCCCCTGCCGCACCACTTGTCCCCATTCCGCTGTGCACAGGCCCGCGTCTGCATAACACTGTGGATAGCCGCGTGTGCAGCGCTCTGATGACAATGGGATAACTACGCCACCGGGGCGAGATCTTGCCGTACCCTGGAATTCCCTCCCCAGCCCGCACACCGTTTGCAGGCGCCAGGAACAGGGCTTTCCAGCAGGGTTGTGCCAATCGCAAGCTTATGATTTTATTGACTTAAATAGGGATACCCACAGAACTGCACGAGCCCATTAGTAATAACATTAATTATATATCTCTATATACAAGAAATAAGTAATACCTGACTGCAAGACCTGCCTGGAGCGCGCCGCAGATAATCCACCGGCAGGCAGTCAAATGCCGGAACAAATTTTGAACAAGTGCCATTGCGGCCGTATAATCCGCCACCCGGTCGACTCTATCCCGGGCCAAGCAGAGGCGGGCAGGCGTGGAATACCAGCAAAAGTATGATGTTATTGTTATCGGTGGTGGCCACGCCGGGACCGAGGCATGCCTGGCCGCCGCGCGCATGGGCTGCCGCACCCTGCTGCTGACACACAGTGTCGACACCCTGGGCCAGATGTCCTGCAACCCTGCCATTGGCGGTATCGGCAAAAGCCACCTGGTCCGCGAGGTGGATGCGCTTGGCGGTGCCATGGCGCGCGCCACTGACCGTGCGGGGATCCAGTTTCGTGTCCTCAACGCGCGCAAGGGTCCCGCGGTCCGGGCCACTCGCGTCCAGGCAGATCGGGTTCTGTATCGCAACGCCATCCGCGAGATACTGGAATCCCAGCCCAACCTGTCCATTTTTCAGCAGCCGGTGGATGACCTGCTGATCGAAAACGGCCGCGCCGCCGGCGCGATTACCCAGATGGGCCTGGTATTTCGGGCACCGACAGTGGTCTTGACCACAGGTACTTTCCTCGGCGGCAAGATCCACATCGGCCTCGAAAACAGCGCGGGAGGCCGCGCCGGAGATCCTCCCTCGACCGCCCTGGCCCAGCGCCTGCGGCAGCTGCCGCTGCGGGTGGAGCGGCTGAAAACCGGCACCCCACCGCGCATCGACGCGCGCAGTGTCGATTTCAGTCAGTTGCAGGAACAGTGGGGCGACCACGACGCGCCTCCGATGTCGTTCCTGGGCAGCCCCGAGCAGCGTCCGCAACAACGTTGTTGCTGGATCACCCATACCAACGCCGCTACCCACGATATCATCCGCGGTGGCCTGGACCGGTCACCCATGTATTCCGGGGTGATCGAAGGTATTGGTCCGCGCTACTGCCCGAGTATCGAAGACAAGATTCATCGCTTCGCCGACAAGACTTCGCACCAGATATTCGTGGAGCCGGAGGGACTTACCACCAGCGAGCTGTACCCGAACGGCATTTCCACCAGCCTGCCGTTCGATGTCCAGTACGCCCTGGTACGCTCCATCCACGGGTTCGAGAATGCCCACATTACCCGGCCCGGGTACGCCATCGAGTACGATTTCTTCGACCCCCGCGACCTGGACTACTCGCTGCAGACCCGCGCCGTGCCCGGTCTCTACTTCGCGGGCCAGATCAATGGCACCACCGGCTACGAGGAAGCGGCTGCACAGGGTTTGCTTGCGGGCCTGAACGCCGCCCTCGCGGTGCGGGGCAGTGAGCCCTGGTGCCCGCGCCGGGATGAGGCCTATATCGGCGTGCTCGTGGACGATCTGATCACCATGGGTACCCGCGAGCCCTATCGCATGTTTACCTCGCGCGCTGAATACCGGTTGCTGCTGCGGGAAGACAATGCCGACCTGCGCCTGACCACCAAGGGCCGGGAACTGGGGCTGGTCGACACTGCGCGCTGGGAGCGCTTTGCCCGCAAACGCGATGCGATTGAACAGGAAACCCGCCGCCTGGCCAGCACCTGGGTGCACCCGTCGACCCCGCAGGCGGCGACCCTGGAAGCAAAACTCGGTGCCCCGCTCACACGCGAGTATTCGCTGGCCGATCTGCTGAAACGCCCGGGAATCAACTATGGCGACATCGCCGGACTGAAGGGCGAGGCCCTGGCCGACCCGCAGGCGGCCGAACAGGTCGAGATCCAGGCCAAGTACGCGGGGTATATCGATCGCCAGCAGGAGGAGGTCGCGCGCCTGCGCCGGCATGAAAACACGGTGCTGCCCGCTTCCCTGGATTACGCTGCGGTCGATGGGCTGTCCCACGAAGTGCGGCAGAAACTGAGCGAGGCGCGACCCGATACCCTCGCGCGAGCGGGGCGCATTCCCGGTGTTACCCCGGCCGCGGTGTCATTGCTGCTGATCTATCTGAAGAAACGCGGTGCCCTGGACCGCGCCAGCGATCGCAAATCCGCCTGATTTGGATACCGAACTCGACACTCTGCTGTCCCGGGGAGCCGCTGCGCTGGGTCTTGGGGTGACGCCCGGACAGCAGACACAATTGCTGGCCTACCTGGCCCTGTTGTGCAAGTGGAACCAGGCTTACAATCTCACGGCGGTCCGCGACCCCGCCGCCATGGTTACCCGCCATCTGCTCGACAGCCTGGCGGTAGCGCCCTGGCTGCACGGCTCCCTTTGCATCGATGTCGGCACCGGCGCCGGACTGCCCGGGGTACCGCTGGCGATCATGTTTCCGGAACGGGAGTTCCACCTGCTGGACAGCAATGGCAAGAAAACCCGGTTTCTGTTTCAGGTGAAAACCGGGCTGGCACTACCCAATATCACCATTCACCAGGCTCGGGTAGAGGCTTTCAGGCCAGCGCGGCGTTTCGATGTGGTGCTGTCCCGGGCGTTTGCCTCGCTGGCGGACATGGTCGCCGCCACCCGGCACCTGCTGCAGCCGGAAGGCGTGCTCCTTGCCATGAAAGGCGCCTGTCCCGACGATGAAATCAGGGCACTGGCGGGGGACTGCCGGTTGCAGGGCGTGCACCCGCTGTCGGTACCCGGGCTGGATGAACAACGCCATCTGGTGGAGCTTTCCCTCGCCGCCACTGATATCCTCAACCCGCACTAGCTGATCAACCGGGGAAAGTGTTTTGGCCAGAATTCTTGCAATTGCGAACCAGAAGGGTGGGGTCGGTAAAACCACCAGCTGCGTCAACCTCGCCGCATCCCTTGCGGCCATGAAAAAGCGCCTGCTGCTGGTGGATCTCGACCCCCAGGGCAACGCGACCATGGGCAGCGGTGTGGACAAGCATGCGGTTGAGCGCAGTATCTACGATGTGCTGGTGCACCGGGCACCGGTGCACCTGATTACCCAGCGCGTTCCGGAAGGCGAGTTCGACGTGCTCCCCGCCAACAGCGATCTCACCGCGGCGGAAGTCGAGCTGATTGGACTCGAGCATCGGGAGCGACGTCTCGAAGCGGCGCTGCGGGAGGTCGGTGACCGCTACGACTACATCCTGATTGACTGCCCGCCATCCCTGAACATGCTCACCCTGAACGCACTGGTAGCCGCAGACGGTGTGCTGATAGCCATGCAGTGCGAGTACTTTGCGCTGGAGGGCCTGTCCGCCCTCATCAGTACCATCCGGCGAATCGGCGAGTCCGTGAACCGGGAACTGCAGATCGAGGGTATCCTGCGCACCATGTATGATCCTCGCAACAGTCTCACCAATGAGGTCTCCACCCAGCTGCACCGGCACTTTGGCGACGCGGTTTACCGCACGGTCATCCCGCGCAACGTGCGTTTGGCCGAAGCTCCCAGCCACGGGCTCCCGGCGATGTACTATGATCGCTATTCCCGGGGTGCGAAGGCCTACATGGCGCTCGCCGGTGAAATTATCCGGCGCGAAGAAAAACGCCAGTATGTTCCTGCCAGCGAGCTGGCAGTTGATCAGGAGAGAGGGTGATGTCGGCAAGAAAAAAAGGCCTGGGCCGCGGCCTGGATGCGCTGCTGGGAGCAGGTAACACCAGCCAGGCACCGGGCGCCGTGCCGGAGGGCTCTGCTGAACAGCAGATACTGAAAGAAATCCCTGTCGATCTTATCCAGCGCGGCAAGTACCAGCCGCGGCGCGATATCGATCCGGAGTCCCTGCAGGAGCTGGCCGAGAGCATTCGTGCCCAGGGCATCATGCAACCCATCGTGGTGCGGCCGATTTCCGACCGCAAGTACGAGATTATCGCCGGCGAGCGCCGCTGGCGCGCCGCTCAACTCGCTGGCCTGGACCAGGTGCCGGCCGTGATCCGCGACGTCAGTGACGAGTCGGCGATCGCGATGGCCCTGATTGAAAACATCCAGCGGGAAGATCTCAATCCCATCGAGGAGGCGGTATCCCTGCAGCGCCTGCAGCAGGAGTTTGACCTGACCCAGCAGGAAGTCGCCGACGCTGTAGGCAAGTCGCGATCAACCATCGCCAACCTGTTGCGGTTGATGTCGCTGCAGGACGACGTGCGCCTGCTGTTGGAGCGCGGGGATCTGGAGATGGGCCACGCCCGGGCGCTGCTTGCCCTGGAAGGCATGCAACAGTCACAGGCGGCGCGCACGGTGGTCGGCAAGGGCATGTCGGTACGGCAGACGGAAGCCCTGGTGCGCAATCTGCAGGAGCGGCAGCAAGCCTCCGCCCCGGCACCGGCGCAGCTGGATCCCAATATCCGCCAGCTGCAGGACGACCTGTCGCAGAAACTGGGCGCCAGGGTCCAGATCCAGCACACTGCCAAAGGCAAGGGCAAGCTGGTGCTGAGCTACAACAGTCTCGATGAGCTGGACGGCATTCTCGGCCATATTAAATAGTGTCGTTTGGTGGTTACCACAGCATCTTGTGGTCTGTTGAAAAACGACTACCAGATACTGTGATAAATCCCGCCCAATGCTCCAAAATTGGTGAATATGTCGCAATCTTGCCGGCAACTACAGCGAAATTTCGACAGTGCTTACCCCCGGCTGTGGTTGAACCTGTTCGGTAATACTCCTATAATGCCGCCGCCCAAAACGAGGAACTGTCGCGTGGCGAATGGCGAGAGGCCCGGCCTGTGGTTCGCGAAAAAGTGAACACGATTCCGGTCCCCCCGATCCACCGCGTAACCCTGGCTCAACTGGCCACGCTTGTTCCCCTATGCCTGCTGGTATGGCTGGCCCTGGATCAGACGATGGCATTGTCGGTCCTGTGTGGAGGGGCTGTGGCTGTGACGCCGCAGGCGTGGTTTGCCGCAAGACTGTTTCGCTCAAGGGGAGCGCAGTCGGCGCCGGAACTGGCGCGTTCGGCACTGGGTGGAGCAATCGGGAAGTTCCTCTTGAGCGTGGCGGGGTTCGCCGCGGTGTTCGCCCTGCTGAGACCGGTAGCCCCGGTCGCCGTGTTTGCCGGGTACATCGCCATGTTGGCGGTACAAATGACAGGAAGCTGGCTGCTGTTGAAAACGTAGCTCGCAGAAACGAACCGTAACAAGAGTTGTGATCGATGGCAGGCGAAACCCAGACCGTTTCAGATTACATTGTCCACCACCTGACCAACCTGACCTATGGCAAGTTGCCGGCAGGGTACGAACGCTATGACGGCTCCGTTATTGGCGACGGCGGCGCCTGGGTGATGGCGCACGGCGGTGCCGAAGCCGCCGCCATGGGGTTCACCGCCATTCACGTCGACTCCATGGCCTGGTCCATCGGCCTCGGCATCGTTTTCAGCTGGATGTTCTACAGTGTCGCCAGAAAGGCCTCCTCCGGCGTTCCCAGCGGCTTCGTCAATGCGATTGAAATGATCGTCCAGTTCGTCGACAACACAGTCCGCGACACCTTTCATGGCCGCAACCCGCTGATTGCACCCTTGTCGCTGACCATCTTCGTCTGGATTTTCCTGATGAACCTGATGGATCTGGTGCCGGTGGACATCGTGCCCGAGCTGATGATGCTGCTCGGAGTCGAATACCACAAGATAGTACCCTCGACGGATCCCAATATTACATTTGGCATGTCCATAGGCGTGCTGATCCTGATCCTGTACTACTCGATCAAGGTCAAGGGCTTCGGGTTTGCCAAAGAGCTGGCGCTCAATCCCTTCAACCATCCGCTTTTCATCCCCGTGAACCTGTTCATGGAGATCGTGGGCCTGCTGGCCAAGCCTTTTTCCCTTGCACTGCGTCTGTTCGGCAACATGTACGCCGGCGAGATGATCTTTATCCTGATTGCTGCCCTGTTCAGTGCCGGTCTGGCCTGGATGGTGCCTGCCGGCTTCCTGCAGATTGGTTGGGCGATTTTCCATATTCTGGTAATCACCTTGCAGGCTTTTATCTTCATGGTGCTGACGATCGTGTATCTCAGCATGGCCCACGAAGACCACTGATTCACTTTAACTTTGCTCATTAACGCTAGGAGAAAATCATGGAATTAGTTCTTATTGCTGCCGCAATTATGATCAGCCTCGGTGGTCTGGGCGCCGCTATTGGCATCGGCATGCTGGGCGGCAAGCTCATCGAAGGCTCTGCCCGCCAGCCCGAACTGGCCCCCAAGCTGCAGGTGACCTTCTTTCTGGGCGCTGGCCTGGTAGACGCGATTCCGATTATCGGCGTTGGTCTGGCCATGTACCTGATCTTCGTTGTTGCACCCGGTATGGCCTGAGCAAGCCCTGCAACACCATCGTGAGCGGGGCCGCCGTACCGGCCGCCCCTTCATATCTGTGAGGAGTACGGCGTGAACATCAACCTTACGCTTATCGGACAGGTAATCGCCTTCTTTGGCTTCGTGTGGTTCTGCATGAAGTTTGTCTGGCCGCCGATTATCGCGGCCATGCATGAGCGCGAAAAGAAAATTGCAGACGGCCTGGCTGCAGCCGACCGCGCCAGTCATGATCTCGAGCTGGCGCAGGAAAAGGCTCTCGAGCGCCTGAAGGAAGCCAAGCATGAAGCTTCCGGCATCGTCGATTCTGCCAACAAGCGTGCCAACCAGATCGTGGAAGAAGCCAAGGCCGCGGCCCTGGTCGAGGCGGAACGGGTGAAAGCTTCGGCGCGAGCGGAGATCGAGCAGGAAACCAACCGGGCGCGGGAAACCCTGCGGTCACAGGTTGCGGCCCTGTCCCTGGCCGGCGCCGAGAAGGTGCTGGGCGCCACGATCGACCGCGACGCACACGCTGACCTGGTCAACAAACTGGCTGCAGAGCTCTGATGGTGAGGACCTTATGGCGGAACTGACCACACTGGCTCGCCCCTATGCCAGGGCGGCCTTCGAATACGCCCGCGACAGCAAGACCCTGGGCGATTGGCATGCACAACTGCAGACAGCTGCCGCTGTGGCGTCTGACAGTCGCATGCAGGCGCTGCTGCGGGACCCTTCCCGGAGCGGGGAGGAGCTGGCCAGCATACTGGCGGATGTGTGTGGCGATGTTATCGGTGAATCGGTCCGCAACTTCCTGGCAGTGCTGGCCGAGAACAACCGCGTGAGCCTGTTGCCCCAGATTGCCGTGCTGTTTGCCGGTTACAAGGCCAACTTCGAGAAATCGGTGGATGTGGAAGTGGTGTCCGCCTTTGAACTCGAGGATGCAATGACCCAGAAGCTGGCGGCCGCACTGGGCAAGCGCCTGGAACGGGAAGTGAACGTGCACAACACGACCGACGCAAGCCTGTTGGGTGGTGTGTTAATAAGAGCCGGCGATCTGGTGATCGATGGTTCCGTGCGTGGTCGGCTGAACAAGCTGGCGACGGCGATGAATTCGTAGGATTGAGGAACAGAGCATGCAGCAACTGAATCCGTCAGAAATCAGCGAGATGATCAAGCAGCGTATCGACCAGCTTGATGTCTCTTCTGAAGCGCGCAATGAAGGCACCGTGGTATCGGTCAGCGACGGTATCATCCGTATTTACGGCCTCACCGACGTCATGTACGGGGAGATGATCGAATTCGAGGGCGGCATTTTCGGGATGGCGCTCAACCTTGAGCGCGACTCGGTTGGCGCAGTGGTCCTGGGGGACTACAAAACCATCGCCGAAGGCCAGTCCTGCCGTTGCACCGGCCGCATTCTCGAAGTGCCCGTCGGCCCCGAACTGCAAGGTCGCGTTGTTGATGCCCTGGGCACTCCGATCGACGGCAAGGGCGCCATCAACGCTGCCATGACCGACGCGCTGGAAAAGGTTGCCCCGGGTGTTATTGCCCGCCAGTCGGTTGATCAACCGGTGCAGATCGGGCTCAAGGCCATTGACGCCATGGTGCCGATTGGCCGCGGCCAGCGCGAACTGATTATCGGCGATCGCCAGGTGGGCAAGACCGCCATCGCGGTGGACGCGATCATCAACCAGAAGGGCACCGGTATCAAGTGCATCTACGTCGCCATCGGCCAGAAGGCGTCTTCGGTCGCCGCGGTGGTGCGCAAGCTGGAAGAACACGGTGCCATGGAACATACCATCGTGGTTGCGGCCACGGCGTCCGATCCGGCGGCCATGCAGTACCTGGCCCCGTTTGCCGGCTGCACCATGGGCGAGTACTACCGCGACCGCGGCGAAGACGCCCTGATCATCTATGATGACCTGACCAAGCAGGCCTGGGCCTATCGCCAGATCTCCCTGCTGCTCAAGCGTCCTCCGGGCCGCGAAGCGTATCCCGGCGACGTATTCTACCTGCACTCCCGCCTGCTGGAGCGCGCGGCCCGGGTCAATGCCGCCTATGTCGAGGAATTCACCAAGGGTGAAGTGAAGGGCAAGACCGGTTCGCTGACCGCCCTGCCGGTGATCGAGACCCAGGCGGGTGACGTTTCCGCTTTCGTACCGACCAACGTGATCTCCATCACCGATGGCCAGATCTTCCTGGAAGCGGACATGTTCAACGCCGGCGTGCGCCCGGCCATGAACGCGGGTATCTCGGTATCCCGTGTTGGTGGCGCCGCCCAGACCAAGATTATCAAGAAGCTGTCCGGTGGCATTCGTACCGCGCTGGCCCAGTACCGTGAACTGGCGGCATTCTCCCAGTTCGCCTCTGACCTGGACGAAGCCACCAAGGCCCAGCTGGACCAGGGTGCTCGCGTTACCGAGCTGATGAAGCAGGGCCAGTATGCCCCCCTCAGCATCGCCGAAATGGGTATCGTGCTGTACGCGGCCAACGAAGGTTTCCTGCGTGACGTCGAAGTCGACAAGATCGGTGACTTTGAAACCGCACTGCTGTCCTACATGCATGCGGAGCACGGCGATCTGATGAAGACCATCGTTGAGACCGGTGATTACAGCGACGACATCGGGGCGAGTTTCAAAGCAGCGCTGGAGAAGTTCAAAGCCACGCAAACCTGGTAAGCCCGAGGAAAACCAGATGGCAGTCGGAAAAGAAATCCGGACCAAGATCACCAGTATCCGGAGCACGCAGAAGATCACCAGCGCCATGGAAATGGTGGCGGCGAGCAAAATGCGCAAGGCCCAGGAGCGCATGGCCCTGGGCAAGCCCTACGCGCGCCGCATGCGGTCGGTGGTGGGTCACATTGCCAACTCCGCACCGGAATACCGCCACGCCTACATGGTGGAGCGCGAGGTCAAGCGGGTCGGCTTTGTCGTCGTTTCTACCGATCGCGGTCTCTGTGGTGGCCTCAACATCAACCTGTTCAAGGCCACGATCAAGGCCATGAAGGGCTGGGCCGACCAGGGCGTCGGTATCGACCTGTGCCTGATCGGTGCCAAGGCGGCCGCCTTTTTCAAGAGCTATGGTGGCAACGTTACCGCGGCAGTGCGTGATATCGGTGAAGAGCCTACGCTGGCGGACCTGATTGGCAGCGTCAAGACCATGCTGGATGCCTACGAGAACGGGCAGATTGACCGCCTGTTCCTGGTCAGCAACGAGTTTGTCAACACCATGACCCAGAGCCCAGCGGTCGAGCAGCTGCTGCCGCTGGAGGCTGAAGACAACGCCGAGATGAAGCACCACTGGGACTACATCTACGAGCCCGATGCGATGGTGCTGCTGGAGCGCCTGCTGACCCGTTATATCGAATCCCAGGTGTACCAGGCCGTGGTTGAAAACGGTGCCTGTGAACAGGCTGCGCGGATGCTGGCGATGAAGAATGCAACAGACAACGCCGGCGACCTGATCGATGACCTGCAGCTGATCTACAACAAGGCGCGCCAGGCTTCGATTACCCAGGAGCTGTCGGAAATCGTCAGCGGTGCAGCGGCCATCAGCTGACAGACACAATCGCAGTACATTCGGTGCCGGCAGGAGAGTCCGGCTGGCACCAGACAGAATTGAACTTTGATGCAGAGGATCCGAACATGAGCAGCGGACGAGTCGTACAGATTATCGGTGCCGTTATCGATGTGGAATTTCCACGCGACCAGGTACCCAGCATTTACGATGCACTGTTGGTTACCGAAAAAGGTCTCACCCTGGAAGTCCAGCAGCAGCTGGGCGACGGTGTTGTGCGCACGATCGCCATGGGTTCCTCCGAGGGGGTGAGCCGGGAGCTGGCGGTGGAGAACACCGGCGCGCCGATCTCGGTGCCCGTGGGCGTCGAAACCCTCGGTCGCATCATGGACGTGCTCGGCAACCCCATCGACGAGCGCGGCCCCATCGGTGAAAAGGATCGCGCCTCGATCCACCGCAAGGCTCCCAGCTACGAAGAGCTTGCCGCATCCAATGAACTGCTGGAAACAGGCATCAAGGTGATCGACCTGGTCTGTCCGTTTGCCAAGGGTGGCAAGGTTGGCCTGTTCGGCGGCGCCGGCGTCGGCAAGACGGTCAACATGATGGAGCTGATCAACAACATCGCCACCGAGCACTCCGGCCTGTCCGTGTTTGCCGGTGTCGGTGAGCGCACCCGGGAAGGTAACGACTTCTACTTCGAAATGCAGGAATCCAAGGTTGTCGATATCGAGAACCTGGGCAACTCCAAGGTGGCGATGGTCTACGGCCAGATGAACGAGCCGCCGGGAAACCGCCTGCGCGTGGCCCTGACCGGCCTCACCATGGCCGAGAAGTTCCGCGACGAAGGCCGCGACGTGCTGCTGTTCATCGACAACATCTATCGCTACACCCTCGCCGGCACCGAGGTTTCGGCGCTGCTGGGCCGGATGCCCTCCGCGGTGGGCTACCAGCCGACCCTGGCGGAAGAAATGGGCGTACTGCAGGAGCGGATCACCTCGACCAAGGTGGGCTCGATCACCTCCATCCAGGCGGTATACGTACCCGCGGACGACTTGACCGACCCCTCGCCGGCGACCACCTTTGCCCACCTCGACTCCACCGTGGTGCTGAGTCGCGACATCGCCGCCAAGGGTATCTACCCCGCGGTTGATCCTCTGGACTCCACCTCGCGCCAGCTGGACCCGCTGATCATCGGTCACGAGCACTACGACGTTGCCCGGGGCGTGCAGTCGGTACTGCAGCGCTACAAGGAGCTGAAGGACATCATCGCCATTCTCGGCATGGATGAACTGTCCGAGGAAGACAAGCAGACCGTGGCCCGGGCGCGCAAGATCGAGCGCTTCCTGTCACAGCCCTTCCACGTGGCGGAAATCTTTACCGGTGCGCCGGGCAAGTACGTGTCGCTGAAGGAAACCATCACCGGCTTCAAGGGTATTCTGGCGGGGGAGTACGATCACCTGCCGGAGCAGGCCTTCTACATGGTCGGCAGCATCGACGAAGCGGTCGAGAAAGCGGCCAAGCTGTAAGGCGTCGCGACAGAGGGGCTTGAGATGACAATGACAATTCACTGCGATATCGTCAGCGCGGAAGAGGAAATCTTTTCCGGGCTGGTCGAGATGCTGGTGGCTACCGCGGACCTGGGTGAGATGGGCGTGACCTACGGCCACGCACCGCTGCTGTCGTCGCTGATCCCCGGTCCCGTGCGCATCGTCAAGCAGGGCGGCGAGGAAGAGGTGTACTACGTTTCCGGCGGCTTTATTGAAGTCCAGCCCGGCGTCGTCTCGATTCTCGCCGACACCGCCCTGCGTGCCGGCGATGTCGACGAGGCCGCCGCCGAGGAAGCCCGTCGCGAGGCCGTGCACACGCTTACCAACCAGTCGGGTGATTTCGACTACGGCCGCGCTTCCGCGCAGCTTGCGGAAGCGGCCGCCCAGCTGGCGACCCTGCGCAAGATGAGAAACCGCGCCGGTCGCGGCTGAGGCTCCACTCCCCCCGGCCCCGGATTGGCGGGGCCGCATAGCTTGTACTGCATCACAATTCTGTCTGTTACCCTATCCATCGGGTTGTTTTGCTGTGTCCGGGCGTTAATATGCCCTGTGTTGAAACCCGGTACCAGCGCGTAGCAGCGGTCCTGCGCCGCTGGTTTGCCTGAGAACGGGATACTGTAATGTCACTAGAAGTTGTCATTCTCGCCGCTGGCCAGGGCTCACGCATGCGTTCCAGCCTGCCCAAGGTGCTGCATCAACTGGCGGGGAAACCCCTGCTGCAGCATGTCATCGACAGTGCACAGGAACTGTCCCCCGCGGCCATTCATGTGGTCGTTGGCCACGGCGCCGACCAGGTTCGCTCCGCCTTTGGCGAGCAGTCCCTGTCCTGGGTCGAGCAGCGGCAACAACTGGGCACGGGCCACGCCGTGCTGCAGGCCTTGCCCGCCATTGGCGAGGAGAGCACGGTACTGGTGTTGTACGGCGATGTGCCGCTGGTGTCCGCGAGCAGCCTGCAAGCCCTGGTGGCCGCGGCCGCGGATGCGCCGGCGCTGCTGACCGCCAACCTGGAAGACCCCTCCGGTTACGGCCGGGTGCTGCGCGACGCCGACGGCGTGTTCATGGCGGTAGTGGAACACAAGGATGCCAGCGCGTCCGAGCGCGCGGTGCGGGAGGTCAATACCGGTATCCTGGCAGCCCCCGCCAGACTCCTGCATCGGTATCTGCCCCGTGTGGGCAACAGCAACCAGCAGCAGGAATACTACCTCCCCGATGTGCTGTCGCTTGCCGTGGCTGATGGCGTGGCGGTTCATACCGCCTCCGCCGCCAACCCGCTGCAGGTCATGGGTGTCAACGACCAGCTGCAGTTGAGCCAGTTGGAGCGCGAATTGCAGCGGCTGCGTGCCGAGGCCCTGATGCGGGCGGGTGTCAGGCTCGCAGACCCCGCCCGGATTGATATTCGCGGCAGTCTGCAGTGCGGCCGCGATGTGTATATTGATGTGAATTGCGTCTTCACTGGAGCAGTGGTGCTCGGTGACGGCGTCACCGTAGGCCCGAACTGCTTCCTGCAGGACACTACCGTTGGCGACGGCAGCGAAATCTGCGCCATGAGTCACCTGCAGTCCGCCAGCGTCGGCAGTGCCTGCACGGTCGGACCCTATGCCCGGCTGCGGCCCGGCACCCGCCTGGGCGACCGGGCCAGGGTCGGCAATTTCGTGGAAACCAAGAAGGCCAACATCGGTGCCGGGAGCAAGGTCAATCACCTGTCCTATGTCGGCGATTGCGAAATGGGCGCCGGAGTGAATATCGGCGCCGGCACCATTACCTGCAACTACGACGGAGTCAACAAGCATATTACCCGTATCGGTGATGGCGCTTTCGTGGGCTCCAACGCGACACTGGTGGCTCCGGTCGAGATTGGTGCCGAGGGCTTTGTCGCCGCCGGCTCCACCATAACCCGTCAGGTTGCCACCGCGGAGCTGGCAGTGGGCCGCGGCAAACAGCGCAATATCCAGGGCTGGACCCGCCCCGGGAAAACAGACAAGGACTGATGCATGTGTGGAATTGTTGCCGCGGCGGCCCGTCGCGAAGTATCCGAAATCCTGCTTGAGGGGCTGCGACGGCTGGAGTACCGGGGCTATGATTCCGCCGGGATGGCGCTGATCGACAGTGATCACAACCTGTTGTTGCACAAGCGCCAGGGCAAGGTTGCGGAGCTGGAGCAGGCCCAGGCCATGGACCCCAAGTACGGTTGCGTCGGCATCGCCCACACCCGCTGGGCAACCCACGGCGTACCTTCCGCGGTCAATGCCCACCCGCACATATCCGGCCAGCGTGTTGCCGTCGTCCACAACGGGATTATCGAGAATCACGCGGAGTTGCGCAGCGAGCTGCAGGCAGCCGGCTATGAGTTCCAGTCGGGCACGGATACCGAAGTGATCGTGCACCTGCTGCATCGCGAACTGGAATCGGGGTCGAGCCTGCAGCAGGCGATGCTGGCGGTGGTGCCCCGTTTGCAGGGTGCCTATGCCCTGGCCGCCATTGATGTCGAGCACCCGGACGAAGTGGTGGGTACCCGCGAGGGTAGCCCGCTGGTAGTGGGGGTGGGGATCGGTGAGTACTTCCTCGCCTCGGACCAGCTGGCGCTGCGACAGGTGACAGACCGCTTCATCTACCTGGAAGAGGGTGACCTGGTCCGGATCACCGCCACCTCTCTGGAAATCACCAACGTTGCCGGGGAGCCGGTACAGCGCAAGATGTCGCTGATCTCGGCGGTGGAGGAAAGCAGCGGACTCGGTGATTACGAGCACTACATGCTCAAGGAGATCCACGAACAACCCCGCGCTCTGGCTGCCACCATTCCCGTGGCGGGCACCCGGGAGATCGAAGACAGCGTCTTTGGTGCCGATGCGGGCGCCCTGTTTGACCGGGTGAAGGCCGTGCAGATCGTCGCCTGCGGCACCAGCTACCACGCGGGCATGGTGGCCCGCTACTGGCTGGAGGAGCTGGCGGGGATTCCCTGCGCGGTGGAAGTGGCCTCCGAGTTCCGCTACCGCAAGCGGGTTCAGCATCCCGGCACCCTGCTGGTCACCGTCTCCCAGTCCGGCGAGACCGCAGACACCCTGGCCGCCCTGCGCAATGCCACCGAGGAGGCCTTTGTGGCGCGGATGGTGATCGCCAACGTGGATCACAGCTCGCTGGTGCGGGAATCCGACCTCGTGTTCCTGACCCGGGCCGGAGCGGAAATCGGCGTCGCCTCGACCAAGGCCTTTACTACCCAGCTCGCTGCGTTTTTGATGCTGACCCTGGTGCTCGGCCGCCGCCATGCCCTGAAACCGGAAGCGGCGGCCGACCTGGTTTCAGCCCTGCACCGGCTGCCCGACTGCGTGGAACGCACCCTGTTGCTTGACCCGGCGATCAAGCGCATGGCGGGGGCTTTCATTCAGCGCCAGCACGCCCTGTTCCTGGGCCGTGGCATTTACTATCCGATCGCCATGGAGGGTGCGCTCAAGCTCAAGGAAATCTCCTATATCCACGCCGAGGCCTACCCCGCAGGGGAGTTGAAACACGGGCCGCTGGCCCTGGTTGACGCTGACATGCCGGTGGTCGCCGTGGCGCCCGGAGATGAGCTGATGGAAAAGCTCAAGTCCAACCTTGAGGAAGTGCGTTCCCGTGGCGCCGAACTGTACGTATTTGCCGACAGCGAGGACCACTTCGCCGACGAGCCCAGGGTCCACGTGCTGGCGTTGCCCAGCTGCTCGGAACTGCTCAAACCGATCATTTATACGGTTGCCCTGCAGCTGCTGGCCTATCATGTTGCGGTGCAGAAGGGCACGGATGTGGACAAGCCCCGGAATCTGGCGAAGTCGGTGACGGTGGAGTAGGGGGCTGCGGGCACTGCACCCTGCCGGATGTGTGAGAGAGCGCGGTGAGCAAAAAGACAGACACTGAACTCGGTATGGACGCGGTGATTACCCGCCGCGACCTGATCCACGACGCGGGCGTAGCCACGCTGGCGATGGCGTTGGGTCCGGGTATCGTGGCCGCAGCGCCCGGAAAACGCGCGCCTGTCGCAAGTACACCCTCTGCCGTCGATTACCCTCCGGTCCGAACCGGCTTGCGCGGGTCCCACCCGGGTGCCTTCGAGTCTGCCCATGCACTGGCCCGGGAGGGACGCAGCTTTCCCGAGCCCGTCGATCTGGATCAGCACTTCGATCTGGTGATCGTCGGTGCGGGCATCTCAGGGCTAGCTGCGGCCTACTTTTACCGGCAGCGTTTCGGTGCCGACAAGCGAATTCTCCTGCTTGAGAACCACGATGATTTTGGTGGTCATGCGCGGCGCAACGAGTTTCACCAGGGCGGGCGCATGGTGCTGTCCATGGGTGGTACCCACAATCTCGAATGGTGGAATTTCAGTGCCACGGTGCAGGCCTTTCTCCGGGACCACGGTGTCGACGTGGAGCTCATGCGCGCGCGCAAACAGTTCGACTACGGGCATACCGCGCCCAGCAGCCCCGCGATGTGGTTTGATGCCGCCACCTATGGTGAAAACCGCCTGGTTGTAAAATGTGACCTGACTGATCGCCTCGACGCCGCCACCATTGACCAGTTGCCCATCTCCAAGGCGGGTCGCGAGTCATTCAAGCGTTTTTATGCCGCGAACGAGGATGTGCTTGAACATCTCGACGAGGCGCAAGCCGAAGACTATCTGCGCAGCATTTCCTACCCTGAGTTCCTGCGCCGCCATGGCGGCCTCACGGACGACGCCGTGCAGTTGTTCGCCAAGCTGGAACATGGTGGCTGGGGGGTGGAGATGCGCGCGCTCTCGGCGATGGAGGCGATGGCGGGCGGTGCGCCGGGTGTGCACCTGCTGGGTGAAAGCTGGGACAGCGAGCGCCGGGATTATCCCGTGGCCATGTGGCCGGATGGCAACGCCAGCCTGGCGCGGTTGCAGGTCGCTGCGCTGATTCCGGACGTCGCACCGGGTACCACGGCTGCCAACGTGGCGCTGGCGCGCTTCAACTACGCTGCGCTCGATCGCGCAGGCAATCCCGTGCGCCTGCGACTGAATTCGACGGTAATCAATACCACGAATACGGCGGACGGCGTTGCCGTGAGCTATGTCAATGACGGTACGGTGCTGCGCGTTACGGCCGAACACTGTGTGCTGGCCTGCTATCACAGTGTCATTCCACACCTGTGTCCTGGGTTGCCGCAGTCCCAGCGCGAGGCGCTGGAATATCAGGTCAAGCACCCCCTTTTACTGACCAACGTGCTGATCCGTAACACCGACGCTCTCGACAGGCTTGGTGTTGACCTTGTGCGCTGCCCGGGTCGGCTTATGGAGCGACTGTTTACCTTCCGTGGCATCAATACCGGGGGTTACGAACACGCCATTGATGACAGCGGCTCGGTATCGCTGATTTTCTGGGGCAGTATTTCGCCACCAGAGGACGCTGTGGATATCAAGAGCCAGCTGCGTGCTTCCCGGGCAATCATGCTGGGTTTGACCCTTGAGGACTACGAGCGCGAGGTGCGCACGGTGCTCGATGGGCTGCTCGGCCCGGCGGGCTTCGATGTACGGCGCGACGTCCTCGCGGTTACCGTCAATCGCTGGCCGCACGGTTACGCCTATGAGTATCTCGACCTCTGGGACCCGGACTGGCCCCCGGGCGAGGCACCACATGAGATCGCGCGCAAGCCATTCGGCAGGATCGCGATCGCCAATACCGATGCGGCCGCGACCGCTTATACACACACTGCGATCGAGCAGGCCTGGCGTTCAGTACAGGAGCTGCCGACACGAGGCCCCGTCGACTCCAGCGAAGACGCGGGGCAGCCTTGAGCATTGCCAGACAGGTGCCTGCAGAACCCTGGATGCAGGATGTCCTCCACGAGGGCTTTACGCACCTGTCTGCAGGGCGCCTCAACGAGGCCTCGGCCTGCTGCAAACGCCTGCTTGGCGCCAAGGGGGATCTCGTCGAGGCCCATTTCCTCGTCGGCCTGATCGCCCTCGAACTCAAGCAGACCTGGCATGCGGTCCGGGCCTTTGGTTCGGTGACCAAACTACAGCCGGATCATGCGGCTGCGTGGGCGAATCTCGCCCGCCTGTTCATGCAGGCGGGCCAGCCGGCACGGGCAGATGCGGCACTTGCCAAAGCGGTTGAATACAACGACGACAACCCGACAGTGATGGATCTGATCGGGATTGTGCATGGTCTGCTGGGCGATCAGCAGGAGGCGGGGGCCTGGATCACACGCGCTGTGGAAAAGCGGCCCGACAGCATCCCCTTCCTTCTTGACCGGGCCAACAATCACATGTTTCTCGATCGTCTGGAGGAAGCGGAAGCTGACCTCGGCCAGGTACTGGCCCGGAGCCCCTCGCATCCGAATGCGCACTGGCTGTTGTCCGGCCTGAGGCGGGTGAAGGACCGGGAACACGTCGAGCAACTCGAGCGGCTGATTGATGAAGAGTCACAGAATCCGCGTGCGCTCGCTTTTCTCTGTTATGCGCTGGGCAAGGAACTCGAGGATCTCGAGGACTGGGATCGGGCATTCGAGGCCTTTGAGCGCGGTGCCCGCGCGCGTCGCAAGACCATCGATTTCGACGAAGCCGCGGAGGAGGAAATGTACGCGGCCTTCGCCGATACCTTTACCGAGACCTGGCTCTATGACAATGCGCAGGGGCATGCTGACCCGGCGCCGATCTTCGTGGTCGGCCAGCCGCGCACCGGCACCACGCTTGTCGAGCGCATCATCACCAGTCATTCGCAGGTGCACTCGGCGGGAGAGCTGAAACAGTTCGGGCACTGTGTTCGGCGCCTGGGGGATTACCGCGAGCCGCGACGCCAGTCAGCGAAGCTCGCGCAACTCGCTGCGGCAATCGACCCGCAGCAGCTGGGCAATGCCTACTTGCAGTCGACCCGCAAGCTGCAGGGAACACTACCGCGTTTCGTCGACAAATTGCCCCCCAACTATCTCTATCTGCCCTTGATCCTGAAAGCCCTGCCGAGAGCGAAGATCGTGCACTTGCGCCGCGACCCCATGGATGCCTGTTTCGCAAGCTACAAGCAGCTCTTTGCCGATGCCTACCCGCACTCCTACGATCAGGCTGAAATGGCGCGCCATCACGCGCGCTACTATCACCTCATGGCAACCTGGCGAGAGCGCTTTGGCGACCGCTTCTTTGACATTTCCTACGAAGACACGGCCGCCAACGTCGAGCCGAACGCGCGTGCGCTCGTCGACTTTCTCGAACTGCCCTGGGAGGACGCCTGCCTCCTGTTCCATGAGCAGAAAGCCGCGGTCACCACGGCAAGCGTGGTACAGGTGCGCCAGCCGGCGCATACGCGCTCCGTCGGCCGCTGGCGTCGCTATGCAGAGCGGCTTTCGATCATGCGCGAAACGCTGGCTGCAGCCGGGGTCCCGGAAACGCTCTGACACACAGGCGTACCGTGCAAGAGCGGTGCGCCCGCTGTTTCAATATGGTGCATATATTGCCCCTGTAGGCTGCGAAGCGCGGGTTTCTCTGTGGACTATAGTCATGAAAAGTTTGTAAAAGCGCCATTATTCGCTATTTTTAAATGAAAATAATGTGCGCGTGTCGCCAAGGCCGCGGAGGAGACAGACATGGAGCCCCAATCATCCTCGTATATTCCCGGAGCCAGCACGCCAGGCGTGGCCTGGCGCAGCGCAGCAACATCGCAGGTGCCGAGCGCGCGGCGCCGTCTGTTGTCGCGAGCTGTGGCAGTGGCCATGCTGAGCGGCGCCGCCGCCACGCCTGTGGCGGCACAGCAGCTCGAGGAGGTGATTGTCACCGCAACGAAACGCGCAGAGTCGGTAATGGACGTGCCCATTGCAATTACCGCGATGTCTGGCGCGGAAATCCGCAAGGTCAATCTCAGCGACATCAAGGACCTGATTTCCTTCACTCCGGGTATCAGTGGCAACAGCAAGGACAGCTTTCTCGATTTTGTCAGCGTTCGCGGCATTCGTACCATCGACTTTGGCAACGGCGGCGACCCTTCCGTCAGTCTTTACAAGAACGGCCTCTACCAGGGCCGTAACGGCGCCGCTGTCTCCAGCCTCTACGATATCGAGCGCGCGGAGGTACTGCGCGGGCCACAGGGCTTTTTGTTCGGGCGCAACTCAGTGAGTGGCGCGATGAACATCATTACCGCGAAACCCGATGTTTCCGAGACCGCGGGTTATGCCGAGGTCGATGTCGGTGAGCGTGGCGTGTTCACTTTCGAGGGTGCGGTCAACCTGCCCATCAGCGAAAACCTCGCTGTCCGCATTGCCGGATTTCATTCCGAAGAGGACGGTTATGTCGACAATATCGCTGGCGGCGATGACCTGATCTCCCACGACAACCAGTCGCTGCGCATCACCACCCGCTACCAGAACGAGAAACTGACCGCCGATTTGATCCTCGAGTACGATGACCGCAACCAGTTCGGCACGGTCTACAGGGCGACGGGTGAGGGCACGGCATTTGAGGTCAATCAGACGCGCATCAACGGGGGCGTGCCCATCGCAACCTCCCGCGATGGCCGCACGGTCAACAACGACAATTCGCTGACGCCCCGGGATGATTCGGAGATCTTTTCCATCGGCCTGCTGGTCGATATTGATCTCGGCTGGGCAACGCTGACCTCGATGACCGGCTACAAGGACCACGACTACGAGTATGTAGAGGATTACGACGGGCTGCCCACGATCACCTTCAACTACGGGCAGAGCCAGTCGGGGGAGTACTTCGAGCAGGAGGTCCGCCTGGCGTCCAACAGTGAAGGCCCGCTGGACTGGTACGCGGGCGCGTCTTTCTACGACGAGGACATCGACACGATCTTTCTCGGTCAGCAGGAAGAGGATGTGTACTGCCTCGGTTACTGGTTCAACACCTGCGCCGATCTGTTTGACTACTACAACGGGCTGGACAGCTACTACGGTCAGACCACCTATTGCGACTACTACCTGGATTACTACTTTGGCAGCTGCGAGTGGACACCTTCGCCCACCGGCCTGATCAATGACCGCAACCGCGTTGTCGGGAAATACCAGGGGTACTCAGCCTACCTGGATTTGAGCTACCGCTTCAGCGAGCGCCTCGACGCATCTTTGGGTGTCCGCTACAGCTACGACGAGAAGGACTTTTCCCAGAATGCCCTGCCCGACCCGGGCGGCTCCCTGCTGCGCTACAAGGTTCAGACCGGCTTTTCCACCCCGGAAGGCGCGTTGCGCGACAAGCAGGACTGGGATGAGGTGACCTGGCGCGCGGTCGTCAACTGGCGCCCCAGTCTGGATACCTTGCTCTTCGCGAGTGTTGCAACCGGCTACAAGCCCGGAGGGTTTGGCAGCTTCAATATCGAGGGCCCAGGCAGCGAGGGCTGTCCCTTCGGGCTCTGTGTGGGCTTGCCCGGCCGCGATCGCCCCGGGGATTTCGGGCCTGAGACAGTGACCTCCTATGAGATTGGCTACAAAGGCACACTGCTGGACGGGCGCGCCCAGCTGGCGACGACAGCGTTTTTCTACGAGTACGAGGATTTGCAGGCGATTTTCGGCGAGGGTCCACGTACTATCGTCGACAACGTTGGCGAGGTCGAGGGCTGGGGCATCGAGGTGGAAGCCAGTGTGGCGCTTACGGATCACCTCAAGTTCAGAACCGGGGGCTCCTGGTTCGATTCGGAAGCAACCAACGTCCAGGCTTTCTGTGGCGCGGGCGAAACGCTCACTGGATCCGCCGATGCCTGCGAGGGCAATTCCATCCCCTGGGCACCGGAGTACACGGCGTTCGCGGTGCTCGATGCCAACTATCCGCTGGGCGAAGGCGAGGTCTTTGGCACCGTTGCGTGGTCCTGGGAGGATGACTATCGCGGCGACTGGCCGGACAAGGACTTGATCTTCCAGCGCATCAAGGCGCTGAATCAGACCGATATTATCGTGGGTTATCGCCAGTCCAGCTGGCAGCTGAGCGCCTACGTGGAAAATGTGTTCGACGATGTTTGGTACGACGGCAATTACGCCGACGACCCCAGTGAGAGCACGCTTTTCGTGCAGCATACCTTCGGTCCCTCGCGGCCAAGGACCGCGGGTGTGAGGGTAAGCTACACGTTCTGAAGCACTGCAGCGCAGCCTCGCGCTTCAGTGAGGCTCGCGCCGCACCGCTCGCTACAGCGCCCGCAGGTACCAGCTGTAATCCAGGTCGGGCACCTCTCCGTGATACAGGTCGCTCTCCCCCTGACGCTGCACCGCATAGGCCCTGGCATAGCGCTCGCCCAGATAGGCGGGAATGATCTTCCCGGCTCGAAACAGTTCCAGGGCCCCGTCGAGACGGGTGGGGAAACTGACAGCGGATTGGGAGAGATCTGCTTCCCGTGTTACCGGCTCACCCGGGTCTGCATCGCTGCGCATGCCATGGTGAATACCCGCGAGCACCGCCGCCAGGACCAGATACGGGTTCGCATCGGCACCGGCGATGCGGTGTTCAATGCGCCGGTTTTGTTCCGAGGAGACCGGAACACGCAGGGCTACTTCACGGTGATCGTAACCCCAGGTCGGCCCTGCGGGGGCATAAGCTCCGGGCTTGAGGCGGCGATAGGAGTTGGGGTTTGGCGCGAAAATCGCCATTGCTTCGTTAACGGTATTCGCCAGACCGCCGATTCCAGCGAGCAGCGTGGCCGTCATGTGCGGTGGTTCCGCGGGTTCCCGATGGGCGAAGACATTGCCCCCCGCGCCATCGTAGACGCTGGCGTGAATGTGCAGGCCGCTGCCGCCCAGCTCCGCGAACGGTTTCGCCATGAACGTTGCGGCAAGGCCATGGCGTCGGGCAATACCTTTCACCAGTCTGCGCAAGAGCAGTGCATGATCGCCCGCGAGCAGCGCGTCCTGCTGGTGATGGGTGTTGATTTCCCATTGTCCCGGTGAGAACTCGCTGTGGATAGCGGTAAGTGGCACTGAATGCAGCTCGCAGGCAAGGCGCACGTCTTCCAGGAACGCGTCACAGTCCAGCAGATCATCCGGCATGCAGTACTGGATGCCGCCCTGGCGTAGTCCGGTGCCAGGCACACGGCCCATGAGCGGCTGCGGACGGGCACCGTCGCCATCGGCCAACAGGTAAAATTCAAGTTCCGTGGCCACGACGGGCGCCAGGCCGTCTGCCGCAAAATGCTCCAGCACCCGCAGCAGCGGCGCCCGCGGGTCGGTCCAGCAAAAGCTTCCATCCTTGTCGGCAAAACCCGTTAGCACCTGCGCGGTGGGCGAGGCCAGCCAGGGAATGGGGGCAAGGGTGCCGGCAACCGGGCGCAGGGTCTGGTCCGGGTCGCCGCCAATCACCGCCTGGTCCTGGCCGCCATACATGTCGCCTCGAACACCCAGGAACGGGATAGTACGCGGCACGGAGAAGGCACCGGCAAAGAAGCCGGCGAATTCGCGACGCTGGATCCGCTTGCAGCGCAGGAGGCCATTCATGTCGGGCATCAACAGCTCGAGCATCTGTGTCTCGGGATGCTCGCGGAGGTAGTCATCCAGTTCTTGCGGTTGGGCGAAGTTCATGCGGCTATCCGATTGATTGCCTGCCGCGCAGGGCAGATGCCCTTGAACTATGCAGCAGCGCTCCTTGTTGGCGCTTCCTAGCCCATCGGCTCGGAGGCTCCTCCCCCCGGCCCACTCTAGACTGGGGCGAAAAACCTGGGGGCGGGGGAGTTGTTGGCATGAGCGGGCAGTCGGATGTCATCGTCATTGGGGCGGGCCATAACGGCCTGGTCTGCGCTGGCTACCTGGCGGCTGCCGGCCTCAAGGTTACTGTCCTCGAGGCCCGGGACCGGGTTGGTGGCGCGGCGATAACAGAGGAGTTCCACCCCGGCTTTCGCAACTCGGTCTACTCCTACTCCATCAGTCTGCTGCACCCGAAGGTGATCGCTGACCTGGCGTTGGAAAAGCATGGCCTCGAGATCATGGAGCGGCCCGCGGGCACGCTCAGTATTCTCGACGGCGACCACCTGCAGCTGACCCGGGACAGCAAGCAGGCGCGGGCCGCGGTAGCGCGCTTCTCCCGCCGAGACGCAGAGCGCCTTGAGGCCTTCGAGAACGAGATCGGTTCCGTGGCCAGGGCGTTGCGGGCCCTTGCCATGGAAGCACCGCCCAATTTCGGCGGCGGCTGGCGCGATGCACTGGCGCTGCTCAAGGGCGGCAATGCCCTGCGGCGCCTGAGCAGCAAGCACCAGATGGTACTGGGGGAGCTGATGGTGCGCTCCATCGGCGATCACCTCGATGCCTGGTTCGAAGGCGAAGCGCTCAAGGGTGTGCTCGGTCTCGAAGGCGTGATCGGCAACTTCGCGGATCCGTACCAGGCCGGCACGGCCTATGTGCTCCTGCACCACGCCTTTGGCGAGGTCAAGGGCCGCGAGGGGGCATGGGGCATCGCGCGCGGTGGCATGGGTGCGATCACCGGGGCCATGGCCGCTTCCGCCCGGGCCCGCGGCGTGCGCATCGAGCTGGAGGCACCCGTGGCGCGCATTCTGGTAGAGAAGGATCGCGCCTGTGGTGTTGTGACGGAAGATGGGCGTGAATTGCGCGCGCCGATAGTGGCAGCAAACGTCCACCCGCAGGTGTTGCTGCAGCGGCTCCTGGATGGGCACGGCCTCGATCAGGACGACCAACGGCGCATCGACAACTATCGCAGCCACTCGGCGACCCTGCGGATGAACGTTGCCCTGTCGGAACTGCCGCGCTTCACCAGCCTCAAGGGCAGCGACGATTCCCACTTCCTCGGCGCCATCGAGTTCTGCCCTTCTCTGCCCTACCTGCAGAACGCCTACCGCGATGCGCGCGACCAGGGCTGGTCGCAGCGCCCGGTCATTTCCATGCAGATCCCGAGCACCCAGGACGACAGTCTCGCACCGGCGGGCGGACACGTGGCGAGCCTGTTCTGTCAGCACTTTCAGCGCTACCTGCCGGACGGTCGCTGCTGGGACGAGGTCCGCGACGAGGTGGCAGACCTGGTCATCGACACGATTGACGCCCAGGCGCCAAATTTCCGGGCCTCGGTAGTGGGTCGACAGATAAAGACCCCGCTGGATATCGAGCGGGACCTGAACATGGTCGGCGGTGATATCTTTCACGGTGCCCTGCACCTGGACCAGTTCTACTGCATGCGTCCGATTCCCGGTCACGCCGGTTACCGGATGCCCACGGCCGGGGTATACCTTTGCGGGTCCGGAGCCCATCCCGGCGGTGGGGTCAGCGGCCTGCCCGGCTATAACGCCGCGCGCGTGATTCTTCGTGATCGGTGATCCGGGCCGGAATTCCCGGCCCGTCACCGCAGTGCGGTGGCTCAGGGGTACCTTGCGGGTAGCTGCAAGCCATGGATAGCTACACGCTGACTATCGCCATCAGCGTGCTGGCCTTCATCGTGGTAGGAAACTACGCCGGCCGCCGCGTCCACACCGTGGAAGATTACTTCGTGGCCGGGCGACGCGCGCCGACACTGTTGATTCTCGGTACGCTGGTCGCCAGTGTCTTCAGCACTTCCCTGTTTCTCGGCGAGGCGGGTTTTACCTACGATGGCCAGATGGGGCCCTACCTGCTGTTGCCGGGTATCGCCGTCACCGGCTATATCTACGGCGCGCTCTTCTTCGGCACGTTCCTGCGCCGCAGTCGCGCGCCCACGGTAGCCGATTACTTCGGCCATCGCTTCAACAGTCGCCGGGTACAGCAGGCGGCAGGCGTTACCATCGTTTTCGGCTTGGGTGGCTACCTGCTGGTTGTCACCCAGGGCGCGGCGCTACTGCTCGCGGATCTGACCGCCCTGAACTACGTCGAGGCGGTACTGGTCGCCTGGCTGAGCTACACAATTTTCACGCTCTATGCGGGTTCCCGCGGCGTCATCATCACCGATACGCTCATGTTCCTGCTTTTTACCGTGGCAACGGTGCTCTTCGTGGCCAAGCTTGTCGGCGGTTTTGGCGGCGTCGCCACGGCGGTGGAGGCGCTCGCAAGCCAGGGCAGCAAGCCAGACATCGCCGCCTGGCACGGCACCATCGGTGCCGGCACACCCTGGCCCAGGGCAGTGGATTTCCTGATCTGGTTCATAATTATCGACCTGTCCTGGAGCGTGGTCTACGCCGTCAGTCCCTGGCAGGCCAGCCGCCATCTCATGGCGCGCGACGAACACGTGGTGTTGCGTGCATCGATCTACGCCTGCTTCGCAGTGATCGTCATGCAGTACCTGATCTATGGCGCGGGAGGGCTGGTCAACCTCGCGCGCACGGATATCGCGCCCTCGGAGACGGTGCTGCTGTGGGCCGCGCGACACCTGGTACCCGGCTTCCTCGGTGCCCTGCTGCTGGCGGGAATCGTTGCTGCGGCGCTGTCCTCAGCGTCCACTTTCCTGTCGCTCGTGGGTTTCAGTGTCAGTAATGATCTGGGCAGCCGCGACCGGGCGCCGCGTCTGGCCACAACGCGGCTGCTCATGGGCGGCGTCGCGATCGTGGTGCTTGCCCTGAGCCTGACCGTGCCCGCCAACGTTTTCTGGATCATGCTTTTTATCGGCACCGTATTCGCCTCGTCCTGGGGGCCGGTGGCGTTCATGAGTGTCTGGAGTTCGCGTATCACCGCCGCCGGCGCCTTCTGGGGCCTGGTAGCCGGTTTTGCCGGCAATGTGGTCCCGGCGGCGCTGGATTACGCCGGACTGATTCGGCTCCCCAGCTATCTCAATCCTGCGCTCCTGGGCGCGGTGATCAGCGTGGCGGCCATCTATCTCGCCTCGTCCCGGGCCGGACCGTCGGCCCGGGAGCAGTCCTTCCGCCAGCGCCTGCACATGACGCCCGCCGGCGACCGGAACCGGCGCAAGACCCTGCTGACGCTGGTCGCACCGGCTCTGCTGGTAGTCTACGGCGCACTCATGCCGGCGCTTCTGCTGCACTGGTACGTGCTGCCTTACCAGCGTGGACGGGGGATCGTGGGCGCGGATGGCGCTATCGACTGGAGCCAGGCAGAGCCCTGGTTTGCCCTCGGCCCGGCACTGTTATTCGTGCCACTGGGTCTGATCGCGGCGGCAGTGATCTGGCGCCGCTACAGCCCCGGGGCAACAACGGCTACACTGCAGCCGGAGGAGGAGTCTGTTACCTCATGGTGATCAATCTCCAATCGCAGACGATGGTTTTCTGAACCGATGCCAGGGAACGCCAGCAACACCATGCTCCACCATGAACGGACGCTGTTCGACGGCTGGCGTTCGCAAACGATCTCGCTCTACATGACGCTCGTTGGCTACGGCGTGCTGGCGGGTATTCCCGTTATCAGTACCGCCTGGGCGGTCCAGCTCGGTTTCACCGATGTGCAAACGGGGCGCGTGGCTGGAGCGGACCTCGGCGGGCTCTCTTTTGGCGCTGTTCTCGCCTCCCTGCTGGTGGCGCGCATCAACCGGCGTTTGCTGGTGGTCATCGCGGCAGCGGTTGCCATGGGTGCCAATGGTCTGTGCATGGTGTTCGTGGACTATGAGCAGGTCGTCTGGCTGCGATTCCTGGCCGGCACCGGCAGTGGCGTCTACACGGCGATCGCCGTGGCCAATCTGGGTGCCAGCTCGCGCCCCGCGCGCGCCTACAACATCATGCTGTTCTGTTTCGCTTTCACCCAGGCGGCCGAGATGTATGCGCTGCCGCGCCTGTCAATGGACGCGATCTACGGTGTCTTTATCGCCGCCTATGCGCTCGGGCTTCTGTTCCTGCGCTGGGTGCCCGCCCGGCCCGCGGAGCCCGGGCTGGAGGTGGAGGTCGAGGTGCAGGACCCGGAGGTGGGCGTCATCGTCGAGCACCGACATGTACCGGCAGCGGTGCCCTGGCTGTGCCTGGCCGCCATCGCACTCACCTATGTGAACATTGGCGCCTACTGGACCTACATTGAACTGGCCACCGCCCGCGCCGGCCTCGAGGCATCCTGGGTTTCCGGCGTGCTGGTCTGGGTGTCGCTCATGAGCATCCTCGGCTGCCTGTTTGCGACCATCATCAGCAACCGGTTCGGTCTGCTGCGCCCGCTGCTGGTGACGCTGCTGGTGCACGCCACGGTCGTTGGCATGCTGGCCTTCGGCATCACCAACGTGACTTTTTTCATCAGTGTCTACACCTTCAACTTTCTCTGGATCTTTATCGACGTTTACCAGATGGCGACGGTGGCGAACGTGGACCACTCGGGACGGTTTGCCTCGCTGCTGCCGGCGGCGCAGGGCCTGGGCCAGATCGTTGGCCCCAATCTGGCGGCGTCGGCGCTCGCCCTCGGCAATGGCTACGACCCGGTGTTCCAGCTTTGTGCGGCGGCATCCCTGGCTGCCCTGGCGATCTACGCGGGCCTGTATGTACGCCTGCGGCGTACGCTGCCGGCCCTGGCGGACGCCCCGTGACGGCGGTCTTTGACGCAATCGTCATCGGTGCGGGCCACAACGGCCTGACCACGGCCAACTACCTGGCCCGGGGCGGCATGAAGGTCTGCGTGCTCGAGCGCCGGCACGTGGTCGGGGGCGCCGCCGTGAGCGAGGAATTTCATCCCGGTTTCCGCAATTCCGTCGCGTCCTACGTCGTCAGCCTGCTGCGGCCCGAGGTGGTGCGCGATCTTGAGCTCGAGCGCCATGGCTACCAGCCGCTGCTGCTCGGCAATTCCCTGTACCTCGACTCGCGCGGTGATTACCTGCTGCTGACTGGCGACGAGGCCCACGACCGGGCGGAGTTTGGCCGTTACTCGGCGCGCGACTACGATGCCTATCTCGCCTTCGAGGAGTCGGTGGCAGTGGTCGGCGAGCTGCTGGCGAGCCAGTGGTTGCGTGAGCCGCCAAAGCTCCACGGCGGCGGCATCGGCGATCTGCTCTCCGCGCTGCGCCTGGGGCTGGGTGCGCGCAGGCTGGACGCCGACCAGCGCTGGCGTCTCCTGCAGTTCTTCCTCGGCGCGCCGGAAACAATCATCGACCGCTGGTTCGAGAGTGACAAGGTCAAGGCCATGGTGGCGGCGCACATCATGCCCGCGAATTTCGCGCCGCTATCCCAGCCCGGCGCCAGCCTGGCTATGCTGCATCATGCCGTGGGCGAAATCGACGGTCGCAAGGGGGCCTGGGGCATTGTGCGCGGCGGGATGGGCGGTATCACCAGTGCCATGGCGGCATCGGCGCGGGACAAGGGTGTGGAGATCCGCACGCAGGCGCCGGTGCAACGCATCCTGGTTGCGCACGGCAAAGTGCGCGGTGTGCGCCTTGCAAACGGTGAGGAGATCGCCGCGCCGGTGGTGGCTGCGAACACGGAGCCGAAACGCACGCTGCTGGAATTCCTGGGGGAAGAGTATCTGCCGGAGGCATTTGTCCGCGACCTGCGGGCCTTTCGCCAGGAGTCGGCCTCCCTGCGCATCAACCTGGCGCTCAGCGGGCTGCCGCGCTTTGCGGCGTTCGGCCGCGATGGCGCCGGTCCCGAGCACGAGGCGACCATCACCTTCATCGAGAGCAAGCAGCACCTGGACGCCGCCTACCGCAGCGCGCGTGCCGGCCAGCCAGCGTCGCCGCCGATCATCGAGGCGGTGGTCCCGAGTGTCATCGATGACACGCTAACGGATGTCGAGGGGACACATGTGATGAGCATGCTGTGCAAATACATGCCCTACGACCTCGCCGATGGCCGGCACTGGGACGCGGAGAAACCCCGGGTCCTGGAGGACATTCTGGGCTGGGCGGAGCGTTTCGTCCCCAACCTGCGCGAGATTCTCGTGGCCACCCAGTGCCTGACGCCCCTGGATCTCGAGCGCGACTTCGGCCTGCCCCGTGGCGATATCTGCCACGGCCGCATGGAACCGGATCAGCTCTTCAGCATGCGCCCGCATCCGGATGCCGCGCAATACGCCACCCCCGTGCCCGGCCTCTATCTCTGCGGTTCCGGTTCCCACCCGGGCGGCGGCGTTACCGGCGCACCGGGCTACAATGCCGCCCGGCGAATTCTCAAGGACTGGCGCTAAAGCGCGTCGCGCAACTTGAACCAGGCCATGCCCAGCGCCAGTCCCGGGCGCCGCAGGAGCCTGCCGCCGGGAAAGGGGCGGTGCGGGATACGTGCGAACAGATCGAAGTCCGCCGGCGAGCCGTCGATCATGGCGGCCGTAATGCGCGCCATGACATGCGTCGGTGCCACGCCGTGGCCCGAGTAGGCCTGGATATAGACTATGTTACCGTCCAGGCGCCCAAGCTGTGGCATGCGGTTGAGACCGATGCCAATCTGCCCGCTCCAGCCGTAGTCGATACGAACATCCGCCAGTGCCGGGAATACCCGCAACATCTTGCGGCGCAGGGTGCCGACAAGGTCGCGTGGCTCCAGACCCGTGTAGTTCGACAGGCCGCCAAAGAGCAGGCGCCTGTCGGCCGAGAGACGAAAATAGTCCAGGGCTGTGCGCGGATCGCAGACCGCCACATCCCCCGGGACAATTGCCCGAGCGAGCTCGGCAGGCAGTGGCTCGGTGGCGATGACGGAGCTGTTCGAAGGCAGGACCCGGCTTGCCAGGCGGGGAACCACGTTACCCAGGTAGGCGTTGCCGCACAGCACCACCCTGTTGGCCCGGACGCTGCCCTGCGCTGTTACCACGCGGGGCCGCGGCCCCGGTATCACTGCGGTCACCCGCGACTGTTCAAAGATGCGCGTGCCCAGGGACGCGGCGGCCCGAGCCTCACCAAGGCACAGGTTGAGCGGGTGCAGGTGGCCGTTGCCGTAGTTGAGCAAGCCGCCCAGGTAGACCTCGGCATTGACGTAGTCGCGCAATTCCTCCCGGTCCAGGAGTCGGTATTCATGGGGGTTGCCGATGGCTGCCTCGTGGTCCCGCCACTCGGCAAACTGCCGCAGATGCCGCGGTTTCAGAGCGACGTCGCAATAGCCCCACTTTAGGTCGCAGTCGATGCCATGGCGCTCGACCCGCTCGCGGATGATGTCCCGTGCCTCGATGCCCAGCTGGTAGATACGGCGGACGCCATTGCTGCCGATGTGGCGCTGGAACCGCTCCGGGTCGTGACCGATGCCGCCAATGATCTGGCCGCCATTGCGCCCGGAAGCGCCCCAGCCGAGCCGGTTCGCCTCCAGCAGCACGACTTCGCGCCCGCGTTCGGCGAGCTCCAGTGCGGTATTGATGCCGGTGAAGCCGGCACCGACCACGACGATGTCCGCCTCAATGTCGCTGGCAAGGGGAGCATACCTGGTCTGCTCGTTGGCGGAAGCCGCGTAATAGGAACCCGTGTGCTCGGTGGTCTCCACTGGTGATCGCAATCCCAACATGCCGGTACTCGATTAGCCGGCGCGCAGGGATTCGCGACGGAACTGCGCCGGCGTCTTGCCCGTCGCGCGCTTGAAAGCGGCATAAAAGGTTGATATGGAGTTGAAGCCCACGTCGAGGGCGACGTCAAGGATGCCTGGACCCATCGTCGGTAGCGACAGGATCTGCATGGCATCGCGGACGCGGTAGTGGTTGACGAAATCGAAGAAGCCCACGCCATGTCCCTCGTTGATCGCCTGCGACAGGTGATTGATGGAGCAGCCAAGGCTTTCCGCCAGCTGTGGCAGGGAAAGCATGGAGTTGAGGTAGACGCGCTCGCCTTCCATGGCTTCGCCCAGCCGCTGCAGCAACGCTTCCCGAGCCGCGGGGCTCAGGCCCGATTTGGCGTAGCGTTCGTTCCTGGCCGCCGCGCATCGCTCGCGTGCGAGCAGGAGATGGTCCCGATAGTAATCCTCAATGCGTGTGGCGCGGTCCCCATCCAGGGTAATGAACTCGGCCCCCATCCAGCCACTGACCTGCAGGTCATCGCCAGTGGGGCTGGCGAGATACTGGAAGGCAATGGTTTCCCGCCCTTCGAGTACTTCGCCGACCAGTGTGTAGCGGCTGCTGTCGTGGCTGAAGTATTCTTCCAGGTGGGTGATCAGGTTGCGGCGGGTGATTTGTCGCAGCTCGCCCATGTCGTGGTAGGTGCCCCCGGCCGCGAGATGGCCGGCGACACGTGTTGGGTCCTGAGCGTTCCAGGCTTCGATGTAGCTTCTGACGAACTCTGTGGACATCATTGGGGTCATCCTCCGCGCGAGTCGTTGCCTCTTGACGGAGAATACACAAGCTGGCTGCTGGCGTGTAGGCCCGGATGCAGGCCGCAACACAACCTCGTAAAAGACCAGAACAGTGAATTGGTGCGGGGCTGAGGCGTGGAGGAACGGGATACTGTCTTGCCAGGGCAGCGCCGCCTGCCATCTCGGCAGGCGATCAAACTTGTGGTCTACCTGTTGTTGCTGGTGAATTTTGCGGTTTACGTGGCCAACGACTGGACCGTGGCGACGCACACGGCGCGCCCGGACTGGACGCTGCTGCAGTGGGCCGGCGCCTTTGCCACGACGCTTGATGAGCTCGCCTGGTTCACACTTCTGCTGCTGTTTGAGCTGGAAACCTATCTGCTGGACGACAAGGCCTTCACGCGCACACGGGTTATTGTCATGCATGGCCTGCGCGTCGTCTGTTTCCTGTTCATCGCCCACACAGTATATGCCTTCGCGGACTACGCGCTCGACCTGCAGGAGGCAACGCCGGTTGCCGCCGAAAATCTCTGTCACTTCCGTGGCGAGGGCGTTGCCTATGCCCGCAATCTCGTCTACACGCCGGTAGATGCTGCCAACTGCGCATCCCTGTCGAATGGGGACACGTTCTACCGCTTCGAGTCGGATACGCTGGTCACCGACGCGGACGGCATGCGTATTGAGCGTGAACTGGCCTGGATTGACGTCGCGGAAGTGGTCGCCTGGCTTCTGATAGTGCTTTTTATCGAGCTCCAGGTGCGCCTGCAGGAGCGCGGCATTACCGGTGGCAGGGCACTGCGCACGGCGCAATGGGTGCAGACGGGTCTGTACACGCTGCTTTGGTGCGCGGCAGGCTACTGGCTCTATCGCGGGCACTGGGTTTTTGCCTGGGACGAAGCGCTGTGGATCCTGGGTTTCATGGCGATTGGCATGAACATGAAGGAATGGCGCGAGGAGATCAAAGAAGCGCAAGCATGAAGTACCCGGCGCTGCGCTCACCGGTCGGGTGCGGGCGTCTGGCGGGTGCGCGCGGGCGCCCAGAAGGGCTTGTCACGTACTGTGCAGCGCGCGACCTTGCGGTAGGGGCGCAGCTCCTTCGGGTAGTAGATTTCGGCGAAGATGTCGCCCGCAAGGAATTTCGTCCTGACCATGGCGAGGGCGATATTGGCTTTTGCCGCCGGTGACCACATGGCGGATGTCACGTAGCCGATTTCCTGTCGGCAGCGCCGGTTGGCATAGAGGATGGCGTCGGTGGCTGGCTTGTTGCCCTCGATGTCCAGCTTCACCAGGGTATAGGTCGGCCCCCTGTCCCGCTCGCGGAGCAGGGCGCTGCGACCATTGAAGTGGGGCTTGCGGAAATCCACCAGCCAGCCGAGATTGAGTTCGAACGGTGTCTGGTCAAGTTGGAAGTTCACGGTCTTCAGCGCCTCGTTGAACTCCATCGCCGGCATGATGAAGCCCGCCTCCAGGCGGGCCATGTTGGTGGCCGCCTCGCCGTAGGGATGAATGCCGTGGTGCTCGCCGGCGCTGTAGAGCGCATCCCAGAGATCGAGCGCCAGCGAGTGATCGATCCAGAGCTCGTAGCCGAGATCGCCGCTAAAGCCGGTTCGGGAAACCAGCAGCGTGTCGCCGTGAAAATCGAAGCGCATGATCCCGAAGGGCTTGAGCTGCTCGATATCCGCAAGCCCCATGTCCTTGAGGACCGCGCAGGCAGTGGGTCCCTGCAGCGACAGGCCAGCGCGCTCCTCGCTGATATCGCGCACTGTCAGGTCAGCAAAGCCGAGGGCACTCTTGCGCAGCCAGGCGAGGCAGGGGCTGCCGCAGGTCAGCATGTAGTGATCGTCGCCGAGCCGGAAAATGGTGCCGTCGTCGATCATCCGCCCTTCGTCGGTGCACCAGCAGCAGTAGGTCACCCGGTCTACCTTCAGCCTGGCCACATCCCGGGTCACCATCCGGTTGAGCATGGCGAGGGCGTCGGCGCCGCGGATCTCGTACTTCTGCATGGGGCAGATGTCGTAGGTGCCGCAGGTGTTGCGGATACAAAAGTACTCGTACTGGGCGTCGTAGTAGTAATCGGCGAACTTGTAGCTGTTCCAGCTGGACCAGGCATCGCGCAGGTTCATGGGCGCCTGCCGGGCATGAAAGGGGGAGAGTTTGAGCCGTTCGCCGGCGAAAGGATCTGCGTGTGCCATGGCCTACTCGTCGTAGCAATCGTCGTCGGGGACAACATTGGGTTTTTTCAGGTCGCGGAGGATTTCCCGCGCCGCGTTGGCACCGCAGGCCGCGGACACGCCGCCGCCAGGGTGCGTCGAAGAACCGCACATATAGAAGTTGCGCAGGGGCATGCGGTACTGCCCATAGCCGGGGAAGGGGCGGTTGAACAGCAGCTGGTCGATGGTGAGCTCCCCCTGGAAAATGTTGCCCTGGGTGAGCCCGATCTCGGCCTCGATATCGTGCGGCGTGCGCACCTCCATGTGCACAATCAGGTCCTTGAAGCCGGGGCTGTAGCGCTCCAGCTTGTTGATCACGGTCTGGCCGAAGGCGTCGCGTTTTTCCGGAGTCCAGGGGCCGTCGGCCAGTTCCGGTGGGCAATACTGGACGAAGTTTGACATCCAGTGCTTGCCGGCCGGTGCCACGGTCGGGTCCCAGGCGCTCGGTATTATCGATTCAATGAACGGGTCCTCGGACCAGGTGCCGCGTTTCCAGGCGTCGTAGGCCCGCTCCATGGTTTCCAGCGAGCCCGCGAAGGTCTGGCCACCGCGGTTGATATAGCGGTTGTCGGGTAGCCCCTTGAAGCGCGGCATGCCCGAGAGCGCGATGTTGACCTTGCCGGAAGAGCCGCGGATCTTGAAGTTCCGCGCCCGCTCGAGGATCCGCGGCGGCAATTCCTCCGGCTGCAGCAGCCTGGTGAAGGTGCGTTTGGCATCGAGGTTGGACACGACGATATTGGCGTGCAGCTCATCGCCGTTCTCCAGTGCCACGCCCACGGTGGTGCCGTTGCGCACGAGGATGCGCTCCACCCCGGCGCAGGTGCGGATCTCGCCGCCCGCTTCCCGCAGCGCACTGGCGATGGCCTGGGAGATGGCGCCCATGCCGCCGCGCGCCAGGCCCCAGGCGCCGACGTTGCCGTCGACGTCGCCCATCACATGGTGCAGCAGGATGTAGGCGGAGCCCGGGGACTGCACCCCCAGCGCTGTGCCGATAATACCGGGGCTGGCCATGGCGGCCTTGACCAGATCGTTTTCGAAGTAGTCGTCGAGGAAATCCGCCGCGCTCATGGTGAAGAAGCGGATGTACTCGTAGAGCTCGCGCTCCCCGAGCGCCCGGAATTCCTTCGCCAGGAACAGCATTTCGCGGATATCCCGCGGCTTGAGAGACGCCGGATCCGGCGGCGTGCGCATCAGGGTCTTGCGAATCAGCTGCGCGTAGCGGCCGAGGTCAGCCTGGAAGCGCGACATGGCGTCGGCGTCGTGCGGCGAGTGGCGCTGCAGCTCCAGGTAGTGCGCCCCTTCATCCGGGTAGTCGATCAGGGTGCTGCCGTCGTCACCGAAGGCCACCGTGCCCAGGTAGGGCACGAGCAGCAGCCCGTGACGGGAGAGGTCGAGATCGCGGTGCAGGGACTGGCGCATCATGCTGCAGACGTAGGAGCAGCTCGAGTAGTGCCAGCCCGCCTGCAGTTCCCGGGTGACAGCGGCGCCGCCAATATAGTCGTTTTTTTCCAGCACCACGACGTCGAGTCCGGCCCGGGCGAGATAGGCTGCATTGGTCAGGCCATTGTGGCCCGCACCGATAACGATGGCATCGTAGCGCTTCACGACAGGATCACCTGCGCCGCGTTGTGGCCGGGGGCGCCCGACAGGCCGCCGCCGGGGTGACTGCCCGCGCCGCAGAGATACAGGCCGGGAATGGGCGTTGCGTACTGGGCGGCCTCGTAGGTCGGGCGCATCATCAGCAGCTGGTCAATGGCGAACTCGGTGTGGTGCCAGTGGCCGCCGGTGACACCGTGCAGGGTTTCCAGGTCCGCGGGCGTCAGCAGCTCCGCATGCAGTACCAGTTGCCGCAGCCCCGGGGCGTAGCGCTCCAGTTCATCGAGCAGGCGCGAAATCAGCGCCGCCCGGGCCTCGGGGGTCCAGCCTCCCTTGAGTCTGGCAGGCACATACATCACGTGGGCAGAGAGCAGGTGCTGCCCCGCCGGCGCCAGGGCAGGTTCGCGCAGGCTTGGAATCACGATCTCCATGACCGGGTTACGGGAACACTCGCCATACTTGGCGTCGTCAAAGGCGAACTCAATGGTGTCGAGGTCGGGCGCCATGATCATCCTGCCGTCCGCCCGCTCGAGCCCGTGGAACCGGGGTTCTGCGGCGAGGGCAAGGTGCAGCTTGGCGACATGACCCTCGCAGCGGAGTCGGCGGATGCGGTTGCTGAACTCGATCTCCAGGTGCCTGGCGCCAACCAGCTCAAGGAAAGTGCGCTGCGGATCCGCGGAGGAGACCACGCGGTCCGCAGTGATGCGTTCGCCGCTGGTGAGCTCGACGCCGCTGGCGCGCAGCCCGGACTCGTCGCCTTCGACGATAATTTGCTTCACGGCCGCACCCAGGCGCAGCTGGGCGCCCGCATCTGTCGCCGCGGCCACCAGCGCGTCGATCAGTCCCCGCACGCCTGCCTTCGGTACCACGTGCTGGCCGCCGTGTTCGCCGCAGAGACGATAGAGCAGCATCAGCACGCTCTGGTTTGGCGACCGGGGCGCGAGTCGGCCGCCGATGATACCGTCCCAGCTGAGCGCAGCCTTGAGGCGATCGTTGGCGAAATACTCATCCATGAGATCGCGCATGGGCAGCGTCGCTACGCGGAAGAACTCGAGCATGTCCTCCCGGCCGAGGCGCCGCAGGCGCAGCGCCAGCTGGGTGAAGGTGAGCAGCTCCCGGACACTGTTGCCACCGATGCCCGGCATCCGCTGCATCCAGAACGGGGCCAGGGCGTCGCGGAAGGTCTCCAGGGCCTTCCGGTAACGCCGGTAGCTGGCCGCGTCCCCGGCATCGACGCCGCTGACGCCCCCGGCGGTTATCGCAACGTGGTTTCCTTCCGGATCCAGCCCGACGGTCGCCAGCGGCTCGCCACTGCTTGCATAGCCGTATTTTTCCAGCGCCAGCTGCTTCGCGACCTGCGGCGAAAACTGGTAGACCGTGTGTGCAGCGGCAGCGTGGAACCCCGGGTGAAACTCCCGGGTGGTGGCCAGGCCGCCGGCGGCGTCGGCGGCCTCGGCCAGCAACACGCGCTGGCCGCGCCGGGCCAGGTAGGCGGCACAAACCAGGGCGTTATGGCCAGCGCCAATGATGATGGTGTCGAAGCGGTCCAAGCCGCACTCCCGCGCTGTGGTCAGAGTGTGGAAGCCTAGGAGCGCGCCCCGGGCGCGGCAACCGCGCCTATACGCCGGGACTTGTCTTACAGCGGGGCGACGTCAACCGTGCAATCGTAGTAGCAGGCACCTCCGGCGAGGTCCGCGCGGTGTCCCGGGATGAGCGCGTTCACGGTCTGTCCCGTGGGGCTGTCGCCGATCCAGGCGCCCTTGGGCACGAACAGGGTGCCGGGGCGTACCTCGTCGGTGATACTAAGCGGCAGCACCACCTCGCCCTGGTTGTTGTAAAGCCGGACCGGGGCGCCGTTCGTCAGGGACAGGTCGCCGGCGTCGCGGGGATGCATCTCGCAGACCATATCGTCGCGGTGCGAAGCCAGCCCGCCGAAGGTCGAGTTAACCCGCCGCTCCGAGGCCGGACTGACCAGGATGAAGCGCCGGGGGTTGTGCAGGGGCCTGAAGCGCGGCAGCGCGTCGCCCTGGGCCGCGAGGGTCTCGCTGTAGAGTTCGATGCGACCGCTGGGTGTACCCGGTGGCCGGTGGCGGATCACCGAGGGCGCTGGCGTTGCGGACATGTCGACGGCGGCATCGGTGGGGAGCTCGCTGGGGCGGCGGCCAGCGAGGGCGGGATGATCGGCGGCGAGGGCCTGGTCCATGAGCGTCGCGTCCGAGTCGCGGAAGCAGTCCTCGGTGAAGCCAAAACGCCGGGCCAGGCGCCGGAACAGTTCGGTGTTGGGCAGGCAGTCGCCCAGGGGCGCCATGACCGGTGCCGAGCGCTGCAGGTAGGTATGGCCGTAGGCGCAGTAGAGATCCCCGTACTCAAGATGCGTCGCCGCCGGCAGGATCACATCCGCCAGCGCCATCGAGTCGGTCATGGTCAGGTCCGAACCGACCACGAACAGCTCCTCGTGACGCAGGGCGGCCTGCATGGCGGCAGCGTCGGGGTGCACCGCCACCGGATTGTGGTTGTAGATGAACAGTGCCCGCAGGGGGGTCGCGTCACCGGGTGCCAACACCAGAGCGGGGATATCCAGCACATTCAATTCCCGCACCCCGTCGGGCGCCAGGTCGGGTCTTGCAAGGGCGTCCTCCTCAATGGGGAAAAAACCCGAGACCTGGCAGATACCCGCACCGGGCGGTCCGAAATTGCCGGTAAGCGCGGGCAGCGCGTAGGCCGCGCGCAGCCCCGCGCCGCCGTTGCGATTGCGCTCCGGCGCCACGCCAAAGGCCGTGGCCACCGGTGCCAGGTCGCGCCAGAGGCGGGCAAACTGGCGGATCTGCGCTGGCGCCAGGCCACAGAGCTCCGCCGCGCGCTCGACCGGATACTGGCGCGCTTCGGCGAGAAACGCCTCCGCTCCGGTAACCCACGTTGCAACGAACGCTGTATTGATGGCATCCATGCGTTCCAGTTCCGCCGCCACCGCGTAGGCCAGGACGACGTCGGTCCCGGGCAGCAGTGGCAGATGGAGATCGGCGTCCCGGGCGATGCGGGTGCGTTTCGGGTCGATCACCACGAGCCGGGCACCGCGGGAGCGTGCGTCGCGGATCAGCGTGGTGAGGTGCAGGTTGCAGTTGGTGATGTTGTTGCCCCAGACCACGATCAGTCGGGCGTCACCCAGTTCAGTAAAGGGAATGCCGCCGACATCACCGAAGACGCTGTTCCAGGCGGCATCCGACACGCCGGCACAGAGCGGCGAGGCGTCCACCCTGCTGGCACCGAGACGGTGAAAGAAGCGCTTGTCCATCGAGCCGTGGGCGAGCAGCCCCATGGGACCGCCATAGTAGAGTGGTGCGATAGCTTCGCTGCCGTAGCGGACACGGACCCGGTCGAAGCCCTCGTAGACCGCATCCAGCGCCTCGTCCCAGCTAGCCGGGCGGAACCTGCCCGAGCCCCTGGCGCCGTCGCGGAGCAGCGGCCGCAGCAGTCGCCCCTCGCCGTGAACCTGGCTCGGCAACGCCTGCGCGACCTTGGCGCAGATCCTGCCGCGGGTGAAGGGGTTGGCAGTACTGCCGCGGACCCGGCTTACCCGCCCGTCCTGCAGTTCGATAGCGAGACTGCAGGTGTCGGCGCAGTCGAGGGGGCACACCGCCGCATGGCTCGTTGCAGCGCCGGCCTTGTCGCCTTCAGGGGCTGTGTCGCTCATGGTGTATCGCCCTCCTGGTTCGACCCGTGTTCGAGTATCTCAGGCAAGGGGTAATCAGGCCAGCCGCTAGCGACCACGCCGGCAGAGAAAAACGCCTGCCACTATGCTTTACTGGCACCCATGAGTTACCGCGAACAATACGATAGTGTGCGCGCCATCGCCAGCGGCCACAGGGACCGCCCCGGCGCCCTGCTACCCATCCTGCACGCCGTCCAGGACGCCCTGGGTTTTGTCCCCGACAGCGCAATATCGATTATCGCCGAAGCACTGAACCTGTCCCGTGCCGAGGTGCATGGCGTGGTCAGTTTCTACCATCATTTCCGGCGCCAGCCGCCGGGGCAGCACATCGTGCAGATCTGTCGCGCCGAGTCCTGCCAGGCGGTGGGGGCCCGGGCGCTGGAGGCCGAGGCCAGGGCGCAGCTGGGCATCGACTACCACCAGACCACGGCCGATCGCTGCATTACCCTGGAGCCGGTCTACTGCCTCGGCAACTGTGCCTGCTCCCCGGCGGTGCGGGTCAATGACGAGATTCACGGCCTGATGGATACCGCGAAACTGTCCGCCCTGCTGGATGCCCTGCGCAGCCAGCCGGTCGAGGTCCGCTGACATGAGCGGATTCAAGGTCCATGTGCCCTGCGATACCACGGCAGTCTCCCTGGGCGCCGACCGGGTGGCGCAGCGGCTGGCCAATGAGTGTCGCGATCGCGGCGAGGACGTTGCGATTGTCCGCACCGGCTCGCGCGGCGCCTTCTGGCTGGAGCCCCTGCTGGAGGTCGAGACCGGGGGCAGGCGCATCGCCTACGGCCCGGTGCAGCCGGATGACATCCCGCGCCTGCTGGATGACGGCCTGCTTGAAGGCACTGACCGGTCACCACTGTGTCTCGGTCCGGTGGATGACATGCCTTTTCTGCGGAAACAGCAGCGCCTGACCTTTGCCCGCATGGGCGTGGTCGACCCGCTGTCGGTGGCGAGCTACCGCGCCCACGGCGGCCTCGCCGGGCTGGAGCGCGCCCTGGAGATGGCGCCCCGGGCCATCGTCGACGAGGTCACCGAATCCGGGCTGCGGGGGCGGGGCGGCGCCGCCTTCCCCACCGGGATCAAGTGGCAGACCGTGCTGAACACGGATGCTGCGCAGAAATACATTGTCTGCAATGCGGACGAGGGGGATTCCGGTACCTATTCCGATCGCATGCTGATGGAGGGCGACCCCATGAGCCTGCTGGAGGGCATGATCATCGCCGGCCTGGCGGTGGGCGCCACCCGGGGCTATATCTACCTGCGCGAGGAATATCCGCGGGCCAAACGGACGCTACAGCAGGCCATCGCGGCCCTGAGTGAGGCCGGGTACCTCGGCGAGGACCTGGGCGGCTCCCGCCACAGTTTCGATATTGAGCTGCGCATCGGCGCCGGCGCCTATATCTGCGGCGAGGAAACCGCGCTGCTGGAAAGCCTGGAAGGTCGCCGTGGTATGGTCCGGGTCAAGCCGCCCCTGCCGGCCATCCAGGGCCTGTTTGGCCAGCCCACGGTGGTCAACAATGTGATCTCCCTGGCCACCGTGCCCGTTGTTCTCGCGCGCGGCGGGGCTTTCTACCGGGATTTCGGCATGGGCCGCTCCCGGGGCACGCTGCCCTTCCAGCTGGCGGGCAATATCGCCCGCGGCGGATTGGTGGAACTGGCCTTTGGCACTACCCTGCGCGAACTGCTGTATGACTTCGGTGGCGGCAGCCGCAGCGGCCGGCCCCTGCGGGCGGTGCAGGTGGGCGGCCCGCTGGGTGCCTACCTGCCGGAGGCGCAGTGGGATACGCCCCTGGACTACGAGGCCTTTGCCGCCATGGGAGCAATGCTGGGCCACGGCGGCATCGTGGCCTTTGATGATACGGTGGACCTGCGTCAGCAGGCGCGCTTCGCCATGGCGTTCTGCGCCGTGGAGTCCTGCGGCAAGTGCACCCCCTGCCGTATCGGCAGCACCCGCGGGGTCGAGGTGATCGACCAGCTGGATGCGGACCCGGCGGGGGGCCTGGCATTGCTGGAGGAGCTCTGTGAAACCATGACCGACGGTTCGCTGTGCGCCATGGGCGGGATGACGCCGTTCCCGGTGCTGAGCGCCGTCCGCCATTTTCCGGAAGATTTCACTGCTGCGAGGGAATCCGGCGATTCCCGGGAGTCAGTCTGATGCTGCATATCTACGAACCGGAGCGGGATCTCGGTACCCCCGCGCCCCTGCCCGGGTACAGCGAGGGCTACGCTGCGCTGGAGACTGTAGAGCTGACTGTCGACGGTCGCTCGGTCGCAGTCCCGCAAGGCACTTCGGTCCTGCGCGCCGCTTCCCTGGCGGGTATCAATATCCCCAAGCTGTGTGCCACCGATGCCCTCGACGCCTTCGGCTCCTGCCGCCTGTGCCTGGTGGAGATCGCGGGTCGCAAAGGCTACCCGGCCTCCTGTACCACGCCGGTGGAGGCGGGCATGACGGTGACGACCCAGAACGGCAAGCTGGCGCGCCTGCGCCGCAATGTGATGGAGCTGTACATCTCCGATCACCCCCTGGACTGCCTGACCTGTGCCGCCAATGGCAACTGCGAACTGCAGGACATGGCCGGTGCCGTCGGCCTGCGCGAGGTGCGCTATCCCGAGGGTGGGGAAAATCACCTGCAGGCCGAAAAGGATCAGTCCAACCCCTATTTCACCTTTGATCCCGCGAAGTGCATCGTCTGTTCCCGCTGTGTACGCGCCTGCGAGGAGGTGCAGGGCACCTTCGCCCTGACCATCGCCGGCCGCGGTTTCGATTCCCGGGTGGCGGCGGGTGCGGAGCAGCCCTTCATGGACTCGGACTGCGTCTCCTGCGGGGCCTGCGTCCAGCACTGCCCCACCGCGACCCTGATGGAGAACAGCATTATCGAGCGGGGTCAGCCCGGGCACTCGGTGGTGACCACCTGCGCCTACTGCGGTGTCGGTTGCGGCTTCCGGGCGGAGATGCAGGGCGAGCAGGTGGTCAACATGCTGCCCTGGAAGGACGGCGGTGCCAACCGCGGCCACGCCTGTGTGAAGGGGCGCTTCGCCTTCGGTTACGCCACCCACCCGGACCGCGTCACCACGCCGATGATCCGCGATGCCATCGACCAGCCCTGGCAGGTGGTGTCCTGGGAGGAGGCCGTGGCCTTTGCCGCCCGGCGCCTGCGCGAGGTCCAGCAGCAGTACGGGCGCAACAGCATCGGCGGCATCACCTCGTCGCGCTGCACCAACGAAGAGACCTACCTGGTGCAGAAGATGGTGCGCGCGGCCTTCGGCAACAACAATGTCGACACCTGCGCGCGGGTCTGCCACTCGCCCACGGGCTACGGTCTCAAGCAAACCCTCGGCGAATCCGCCGGCACCCAGAACTTTGATTCCGTGGACAAAGCCGATGTGGTGATGGTAATCGGCGCCAATCCCACCGACGGCCACCCGGTGTTTGCCTCGCGGCTCAAGCGTCGCCTGCGTGCCGGTGCGCGCCTGATCGTGGTCGACCCCCGCCGCATCGACCTGGTGCAGTCACCGCATATCCGTGCCGATTACCATTTGCCGCTGCGCCCGGGCACCAACGTGGCCTTCATCAACGCCATGGCCCATGTCATCGTCAGCGAGGGCCTGGAAGACCGGGAATTCATCGCGCAGCGCTGTGAGCAGGAAGCCTTCCGTGAGTGGCTGGAGTTTATCCGCGATCCCCGCCATGCCCCGGAGCAGGTGGCGGCAGTCACCGGCATCGATGCCGGGGCCCTGCGGGCGGCGGCGCGGCTATATGCCGGCGGCGGCAACGGTGCCATCTACTACGGCCTCGGGGTCACCGAGCACAGCCAGGGCTCGACCATGGTCATGGGCATCGCCAACCTGGCGATGCTGACCGGCAATATCGGTCGCGAGGGGGTGGGGGTGAATCCCCTGCGCGGGCAGAACAATGTGCAGGGCTCCTGCGACATGGGCTCCTTCCCCCACGAACTGCCCGGTTACCAGCCGGTAGGCGATGATGCCGTGCGCGGCCGGTTCGAGCGCAGCTGGGAGGTAGAACTGGACCCGGTGCCCGGCTTCCGCATCCCCAACATGTTCGACGAGGCGCTGGCGGGCAACTTTCGCGCCCTGTACTGCCAGGGCGAGGACATCGCCCAGTCGGATCCCAACACCCAGCACGTCGAGGCCGCCCTGCGCAACCTCGACTGCCTGATCGTGCAGGACATCTTCCTCAACGAAACCGCCAGCTTCGCCCATGTGTTCCTGCCGGGCGCCTCGTTTCTGGAGAAGGACGGCACCTTCACCAACGCCGAACGGCGCATTTCCCGGGTGCGCCGGGTGCTGACGCCGCTGGCGGGGAAGGCGGACTGGGAAGCGACCATGGCCCTGTCCACTGCCCTCGGTTACCCGATGTCCTATCAACATCCCGCCGAAATCATGGCCGAGATCGCCAGCCTGACGCCCTCCTTCCGGGGGGTGAGCTATGCGCGGCTGGAGCAGCAGGGCTCGATCCAGTGGCCCTGCAATGACGCCGCGCCAGACGGCACCCCGGTGATGCACGTGGACGAATTCGTGCGCGGCAAGGGGCGGTTTGTGGTGACCGAGTACGTACCGACCGAGGAAAAGGTCACCCGCCGCTTCCCGCTGTTGCTGACCACCGGGCGCATACTGTCCCAGTACAATGTTGGCGCCCAGACCCGGCGCACCGCCAACAGCGCCTGGCACCCCGAGGACATCCTGGAAATCCACCCCCACGACGCGCAGGACCGCGGCATCAGCGAGGGTGACCGGGTGAGCATCGCCAGCCGGGTGGGGGAAACCTCCCTTCACGCCAGCCTCAGTGAGCGGGTGCAGCCGGGCGTGGTCTACACCACCTTCCACCACCCGATAAGCGGGGCCAACGTCATCACCACCGAGAACTCGGACTGGGCCACCGACTGCCCCGAATACAAGGTGACAGCGGTTGAGGTGCGCAAGGCTACCGGACCCTCCGCCTGGCAACGGCAACACAGCGAGCTTGAGCGCGAGCAACAGCGCCTCGCCGGGCAGGCGTCAGTGAGCGCGGCAGCGGATGCAGCCGGAACAGCCTGAGCCGCCGCCGGCAAGCGGCGGGGCATTGCCTTCGCGCCCGGTCCACACCTGGCGCGAGGGCGAGCTGGGGGCGAACCGGGATACGCTGGCGGACGAGACGCCGGTGGCACTGGTCTACAACTGCGTCTCGCACGCGGTGATGATGGCCTCGGCCTCGGATCTGGAGGACTTCGCCCTGGGCTTCAGCCTCGGCGAGGGCATTGTCGAGCACCCCGGCCAGATCTATGACATCGAGGTGCGGCATTGCCAGCAGGGCATTGAGCTGCGCATCGCGCTGGCCTCCGAGCGCCTTGCCGCCCTCAAGGAGCGGCGCCGGTTCCTGGCGGGCCAGTCGGGCTGCGGCCTCTGCGGCGTCGAATCGCTGGACTATTTTGCCGCGCCGCTGCCGACGGTAGCGGACGGCATCCGGATCAGCCACCGCGCGATCCAGCGTGCCCTGGCGGCTCTGTCCGGGCGGCAGCATCTGGGGGGCCTCACCGGCGGCATGCACGCCGCGGCCTGGTGCGACCCGGCCGGGGACATCCTGCTGCTGCGGGAAGATGTCGGCCGCCACAATGCCCTCGACAAACTGGTGGGCGCCCTGGCCACAAATTCGCCGCGCCCCGCGGGATTCGCCCTGGTGTCCAGCCGTGCCAGCTACGAGCTGGTGCAGAAGGCCGCGCGCGCGGACATGGCGGTGCTGGTCGCCGTGTCCGCGGCCACGTCACGGGCAGTGGATTCGGCGCTGCAGTGTGGCATGACCCTGGTGGGCTTCGCCCGCCCGGGCAGGCAGGTAGTGTATGCGGGAGGGGAGCGACTGGACTGAATTGCGGTAGAATGGGCCATGATTTCGCTGAAACAACTTACCTATGCCCTCGCGGTTGCCGATACCCGCCACTTCAAGAAAGCGGCGGAGCAGTGCTCTATTTCCCAGTCGGCCCTGAGCACCGCCATTTCCGAGCTGGAGGCACAGCTCGGCACGCAGCTGTTCGAGCGCGACAACAAGAAGGTGCTGGTAACGCCCGCGGGAGAGAAAATCCTGGCGCGGGCAGCGGCGATCCAGGTTGAGCTGGAGGACATCTATCGCCTCGCCCAGACCAGCAAGGAGCCCCTGAGTTATCCCCTGAGCATGGGTGTCATTCCGACGATTGGCCCATACCTGCTGCCCAAGGTGCTGCCCGCGGTCCGGCGCAACTACCCGGATTTCCGCCTCAGCATCGTCGAGGAGCAGTCCCATGTGCTGGTGGACAAGGTACGCAGGGGCGAGCTGGATACCGCGGTACTGGCGCTGCCCTACAGCCATGAAGGTTTGCTGGCATTTCCATTCTGGGAAGAGGACCTGTACCTGGTAACCCACCGGGACAGCCCCCTGGGCAAGCGCACGCGGGTCAAGGCCGGGGACCTGCGCGAGCTGAGCCTGATGCTGCTCAAGGATGGTCACTGCCTCAAGGACCACGCGCTGGCGGTGTGCCACCTGCAGTCGTCGAGCCTCGATGAAACCCTGGAAGGCGCCAGCCTCTACACCCTGATCCAGATGGTCGCGGGACACATGGGCTCCACCCTGGTGCCGGAAATGGCACTGGACCAGTTGCTCTCCGGCAGCTCGGAGCTCAATGCTCTGCACCTGGATGAACCCGGCCCGCACCGGACCATAGCCTTTATCGTGCGCCCGAATTTTGGTGGCGTGGGCAATATCGAGGTGCTGAAGGGGCTGTTCAAGAAAGAACTGGCTGCCCACGCTGTGTCCGCAGCGCGATAGTGGCCCGGCGAATCAGGGTGGAGTAGCGGCCGGGGGTTACCCCGGCGAGGGAGTGTCAGCTCGGGTTGGCTGCCCGGAATTCGCGGATCTCGGTGTTGAACTGGCCGGCGACCGCCTCTTCGGTGGAAACGGCTTCGTTGTAGGCATCTATGGACTGCTCATAGGCCGCCTGCAGTGCCTTCGGGTCCTCTGCCTTGCCGCTCTCGATTTCCTTCTTCGCCGCGGTGAACTCGGTCTCCAGGCAGCCCATGTATTCCAGGTTGGCGGCCTGGAAGGTCTTGACGGCTTGCTGGCCGGAGATCATCTCATCCATGGTGGCAGAGGCACCGTCGGGCAGGCTGGGGGGTTCCGGCTGGACACAATCCGCCATGGCCATGGAGCTGCCCAGAGCCAATACTGCCAGCAGGGAATTTACAACTTTCATTATGGTACTCCTCAAGGTGGTTAGGTGAACCTTAGCAGCACCGGGGGGCGCTGCCAAGCTGCTGCGCACGCCGCTCATTCACGGCCTACCCAGAGTTTGGACAGTCCATATTCCTTTTCCAGGGCCCTGGCCACCGCTTGCGCCTGGCTGTCCGATGGCAGGCCGACAACCCGTACCCGGTAGAGGGTGCTGCCGTCCCGTTGGGTGTCGGTCACGGTCACCCGCCCCGAACCTGGCTGCAAGCGTTGCGCCCATTGTTCGGCCAGGCTGCGTTCGCTGTAGCTGCCAAAATTGACGAACCAGTCTCCGCTGCTTGCAGGGACGGGCTCCGCCGGTGCCGGTTGTGCCGCAGGCTGGCGCGGGGTTGCGGCCGGCGCCGGTGTCGGTGCCGGATCGGCGCGGGCGGCGGCATCGCGCTGGGCGGCGAGTTGCTGCTCGAGCCCCGACAGGGTGTCGCTGAGCTGGCGGTTTTCATCCCGCAACGCGGCCAGGGTGGTACGCAATTCGCGGTTGTCTTCCTGCAAGCTGCCGAGGCTGGCACGGGCGCTGCTGACTTCGTCCGGGTTTGCGGCCAGCGCCAACTGCGCCTGCAGCTCGCGAATTTCCTGCTCCATGGCCGCGCGTTGCTTCATCACGCCGTAGCCGCCGGCGGCCAGCAGTATCAGCGCCAGCGCGGCAACGGCGATGAGGCCGATGGGCCAGGTATCGATGAAGCGCGAGGGCTCGGTCGGCTGGTATTCGTCGTCGCGCAGCTCTTCATCATCCCAGGAATCGACATCATCGTAATCATCCGCCTCCTCCTCGGAGGACAGGGCATCCTCCGGCGGCCTGTAGGCCGGTGGCGCGGCCCTGACCGGGGCGGGCGGCGGCACGGGAAGGATGGGGGATTCGATGTCCTCGTCCGGATCCGCGCTGCCGCTATCCTCGTCGTCGTTGAGGGGGTCGTGCACGTTGGCTTCGTCATAGCGGCGGAAGCCCGCCGCTTCCTCGTCACTCTCGTGACTGAAGCTGGGCAGGTCCTCGTCGCTGGAGTCCTCATCCAGCCAGGGGTTCCAATCCTCCGCGGACTGGTCCTGATCCTGATCGTCGCGCCTGTCGTTACTCATCGTCTGACTCCGGTCTGCCCCTGTGGCCATCGCGGATCTTAACAGAGGGCCGCGTCCAATGCTCTGCGGCAACGCCTGTTTGCGCGCCACGAGAGCGGAATTGCCCGTTCGCGAGGGAGGGAAATTGGGTAGAATACGGCGATGGATGTTTCCGATATTCTCTCCCCCCTCAACGACGCCCAGCGCGAGGCCGTCGCCGACGACAGCCCCAACCTGCTGGTGCTCGCCGGTGCCGGCAGCGGCAAGACCCGGGTGCTGGTGCACCGTATCGCCTGGCTGATCAGGGCCCAGGATGTTTCGCCCTGGGCGATACTTGCGGTGACCTTCACCAACAAGGCGGCCAAGGAGATGCGCTCGCGCATCGAGGAGATGCTGCACATTCCCGCCCATGGCATGTGGGTGGGCACCTTCCACGGTCTCGCCCACCGCCTGCTGAAGGCGCACTGGAAGGAGGCGAAGCTGCCGCAGAATTTCCAGATCCTGGACAGCGACGACCAGCTGCGGCTGGTCAAACGGGTGTGCCGGGAGCTGGAACTGGACGAGTCCCGCTGGCCACCGCGGCAGGCCCAGTGGTACATCAACGCACAGAAGGACGAGGGCCTGCGCGCAGCCCATATCAATCCGCCGCCGGGGGACCTGTTCGCGCAGACCATGCTGCAGGTCTACCGGACCTATGAGACGGCCTGCGAGCGCGGCGGGCTGGTGGATTTTGCCGAGCTGCTGTTGCGCGCCCATGAGTTGTGGCTGCACAGCCCGGCGGTACTGCAGCACTATCGCAGCCGCTTCCGCCAGATCCTGGTGGACGAGTTCCAGGATACCAACACCATCCAGTACGCCTGGCTGCGGGTGCTGGCGGGTGACCGTATCCCGGTGGTAGCGGTGGGCGACGACGACCAGTCGATCTACGGCTGGCGCGGGGCCAAAATCGAGAATATCCAGCGCTTTGGCGAGGATTTCGGCAACACCCGGACCGTGCGTCTGGAGCAGAATTACCGTTCCACCCAGACCATCCTGCAGGCCGCCAACGGCGTCATCGCCCACAACTTCGGCCGCCTGGGCAAGGAGCTGTGGACGGAAGGCGAGTCCGGCGAGCCCATCTCCGTCTATGCCGGTTTCAACGAGCAGGATGAGGCCCGCTTTATCGTCGAGCAGGCGGAGGCCTGGATCAGCGACGGCAACGAGCGCGCCTCGGTGGCTATCCTCTACCGCTCCAACGCCCAGTCCCGGGTGCTGGAAGAGGCGCTGATCCGCAGCGGTATTCCCTACCGGATCTACGGCGGCCAGCGCTTCTACGAGCGCCTGGAAATCCGCAATGCCCTGGCTTATATGCGATTACTTACTAACCGTGGAGACGACGCAGCCATTGAGCGTGTCATCAATACCCCACCACGGGGCATCGGCAGCAAGACCCTCGAGACCCTGCGCGAACTGGCGCGGGAACGCGGCATCCCCCTGTGGGCTGCGATCAACGCCGCGCGCGAGGAAAAGCGGCTGCCGGCCCGCGCCCTGGGCGCCCTGGAGGGTTTCCAGGTCCTGGTCAACGAGCTCGATTCCGGCACCGATGAACTCGCCCTGGACGAACTGGTGGAGCATGTGCTGGAGGGCTCCGGGCTGGTGGATTTCCACCGCAACGAGAAAGGGGAAAAGGGCCAGGCCCGGGTGGAGAACCTGGAGGAACTGGTCAGCGCCGCCAAGCAGTTCAGCCCCGAGGGTGAGGAGCTGTCACCCCTGCAGCAGTTTCTCGACAACGCCGCCCTGGATGCCGGCGACACCCAGGCCGATGACTTCGAGGACAGCGTGCAGCTGATGACCCTGCACTCGGCCAAGGGTCTGGAGTTCCCGCTGGTGTTCCTGGCGGGCATGGAGGAGAACCTGTTTCCCCACCGCATGTCCCTGGAGGAGCCCGGCCGGCTGGAGGAGGAGCGGCGCCTGGCCTACGTCGGCATTACCCGCGCCATGCAGCGGCTGGTCATTACCTATGCCGAGTCCCGCCGCATCCACGGCAGCGAGAGCTACAACACGCCGTCACGTTTCATCCGCGAGATCCCCGCTGAACTGCTGCGGGAGGTGCGCCTGCACACCGCCATCAGCCGCCCGGTCAGCACCCTCTCCCAGGCCGCGGTACCGGATACCGGCATCGCCCTGGGGCAACGGGTCTATCACCAGGTCTTCGGCGAAGGCGTGGTACTCAACTTCGAGGGTCGCGGCATCAACGCGCGGGTGGAGGTCAACTTCGACTTTGAGGGCAGCAAGTGGCTGGTGCTGCAGTATGCAAAGCTGCAGTTGCTGTGACACTCCGGGCCAGCCTCGACCTGTTGTGTGGTAGAATTTTTGCGCAAGGCTAACCCACTGATTTCACAAAGATAAGCAGAAACGACTATGGCCGCATCCCCCCTCGAACGCCGCTACGCTCCCGCCATCATCCTGCTTCTGCTGGCCGCGCTGGTGGTTGTCATTGCCCTCTGGGCCAGCGAACGCAGCGGTGGTATCGGCGCCCTGGCGGGGCGCGACGGGGTACAGGCCGGCAGCGGTGACCAGGCCCGCTATACCTGGAAGATCGTCACCACCTGGCCCAAGAACCTGCCGGGGCTGGGCTCGGGGCCGGAGAACTTTGCGCGCATGGTCGGCGAGATGAGCAATGGCCGCCTGACGGCCCGGGTCTACGGGGCGGGCGAGATGGTCCCGGCTTTCGAGGTATTCGACGCCGTGCGCCAGGGGGTGGCGGAGGTCGGCCACGGGGCGTCCTACTACTGGAAGGGCAAGGTGCCTTCATCGGTATTCTTTACCGCCATCCCCTTCGGCATGACGGCCCAGGAGATCAACGCCTGGCTGCATTACGGCGGTGGCCTGGAACTGTGGCGGGAAGCCTACGCCCCCTCCAACCTGATCCCCTTTGCCGGGGGCAATTCCGGGGTGCAGATGGCGGGCTGGTTCCGCAAGGAGATCAACTCCCTGGCGGATCTGCAGGGTCTGAAGATGCGTATTCCCGGGCTTGCGGGCGAGGTGTTCACCGCTGCCGGGGGCAGCGCAGTGCGCATCTCCGGCGGGGAGCTGTATACCTCGTTGCAGACCGGGGTAATCGACGCCGCCGAGTGGGTCGGCCCCTACAACGACCTGGCCCTGGGCCTGCACGAGGTGGCCAAGTACTATTACTACCCGGGCTGGCACGAACCGGGCGCCATGCTCGAGTTCATCATTAACAAGGATGCCTACGAGGCCCTGCCGCCTGACCTGCAGGCCATTGTTACGGTCGCCGCGCGCGCCGCCAACCAGGACATGCTCGACGAATTTACCGCACGCAACAACGCTGCCCTGCAGCAGCTGGTGGACAATCACGGGGTGCAGTTGCGGGAGCTGCCTGACGATGTGATGCAGGCCTTTCATCGCGCCGGTGAGCAGGCCATGAAGGACCTGGTGGCCTCGGACCCGATGGCGGCGAAGGTCTACGCATCTTTCATCGAGTTCTACGACGGGGTGCGGGCTTACCACCACATCTCCGAGCAGTCCTATATCAATGCCCGGGACGAGGTCCTGGACCGGGCTGACTAGTTGCTGATGGCGCGGGTCCGGCCCTTCTCGTCGATCGCGACGAACACGAACTCACCCTCGGTGACCTTGATCGGCTCGCCATCGTGCTTGGAGTTGATCCAGACCTCCACCACGATGCGCACCGAGCTGCGGCCCACCTCCAGCACGTCGCAGTAGCAGGCCACGACAGCGCCAACATGGACCGGGGTGAGGAAGACCATGCCCTCGATCGCCACGGTGGCCACGCGGCCTCCGGCCACCTCGGCAGCGGTGACGGAGCCGGCCATGTCCATCTGCGAGACCAGCCAGCCGCCGTAGATGTCGCCGCTGGCATTGGTGTCCCGCGGCATGGCGACAACCTGCAGAGCCAGGTCGCCCTGGGGCATGGGGGTGGAGTCGATGTCGTTCATGGGGTGCCTGGTGGTTGTTTTGGGGTTTATGGTATGGCATCAGCTGCGCGGCCTGCGCGGCCCGACCCGACCTGCGCGGCCCGGCCTGCGCGGCCCGACCCTATTGCACGGCGGCGGGTAGCCAGGTTGCCAGGGCAGGCCATATCCAGAGGGCCGCCAATACCAGCAACTGGATGATTATAAAGGGAATCACCCCCCGGTAGATAGCACTGGTCCGCAGTTCCGGCGGCGCCACGCCGCGCAGGTAGAACAGGGCAAAGCCGAAGGGTGGGGTGAGGAAAGAGGTCTGCAGATTGATCGCGATCATGATGCCCAGCCAGATCGGGTCCACGCCCATCATCAGCAGCACCGGCCCGACAATCGGTACCACCACGAAGGTGATCTCGATAAAGTCGAGGATGAAGCCGAGCAGGAAGATCACCAGCATGACCACCAGGGTGGCGCCGAGAACGCCGCCGGGCATCTGTTCGAACCAGTGATGGATCAGGTCCTCGCCCCCAAAGCCCCGAAACACCAGGGAAAATACCGCGGCGCCGATCAGGATCATGAACACCATGCAGGTGACCTTCATGGTATCGATGACCGCCTCCCGCAGTCGTGACCGGGGCATCTCGCCCTTGGCCAGGGCCAGCAACAGGGCGCCCACGGCACCGACCCCGGCGGCCTCGGTGGGAGTGGCGGCGCCGGCGAGAATCGAGCCCAGCACTACGGCGATCAGTACCAGTGGCGGCAACAGGCTGCCCAGCAGCTCGGACAGGGCCACCGGTTCGGTTTCGACATTGGGAGCCAGGTGTGGACGGAAGCGGGCGACACCCAGGACGTAGGCCAAATACAACAGCACCAGCAACAGCCCCGGGATCAGTGCACCCACAAACAGGTCGCCGACCGAAACCGTCTTGGGGTTGAAAATCCCCATGCTCAGCTGCGCCTGCTGGTAGGCATTGGAGAGCACGTCCCCGAGCAGCACCAGGGCAATGGACGGCGGGATGATCTGGCCCAGGGTACCGGTGGCGCAGATGGTCCCCGCCGCCAGCGAAGGACTGTAGCCGCCCTTGAGCATGCTCGGCAGGGACAGCAGCCCCATGGTAACCACCGTGGCGCCGACAATGCCGGTGCTGGCCGCCAGCAGCATCCCCACCAGAACAACCGCGATGCCCAGGCCGCCGCGCAGGGAACCGAAGCTGCGGGACATGGTGCCGAGCAGCTGTTCCGCAATCCGGGATTTCTCCAGGATCACCCCCATCAGAATGAACAGTGGTACCGCGACCAGGGTATCGTTGTTGATGGTACCGAAGATGCGTGCCGGCAGCGCCGCCAGGAACGCCGGGTCGAAGTGCCCGGCGATAACCCCCACCGCGGCAAAGGCCAGCGCCGTGCCCGCCAGGGTGAAAGCCACCGGGTAGCCCAGCATCAGCAGCAGACAGATGGCGGCGAACATGTAGAGCGCAATGTAGCCGTCCATCAGTCGCGTCCTCCGACCAGGATGGCGGCATTGCGCAGGGTTTCAGCCAGGGCCTGGAGAAACAGGTTCAGGGCCAGCAGCGGCAGCAGGGTTTTCAGCAGAAACATCGCCGGAATGCCACCGGCATCGGCCGAGGTTTCACGGATAACCCAGGATGCCTCCACGTAGTCCCAGCTGGAGACAAGAATGAATCCGCACAGCGGCATCAGGAATACGATACCGCCCAGGGCGTTGATCCAGGCCTGGCCTCGCGGCGAGAAGCGCCGGTAGAAGATGTCCACGCGCACATGGCCGTCGTGTTTCAGGGTGTAGGCCGCGCCCAGCATGAACACGCAGCCATGCAGGTAGATTATTGCCTCCTGGGCCATGATGGAGCCGGTGTTGAATCCGTAGCGCAGCAGCACCACCGCAGTGGTCAGCAGCGCCATCGCCAGCAACAGCCAGGCGAGGAGCCTGCCGCAGGCTTCGGTAAAGCGGTCAATGGTGCGTACGGTGAGTGGAAGCAGGGCCATCGGTTATTGGTCTTTTTGATCAATCCGGTGCAGGGTATCATAGGGCTCGTAGTCAGGCAGCAAACCGCGGCGGCCTGCGCGGCCTACGCGGCCCGGCCCGGCCTGCGCGGCTCGGCCTGCGCGGCCCGGCCGACCTGACACTTTCCATGACGGACACGATTCCATGCTGACACTGATTTCGCCGGCGAAGACGCTGGACTTTGACACGCCACCCACGACCCGCAGGAGTACCCGGCCCCGTTTTCTGGAGCAGTCCACGGCGCTGGTGGAAGATGCCCGCAAACTGGACCCGGGTGCCATCCGCGAACTCATGGGCGTGAGCGAGGCCATTGCCGAGCTCAACCATCGCCGCTTCCACAACTGGACCACACCTTTCAATCTGGACAACGCCAAGCAGGCCGTGCTCGCCTTCAGGGGGGATGTCTATACCGGCCTCGACGCCGATACCCTCGGCAGGGCAGAGCTGGATTTTGCCCAGCAGCATCTGCGCATCCTCTCCGGCCTGTATGGGTTGCTGCGGCCGCTGGATCTGATGCAGCCCTATCGCCTGGAAATGGGGCTGAAATTCGCCAACCGCGGCGGCAATAACCTGTACCAGTTCTGGGGTGAGGACATTACCCGGGCCATCAATGCCGAACTCGGCAAGAGCGGCAGCCGCATACTGGTCAATCTCGCCTCCAACGAGTACTACAAGGCGGTGCAGCCCCGGGCGCTGGACGCCGACATCATTGCCCCGCAGTTCCGCGACCTGAAGAACGGCAAGTACAAGGTCATCAGCTTCTACGCCAAGAAGGCCCGGGGCCAGATGGCGCGATTCATCATCGACAATCGACTCAACGATGCGGAGGGTTTGCTGGATTTCAGCGTCGACGGCTATCGGTACAATCGCCGCGAATCCGGCCCCCGGGAGCCGGTATTCACCCGCAAGGCGCCCACTGCCTGAGGGGCGGCCCGGTGTCTCCCACAACGATAACAAGGACACGGCATGAGTAATACACCGACCCACCAGGTCATCATCATTGGCGCGGGCATGTCCGGCCTGTGCATGGGTATCCGCCTGCAGGCCCTGGGCATCGACGATTTCCTCATCCTGGAGAAGTCCGCAGGCGTCGGCGGCACCTGGTATGACAACACCTATCCCGGTGCCTGCTGCGATGTTCCCTCGGTGCTCTACAGCTACTCCTTCGAGCCCAATCCGAACTGGTCCCGCAAGTACTCCCCGCACGATGAAATCCGCGCCTACTTCGAACACTGCGCCGACAAGTACGGTCTGCGCGACCGCCTGCGGCTGTCGACCGCGGTGCGCTCGGCGCGTTTCGACGACAGCGCCGGCGAGTGGGAAGTGACCCTGGAATCCGGTGACCAGTTGCGCAGCAAGGCGTTGGTCAGCGGCCTCGGCCAGCTCAATCTGCCCCATATACCGCCGATTCCCGGTGCGGAAACTTTTCACGGTGAGTCCTTTCACTCCGCGCGCTGGCGCCACGATCTCGACCTCACCGGCAAGCGCGTGGCGGTGATCGGCAACGCCGCCAGTGCCCTGCAGTTCATTCCCCATGTCGCCGCGCAGGCGGCACAGCTGCACGTATACCAGCGCAGCGCCAACTATGTGGTCAAGCGCAACGACAGCCACTACAGCGAAGCCCAGAAGCGCCGCTTCGCGCGCTGGCCCTGGCTGCAGAAGCTGCATCGGGCGGGTGTGTACATCCGCGGGGAGCTGCTGTTCTATCCGGTGCTGCGCAACAGCCGGCTGTTGCGGCCGCTGTGGGAAAAATGGGCCCGGGAGCATCTGGAGGAACACATCCAGGATCCGGAGCTGCAGCGCAAGCTGACCCCGGACTATCCGGTCGGTTGCAAGCGCATTCTGGTAGCCGACGACTATTACCAGGCGTTCGCACGCGACAATGTGGAACTGGTAACCTCGCCGATCAGCGCGATCGACGAACAGGGCGTGGTGGCGGAGGACGGCCAGCCGCGGCCGGTCGATGTCATCATCTACGGTACCGGCTTCAATACCTCGGCGATGCTGTCGGGGGTGGAGTTCACCGGCGCCGGCGGGCGCAGCCTGGAACAGGCCTGGGCCGATGGCGCCGAGGCCTACCGCGGCGTCTGTGTCGCCGGCTTCCCCAACCTGTTCATGCTCTATGGCCCGAATACCAACCTGGGCAGCAATTCCATCATCTTCATGGTCGAGCGGCAGGTGAACTACGTGGCCGCCTGCATCGACAAGCTGCTGGCCCACGAGCTGCGCTCGCTGGCGGTGAATCCCGCTGTGATGCGCGCCTACAATGACCACCTGCAGGGGGACCTGGCGGGCACGGTGTGGGTGGCCAACTGCGACAGCTGGTACAAGAATGCCGCCGGCAAGGTGGTCAACAACTGGCCCCGTTCGACGCTGTACTACTGGTGGCACATGCGCTCGCCGGACTTCGCCGATTTCGATATGAGCTGACGCCGCCGCGCCGGTGTTCAGTTGTCCTGGCGGAAGGGCAGCAGGGTGGCCGCTTCCTGGCGGTAGGCCTCGATGTGCGGTCGCTCGCGACGGGTAAAGTCGGCGACCGCCGCCGCCAGCTGCGGATCGGCGATCCAGTGATTGGAGAAGGTCTGCACCGGGCGGAAGCCGCGCTGGATCTTGTGTTCGCCCTGGGCACCGGGGTCGAAGCGCTGCAGGCCCTCGCGAATGCAGTATTCGATACCCTGGTAATAGCAGGCTTCGAAGTGCAGGCAGTCGAAATCCTCGATACAGCCCCAGTAGCGCCCGAACAGGGTGCTGTCGGAGCGAAAATAGAGGGCCGCGGCTACCGCTCGCCCCGCCTGCTCCGCAACCACCATGATCGCCTGCTCTCCCAGTGACGGCGCGGTTTGCAGGAAGAAGTCGCGGGTCAGGTAGCCGCCGTGGCCGCTGCGTTTGGCGTAGGTGAGCTGGTAGAAGCGGTGAAACTGCAGCCAGTGGGCCGGGGTGATCTCGGCACCGCGCAGCAGCTGCAGCCGCAGGCCCTGCTGGCCGACCCGCTCCCGCTCCCGGCGCAGGTTCTTGCGCTTGCGGCTGGCGAAGGTGCCGAGGAAGTCGTCAAAGCTGTGGTAGCCCTCGTTGAACCAGTGGAACTGGGTGCTCATGCGCTGGGGCAGCCCGGCAGCGAGCAGGCGGGCGGAGGTGTCCTCCTCGGGAAACAACAGGTGCCAGGAGGAAAGCCCCCGGGCATCCGCAAACCTGCGGATGGCGGCCAGGGCGCAATCCCACAGGGCGCTGCTGTCTTCGCCCGCGGCCACACACAGGCGCGGCCCGGTAGCGGGGGTGAAGGGAATCGCCGATACCAGCTTGGGGTAGTAGCTCAGGCCGCTGCGCTGCCAGGCATCCGCCCAGGACCAATCGAAGACATATTCGCCGTAGGAGTGGGATTTCAGGTACAGGGGCAGCAGCGCCACCAGCTTCCCCTCCCGGCGCAGCAGCAGGTGACAGGGCTGCCAGCCGGTCGCGGCGGTAGTACAGGCGGTTTCCTCCATGCCCAGCAGGAAGGCGTGGCGCAGGAACGGGTAGTCGGTGGCCGCGACCGCATCCCACTCGCTGGCGCTGACTGCGGCGAGGGAATCGATGAATTCGGCGACGGGCACAGCCGCGGCATTGTGTTCGGTCATGAGCTCGTCAGGAACCGTTAAAGGCGTAGTGCAGGGCTATTCCCATGAAAATGACCAGTCCCACCCAGTTGTTGTGGCGGAACGCCCGGAAGCAGGCATCCCGGTCGCGGCTGCGAATCAGGTACTGGTGATAACCGAACAGCAGCGCCACAGCAACCAGACTGAGATAATAGATACCGCCCAGGCCGAAGCGCTGGCCGGCCAGGACCAGGGCCAGCAGGCACAGCAGCTGCATTGCCGCCAGCACCGGGCGGTCCGCCTCGCCAAACAGTATGGCGGTGGACTTGATACCGACCCGGAGGTCGTCATTCCGGTCCACCATCGCATACTGGGTATCAAACACCATGGTCCACAGCAGGTTGGCGATGTACAGCAGCCACAGGGCGCTGGGCAGTTCGCCCAGCTGGGCGGCAAAGGCCATGGGAATGGCCCAGGAGAACGCCGCCCCCAGGACGATCTGGGGCCAGTAGGTGAACCGCTTCATGAACGGGTAGGTGGACGCGAGCAGCAGGCCGCCCACGGACAGCAGTATGGTGAGGGTATTGGTCAGCAGGACCAGGCCGAAGGCCGCCAGGCAGAGCAGCACGAACAGGATGCGGGCCTGGGTCACCGTGGCCTCGCCGGTCACCAGCGGCCGGGTTCGGGTACGCTCGACGTCGCCGTCCCAGTGTCGGTCCGCGAGGTCATTGACGATGCAACCGGCGGAGCGCATCAGAAAGGTCCCGAGCACAAAGATCGCCAGCAGCCTGGGTTCCGGCACGCCACCGGCGGCTATCCACAGGGCCCACAGGGTCGGCCACAGCAGCAGCAGGGTGCCAATTGGCTTGTCGAAGCGCATGAGCTGGAGCAGGGCGGCGGTGTTGAAGCGTCGGGGCATGATCGGGAGCGGTCGGGGAACAAGCCGCAAGCTTACTGCTTTACGCCTCCAATTGCAGCGCTGACCTTGCCGCGCTGGCTGCGGTGCACCGGCAGTGCGGCCTTCCAGGGTGTGAAGCCCTGCAGGAATACCTCGCTCACCAGCAAGCGCTTGCCGCCGATATCGAAGCAGGAGCGGCGCGCCCAGGCATCCTCCTGCTGCTGTATCCAGGACGCCATGTAGGCGCTGTCGCCCGTGATCCGGGCCAGCTCGAAGGGGCTGCGCTGCATGGCCGGAAAGCGGAACAGGATGGCGCCCAGAGAGCGGTTCTGCAGCTTGCGCAGGTGCGCCAGTTCCCCGTGCAGGCTGCTGATCGGGAACACGCTGCGGGCAAACACGACCGCGCGCTCGTCCAGCCGCAGCAGCACTTCCCGCACCAGCGCGCGCTGTCGGGGCGGGACCTGCAGCAGCGTTTGCTCGGAGGGCAGCGGCACCTGCCAGCCCTGGTAGAGACGGCGTACACTGAACGCCCCCGCCTCCAGCGCGATCAGGCGGGCCGTCAGCGAATCATTGTCCAGCAGCCAGCGGCGCTCTGCTGCGGGCAGCTCAAGGGCGGTAAACTGTTGCTCGGGGCGCCAGCGGGGGTCGCGGTCGCCGCTTGCCGGCGGGTTGGCGGGCACAACGCGGGTCTCTCGGGTTGCTCAAAGGCGGGAGCATGCGCCAGGACTTGCCCGCATGCAAGAGTATGCTTGAACAGAAAGGTGTATAAGCGATGAGGACGACAGCCAGGCATTTTCGGGTCCGTGGCAAGGTGCAGGGCGTCTTTTTCCGGGCCAGCACCCAGGCCAGGGCGCAGGCACTGGGATTGGATGGCTGGGTGCGCAACTGCCCGGACGGCAGTGTCGAATTGCTCGCCAATGGCACCGCGGAAGCGCTGCAGCAGCTGGAGGACTGGCTCTGGCAGGGCCCGGACCGGGCCAGGGTGACTGCAGTCGAGGCCACACCGGCGCCCCTGGAGCCGCTGGCCGGATTTGCCATACGGCGCTGATCAGTTGTCCGGGCGGTAGTCCAGGGCGCCGGCCAGGCCGGGCACCGGTACCCAGGTATCGGCGCTGCCGTCGATGGGCGTAACCGTGGCATATCCCAGGTCGAACAGGTGCGCATCGTCGCCCGCCTGGCCGTGACCACCGACCACCGCATCGATCAGCAGTTCGCCCCCGTCCTCGCCGAAGGGTCGTTCACCGACGCGCCAGTGCATGTCAACGTGGCTGGCGCTGGACAGTGGCGCCAGGCGCAGGCCGCGCCCGGGTTGCCAGCCCGCCGGCACGTTGACGTTCAGTGCCAGCCCCGGCGGCAGCAGCCGCTCCGGGCTGGCCTGATGCAGCTGTTCCAGCATCGCGACCAGCAGTTTCGCCGTCGGCCCGAAGGTGGCGATGGTAGAGGGAAAGCGGTGTGGCCTGGCATCGAACTCATCGAAGCGTATGCCGACGCTGATGGCGATGGCCGGATAGCCCAGGAAGGCCGACTGCAGGGCCGCATTCACCGTCCCCGACTGGTGGGCGCCGGCACGGCCCAGGTTCTGGCCAAAATTGCTGCCGCTGATCACGATATCCGGCGGCGCATCGCGGAGGATCACCTGCAGTCCCGCACGCACGGAATCGGTGGGAGTGCCGTCCACCGACCACATGCTGTCGCCCACGCGGTTCACGGCGACGTAGCCGCCCACATCGGTGTTCATGGCGCCGCCGCGGCCACTCTGGTCGGACACCGGTGCCACCAGGGTCACAGTGTGCCCGGCCGCGGTCAGGGTCTTGTACACGCTCTGGATGCCGGGCGCCTGCCAACCGTCATCGTTGGTGAGCAGGATATTCAGTGCGAATGCGGGGCCGGCCGCCAGGGAGGCCAACAGCAGCAACAACAATCGGGTCATTTTCAGGCTCCTTGCAGGTTCAGTGACAGGGCCGGGAATGTCGGCCCGGGAAAGTGTGCCCGGCCGCGGCCGGGCTTACCAGCGGTAACTGGCATTCATCGCCGCCCGCATGCGAGGGTGTTGAACCAGCGCCGCTTTCCATTATTGTCTCTGTCGCAAAGCCCTTGCACATTTTTCATACAACTCTATAGTGTTGCGCTCGAATTTCTGCGCTTCTGCCCCCGGCTGTTGGTAATGCCCCGGGCCGGGGCGGCCCGCACAATAGATTGGAGCGAGAGTCCTTATGAGCAAGTGGGAATGCATAGTCTGTGGCCTGGTCTACGACGAGAAAGACGGCTGGCCGGATGATGGCATTGCGCCGGGCACCAAGTGGGAAGACGTGCCCGAGGACTGGCTGTGCCCCGATTGTGGCGTCGGCAAGGAAGATTTCGAGCTGATTGAGGAAACGCCCGTTGACGAGACGCCTCACCACGAGGAACCGGTGGCGGACAAGGTCCATCCGCCGGTGGTTATCATCGGCACTGGCCTGGCCGGCTACGGTGTGGCCAAGGAGTTCCGCAAGCACGACAGCGAAACACCGCTTATCCTGATCAGCTCCGATGACGGCCGCGCCTACTCCAAGCCCATGCTGTCCACTGGCTACACCAAGGAAACCAGTGCCGACGACCTGGTCCAGCTCGATGCCGGTTCCATGGCCAAGCAGCTGAAGGCCAGCGTCTGGACCATGACCCGGGTCAGTGACATCGACACCGCCCAGCAGGTCATCCGGGTGGGGGATGCGAAAACCGCGATCCATTACGGCAAGCTGGTACTGGCGCTGGGCGCCCAGACCATCCAGCCACCCATAGAGGGTGACGCACAGGAGCTGGTCTATTCGGTCAACGACCTGCTGGATTACGATGACTTCCGCACGGCGATGAGCCGGCACAAGGCGCGCAGGATCTGCATCATCGGCGGCGGCCTGATCGGCTGCGAGTTCACCAACGACCTTCTCAACGGCGGCTTCGAGGTGGAAGCGGTCGACCCGCTGGGCTACTGCCTGCCCACCCTGCTGCCGGAGGCTGCAGGCAAGGCGGTGCAGGCTGCGCTGGAAGAAAAGGGTGCCAGATTCCACTTCGGACCGCTGGTGACGGCGGTGAACCGCGCCGACCAGGGCGTGGTGGTCAGCCTCAACAATGGCGAGACCATTGCCGCGGACCTGGTGGTTTCGGCGGTGGGTGTGCGTCCCCGGGTGGACCTGGCGAAGGCTGCCGGCATTGAGGTCAACCGCGGTATTGTCACCAACCGCCTGCTGGAAACCAGCGCACCCAACGTTTACGCCCTGGGCGATTGCGCCGAAGTGGCCGGCCATGTGCTGGTCTATGTGGCGCCGCTGGTGGCGGCTTCCCGGGCGCTGGGCAAGACCCTGGCGGGCGAACCCACCGAGGTGGTCTACCCGCCGATGCCGGTGACGATCAAGACCCCGGCCTGTCCGGTGGTGGTGGCACCGCCCGCAGCGGGTGCGGCGGGGGAATGGCAGATCGAGGCGGAAGGCAGCAGTGTGCGCGCCGAATTCCGCAACAGTGCCGGCGAGCTGCTGGGCTTCGCCCTGACTGGCGACGCCACCAGGGCCAAGATCGAGCTGCAGAAGGCGCTGCCGGCGATCCTGCCCTGAGCAGGGCCAGCGGCGCGGTCGCGATTGCCACTGCCCGGGCTGAACGCCAGCTGCTGGCCTGGCTGGAAAGCTGTGTTGTCGGCCTGAACCTGTGCCCCTTTGCCCGGCCCGTTGTGGAGGGGTCGGGTTTGCGTATCGCGGTCTGTGAGGCCGATGACAGCGAGGAGGGGTTGCTGCGCATGCAGGAGCACCTGCTCCGGGAGCTGGACCTGATGCAGGGCAGCAGCGCCGAGGAGGTGGCCACCACGCTGCTGGCCTTCACCGGTGGCCTGGTGCACTTCGACGACTATCTGGATTTTCTCGACCAGGCCAACGCCCTGCTGGCGGCGGCGGGACTGGAGGGCGTGATCCAGCTGGCCAGCTTCCACCCGGACTACCAGTTCGCCGGCGAGCCGCCGGATGCCGCCAGCCACTACAGCAATCGTGCGCCGCTGCCGGTCATCCACCTGCTGCGGGAGGACATGCTGGAGCGCGCGCTGGCTGCCTGGCCCGAGCCGGAAAAGATCCCGCAGGCAAACATTGCCCGCCTCAACGCCATGGGCCGGGCCGAGCTCGCCGCCCGTCTCGCCCGCCTGCAGGCACTTTGACCGCGCCTCAGACCTCGGCGAAGCGGGATTTGCTGCCGGTCCAGCGCTCGATCAGCTCATCCACCCGGGCCGGATCGCCCTGTTGCAGGTTGCCGGCCAGCGCCTGTACCTGATCCAGCAGGTGGTTGTGGGTCGGGAGTTCGGCGATACGGAACGCCATCAGGCCGGTCTGGCGGGTGCCCAGCACCTCTCCTGGCCCCCGCAGCTCCAGATCCCGTTCGGCGATGTAAAAGCCGTCGTTGCTCTCGCGCATCGCCACCAGCCGCTGCTTGCCGCTGCGCGACAGCGGAGACTGGTACAGCAGCAGGCAGTGGCTGGCGCCGCCGCCGCGTCCGACCCGGCCCCGCAACTGGTGCAGTTGCGCCAGCCCCAGCCGTTCCGGGTTCTCGATGATCATCAGGCTGGCATTGGGCACATCGACGCCCACCTCGATCACCGTGGTCGCCACCAGCAAAGCCACTGTGCCGGCCTTGAAGCCGGACATGACCGCGGCTTTTTCCGCCGGCTTCATGCGTCCGTGTACCAGGCCGATGTCCAGGTCCGGCAGCGCTTCCCGCAGCAGCTCCGCGGTAGCCTCTGCCGCCTGCGCCTGCAGCGCGTCGCTCTCCTCGATCAGGGTGCAAACCCAGTAGGCCTGGCGTCCCTCACCACAGGCGCTGGCCACCCGGGCGATCACCTGATCCCGACGCTGGCTGTCCACCAGCAGGGTGGTGACGGGCTGCCGACCCGGCGGCAGCTCATCAATGATCGAACTGTCGAGGTCGGCATAGGCCACCATGGACAGGGTGCGGGGAATGGGGGTGGCGGTCAGCACCAGCTGGTGCGGGCGTCCATCGATGCCGGCCTTCTCGCTCAGGGCCAGGCGCTGGTGAACCCCGAACTTGTGCTGCTCGTCGACCATCACCAGACCCAGGCGATGGAAGCTGACGTCCTCCTGGAACAGGGCGTGGGTACCGATCACCATGGCCGCTTCGCCGTTGGCGATACTGGCGGTTGCGGTCTTGCGTGCCTTGCCCTTTACCCGGCCGCTGAGCCACTCCAGGCGGATGCCCAGGGGCTCGAACCAGCCGGCAAAGTTGAGTCTGTGCTGCTCGGCGAGGATCTCGGTAGGCGCCATCAGTGCCACCTGGTAACCGTTGGCTATGGCCTGCAGGGCGGCGTGGGCAGCGACCAGGGTCTTGCCAGAGCCCACATCGCCCTGGACCAGACGCAGCATGGGCACCGGCTTTGCCAGGTCCCGGCCAATCTCGGCCATCACCCGCAACTGGGCCCCGGTGGGCGTGAACGGCAGCCCGGCGAGCAGGGATTTTTGCAGCATTCCTGCCCGACGCAGCTGCATTGCGGGCGCGGCTCTTTGCTGTTGCTTCTCGCGCAGTCGCAGCAGAGACAGGTTGTGTGCGACCAGTTCCTCCAGCGCCAGCCGCAACTGCGCCGGGTGTGTCCCCGCCAGCAGCTGGTTCAGGGGTGCATCCGGCGGCGGCGCGTGCAGGTAGCGCAGGGCCTCCACCAGAGTGAAGCGCAGACCGCTGTTCGCGGGCAACAGGTCCCGGGGCTGCGCCTGTTCCAGTCGTTGCAGTGCCTGGGCGCAGAGCTTGCGCCACTGGGCCTGGCCGATACCGCTGGTAGTCGGGTACACCGGCGTCAGCGTCGCCTCGCTGTGGGAGGCTGCCATGTGGGCGATCCCCGCTTCCCCGTCTCCCTCTACCACCCGGTACTCCGGATGAAAAATCTCATAGCCACTGGCACCGCGCCGCACCTGCCCGAAACAGCGCAGCCTGGTGCCAGGCTGCAGACTGTTTTTCTGTGCCGCACTGAAGTGGAAGAAGCGCAAGGTCAGGGTGCCGGTGCCGTCCTGGATCCGTGCCACCAGGCTGCGCCGGCGCCCAAAGACTATGTCCGCAAGTCGTACTTCGCCCTCGACGGATACCTCACCGCCTTCCTGCAGCGCCGCAATCGGCGTCACCCGGGTGCGGTCCTGGTAGCGCAGCGGCAGATGGAACAACAGGTCCTCCACCAGGGTAATGCCATAGTCCGAGAGCTGCTGGGCCAGCCGCGGCCCGACCCCGCGCAGCGTGGTAACCGGCAGCCGTTCAAGCACGGCCAAGGTCTGTGACTCCGGGGGGGAAGATGCGGGCACCGGGGGTGCAGTACACTGTGTTCAAGGCGGCGGGCCCGTTGGGTCATGGCCGTACAGTGTAACCAGTCAGGGAAGGGCAGATGAAGGGTAAAAGCGTACTGATTGTTGGCTGTGGTGACCTGGGCTCCCGCGCCGGGGCCATTCTGCAGCAGGCCGGCTGGTCGCTGACCGGCCTGCGACGGAATACCGATGCCCTGCCGGAGGGCTTCGCCGGGATCGCCGCGGACTACGCCGCGACTGATGCGCCACTGTCCATGCTGGAGGCGCTGGCGCCGGACTACATTATTCTGACCCTGAAACCGGTCGGCAGCGGCGAAGCGGGATATCGCGCCGGGTTCAGCCAGGCCATGCGCAATGTCCTGACGGGCCTGGGCGGGCACCGGCCGGCGGGAATCATCATGGTATCCAGTACCCGCGTCTACGCCGAGTCGGAAGGTGGCTGGGTGGAGGATGACAGCCCCCTGGCGACTACGGATCCTGCCGCGCTGGCGATCATGGACGCTGAGTGCCAGCTGCTGGCATCAGGGCATCCGGCCTGTGTTCTGCGCTGTGCCGGGATCTACGGTGAGCCGGAGGGCATGCTGCTGCGGCGCATCGCCAGCGGCGAATTGTCCCCGCAGACGCCGCTGCGCTACAGCAACCGGATTCACCGGGACGATGTCGGGGGACTGTTGGCCTGGTTGCTGCAGCAATGGGAGCGGGGCGTGGTCCCGGCGCGAATCATGATCGCGGTGGACAATGAGCCGGCGCCACAATTCGAGGTAGAGCTGTGGCTGGCGCGGGAGCTGGGTCTCAAGGAGTGGCGGACGCGGGTCAGCGGCCTGCGCGGCGGCGGCCACAAGCGCTGCCGCAACCTGGCCCTGCGGGCCAGCGGCTACAGGCTGCGCTATCCGGATTACCGCAGCGGCTATGCCGCGGTGTTGGGTGATCGCCCGCAGACAAGGTGAATGGCCGCATAGCTATTGTAGGAGCGCAGTCCCTGCGCGATCGCCCGCGGACGAGGTGAATGGCCGCGCAGCGGCCAGAGAGGGTGGCCTGGGCCAGCGGGCTATTGTAGGAGCGCAGTCCCTGCGCGATCGCCCGCGGAGCGGGCTCCTACAGGGGCGCAGTCCCTGCGCGATCCAACGCTGCTGCCGCCCTGGGTCTCAGACGGCGAGGATCGCCTCGACCTCGATGGCGACACCCTTGGGCAAGCCGGCAACCTGAACGCAGGCCCGGGCCGGGAAGGGCGCCTGCAGGAACTCCGTCATGACGTCGTTGACCGCGGCGAAATCGCCCATGTCGGTCAGGGAAATATTGATTTTTACCGCACTGTTCAGGGTGCCACCGGCGGCTTCCGCTACCGCCCTCAGGTTGCTGAATACCTGCCGCGCCTGGGCGCTGATGTCTCCGGTGACCAGCTCCATGGTGTCCGGCACTAGCGGAATCTGGCCCGAAAGCCACACCGTGTTGCCCACCTTGACGGCCTGGGAGTAGGGCCCGATTGCCGCGGGGGCATCAGGGCTGGAGATAATGGCTCGGTTGTTCATTTGGCTGTTCCCTGCTTGGGGCGCCGCGCGGGCGCCTCGTTCTTGAGTCGCGATACCCGGCGCACGGAGTTGACCGTACGCAGGCGCTTCATGATCCGGGCGAGGTGGATCCGGTTGTTGACCTGCATGGCGAGGTCGACGTAGGTGAACTGGTAGTCCTTGTCCTCGGTGGAGATCTTTTCGATGTTCACGCCCATGCTGTTGATGCGGGTGGCGAGCACCGCGATCATGCCGCGGCGGTTCTCCACCTCAATCCGCAGCTCGGTCAGGTATTCTCCCTGCACCTGCTCATCCCAGCGCAAGGCCACCAGGCGCTCGCGGTTCTCGCGCATCTCCGCCAGGTTCTTGCAGCGCTCGCGGTGCACGACCACGCCTTTTTCCGAGCTCAGGTAGCCCTCGATCGGGTCACCGGGAATCGGGTGGCAGCAGCGCGCATAGGTGACCATGAACCCTTCCGTGCCGCGAATGGCCATCGGCTGCGGTTTCTGCCCGGCCGGTTCCAGCAGGCCGGCCGCGAGCTCACCCAGGATCTGCTGGGCGGTGATCGGCGGCAGGCGATTGCCGCGGGCGATATCCACCAGCAGGTCGTCCAGCGCCTCGTACTCGTGTCGTTTCAGGTAGTCCTGCAGCTGGCTGCCGGGGAGCTGCTCCAGGCCGCTGTCGAAGGCCTGCAGGGCCTTGTCCAGCAGGCGCCTGCCCAGGGCAACGGAGTCTTCCCGGGTCTGGTGCTTGAGAAAGTGGCGGATGTTGGTCCGGGCCTTGGCGGTCACCGCGTAATTGAACCAGGACGGGTTGGGGCGGGCGCCGGGTGCGGTGAGAATCTCGACGGTCTGGCCGCTCTGCAGGGGTTCGGAGAGGGGCGCCAGGCGCCGGTTGATGCGGCAGGCGACGCAGCTGTTGCCGACATCCGTGTGCACGGCAAAGGCGAAATCCACCGCCGTGGCGCCGCGGGGCAGCTCCAGGATCCGGCCCTTGGGCGTGAACACGTAGATCTCGTCCGGAAACAGGTCAATCTTGACGCTTTCGATGAACTCCAGCGAATTGCCGGCCCGCTGCTGCATTTCCAGCAGCCCCTGCACCCATTCCCGGGCCCTGGCGTGGCTGCCATTGGCGGACTGGCCGTCGCTCTTGTACAGCCAGTGGGCGGCGATGCCGTTGTTCGCCATCTGTTCCATTTCCCGGGTGCGGATCTGGATCTCGATGGGCACGCCATGCATGCCCATCAGCACCGTGTGCAGGGACTGGTAGCCGTTGGCCTTGGGGATCGCGATATAGTCGCTGAACTCCCCCGGCACCGGCTTGTACAGGCTGTGCACGGAACCCAGCACCCGATAGCAGGTGTCCACCGAGTCGACGATGATGCGGAAGGCGTAGATGTCCATGATCTCCGCAAAGGACTTTTTCTTGGACTTCATCTTGCTGTAGATGCTGTAGAGGTGCTTCTCGCGGCCGATGACCTCCACGTCGTGCCCTTCGTGCTCCAGGGTGGACTCAATCTGGTGGCGGATCTTGTCGACCAGCTCCTTGCGATTGCCGCTGCCGGCGCGCATGGCAGCGGCGATGCGGCTGGCACGCATCGGGTACAGGGCGCCGAAGCCGAGATCCTCGAACTCGATGCGCACCGCGTTCATCCCCAGGCGCATGGCGATGGGGGCGTAGATTTCCAGGGTTTCGCGGGCGATGCGGCGGGCCTTGTCCTGGGGCAGGACGCCCAGGGTGCGCATGTTGTGCAGGCGGTCTGCCAGCTTCACCAGGATGACGCGGATGTCCCGGGCCATGGCCAGGGCCATTTTCTGGAAGTTTTCCGCCTGTTTCTCCGCCAGCGAGCTGAATTCCATCTGGGTCAGTTTGCTGACCCCGTCCACCAGTTCCGCCACCGCCGGCCCGAACTGGTTGCCGATGGAGTCCTTGTCGATGCCGGTGTCCTCGATGACGTCGTGCAACATGGCCGCCATCAGGCTCTGGTGATCCATGTGCATGTCGGCGAGGATGCCGGCGACGGCGAGGGGATGGGTGACGTAGGGCTCGCCGCTGCGCCGGATCTGGCCGAAATGGGCCTGCTCGGCGAAATAGTAGGCGCGACGCACCTGTTGCGCCTGGTCGGCGTTCAGGTAGCTGCGCAGGGTGGAATCAAGGGCATCAATGGTTTGCATGGCAGTAGTGCTACCTGGCTAGGCGCCCCCGGCTAGCAAGGATGCCCCGGGGACATCAGAACGACTCGTGGGATGCCGCCATGACTTCGGCGAACTCGTCTTCCGCATCCATTTCCTCCTCGCGGGTAAGGATGGACGCCGTAACCAGGCCCTCGGCGATTTCGCGCAGGGCGATAACGGTGGGCTTGTCCGACTCTTCCTCCACCAGCGGATCCTTGCCGCCGGTAGCGATCTGCCGGGCGCGCTTGCTGGCGACCATCACCAGTTCAAAACGGTTATCAACGTTTTCCAGACAATCTTCAACGGTTACGCGTGCCATCTGTGTGTCAGTCCTGTGAAGGTAAATGAACCGGCAATTATACCCTCTTTGTCGGGGTTAAGGTACAGCAATGGGTGGTTGCGGGGCGATGTGAATAATGCCGCGGCGGGGTCAGCCGTCGAGCAGATCCCGCAGCAGATCGGTCAGGACGTCCTGTTGGCGGGCCGTCTGCAGCCGCTGACAGACCACGATGGCCTCCAGCTCGGCCAGCGCCTGCTCGAAGTCGTTGTTCACGACCAGGAAGTCGGACTGGATGTAGTGCGACATCTCCTCCACCGCCTGCGCCATGCGGCTGGCGATGATATCCGGGTCGTCCTGGCCGCGGCCCGTCAGCCGTTGCTCCAGGGCCTGGCGCGACGGCGGCAGGATGAAGATGGCGCGGGTGGCGGGCAGCAGGCGCTTGACCTGCTCCGCTCCCTGCCAGTCGATTTCCAGGATGACGTCGGTACCGGCGGCAAGCTGCTCCTCTACCCAGGCCTGGGAAGTGCCGTAGAGGTTGCCGAATACCCGCGCGTGCTCCAGGAACGCAGCCTGCTCCAGCATGTCGAGAAACGCGGTTTCACCGACGAAATGGTAGTTGACGCCATCCTGTTCCCCCGGGCGCTGGGGCCGGGTGGTGTGGGATACGGAGACCCGCAGCTGGTTGCAGCGCGCAATGAGCGCGTTGACCAGGCTGGTCTTGCCGGCACCGCTGGGTGCGGAGACGGTGTACAGGGTGCCGGTGCCGCTCATGGTTTCAGGCTGTCCTCTTGCGGTTGTGCATTGCCGGGCATTTTACACAGAGACGGCTCCCGGGGGGCAAGCAGTGTGTTCGCAGACCCACCCAAACGCTGGTTTGCCCCCGGCGCTGACTCATTGTCGGCAACTTGCCGCATGCTCCACTAGCCAGGAGTGCGGAGGCTGCCATAACCCAGGAAGCGGTCTGTCTCCGACTGACAGAGGCGTTTCAGCTTGTGTGCTGCAGGTGAGGCAAAGACAGCGTTTATCGCATCGCTGAATGGCTTCTCGGCACTGATATTCGAGTGTGCCAGTTGCGGCGGGTCAGCATAGCCGAGATCACGCAGCGCAGACTCAAAGGCCCCCTGCAATTGTTCATAACGCAGCAGATAGATATTGCCCCATTCCTTCCGTGCGCGAAACAGGTCTGTCGAAAGACGCTCCATATCCTGCAGGTCGGTCTCCAGGGCCGGGCGCAGATTGGTTGCAAACCAGAAGTGGGGTGCCAGAAAACGCCCCAGCAGGAACAGGAACTGTTCAAAGTCTCTGTCATCGGCAAACGCCATGGTCTGGTTCAGGCCTCGCCGTACCTCCATGGACAGGTTGTCTATGCCACCGGCCGATTCCAGGGCGCCCAGGATACGCGTCAACAGCAGTTCCAGGCCCAGGGTTACGGCCTGCTCGTCACTGTCCCAGACTACGCCTGCGCGGTCGAGGCTATAGCGGAAGGTATTGATGTGATCGTCGATTTCCTGGGCGATACAGGACCGGAACCAGTCAAACGGCTCCCGGAACATGGACAATACCGTGACCCTCTCGCCCTTGTCCCTGGCTTGCCGAAACTGCCGGTAAACCCGCATGTTGCCCAGCAACTGTCCCGAGGAGTGTTCGAAAAAATAGTCGGACAGTGCGGGGTCGAGAAGCTTGTTGAAAATGATTTCAAACGCGGTGGGGCCGAAAAAATGAACCTGGTGGGCCTCTACCTCGGGGAGCGTGTTCAGTGTCTCGACAACGGCGGTGCTGCCCACCTTGCCATACTGGTAAACAATAAATCGGTGCATCTGTATTCCTTGTCAATGGTGCAACGGGAGCGCTGTGTCGGGTTGGCCGTGCGGCGCTGAACCCTATTCAATGTTCTGGATCTGCTCCCGCATCTGCTCAATCAGGACCTTGAGCTGGACCGCGCTGTGGGTGCTGCTGCTGGCGATGGACTTGGAAGACAGGGTATTGGCTTCCCGGTTCAGCTCCTGCATCAGGAAATCCAGCCGCCGACCGCAGGGTCCACCCTGGTCCAGGGTGCGGCGCACCTCTTCGACGTGGGTCTGCAGCCGGTCCAGCTCCTCGTCCACATCCGCTTTCTGGGCCAGGTACACCAGTTCCTGCTCCAGGCGGTTGTGGTCGACTTCTACCTGCAGCTCGGTCAGCCGCGCCAGCAGGCGTGCATGCTGCTGTTGCTTGAGTTCCGGCAGCAGTGCGCGGATCGCCGCGGTCTCCACCTCCACCTGCTGCAGGCGGTCCCGGATCATGGCGGCCAGTTTGGCGCCTTCCCGGGCGCGGTTCTCCAGCAGCGACTCCAGGGCTGCGTCGAACAGTGCCGCGGCACTGGCCTGCAGTGCTTCTTCATCCGCTTCCGGGGCAATGCACACCCCGGGGAACTGGAGGATTTCCAGCGGGTTGATCGGCTGCGCCTGTGGCAGTGCTCTGGCTATCGTGGTGGCTGCCACGATGACCCGCTGCATCTGCTCCCGGTCGATAGCCATTGCCGGCGCCTGGTCCGCCCGGGGTTGCAGCCGGAACAGGCACTCCACCTTGCCCCGGGCGAGTCTGGCGGCAGCCTGCTGCCGCAGCCGCACTTCCAGATTCCGCAGTGCTTCCGGCAGCTTGAAGCTGCAGTCCAGGTAGCGGTGGTTGACTGCCCGGATCTCGACGGTGAACGCCCCCGCGTCGCTAGCGACGGTCTCGCGGGCAAAGGCGGTCATGCTGTAAATGGCTGCCAAAGGGACGCCTCAATGATATCGGGGAGGGAGCCAGTCTAGCAGCTTGCGGCGCCCGCTCACAGCGCCGGGCCTGCTCTGCTCCTGCAGTCCGCGTGCGGCTCGCGTATACTGTCGCGCTGCCATTCTCAACGGAGTACCAACCCATGCAAAGACCCAGTGGCCGCACACCCGCCGACCTGCGAAACGTCACCATGACGCGGGAGTACACTTGCCACGCCGAGGGCTCTGTACTGGTTGAATTCGGTGCCACCAAAGTTATTTGTACCGCGTCGGTCGAGGCCGGCGTACCCCGCTTTCTGCGCGGTACCGGCAGTGGCTGGGTGACCGCCGAATACGGCATGTTGCCGCGGTCCACGGGTTCGCGCATGGACCGCGAGGCCAGCCGCGGCAAGCAGGGTGGGCGCACGCTGGAGATCCAGCGCCTGATCGGCCGTTCCCTGCGCTCCGCCGTGGACCTGAAAAAGCTGGGCGAATACACGATTACCGTGGACTGCGACGTCATCCAGGCCGACGGCGGTACCCGTACCGCAGCCATCACCGGCGCCTGCGTGGCCCTGGTTGATGCCCTCAACCACCTGCAGCGGAAAAAACTGATCACCACCGACCCCCTGCTGCAGATGGTGGCCTCGGTGTCGGCGGGGATCTTCCAGGGCGTGCCAGTACTGGACCTGGATTATCGAGAGGATTCAAAGGCCGATACGGACATGAATGTCGTCATGGGTGAAGACGGCGGCTTCATCGAAATCCAGGGTACCGCCGAAGGGCAGCCTTTCCAGCGCGCCGAAATGGACGCAATGCTCAACCTGGCAGAGTCAGGCATCCGCCACCTGTTCTCCCTGCAAAAGCAGGCTCTGGCTGGCTAAACTTCGATATCGTAGTCCATGATCACCGGCGCATGACTGGAAAACACCCGCGCCTTGTAAATCGCACCATAGTCCACAGCGTACTTCAGCCCCTTGGACACGATCTGGAAGTCCGTGCGCCAGCCGTTGCTGCCGGGTTTGCCATCGGGCCACCAGCTGAACTCGTCGCGGTCGGAGTTGATCTCCCGGAAGGCGTCCACATAGCCCGCCTCGACCAGCTCATCCATCCACTGGCGTTCTTCCGCGAGGAAGCCGGGGGTGGTGCTGTTGTGCTCGGTGTCCTGGACGTCGGCCGCGGTGTGGGCGATATGCCAGTTGCCGCAGATGATGAACTCCCGGCGCTTGTTGCGGATTTTCTGCAGGTGGTGCTGCAGGAGCCCGTAAAACTCGGTCTTGCGGCGCAGCTGGTCGGCGTTGCCGGGTTCCGCATAGGGTGCCAGCAGGCAGCCCACGCTCAAATTCTCGTAGTCGGCCTGGATATAGCGACCTTCCATGTCAAAATCCGAGAAGCCGAGGCCGGTCATGATGGCCTTGGGCAGCTTGCGACAGTAGATCGCTACGCCATCGGATTTGCCATCCACGTGGTCGAAGAAATAGGCGTTGTACTCCCGCGGGAAGTAGAGATCGTCGCGCAGGTCGTATTCCGTGCAACGCAGATCCTGGATGCAGACGAAATCGGCGTCCTGCTCGCTCAGCCAGTCATAGAAACCATTGCCCGCGGCCTGCTGAATGCCGTCGGCACTGAAACTGATGATCCTCATGCGTGGCCCCTTGCAGAGAGAGCGTGTATCATAAATCCGTTGTGTGGTGCGCATGATAACGGCGCCACCGCCAAAGCATAACCCCAATCCCTCGATTTCGCAGCTTTTACCCTGCACCGGATTAGCGCATGAATGCATACCAGCAGGAGTTCATTGAACTGGCCCGACGCCATGAAGTGCTCCGGTTCGGTGAATTTACCCTGAAGTCGGGGCGTGTCAGCCCCTACTTTTTCAATGCGGGCGGCTTTGCCAGTGGCGCTGCCCTGGCTGCCCTGGGGCGCTGTTACGCCCAGTGTATTGTTGCTGCCGGCCTCGACTTTGATGTCCTCCTGGGTCCAGCCTACAAGGGGATTCCGCTGGCCGCCGCCACCGCCATTGCGCTGGCTGACCACCATGGACGCGATGTTCCCTTTGCCTATAACCGCAAGGAAGCCAAAGCCCATGGCGAGGGTGGTGTTTTGGTGGGGGCGCCCCTGCGCGGGCGGGTTCTGGTTATTGACGATGTGATTACCGCCGGCACTGCTGTCCGCGAGGTTATCGCCATGATTGAGTCTGCTGGCGCCAGCCTTGCCGGGGTCGCTATCGGCCTGAACCGCCAGGAGCGCGGCGCCGGGGAGCTGTCCGCAATCCAGGAAATCGAGCAGGAGCACGCCATACCCGTGCTCAGCATCATTGACATGAGCCACATCATCGCCTATCTGGAGGCTGCGGGCGATGACTACGCCGATGCGCTGGCAGCCATGCGCAACTACCGGCAGCGCTACGGCGTCTGACTTGTTTACCCGTTTGCCAGGCTTTATATTGGCGCCCATGACAGACAGTCGCCATTTGTTGTTCCCCTTCCTGGCGCTCCTGCTGGCGAGTGTGGTGCCGCTCGCAGATGCCCAGGGCAAGGAGTTGTACCGCTATCGCAACGCAGACGGCGTCGTGGTGGTCGATCACCGGGTACCACCCGAATACATCGCCGGCGGCTACGAGGTCCTCAATGACCGCGGTGTGGTATTGCGGGTGGTGCCGCGTATGCCTTCGGAGGAGGAACGCGCCGACGTCAACGCGCAGCAGCGACTGGAAGCGGAGGCGCGGGAAGAAGAGGAGCGCTTGCGCAAGTGGGATGAGACCCTGTTGCTGCGCTACAGCGCGGTGTCGGACATAGAGGCTGCGCGCGACCGCGCTTTGCGCGACCTGCGCGTCAGGGTGAGCATCCTCAAGAGCAACCGCAGCAGCCTCCGGCAGCAGATAGAAAATTATCAGGCCCAGGCGGCGGATCTCGAGCGCCGCGGCAGGGATGTGGATGAGAAACTGCTGAAGACCATCGCCGATCTACAGAAGGAGGTCGGTGTCACCGAGCGCCAGATTGCGGAGCGCCAGCGCGAGATTGAAGAAGTCGAGATGAGCTTTGCCGCGGACATGGAGCGCTTTACGCTACTGGAAGAGTTGGTGCAGCGGCGCCGCGCAGCCGCCCGCCAGAAAGATTAGGGGGGCCCGCCCAGGGGGGTCGCCCAGGGGGGTCGCCCAGGGGGGGCCTCGGCGGGCCCTCTAGGCTTGCCCCACCAGGGGCCCAGCCGCGGGGCTCGCTACGGTCTGGCGAAAGAAGCCGGCCATCAACACCTCCCACTGGTCCTGCCAGTTCGCCGTCGGTGAGCGGGTGAATCCGCTGCGCACGAACTGGGCGATCCGTCCCTCGGCGGTTGCCATCAACAGATTGGCCGCCGCTCCCAGCGGAATCATGGGTCGCAGCCCTTCCCGCAGTTCCGCCTCCCGCAGCACTTGCTTCAGTTGGGTTTCGTAGCGATCAAACAGCTGTGCTACCCGCTGGTGCAGGCGCCCGGTTTCGCCCGTCAGGGCGTCACCGGTAAGGATGCGGGTAATACCGGGATTGCGCTCGGTGAAGGCCAGCAACAATAACAGCATCTTCTCACAGCGCGCGGCTGCGCCAGGCTCTTCGTTGAGGATGATGCTGATGCGGGAGAACAGGGTGTCCTCAATGAATTCGATCAGACCCTCGAACATTTTGCCCTTGCTGGGAAAGTGGCGGTACAGTGCCGCTTCCGAGACGCCCACCTGGCGCGCCAGGCCCGCTGTGGTGATGCGCGTGCCGGGGCTGGCTTCCAGCATCTGGGCGAGTGCTTCCAGGATCTGCTGGCGGCGTTGGGATTTCTTCGGCGGCATGACGCTCACGATCGGCAGAGGATGGGATTATGCTAGCGGCTCGCCGACGGTCCTGCAACAAGCTCCGGACCGATGCCGGGCCTTTTTCGCCGACTCAGCCCGGGCGGCTGGTGATCAGGGTGCCAATACCGATGTCGGTAAAGATTTCCAGCAGCACCGCATGGGGTACCCGTCCATCGATAATGTGGGCGCTGGCCACGCCCGAGTTTACCGCGTCCAGCGCGCAGCCGATCTTCGGCAGCATGCCGCCGCTGATGGTGCCGTCCGCAATCAGCTCGTCCACCTGCCGGGTGCTGAGGCCGGTCAGGATGTTGCCGTCCTTGTCCAGCAGGCCGGAGATGTTGGTCAGCAACATCAATTTTTCCGCTTGCATGACCTGGGCGATCTTCCCGGCTACCAGGTCGGCGTTGATATTGTAGGTGTTGCCCTCCCGGTCAACGCCTATCGGTGCAATGACCGGAATGAAGTGGCTGCCGAGGATGACCTGCAAAACTTCCGTGTCGATCTGCTCGACTTCCCCGACGTGGCCGATATCGATGATTTCGGAGGCACCCAGCTCGGGGCTGAAGCGGCTGACCTGCAGCTTGCGGGCGCGTATCAGCTGGCCATCCTTGCCGGTCACGCCGATGGCCTTGCCGCCGGCGCGACTGATGGAGGAGACAATCTCCTTGTTGACGCTTCCGCCGAGCACCATTTCCACCACGTCCATGGTTTCACTGTTGGTCACCCGCATGCCGTTGACGAACTCGGTGTGAATATTGAGTTTTTGCAGCAGTTGCCCGATCTGGGGACCGCCACCATGCACGATCACCGGGTTCATGCCCACCAGCTTCATCAATACCACATCGCGGGCGAAGCTCTCGTGCAGCAGCGGGTCCACCATGGCATTGCCGCCGAACTTGACCACGATCGTCTTGCCGGTAAAACGCTGGATGTAGGGCAGGGCCTCGGTCAGCACCCTGGCAATATTCATGGCGGAATCACGGTCGAGTGACATAACAGTTCCTGCGCAGGGCTCGCGCCCGGATTGGTGAGGTTAGTCGGGGATTTCGAGGCCGGGCTCAATGGCGGCGAGCTGGCCCCGGAATGCGTCCATGATAAGCCGCAACTGCTCCGTTGTGGAGGCCTCAAAGCGGGCGGTGAGGGCGGCGGAGGTATTGGAGGCCCGGACCAGGCCCCAGCCATCGTTGAAATCGACCCGCAGGCCATCCAGTGTGTTGACCTTGCCCTCGGGAAAGCTGGCGGTCTCGATGAACTTCTGCATGAGTGCGAACTTGCTGGCCTCGGGCACGGGAATAAGAATTTCAGGCGTGTTCGCCGTTTCGGGGAATGCCGTCATCAGCTGATCCAGGGTCTCGCCCTGATTGCTTACGATTTCCGCCAGCCTGGCTGCGGCGTACAGGCCATCGTCGAAACCGTACCAGCGCTCGCCAAAGAAAATGTGCCCGGAAAATTCACCGCCGAGCAGGGCACCCGTTTCCGCCATCTTCTCCTTCATGAAGGCGTGGCCGGTTTTCGACAGTACCGGCCGGCCGCCGTGGGTCACGACCAGCTGGGCGAGATTGCGGCTGCATTTGATGTCAAATACCACATCAGTGCCCGGGTTGCGGGAGACGACATCCTGCACGTAGAGCATCATCAGCTGGTCCGTGCGCAGTATGCGTCCGGAACCGGTTACCACCGCGACCCGGTCACCGTCGCCATCGAAGGCGATCCCCAGGTCAGCCTTTTCGCGTACCACGGTTGCGACCAGGGCCGCCAGGTTGTCCTCCCGGCTGGTATCGGGAGAGCGATTGGGAAAGCTGCCATCGATATCACAAAACAGGGGCAGTACCTCGCAGCCCAGCTCAGTGAAGAGACGTGGTGCCATTTCGCTGGTCGCGCCGTTGCCGGCGTCAATAACCAGTTTCAGGGGAACCGGCAGGGCGATATCGCGGACCACCTCATCCAGGTACTCGGGCAGCAGGTCTTTGTGAGTCAATGCGCCCTGGTCCTCGCAGAACCTGGCGTCCAGGGCCGACTCCCGAATCCGTTGCACCAGGCCACCGGCAATGGTGTGGTTCTTCAACACTATCTTGAGACCGTTGTCCGCGGCGGGATTGTGGCTGCCGGTGACCATGACGCCGGAGCGAGTCTCCAGCTTGCGGGTGGCGTAATAGAGCAGCGGTGTAGGTACCACGCCGATGTCGACCACCTGGCGGCCGGTACTCAGCAGGCCCTGGATCAGCGCACGCTTGATCCTTGGGCTGGACGCGCGACCGTCGCAGCCCACCACCAGCGTCTCTTCATTTTTCTCGGCCGCGAGGGTACCTATCGCTTTGGCGATCAGGTCAACGGCGGTATCGCCCAACTCATTGTCAGCGTGCCCGCGGATATCATAGGCACGGAAAATGTGCGGCGGCAGTAGCAGCGCGGAGTCTTCCGCCTCGCTGCTTGCGGGCAGTTCCAGTTCAAGGCTTTCGTCGTCAGCCTGTTCTTCATCCAGGACAGCGACATGCTGGAACAGGGGATTGGTCAGGTGATGGCCGGTGAGCACGTCAGGGGTTGAGGGTCGATCGCCGCTGTCTGCGGTTGCCGCCATCGTCTGCCCGCCCAGCAGCCTGCGCAGGTGCTGCCCCAGGGGTACCAGATGGGGAATATCAAGGTGCAGGCGGCTTTTCAGGCCAGCGGAGTCGATGATGCGCGCAACGTCCCGCCCCACCAGGCGCGGCAGCCACAGCGCCACCGTGAACAGTCCGGCGCAGACTCCCGCCAGCAGCAGGCCGAGCACCAGCAGCAACGGCAGCCGGTTCACGGCGAGATCCTGTACCAAGGTGGTGGAGGGGGTGAACGTCACCTGCCAGGCGGTTGCGGGGACCGCGTGCGACGCCTGGTAGGGACGCCCCTCCGTACCGGCCTGGCCAGTGCGCAGGAAATCGTTGTGGTCATTGCCGAACTGTTGTTGCAGGGCCACTTCGCCGAACTCACCGTCGCCGACCTGCAGGCGCGAAATCAGCACGTGTTCACGCAGGGTTCCGAGGATCACGGTTTGGCTTTTTTCGGTCGCCGGGTTGTGGGCGAGATGGGCAATGGCGGTGAGTAATTCGCCGTCGATGCGGTAGGCCTCGGGTCGCACGCCCTCGCCAGTCGCGGCCCGGCGCACCAGGTCGACTTCTATGTGGCTGCGCAGGCCGTAGTGGCCCTCGCCCAGAGTGGCCGTGCCCATATCTGTCAGGGGCACCAGCCTCAGCTCCGAAAACTCCGGGAAAAAGGGCAGTAACGACTGCGCCAGCGCTTCCGGGTCGGCTCCATCGCGTAGCTGCAGTTGCCAGGATGCAGCATTGCCCGCCTGCTGCAGCCGTTGGCCCAGGTCCTGCAGCAGTGAGGACAGGCTGGCGGCCTGCTGCCCGGCTAGCATGGCACTGACGGCATGGATGTTCCGGCTTTCCAGCTGCGGGTCCCGTACCAGTCCCAAATAGGCGAACCCGGCCAACAGCGGTACCAGTGCCAGTATCAGCGCCAGGGCCGTAATCCTGAGCAGGGCCCTGTTGCCGGCGACCACGCCACGGCTGTTGTGTGGATCGCGATCAGTCATGGCTGCTGTCCAGCTGCGCGGCGATAAGAGCAATCAGCTCCCGGGCGATGACGCTCTTGCTCGCCTGTTCCAGTTCCCTGCTGCCATTGCGCCAGAGCACGGTCACGGCGTTGTGCTCGCTGTTGAACCCAATGGCGGTGTTGGAGACATCGTTGGCGACAATCATGTCCAGGCCCTTTTGCTCCAGTTTGCCCCTGGCATAGGTCAGCACATCGGTGGTTTCCGCGGCAAATCCCACGGTAAATGGCGCGCCGGAACTGGCGCTCACGGTGGCGAGAATATCCGGGTTGCGCTGGAGTTCCAGGGTGATTCGCTCGGCGCCTTTCTTGATTTTCTGCGCGGCGACGTCCGCCGGGCGGTAGTCGGCCACCGCCGCGCAGGCGATGAAGATATCGCAGGAGGGCGCCAGCGCGAGGCATTCACGCAACATGTCCTCTGCGCTTTGCACATCAATTCGGTGCACATGATCCGGTGTCGCCAGGTGGACCGGGCCGCTCACCAGGGTGGTGCGGGCCCCGGCGTCGGTGGCGGCCTGTGCCAGGGCGAAGCCCATCTTGCCGGAGCTGTGGTTGGAGAGGTAGCGCACCGGGTCCAGGGCCTCCCGGGTGGGGCCCGCCGTGATCACCACGCGCCGGCCCTCGAGCAGGCCACTGCTGAACAGGGCGGCGGCCGCCTGGGCAATGACCGCGGGCTGCTCCATGCGCCCCGGGCCGATGTCGCCGCAGGCCTGCTCGCCCGCAGCGGGACCGATCATACGGAAGCCGCGCTCAGTCAGGGTGGCGACATTGGCGCTGGTGGCCGGGTCCCGCCACATCTGCTGGTTCATCGCCGGGGCCAGCAGTCTGGGTGCGGCAGTCGCCAGGGCAACGGTGGTCAGGAGGTCGTCGGCGCGGCCCGCGGCGAGTCTTGCCAGCAGGTCTGCTGTCGCCGGGGCGATAAGCAGCAGGTCGGCCCAGCGGGCGAGTTCAATATGACCCATGCCCAGCTCGGCATCGGGGTCCAGCAGCTCTGTGTGGACCGGTCTGCCGGACAGGGCCTGCAGCGTGAGGGGGGTGATGAACTCCCGGGCGCCACGGGTCATGATCACCCGCACATCGGCCCCCAGCTCCTGCAGCTGGCGCACCAGTTCCGCGGACTTGTAGGCAGCGATGCCGCCAGTGACGCCGAGCACAATATTGCGATTGAAAAGATGTGCCACTGCGGCCACCGAACTGGGACAATAAGGTTGAGTGGGGGAAACAATACCACCACGTCGGGCGATTTGACACAGCGCGGGCATTGCCAAGGAGGGTAAGCCGATGTCGATGAGGCACTGGGGCACCGGGGAGGGGCCGCGGGAGAAGCTGTTGCAGCGGGGGGCGGCGTCACTGTCGGACGCGGAGGTGCTGGCGGTAATGCTGCGCACCGGGCGCCGGGGCCATACCGCGCTGGACATGGCGCGGGAACTGCTGCTGCGCTTCGGCAGTCTGTCCGGGCTGCTGGGGGCGGGGCAGGAGATCTTGCTGGGCAGTCCGGGCATGGGTGCGGGCAAGGTCGCGCAGCTGGCAGCGGCACTGGAGCTTGCCCGCCGGCACGCGCTTGAGGAGGCCAGGGCCGGCAGTGCCCTGTGCAGCCCGCGGGAAACCCGCCGCTTTCTGCAGCACCATCTCGGCGGCCAGCAGCGGGAAGTGTTCACCTGCCTGTTTCTGGACAACCAGCACCGTATCCTGCGCTGTGAAGACCTGTTCTACGGTACCCTTGACGGCGCGGCGGTGTATCCCCGGGAGGTGGCGGTTCGCGCCCTCCAATATCACGCCGCGGCGGTCATCCTGGCGCACAATCATCCGTCCGGGGTGGCAGAGCCCAGCCAGGCGGATCGACGTATCACCGAGCGCCTGCAGTCTGCCCTGGGCTTGCTGGATATCCGGGTACTGGACCATGTTATCATCGGCCGCGGCCAGAGCTATTCCTTCGCCGAGAGCGGCCTGTTATAAGCCCCGCTTTTGCTTGCGCAGCGGGGTGCCTTCTGGTATAAAGTCGCGCTCCGCGCGGCCGGGGTACCATTTCAGACCCGTTTGGCCACACCAATCTTTCAATTCCCGTGGTAATGGGAGAGGCGAACATGGCAAGAGTATGTCAGGTCACCGGCAAGCGTCCGGTCACCGGTAACAACGTATCACACGCAAAAAACCGCACCCGTCGTCGTTTTTTGCCCAATCTGCACCAGCACCGGTTCTGGGTTGAGTCAGAGAAGCGCTTCGTGTCACTGCGGGTTTCCAGCAAGGGCATGCGCATTATCGACAAGAAGGGTATCGACCAGGTACTCAGTGACATTCGCGCCAATGGCGCCAAGGTCTGAGCAGCCAGAGCTGAAGGAGAAACAGCATGAGAGACAAGATCAGAATGATTTCGTCAGCCGGTACTGGCCACTTCTATACCACTGACAAGAACAAGCGTACCACCCCGGACAAGCTGGAAATGAAGAAATTCGATCCGGTCGTGCGCAAGCATGTGATGTACAAGGAAGGCAAGATCAAGTAATTGATTGCCGCCGTCGGTACTCGCGGAACCCCGGCCCAGGTCGGGGTTTTTTATGGCTGCAACTGATGCCTGAGCTGCCCGAGGTCGAGACCACCCGCCGCGGCGTCGAGCCCTGGAGTCGCGGACAGCGCGTGGTCGCGGTGCAGGTCCGGGAGCCGCGCCTGCGCTGGCCGGTGCCGCCCGATCTTGCCCCGCGCCTGCAGGGGCAGCTGATCGAGGCGGTGGAGCGGCGTGCGAAGTACCTGCTGTTCCGCACAGCCGCCGGCAGCCTGCTGGTGCACCTGGGCATGTCGGGTTCCCTGCGGGTGATCCGCGATCACAGTCCACTGCTGCGCCACGACCATGTCGAAATCCTGCTCTCCAGTGGTGATCGCCTGCGTTTCAACGATCCGCGCAGGTTCGGCTGCATGCTCTGGCTGGAACCCGGTGCCTCGCATTCCCTGTTGCAGGGTTTGGGACCCGAGCCACTGTCAACCGATTTCACCGGTGAGCTTCTCTATCGACGCTCCCGTGGCCGTCGGGCGCCGGTCAAGTCGTTCCTCATGGACGGCCGCATCGTGGTGGGCGTTGGTAATATTTACGCCAACGAAGCGTTGTTCCTGGCCGGGATCCGCCCCGATCGTCCTGCAGGCCGCATTGGTCTGGCCCGCTACGAGAGGCTTGCCGGGCATGTGAAGCAAGTGCTAACTTCCGCCATAAGCCAGGGTGGAACGACGCTCAGGGACTTTGTTGGCGGCGACGGCAAGCCGGGCTACTTTGCCCAGCAGCTGTATGCCTATGGCCGTGGCGGGCAACCCTGCAAGCACTGTCAGAAGCCCCTGCGCGAGTGTCGGCTGGGGCAGCGGGCCACGGTCTATTGCGTGACCTGCCAGCGCTGAACAGGCTAAACTGCAGGCAATGCTGTTTGGGGTGGGATTCTTTCCGGGAGTGGAAAATGAAAAAAATCTGTGCAAACCGTCGTCTCGCAGCCATCGCCCTGGTGGCTTCCCTGCTCAGCGCATCGCCGCTGTGGGCCCAGACTGCGGTCGATGAAAGTCCCTCGGCCGGTGCCATGGTCGGCGATCTGCTGGTCGCGCGCCCCATCGGTCTGGTGATGACAGTCGGTGGCACCGCCGCCTGGATCGTCAGCCTGCCCTTTACCCTGATGGCGGGCCACGCCGGTGAAGCCGCCGAGACCCTGATGGTTGGTCCCGCGGAGACCACTTTCCTGCGCTGCCTGGGTTGCCGGGAGACCGGTTATACCAACAAGGATATTGAGCGCAACCGCGAGCGCGCGCAGTCCGCAGACGCGCAGTCCGCAGACTAGCTGAACCTGGCCTGCAGTGCCCGTGCCACCGGGTCGGGCACGAAGGATGTGATGTCGCCGTTGAGCGCCGCGATCTCCCTGACCAGGGAGGAAGAAATATAGGACAGGTGTTCCGAGGGGGTCAGGAACACACTTTCGAACTCCGGGTCCATCGCCCGGTTCATGTTGGCAAGCTGGAATTCGTATTCGAAATCCGCCACTGCGCGCAGCCCGCGCAGAACGCAGCGTGAATTCTGGCTCTTGGCAAAATCGATCAGCAGATTGCTGAAGCCAACTACCTCGACATTATCCAGATGCTGCAGGGCCTCCCGGCACAGCTCCACGCGCTGTTGCAGCGAGAACAGCGGGGTCTTCTTCTCACTGTGGGCAACGGCGACCACGACCTTGCCAAACAGGCGCGCGGCCCGTTCGGTCAGGTCGACGTGGCCGTTGGTGATCGGGTCGAAGCTGCCCGGGTAGATAACAGTATGTGTGCGCATTGTGCCACCCGGCGTCATGGAACGAGCTGCGGATGGTAAACACTCACTGAGTGTCGTGCAAACTCTACGTCAACGTCAGATTCCTGACACACCTTCGCGAGCAGGGGCAGAGCATCTCCGCCCTTCCGCTGAATAACGGATTGGCATAGACCCCTCTTGCCAGGGCAGCCGGATTCCGGAAACACATTTTTCGCAATGTGCCTCGCGCTGTACTTATTTTTCGAAAGGGAGTTGACAGTTTACTAAACCGTTTAGTATAAATACCGCCAGAAACAATAAGACACAAAATCGGGACAGTGGAGGCAAGGTGGAAATGCTAAAAGCTTGTGAACTTGGGGGAAGGCTGCTTAAACGCTCTGCACTTCCGGCGCTGGTCGGGGTGACAGCTGTGGGTATCATGCCGCTGCCGGCGTTGTCGCAGACAGCCAGTCTGTTTCTGGAGGAAATCACAGTAACGGCGCGCAAACGGGAGGAGAGTCTTCAGGATACGCCGATCTCCATATCTGCTTTTTCCGCCGACGCAATCGCTGCGCGGCAGATGAGTACCATTGCCGATGTTGGTCATTTCACGCCGAATATGAGCTTCGACAGCGCTTCGGCGATTTCCGGCAGCAGCAATTCCGCAACAGTATTCATACGCGGTGTCGGGCAAACGGACTTTAACCTGACCATTGACCCCGGCGTGGGAATTTACCTCGATGGTGTCTATGTCAGTCGGTCCGTAGGCGCGCTTCTTGATACCGCTGATCTGGAGCAGATCCAGGTTCTGCGCGGCCCTCAGGGAACACTTTTCGGCAAGAACACGATTGGAGGTGCGGTGGTGCTCACATCCCGCGCCCCGGGAGATGAACCCGGCCTGTCCGCTGAGCTGACAACGGGTCGTTTCGGGCGCCTGGATGGCAAGTTCAATTTCAACCTGCCGGTTACGGACCGCGCCGCGGTGCGGGCATCCATCAGCCGACAAAGCCGCGATGGCTATGGTTCCCGTCTCACCGATGGTCAGGAACTCGGTGACCGGGACAGCTGGTCAGGCCGCATCGTTGGAAGTCTTGAGGCCACCGAAACCCTGAGCCTCACGCTGGCCATTGATGGCACCCGATCCCGTGAGCACTCGCCGCCCATCAAGCTACTTGAGATCAACGAATTCGGTTTTTTTCCGATGATCTACAACAATTTCGTTGCGGGCGGCCAGGGCTGCGCTCAGTTCCAGCCGGATGGCAGCATGACTCCCACCGCGCTTGACAACCCATCCTGCCAGAACGCCCAGTGGCTGACCGACGGCCCCTACACTAACCACAATACGCAGCCAGATGATTCGAACCTCGACCTCTGGGGTGTTTCGCTGACTGCGGACTGGGATTTGAGCTGGGCCGGCGTCAAGTCCATTACCGCCTACCGCGATCTGGATAGCAGCTTCACGCTCGAGCACGATGGTTCACCCCTCGACGCGACAAGTTCCGCCAATGAATACAGTCAGTGGCAATTCAGTCAGGAATTCCAGCTTCAGGGAGCCACCGCCAATAACCGCTTGCAATGGCTTGCTGGTCTTTATTATTTCAAGGAAAAGGGCGCAGATCGCAATTTTCTCTCCAACTTCAATCCCCAGGCGATCTCGTTCATGAGCGGGGGCAAGGTCGACAATGACAGCTACGCGAGCTTTGCCCAGCTGACATACGATCTGACAGACGCCCTGAGCCTGACGCTGGGCGGTCGCTATACGTATGAGAAAAAACGCTTCCTCCCCGAGCAGGAGGTTCTGTTCATTGATACTGCGGTTGCGGGTTTCATGGCGATGATCGGGATTACGGATGTCAATGGCGATGGCGGGCCTTTGCAGGCGGGTTCGCTGCTGCTGCCTCAACTTGAAGGGAGCGTGAGCGCAAAGGAGTTCACGCCAGCGGTCACCCTCGACTATCGTTTGAGTGACGAAGCCATGGCTTACGCATCGTATTCCAAGGGCTTCAAGTCGGGTGGCTTCACGCAAAGGGTATTTCCGCCTCTGACCCAGGTGCCCGACTTTGCGCCTGAATTCGCGGAAAGCTATGAGATTGGCCTGAAGACAGAGTTTTTTGATCGTCGCCTGCGCCTGAACGCTGCTGCATTTCACATGGACTATACGGATCTGCAGGTCCTGGTGACCGAGTTTATCGCGCCCACGGTCCAGAATGCGGGCAAGGCGCGGATCAAGGGTTTCGAGGCCAACTTTGAGGCACGACCGTTCGACTGGCTGCATCTGGACGGCGGCGTTGGTCTCACGGACGCGGCCTATCGCGATATTTCACCCGCTGCAGCTCCGGTCACGGTGGCTAGCAAATTGCCCAATGCCCCCGAGTGGACGGCAAATCTCGGCGCCAACATATATCTCTATACTGGCGCTATCGGTGAACTCAGTGTCAGGGCGGACTGGGCCTATCGGGGTGATCACTTCAAGGATGCCGTGAACACGCCGCTTCTCCACCAGAGCGGCTACGGTCTGTGGAATCTAAGCACCACATTTATTGACGGCGGCGATCGATGGTCCCTGACCGCAGGTGTTACCAATCTTGGCAACGAGCGCTATCTGGTTTCAGGATACTCCGACATTGACGGAGTCGGTACGACCTACGGCATCTTCTCGCGGCCAAGGGAATGGTTCGTTACCGCACGATTGAAGTATTAGGAGGCTATCAATGCTACTGCAAGACAAGGTTGCCATTGTTACCGGTGCCGGTTCGGGGATCGGCTACGAAGTTGCCCTTGCCTACGCGCGGGCTGGCGCCCGAGTGGTGGTATCGGACATCAATGATGCCTCTGGCCTGGCGCTTGTCGAGAGGATCAGAAGCGAAGACGGTACGGCGCACTATGTCCCCTGCAATGTGCGCCAGCTCGACGATCATCAAAAGCTTGTAGCCAATGCCCTTGAGCAATACGGCCGGCTCGATATCGCCTGCAATAATGCGGGTATTCCCGGGGCGCGCTTCCCCCTCGCGGATTATCCGGTTGACCTTTGGCACGATGCCATTGATATCAATCTCACGGGCGTTTTCTTCGGGATGCGGGCACAGATTCCGGCGCTGATTGCCAATGGCGGGGGAGCGATCGTCAACATTGCCTCGGTAGCTGCGCGTATTACGCTTGAAGGGACACCGGCCTACACGGCCGCCAAACACGGTGTCGCCGGACTGACGAAGAGCGCGGCTCTTGACTATTCGGCCCGGAATATCCGTGTCAACGCCGTGCTGCCGGGGCTCATCAAGACGCCGCTCATTGCGGAGATCCTTGATGATGTGGAGACCCGGAAGCTTGAAGCACTTCATCCCATCGGCCGGCTGGGCAAACCCCGGGAAATCGCCGAGGCCGTCCTGTGGCTCAGTAGTGCCGGCGCAAGCTTCGTGACCGGGGCATGCCTCAACGTGGACGGTGGATACTTGACACGCTAATTTCGAACCTTGAAAGGACTTTACCATGCAAATTATCAAAATTGACGACGTTCCCGAACTGGAGCTCCCTGGTCTGCGCCACAGGACCCTGGCCGGTCCGCGCAACGGAATGAAACAGGGCGAGGTGTGGACACAGATCGCCGAACCCGGCGGCGCCACGCCGGTCCACAGGCATGACTGCGAAGAAGTAGTTATCGTCCTGACGGGAAGCGGCGTGTGCAAATGCGAGGACGGGGATTATCCCTTTGGCCCCCGGTCGTTCATGATCATCCCTCCCAATGTCGTCCACCAGATTGTCAACACCGGCAGCGAACCCATCACCGGTTTCGGGTTTCTCACGATGGCACCGGTGATCGTGGAGGACCCGAACGGGGAACGGATTCACCTGCCCTGGGATCAGGGTTCCGAGGCAGGGTAAGCCCCGCAAGTCATTTTTCATTTGGCCCATAGGCGCCAGTGCCCCTGGCGAAAGGTAATAATCATGGACTTCAATCTTACATCTGAACAAGAACGCCTTATTGGCCTCGCCGCGGAACTCGGACGCGAAAAATTTGCAAAGCGTGCGGCCCGATATGATCGAGACGCCGAATTCCCGATGGAGAACTATAATGACCTGCGCGACGCGGGACTCCTGAAGCTTTGCGTACCCAAGGAGCATGGCGGCCTTGGCGCCGACTATCAGACCTATATGCTGGTGGCCGCAGAGATCGCCCGTCACTGCGCGGCCACAGCACTGACCTTTAATATGCACAGCTGTGCGATGATGTGGAACGCACAGATGATCCATGATTTTCCGATCAGCGATCAGCAGAGAGCTGAACACGAAACGCTCAAGCTCCGGCATTTCGCCCGGGTCGTGGACGAGGGCAAGATATACTCCCAGCCGTTCTCCGAAACGGGCGACAACTGGATGGCCAAGCCCTTCGGCACAAGGGCGGTGCGCGGGAAGGACGGCTGGTATATTACCGGCAAGAAGGTCTTCGCGTCGCTTTCCGGTGCTGCCGACTATTACGGCATCGTCTGCACTGAGGTTGCCGACGATGGGGAGCTTTACTTCGACAATACGCTGTACGTCGCCATGTCCAAGGACAGCCCCGGCTTCAGCATTACCGGCTCCTGGGATCCACTGGGGATGCGTGGCACGGTGTCGCGTACCCTCGTCCTTGATAACGTCTTCGTACCATACGAAGAAGCCATCATGCCGAAGGGCGCATACTACCATGGCCAGATTGTCTGGCCGCACATGTACATGACCCTTACACCAGCCTATCTCGGCACGGCACAGGCGGCCTATGACTTCACCCGGGCCTATTTGCGTGGTGAAATCGAGGGAATGCCCCCGGTCAAGCGACGGGCCTTTCCCTCCAAGCAGGCCGCCATGGCGGAAATGTATATCAAGTTGCAGCAGGCCTGGGCCGTGTTTAATCGGTCGATCAGTGATGCCAAGGGCAATCCAGGCCCTGAGGACATCATGCGGCTTTATGTCTGCCAGTACACGGTGATGGAATACAGTAACGATATCTGCCGTCTGGCCATTCGTACCTGCGGGGGGCAGTCCATGCTCCGCAGCCTGCCTCTGGAGAGGTATTACCGCGACAGTCGCTGCGGTTCGCTGATGCTGCCGTACACCGCTGAAATCTGCACCACGTTCCTGGGCATTTCATGCCTTTATGATGAGGGTGAAGAACTCGAGGCACCGCCTCCGTTGCCGCCAAAAGCAGTGGCTTCCAAGCAATAATGGAGGGCAAGGTGGTACAGATTTTTGTCAGTGGCCTTATCGATGCCCCGGTTGCTCCGGTCTGGAAGCTGGTCCGCGATTTTGGAGCGCTGGGAGCATGGCACCCCGATGTCGTGACTTGTCGCCTTGAAGATGGTTGTGATGGAACAACGATCGGGGCGCGGCGCACAATGACCATGAAAAACATGGGTGGTGAGATTGAAGAAGTCCTTGTAGCGCTTTCCGACGAGGCACGGCAGGTAATTTACACCCTCTCACCGGGTCCGCTGCCGGTGTGGGATTATCGGGCGGTTCTGGCGTTGCTGCCGATCACTATGGAAGATCGCACCGTTGTGAGCTGGCGAGCGACTTATAGTGCACCACCGGATCTCCAGTTAGACCTTCAACAGGCCTCAACCGGTATTTTCACCGGCGGGATCGAAGCCCTGATCAGTCATTTTTCCGGAACCTGAATTGCGCCAATCGATGAGGCAGTGATGGAGTTTTTTGTTTGAACACTATAGAAAGTATAACCATCGGGCCTCGTCCACGGCTGCGGGTGCTTCATTCAGGACAAGGGACTCCCTGCCTGTTTCTGCATGGCATTGGGGGCAACGCCCTTAATTGGCACAGGCAACTCGAAACCTTCGGTCGTTCGTTTCATGCCCTTGCGTGGGATGTACGCGGTTACGGCGGAAGCGAGGATTATGAGGGCCCGTTCAGGCTTGAGGATGTAAGCCAGGATATCCTGCGGGTCCTCGATCATTTTTCCTGTGACCGTGCTCATATTGTCGGGCTTTCCATGGGTGGATTGATTGCCTTTGATTTCTACACCCGTTTTCCTGAGAACGTGCTCAGCCTGACCATTTGTTCTGCAACCATAGGGACAGATGCGCTGCCCCCGGAAGCAGTGCAGGAGTTCCTTTCGGTGCGGCAGGCGCCTTTGCTTTCGGGCAAGGAACCGTGCGATATCGCGGAGCCGGTAGCGGAGGGGCTTCTGGGCAGTAGCGTGAGTAATGAAGTACGCCAGGAGCTTATTGAGAGTATCAAGGCTCTGCGAAAAGATTCGTATCTCAAGACGCTGGAGGCTGTGGCACACCACAGGATTGATCTTGCCCCTGAATCTATCACGGCACCCGTGCATCTGGTCGCAGCGGGCGAGGACAAGCTGATCACGCGAGACGACATGGCGCATCTCGCGGCCCGTATCAAGCAAGCGCGATTCACTGTGATCGAAGGCGCGGGGCATGTTTCCAACATAGAAAAGCCGGATGCATTCAATGACGCTATTCTGGAGTTTCTGCACGAGTTATCCCCAGACGAGGAGGCAGGCCGAAGAGGCTGTCGCGTTACGATTTCAGGACAAGGGAGACATGAATAAATGGCGACGCGACCTATAAACACAGACAAAGTTGGCGCCAACGCCGCGGCACAGAAACCGAAAACGCTGCGCAATGCGGAAAAGCGAAATCAGATCATGGCGGGTTCCCTCCAGGTTTTTTTGAAGCATGGCTTTCATGGCGCAAGTATTGACAATATCGCTGCCACTGCCGGTGTCTCCAAGCCGACTATTTACAGCTACTTCAAGGACAAGGAAGGTCTCTTCGCTGCAATTATCCGGGATATTGCTGATCGCATTTTGATCCCAACGCGTGAAACGGTTCCCGCGTCTGTATCGGTTGAGGAAGCGCTGGAACGGTTCACTCATGTTTACGCTTCCGTAATGCTCGATCCGAAGATGCTTGCGATGCATCGTCTTGCAGTGGGTGAAGCGCAGCGGTTTCCGAAAGTTGGCGAACTTTTCTATCGTGCAGGACCCGAGGCTGCGCTGCGCGGGATCATGGAGTACCTGCAAATCTTCATCGACCGAGGTGATCTGGATATCCAGGATCTGGAGTCAGCGGCCCACCATTTCTGGGGACTGACGTTGAATCCAATGCGGACCATGATGCTGTTCATGTGCGACTACTCGCCGTCGCGCGAAGAAGTGGAAGAGAGCATTCACTGCGGTATTCAGGCCTTTCTGGCCATCTATAAACGACAGTAGTGAGGTGATGATGGAGACAATAGCCAGGCCAAAAAACAGTACGTCGGATGGGCGCGCACTCAGGCAGGCGCTTGGGAAGTTCGCGACGGGTGTCGCTATTGTGACCACCCGCGACGGTGAAGAGCGTGATTATGGGATGACGATAAACTCCTTTACTTCGGTCTCTCTTGCTCCGCCACTTGTCCTCTGGAGTGTCTCTCGCAGCGCTCCCAGCTACCCGGTATTTACCACAACCGAAAATTTTGTCATCAGCGTCCTGGGTGAGGAGCAGGAGAACATTTCCAATCGCTTCGCCGGGTCGGTGGCAGATAAATTCGCCGGTGTCCGTTGCGGTCGCAGCAGTATGGGGCCGCTGTTCATCGACGGTGCTCTCGCCGTCTTTGAATGCAGTGTACACGAACGCTATGAAGGCGGTGATCACCTCATTTTGGTTGGCCACGTCGAGAATTATTCCTGCGGCAACGGCCGCGCCCTTGTGTTTCATGACGGTTGGTATGGCACGCTTCAAAAAGCTGGTTCGCAATGACCGCTGCGAAAATCATGGACAACTTCTCCCTCCCTTATGGAACGCTCAAGGATATCAAGGCCATAGAGGCGATCCCTCTGAGTGAGCGGCTTCAGATCCGGACTCCGTTCGATATAATTCGTCACGCTGCGGATAACCGGGCTGATGAGCTGGCGCTTTGCTATCTCCCCAATGGACGGGCCGGGGACGAACCGGAGGTCTTCAGCTTTCGAGACTATCTGGCCCGGGTCACACAGACAGCCAATATGTTCCATGATCTTGGGGTCAGGCCGGGAGTATCCGTCTCCTACCTTCTTGGTAATCATCCTGAAACCTATTTTACGATCTGGGGCGGAGAGACGGCAGGAATCGTCAATGCCATCAACCCCCTTCTGCAGGCTGATCATATTGCCGAGATTATAGCGGCCGCGGGTAGTCGGGTGCTCGTCGTCCCGTCAAGGGAAAGCCACCCGGAGCTATGGCAGATGTTGCCAGGTGTGCGAAAACAGTGCCCTGAACTTGAAACCGTACTGGAGCTCGGCGGTGCCGGCGATGATAGCGACGGCGTCCTTGGTTTCCCAGAACTCGTCAGCAGGTATTCGGGCTCAGAGCTGGGCTTTGCGCGCGACACCGACCCCGACCGCGTGGTGGCCTGTTTTCACACCGGGGGGACGACGGGGACCCCGAAGCTCGCGCAGCATACCGGTTTCGGTCAAGCCTATAATGCCTGGGCGATCGCTCAGGCACTTGGGCTCACCGCAGGGCAACGCATGCTCTGCGGATTGCCTCTGTTCCATGTCAATGCGGTGATGGTGGGTGGGCTTGCGCCCCTTTATGCGGGTGCTGCGTGTGTGCTTGCCGGCCCTCAGGGGTATCGCGACCGCCAGATGATGCAGGACTTCTGGAGCATCGTTGAGAAATACCGAGTCAACACTTTCAGCGCCGTTCCAACGATATACGCACGCCTTCTGGATTTGCCGGTTGACGGGGCTGATCTTACGTCTCTCACGTATGGCTTGTGTGGCGCAGCACCCATGTCGACTGCTCTTTTCGAGGAATTCGAGCGCCGCACCGGGGTGCGGATCCTCGAAGGCTACGGGATGACTGAAGCGGTCTGCGTCAGCGCCTTTAACCCGCGCGAGGGAGAGCGGCTGGTTGGCTCCATTGGACTGCCCATTCCCTATCAGGATATGAAGGTCGTGCAGCTCGACAGTGACGCCCGGGTTGAGCGGGATTGCGCGCCCGACGAGATCGGCAACCTCTTGATCCGCGGTCCCAACGTCTTCCCCGGCTATCGGCAGAACAAGCACAACGAAAATATCTGGGCGGATGATGGCTGGTTCAATACTGGTGATATGGCGCGCCAGGATCGGGAAGGCTATTTCTGGCTGACGGGCCGTGCAAAGGATCTGATCATACGCGGCGGCCACAACATCGATCCTGCCGTGATCGAAGATGCCTTGATAACACACGAGGCGGTGGAACTCGCCGCTGCTGTGGGCAAGCCGGACGGGGATGCCGGGGAGCTTCCCGTAGCCTACGTCACGGTTCGGAACAGCTCAACTGTTTCGGCGGCGGAGCTAAGGGACCACGCTCGTGCACGGGTGGCTGATCGCGCCGCCGCGCCGAGCGAGGTGATAATCATCGACACGATGCCGGTCACGGCAGTGGGAAAGATTTTCAAGCCGACCCTGCGCATCGATATCATCAAGCGTACGCTGATAGAGACTCTGTCGAGGGAACTGCCACCTGGCGTCGATATAGCTGTTGCGGTAGAAAATGACGATCGTATCGGCAGCCTGTTCCAGATAACGCTGAACACGGCGCATGGTGACCTCGAAAAACGGGTTGCGCAGGCCCTACGCAATTATTCCGTGAACTACACCATCAACGTGATCTCAGGCGCGGGCTAATGCGTGCTTCCGGCCGGTCCTCCGCGGCCCTTGCAGTCCCGGGAACGCTCCCGTCAGTCCTCCATTGAGGGGGAAAGTGTTTTTCGACGTAATTAACGTTTCAGCGAACATGCGCTTCCAACAACAGGTTTAGCAATATGCCGATCTCGCCTCATATAGACAGTTTCACTGTGGATCACCTGCCGCCCCGGGATACGTGGCCGGTGATGACGTTTGACCTGCCCGGGTTGCAATATCCGGAGGTGCTGAATGCGGCGGCGACGTTGCTTGATGGGGCTATCGGCGCAGGGTTTGGCGGCAAGGTGGCGGTGATCGGGGCCGATCATACGTGGACTTATGAGGTGCTGAACGGGCAGGTCAACCGCATCGCCCGTGTTCTGGTGGAGGACTTGGGGCTGGTGCCAGGCAACCGGGTATTGATCCGGGGCTTCAACAACGCGATGCACATGGCGATATGGCTGGCGGTGGTGAAGGCGGGTGGTGTTGTGGTGGACAGCATGCCGCTACTGCGCACGCCGGAACTGCGCAAGTACATTGCCAGAGCACGCATCAGACTGGCCCTGTGCGATCACAGGTTGTCGGAGGCCCTTGACCCCCTTCTGGGTGATGGGGTCGCGCTTGACCGGGTGGTCTGCTTCGGTGCCGGCGACCTTGAAAAGCTGATGGCGGGCAAGCCCGAAACCTTCGATGCCGTGCCGACCCTGGCCGATGACGTGGTCTTGCTGGGCTTCACTTCGGGCACCACCGGGGAACCCAAGGTCACCATGCATTTCCACCGCGACATCCTCGCCATGGCTGACACCGCAGCGCGCCATGTGCTCCGTCCTGCCCCGGACGAGGTGTTCACCGGATCACCACCCTTTGCTTTCACCTTCGGGCTTGGCGCGCTTCTGGTGTTTCCCATGCGCTTTGGCTGCACCACCCGGCTGATTGAAACACCCTCTCCCGACGCGCTTGTCGAAGCCATCGAGGCGGGGGCGACCACACTGTTTACCGCACCCACCATGTACCGGACTCTGCTGGACCGCGTGGAAGCGGGCAGGCACGGGGCGTTGCGCAAGTGCATTTCAGCCGGGGAGAAGCTGCCGCTTGCCACCTGGGAGGCATGGCAGAAACGTACCGGCATCCGCATCATTGACGGACTGGGCGCGACCGAAATGATCCATATCTTCATCTCTGCGTCGGCCGACGACATCCGACCCGGCGCCATCGGCAAGGCCGTGCCGGGCTATGAGGCCGGCATTATGGGTGAGGACAACCAACTGTTGCCCCCCGGCGCCACTGGCCGGCTGGCGGTGCGTGGTCCCACCGGTTGCCGGTATCTGGATGATCCTCGCCAGCACGACTACGTGGTCAACGGCTGGAACGTGACCGGGGACATTTTCCGCATGGACGAGGACGGCTACTTCTGGTTCGAGGGGCGCGCTGACGACATGATTATTTCGTCAGGCTACAACATAGCCGGGCCGGAAGTGGAAGAGGTGCTCATGCGTCACGCGGCGGTGCTGGAATGTGCCGTTGTCGGTGCCCCCGACCCGGACCGGGGTCAGATCGTCAAGGCGTTCATCGTGCCCAGGCCCGACGTACATGCAGATGATATCCTTGCCAGCAATATCCAGAATTTCGTCAAGGCCGAAATCGCACCCTACAAGTACCCCCGTGCCATCGAATTTATCGACGCACTGCCCAAAACCCAGACCGGCAAAATCCAGAGATTTGGATTGAGGGAAAGGGCAGATGAGCAAGGACCTTGCGCGCCCGGTTGTCTGGCTTAACCTGCATTGCGATCTACGCGACTGCGGCCTGCCTGCGATACAGGCGGTAGCTGACTGCCCCGGCGGTTTTGTCCCGGTGCAGCAGCCAGCTTGCCGGCGGCTCGGGCACAGTGTCCCCGGCGCCGGTCTCGACATAGATGCAGGCGCCGGCAGTGAGCAGTGTTCTGGTCTCGAGCAACTGCCAGGCCGGCGCCACCAGCCCCTGGCCGAAGGGCGGGTCGATAAAGACGATGTCCCAGGGTCGGTCGGCCCTGGCCAGAAAGTCAGCGGCCCTGGCGGTGTGGCAACTGCCCAGCGCCTCTGCCCCCAGATCCTGCAGGTGACGCCGGATCTGTGCGCTGCTGGCAGGGTTGTTGTCGACAAAATCGCAATGGGCGGCACCGCGGGACAGGGCTTCGAGGCCGAGGGCGCCGGAGCCGCTGAACAGGTCCAGGCAGCGGGCATCCCGGATATCGGCGGCAAGCCAGTTGAACAGGGTCTCCCGCACCCGGTCCGGTGTGGGACGCAGGCCATCAGCCGCGGTGAAGCGCAGCTTGCGACCGCGCCAGCGGCCACCGATGATGCGCAGCAGGCCGGCCGCTGCGGGCGGCTCCTGTGGTCGCCGCCTGCTCCTCCCTGTCATTTCGCCGCTCCGCCCAAGAGTGATAGGATACGCCATCCCGCAGATGCCCTCCGGCAAACTCTAACACGAGACTCATGAAGTTTTTCAAACGCAACAAAAAGGTCCCTGGGCAGCCTGATACTGCCGTCGACAGTGCCGCTGACAGCGACGCCGCGGAGGCTGGCGCTGACGCAGCCATTGACGATTCCCCGGCGCCTGCCCCGCCAGTGTCGACGCCGGTACCCGCTGCGGAGGCCATGGTTCCCGCCGCAGCCGAGGAGTCCGCGCCTTCCGTCACGGAGCCCGCCGCGCGCCCCGTTGCGGCTGCCGAGGCCGGTTTCTTTGCTCGCCTGCGGCGTGGTCTCGGGCGCACCAGCGACACCCTGGTGCAGGGCCTGGGCACCCTGTTCCTGGGTCGCAAGGAAATTGACGCCGAGTTGCTGGAGGAACTGGAGTCACGCCTGTTGTTGGCGGATGTGGGTGTCGACGCCACGGTGGAGATTATCGACCGGCTCACGCGGCGGGTATCGCGCAAGGAGCTGACCAGCCCGGAAGCCCTGCAGCGGGCGCTGCAGGAGGAGTTGCTGGAGGTGCTGCGGCCCTGTGAGCAGCCGTTGGATGTTGCCGGCAAAACGCCCTATGTGATCCTGATGGTCGGCGTCAATGGCGTCGGCAAGACCACCACCATCGGCAAGCTGGCGCGTCGCTACCAGGCCGAGGGCCACTCGGTCATGCTGGCGGCCGGGGACACCTTCCGCGCGGCAGCAGTGGAACAGCTCCAGGTGTGGGGCCAGCGCCACAATGTGCCGGTCATCGCCCAGCACTCGGGGGCCGACAGCGCCTCGGTGATCTACGATGCCCTGCAGGCTGCCCAGGCGCGCAAGGTCGACGTGCTGATCGCGGATACCGCGGGCCGGCTGCACAACAAGGACCACCTGATGGAGGAGCTGCGCAAGGTGGTCCGGGTGATGGGCAAGCTGGATCCGGAAGCCCCGCATGAAGTGATGCTGGTGCTGGATGCCGGTACTGGCCAGAATGCCCTGGCGCAGGCCAGCCAGTTCCAGCAGGTAGTGGGGGTTACCGGGCTCACCCTGACCAAGCTCGACGGCACCGCCAAGGGCGGGATCATTTTCGCCATCGCCCGCAAACTGGGCCTGCCCATTCGTTTTATCGGTGTGGGTGAAACCGCCGACGATCTCCGGCCCTTTGCGGCGGAACCCTTCATCGAAGCCTTGTTTGCAGGTGCCGACCCCGAGCAATGATCACTTTTGACCGTGTCAGCAAACGCTACGCGGAGGGTCACGAGGCCCTGAGTGAAATCAGCGTCGAGATCCGTCAGGATGAACTGGTGTTCCTGACCGGTCATTCCGGCGCGGGCAAGAGCACGCTGCTGCGCCTGATCATGCTGATAGAGCGCCCCAGCCGGGGGCAGGTGATTGTCGATGGCCAGAATCTCGCCCGGGTCAGTGCCCGGGGCATTCCCGGGCACCGGCGCAATATCGGCGTTGTTTTCCAGAATCACCAGCTCCTGTTTGACCGCTCTGTCTATCACAATGTGGCGCTGCCGCTGGTGATTGCCGGCTACGAACAGCGAGAGGTCGGGCGCCGGGTGCGGGCAGCCCTGGACAAGGTCGGCTTGCTGGCGAAAGAACGGGCCCTGCCCATCACCCTGTCCGGAGGCGAGCAGCAGCGCGTGGGCATTGCCCGGGCGGTGGTGGCGCGGCCACGGATCCTGCTCGCTGACGAGCCCACCGGCAACCTCGACCCGGCCCTGTCGGCGGAGATCATGCAACTGTTCGAAGCCTTCAACCAGGTGGGCGTTACCGTCTTGATCGCCAGCCACGACCTGGCGCTCATTTCCCGTTTGCGTCATCGGATCCTGACCCTGCGCGACGGGCGCCTGGTGAGCAACCGCGCATGAGTGCCGCCGACGGCAAGGCCCGGCGGGAGGGGGCCAGTACCAGTCGCGCAAGGCTTCGACATCGCTTTAACGGCTGGTTGGCCCACCACCGTTTATCGGCCGCCGACAGCCTGGCGCGGGTGCTGGACAACCCGGTCTCCAGCCTGCTCACCTGGCTGGTGATCGGTATTGCCCTGGCATTGCCCGCGGCGCTGGACGTCGCCCTCGACAATGCCCGCCAGCTCAGCGACAAGTGGGACAGTCCCGCCCAGTTGTCCCTGTTCCTGTCTGCCAGCGTCAGTTCTGAGCAGGCCCGGGAGCTGTCCCGGGAGCTGCGGGAGAGGGCCGATATCGCCGCGGTGACGCTTGTTTCCAGGGAAGAGGCGCTGGAGGAATTCAGCCTGCTGTCAGGTTTTGCGGACGTGCTCGACAGCCTGGACAGCAACCCGCTGCCGGACCTGCTGCTGGTGACACCGGTCCCGGAGGCCGGCTCGGTGGCGGCGCTGCAGCAACAACTCTCTGCCGACCCCAGGGTGGCGGAAGCGGTGCTGGACATGGCCTGGCTGGAGCGGCTCAATACCCTGATGGACCTGAGCCGGCGCATGGTGCTGGCGCTGGGAGGGGTGCTGGTGGCCGGGGTAGTGCTGATTCTCGGCAATACCATCCGCCTCGCCATTGAGAGCCGGCGCGAGGAAATCGTGGTGGTCAAGCTGGTGGGCGGCAGCAATGGCTTTGTGCGCAGACCTTTCCTCTACACCGGCCTTTGGTACGGGGTCGGGGGAGGATTTTTTGCCGCCCTGCTGGTGGCTGCGGCGCTGTGGTTCCTCGGCGAACCCGTGGCCCGGCTGGCGGAGTTGTACCAGAGCAGTTTCGAGTTGGGCGGGCTGGGGATCATGGGCAGCCTGAACCTTGTCGTCCTCGGGGGCCTGCTCGGTCTCGCCGGCGCCTGGTTGGCCGTTTCCCGCCATTTGGGGCGCATTGCGCCACGGTGACCGGGTTTCAACTCATTGTTCTGCAAGCGAATTTTCCCTTTATACGCGGTTTTGCAGGGAACTTTTCCATGATTAGCACTCTAACAAAATGAGTGCTAAAATCAGGCCAGTGAATATGGAGAGTCCCGCATGAGCAAAACCCTGCTTCCGGTTGACCAGATGGTGCCCGGCGCCAATCTTGCGGCCTATGTCCAGGCGGTAAGCAGTATTCCGCTGCTGACCCCGGAGCGTGAGAAGGAGCTGGCCGAGGACCTGTACTACAACGAAAGTCTGGAGGCCGCCCGCCAACTGGTCATGTCGCACCTGCGCTTCGTGGTCCACATTGCCCGCAGCTACTCCGGCTATGGCCTGGCGGAAGCGGACCTGATCCAGGAAGGCAACGTCGGCCTGATGAAAGCGGTGAAGCGCTTCAACCCCGAGAAGGGAGTGCGGCTGGTGTCTTTTGCCGTGCACTGGATCAAGGCCGAGATGCACGAGTTCATCCTCCGCAACTGGCGCATAGTCAAGATCGCCACTACCAAGGCCCAGCGCAAGCTGTTTTTCAACCTGCGCAGCGCCAAGAAAAGCCTGGCCTGGCTGAGTGCTGAAGAGGCGCAGGCAGTGGCCAGTGACCTCGGCGTTGACATCGCCGAAGTGCAGCGCATGGAAGGCCGGCTCAGCAGCCGCGACCTGGCCTTCGACTCTCCCCTGGACCAGGACGATGACGACGCCTGGCAGGCGCCCCAGTATTATCTGCAAGACCAGCGCAGCGACCCGGCCCTGGCCGTGGAGTCCGACGACTGGCAGGAAAACAGCGAAGAGCAGCTGTACCTGGCGCTGGCGGACCTGGACGAGCGCAGCCGCGATATTCTCGCCCAGCGCTGGCTGGCGGACGAAAAGGCCACCCTGCACGAACTGGCGGCGAAGTATGAAGTTTCGGCCGAGCGTATCCGCCAGCTGGAGCAGAATGCCATGAAAAAGCTGCGGGCCGCTATCGCCGCCTGACAACCCCGCGGGAGCAGCGCCAGTGTTTTGCGTTACACTGGCACTCCCGTTTTCGCTGGATCTCCTGCCATGGCCCAGATTTTCATTGCCAGCGCCGCTATCAGTGGCGCTCTCGCTGTCGCCTTCGGCGCCTTTGGCGCCCACGCGCTCAAGAACCGGCTCGACGCTTATGCACTCGGTGTCTATGAAACAGCCGTTCAATATCACTTCTACCATTCGCTGGCGTTGCTGGCGGTGGGCATTCTGGCCCTTAACTATCCCCACGTGAATCTGCTGCGCAGCAGCGGCTGGCTGTTCCTGCTGGGCATGCTGGTGTTCTCCGGGAGCCTGTACCTGCTCAGCTTCAGCGGTCTGCGCTGGCTGGGCGCAATCACCCCGCTGGGCGGCCTCGCCTTCATCGCGGGCTGGGGCTGCCTGGCCGCCGCCAGCTGGAAACTGCTGCCCTGAATCATGACTGATACCCCCCATCGCCCCATCCGCAGCTATGTGCTGCGCATGGGGCGTCTCACCGATGGCCAGCAGCGCGCCTTTGATGAATACTGGCCACGCTATGGCCTGGCCCACAGTGACGGCCCCCTGGACTACGCGGCGGTCTTTGGCCGCGATGCGCCGAAGGTGCTGGAAATAGGCTTCGGGATGGGCCAGTCCCTGGTCGCCATGGCCGCTGCGGCGCCTGCCACCGATTTTATCGGTATCGAGGTACACCGGCCCGGTGTCGGCAAGCTGTTGCACAGCATGGCGGTGGAGGGTGTGGACAATATCCGGATCTACTGCCACGACGCGGTCGAGGTGCTGCGCGACTGCATCCCGCCCGCATCACTGGATACGATCCAGATCTTTTTCCCCGACCCCTGGCACAAGAAGCGCCATCACAAGCGGCGCCTGATCCAGCCGGCCTTCGCCGAACAGCTGGTAGCCTATCTGAAGCCTGGCGGTATCCTGCACCTGGCGACCGACTGGGAGAACTACGCGGAGCAGATGCTGGCAGTGCTGTCGGCAACGCCGGGGCTGGAGAATACCGCCGGCGCTGGCAACTATGCGCCACGCCCCGAACACCGTCCCCTGACCAAGTTCGAACAGCGCGGCGAGCGCCTCGGCCACGGCGTCTGGGACCTGCTGTTCCGTCGCACCAGGCCGGCAGTTTAGGTTCCCGATCATTCGGTATTACAGCTGCAGGTCTGGTCTGGTGAAAAAGCGCTTGCACAGATAATGAGAGGGTAAATAGACGACGATAAACAGCGTGGCAAACATTCCCAGCAAATACAGTGGCAGCGGCACCGCGGCCAACAGATCGGGACGGACCACCCAATTGATATTTTTGCCGTCCGGCGCGGCCATTTTGGTAACCGGCAGGACAATTGCGGCCACCATGGCCTGATACTTCAAGGCCCGCGGATCATAGCCGTATTTCAAAAGCATATAGACAATCGCAGCCGGCATCGGGAAATGGAACAGGGACAAGCCCCGCAGCCATAGCGGTGTGGTCTCATCAAACATGTAGGCCGCAATCGAAAACAGGTGTCCGCCGGAGAAAAAGCCCAGCATCCAGACCATTTCCGGAAGCAGAACCGCGATAGCCATCATGCTCGCCAGCAACCGGTTCTGCATCCACAGGGCAAACACCATGACAATCAGGGCAATATCTGAAAACCAGAGCAAATTGCTCGGCCCGTGGTGCACCCAGTATGCCGGCACAATAACCAGAACCATCAAGGTATAGGAAAGTTTTAGCCATAAGGGTATGGGCGTATCACAAGAGGGCATTGTGGCTCGCATGTGGCTAGGCCAGAAACTCGGCAATCACCGAATCGAGGAAACGCCGTCCCAGACTGGTGGCACGCACCTTTCCCGCATCCAGTTCCAGCAGGCCGCGACCGAGCAGCGAGTCCAGGGCCGGCTGCAGCGTCTCCACAGGCAGTCCTGTGCGCGCACTGTAGTCAGCCGGCTGGAAGCCCGCGTTCAGGCGCAGGGCGTTGAGCATGTACTCCCCGGGCAGGTCCCGCTCCGCCAGCCACAGCGGCTGGACCTGCATCTCCGCTGGCGCTGCCGCCATATAGGCCTCGGGCTGGCGCCGCTTGGCGTAGCGCAGGATACGGCCGTCGGCAAAACTCACCTTGCCGTGGGCGCCGGCACCGATGCCCAGGTAATCGCCGAACTCCCAGTAGTTGCGATTGTGACGGCACTGCTGTCCGGGCGCTGCCCAGGCCGAGACCTCGTACTGGCGCAGGTCCGTGCCGGCCAGCAGCGCCTCGCCCGCATCCTGGATATCCGCCAGTGCGTCTTCCACCGGCAGCAGCGGTGGTCGCGTATAGAACACGGTGTTCTGTTCGATGGTGAGCTGGTACCAGGAGAGGTGGCTGATGCCATGGCCGGTGGCGGTGGCGAGATCCGCCAGGGCCAGTGTGGAATCCTGCTGTGGCAGGCCGTGCATCAGGTCCAGGTTGATGCGCTGGAAGCCGGCAGCGCGGGCGGCGGCGATGGCGGCGTGGGCCTGGTCGCTGCTGTGCACCCGTCCCAGCGCCTGCAGTTGTGCATCCTGGAAGGACTGGATGCCGATGGACAGGCGGTTGATGCCCGCCGCCCGGAAGCCGGCGAATTTCTCCGCCTCGGCACTGCCCGGGTTGGCTTCCATGGTCGCTTCGAGGCCGTCTGCCAGCGGAACCCGCGCCGCAATCCCCGCCATCAGGCGCGCAATGGCGGCGGCACTGAACAGGCTGGGAGTGCCGCCGCCGATGAACAGGGTGGCTATGCTGCGGCCCTGTGTGTAACGCGCGTCCGCCTCCAGGTCGGCCAGCAGGCTGTCGATGTAGGCCTGTTCCGGAACACGCCCTGTTTCGTGGGAATTGAAATCGCAGTAGGGGCACTTGCGCTCGCACCAGGGCAGGTGGATGTAGAGCCCCAGCGGGGGCAGTTGCAGCCCGGGCATCAGCTGCCCGTGGGGTCCGGGCCGCGCAGGGAGCCCAGCAGCGCCTGCTCCAGCTGGGCGCAGGCGATGGCGCGGTGACTGACGCGGTTCTTGGTCCGGGGCGCCAGTTCGGCGGCACTGCAGTTGAAGGCGGCAACGTGGAACAGGGGGTCATAGCCGAAGCCGCCGCTACCCGCGGGTGCCTCGAGGATGTGGCCCTCCCAGCTGCCGTGGCAGATGACCGGCGTGGGGTCCAGGGCGTGGCGCATGAATACCAGCACACACTGGTAGCGGGCGCCCCGCTCGGCTCTGGGCACGCCGGCCAGGGCGGCCAGCAGTTTGCGGTTGTTGGCCTCGTCGCCACCATCGGCGTAGCGCGCCGAGCGAATCCCCGGGGCGCCCTGCAGGAAGTCCACTTCCAGCCCGGAATCGTCGGCAATGGCGGGCAGGCCGGTATGCTGTGCCGCGGCCCGTGCCTTGAGGATGGCGTTCTCGACAAAAGTCAGTCCGGTTTCCTCGACCTCGGGTACCCCGAACTCCGACTGCGCGCGCAGCTCCACCCCCAGTGGCTCCAGGATCCGGGCGAGCTCCGCGAGTTTGCCGCGATTGCCGCTGGCGAGGACGACGGTCTGCAATGGCGCGATCGAGGTCATCAGTGTTCGTACAGTTGGTGCTTGAGCTCGAAGCGGAAGGTTTCCTCCGCGCCCTGCGGGCGGAAGTCGATGTCAAAGAAGCGCCACTCCTCGTTGATGAAGCGGAATTCAGCGATGTAGTAGATGGCTTCGCCTTCGCGGATCTCCTGGAACTCCAGTGCCTGCGCGGTGATCAGGTCGCGGGTGCTGCCCTGCAGCTGCATACTTCGCGGTACGGTGCCACCATCCACGTGCTCGCGTACCGCCAGATTCAGGATTGCCCGGTTCTTGCCCCGGGTAATGCCGTAGCTGGATGCCACGCGGGGTTCGAGGAAGGTCGTGTTGACCACGCTGTAGTGCAGTTCGTAGGGGCCGAAGCGTTCGGACTGCTGGGCCGCCGCGCCGGCGGCGACAAACAACAACAGCGCCAGAGTGTAGCGTAGGTAGCGGATCATGTTTACCTCAACGGCTGATCAGGTAGATGGCGGTGACGGCAAACAGGTTGGGCCAGGCACTGGCGAGCAGGGGCCTGCGCTCAGTGTTGCCGACCATGTCCCGGGCGAGGATGCGTATGCCGCGTTCCCCACACAGTGCCTCGAAATCCTTCACCGTGCAAAAGTGGATATTGGGTGTGTCATACCAATTATAGGGCATGAAGCGGGACACCGGCATGCGGCCCCGGGTGCCCAGGTACAGGCGGCAGCTCCAGTGGGCAAAGTTGGGGAAGGTGACGATACCCTGGCGGCCGATGCGGAGCATCTCGTCGAGCACCCGGTCCGGGTAGTGTACTGCCTGCAGGGCGTGCGCCATTACCACCGTGTCGAAACTCTGGTCGGGGAAGTTGTCCATCCCCGCATCCATGTCCTGTTCCACGATGTTCAGGCCGCGGGCGACCGCTGCAGTGATTTTGTCCGGGTCGATCTCCAGGCCCAGACCGCGCACAGCACGCTCCTGCTGCAGCCGCTGCAGGAACTCGCCGTTGCCGCAGCCCAGGTCCAGCACTTTTGACCCGGGTTCGATCCAGCGCTGAATGTGGGTGAGATCAAGGCGCATCAGCAGGCATCCCGTACGCGCTGCATGTAGGCACTGAACAGCTGCAGGTAGCGCGGTATGGGCATCAGGAAGGCGTCGTGGCCCTCGTCGGCCTCGATTTCAGCGTAGGTCACCGGCCGGTCGGCAGCGATCAGGGCGTCGACGATCTCCCGCGAACGCCGTGGGGAGAAGCGCCAGTCCGTGGAAAAGGACAGCACCAGGAAACTGCACCGGGCTTCCCGGAACGCCGCGACCGGGTCATCACCGTACTCCCGCGCCAGGTCGAAGTAATCCAGGGCCCGGGTCATCAGGATATAGGTGTTGGCGTCGAAACTGCCGGAGAACTGGCTGCCCTGGTAGCGCAGGTAGCTCTGGACCTGGAACTCGGCGGCCTCCTCATCCCCCAGCTCCAGGCTGCCCGAGCGCAGGTCACGGCCGAACTTGTTGGCCATGGCGTCGTCCGAAAGGTAGGTGATGTGGCCGACCATGCGGGCGAGCGCCAGACCCTGTGCCGGCAGGGTGTTCTGCGCCAGGTAGTGGCCGCCGGCGAAACCGGGATCCGACTGGATGGCCTGGCGGGCGATCTCGTTGAAGGCGATGTTCTGGGCACTGAGGCGCATGGCGGACGCGATCACCACGCAGTGGCGCAGGCGCTGCGGGTAAAGCAGGGCCCAGCGCATGGCCTGCATGCCGCCCAGGCTGCCGCCAATGACCGCAGCCCAGCAGTCGATACCCAGGTGATCCGCCAGCCGGGCCTGACTGTGCACCCAGTCCCGTACCCGCAGGGAGGGGAAATCAGGCCCCCAGGGTTGCCCCGTCTCCGGGTTGAGGGCGATCGGTCCGGTGGAGCCGTGGCAGCCGCCGAGATTGTTCAGGCTGACGACAAAGAAGTGATTGGTATCAATGGGTTTGCCCGGACCGATGCATTCATCCCACCAGCCCGGCTTGCGATCCCCGGCGCTGTGGTAGCCCGCGGCGTGATGATGCCCGGACAGTGCGTGACATATGAGCACGGCGTTTGAATGTCGGGCATTGAGCTGACCGTAGGTCTCGTAGACCAGCTCGTAGTCCTCCAGCACCCGGCCACAGGCCAGGGTCAGCGGCTCCGGGAACCGGGCGCGCTGCGGCTCAACTATACCGACGCTGGCGGGGCTCACGGTGCCGGGGTCAAAGTCCGATCACCAGCGCCGGATGCAGGCCCACGCCCGCCGCCATGTGCCGCAGCGCAATCTGGACAATATTGATCAGGATAAAGACCAGGATGGGTGAGAAATCGAGACCGCCCATATTGGGTAACATCCTGCGAAAGGGTGCCATCACCGGCTCGGTGAGCTGGAACAGCAACAGCAGGGCGGGGTGCCGGCTGGCGGGGGCAATCCAGCTGAGGATGATCATCGCCAGCAGGGCGAAGAAGTAGATGTTGACCACCAGCCCCACCACGCCGAGTACCGACCATACCAGCAGCAGGACGATGTTGGGCGGCCCGACGCCGTTGAGCGCCAGCAGTGCCACGATGGCAGCCATTTGCAGCACCAGGGCAAGCAGCAGTGAGGACAGGTCAAGCCCGCCGAGACTGGGCACGACCCGACGCAGCGGCAGCACCAGCGGATTGGTCAGCCGGGCGAGAAACTGGCTGACTGGATTATAGAAATCCGCCCGCACCAGCTGCAGCAGCAACCGCAGCACCACGGCCAGCAGTGCCAGGGTCAGCAGGGTCTGGATCAAATAGGCGAGAATCTCGCTTACCGCGCTCATGCTTCGCGGCTCTCCTGTCCCGCACCCATTTCCGCCGCGCGCTGCTGCGCTGCGGCCATCGCGTGCGCGACCAGATCGCGCAGACCCTCGTGCTCAAAGCACTGGACCGCATGCTCGGTGGTGCCGCCCGGGCTGGTTACACGGCGCCGCAGCTCGGTCAGGTCGACGTCGCTCTCGGTGGCCATGCGCGCTGCGCCGAGGGCGGTCTGTTTGGTCATGGCAGCCGCACATTCCCGCGACAGGCCCATGGCGCAACCGGCGTTGACCATGGCCTCCATGAACAGAAAGAAGTAGGCGGGACCGCTGCCGGAGAGGGCGGTAATGGCATCCAGCTGGTTTTCCTCGGGCACCCATTCGATCATGCCCACGGCCCCGAGGATGGTGCTGGCCAGGTCCCGCTGTACACTGCTGACATTGCTGTTGGCATACAGGGCCGTGGCGCCGACACCGAGCAGCGCCGGGGTGTTGGGCATGCAGCGAACAACCGCGGTGGCGGCACCCAGCCCGGCTTCCATGGTGGCGATGGTGGTGCCCGCGGCAATGGAGATCACCAGTGCGCCCCTGGCCGCCACGGGCGCGGCAATGCTGGCCATGGCGGCATCCATGATCTGGGGCTTTACCGCCAGGATTACGACATCGGCATCGGCACAGGCAGCTGCGTTGTCCTGAAACGTCCCGATAGCGCCCAGCTTGCCCAGTTTTTCCAGGCTCTCCCGGGAGGGGTCGGCGGCGCGCAGGGCGCTGGCGGGGTGGCCGCTTTCCAGCAGGCCACCAATGATGCTGGAAGCCATGTTGCCGGCACCGATAAAGCTGATAACCGCGGTATTCAAAGGCATTGATCCTGTTGGCTGGTAGTCGGGCAGGTCGCAGTATACACGCCCCGCGGCGGCAAAATCACCCGCCTGCGGGAGTGCTCCGCGGGCCAAAAATGTCGGTGCCAACACGAATAATGGTGGCCCCCTCGGCAATCGCGGCCTCAAGATCGCCGGACATGCCCATGGAGAGGGTGTCCAGGCCGGGATCCCGGCGCTGCAATTCCGCCAGTGCCCGACGCAGGGCGGCAAAGGGCTGATGCTGTTGCGCGGGGTCCGCCGCGGGCGCGGGGATGGCCATCAGCCCGCGCAGGCGCAGCCGGGGCAATTGCGCGACCTCCTGCGCCAGTGCCGGCAGATCCTCCAGACTGACACCGGATTTGCTCTCCTCGCCGGAAATATTCACCTGCAGGCAGATCTGCAGGTCCGGCAGACCCTCTGGCCGCTGCTCGCTCAGGCGCCTGGCCACCTTCAGCCGGTCGACACTGTGCACCCAGTGGAAGTGGCTGGCGATTGGCCGGGTCTTGTTGGACTGGATGGGGCCGATGAAGTGCCAGCACAGGTCCAGATCCGCCAGCGCTTCGATCTTGTCCACGGCTTCCTGCAGGTAGTTTTCGCCGAATTCGCGCAGGCCCAGTGCCGCGGCCTCGCGTACGTCCGCCGCTGGCCGGGTCTTGCTGACGGCCAGCACCCGCACGCTGCCCGGCTCGCGCTGGCTTTTTTCTGCGCTGAGTCGTACTCTTTCGAGCAGCCTGTCGATGTTGTGCCTGAGAGTATCTGCGTCCATGCGGAGATGGTAGCGGATAACGGCCACGGCGGGCGAGTGGAGAATAATTGGCTCGGCCCCAGGGGAGTGAATCGGTGGATATTACAGAACTGCTTGCGTTCAGCGCGAAACAGGGCGCATCCGACCTGCATTTGTCAGCGGGTTTGCCGCCGATGATCCGGGTGGACGGGGATGTGCGCCGCATCAACCTGCCGCCGATGGATCACAAGCAGGTGCACGACCTGATCTACGACATCATGAACGACAAGCAGCGCAAGGACTACGAGGAGTTCATGGAGACGGACTTCTCCTTTGAGGTCCCCGGTGTCGCTCGTTTCCGGGTCAACGCCTTCAACCAGAACCGCGGCGCCGGCGGCGTATTCAGGACCATTCCCTCCAAGGTCTTGACCATGGAGGACCTGGGCATGGGCCAGGTCTTTCGCGACATATCAATGATGCCGCGTGGCCTGGTGCTGGTGACCGGACCCACTGGCTCCGGCAAGTCCACCACCCTCGCCGCCATGGTCGACCATATCAACGACAACAAATACGAACACATCCTCACCATTGAGGATCCGATCGAATTCGTGCATGAAAGCAAGAAGTGCCTGGTCAACCAGCGCGAAGTCCACCGCGACACCCTGGGCTTCTCCGAGGCCCTGCGCTCCGCCCTGCGCGAAGACCCCGACATCATCCTCGTTGGCGAGATGCGCGACCTCGAGACCATCCGCCTGGCGTTGACCGCGGCGGAAACCGGTCACCTGGTATTTGGCACCCTGCACACCACCTCGGCCGCCAAGACCATCGACCGGGTCGTGGATGTCTTTCCCGCTGCGGAGAAAGCCATGGTACGCTCCATGCTGTCGGAGTCGCTGCAGGCGGTGGTATCCCAGACCCTGCTCAAGCGCGCCACCGGTGGCCGGGTGGCGGCGCACGAGATCATGCGCGGTACCTCGGCCATTCGCAACCTGATCCGGGAGGACAAGGTGGCGCAGATGTACTCCGCCATCCAGACCGGTCAGGCGCTGGGGATGCAGACCATGGACCAGTGCCTGAAGGAACTGGTGGACCGACGGGTTATCAGCCGGGATGTCGCGCGCGAGAAAGCCCGCATGCCGGAAAACTTCTAGCCCTGACGCCGAGAGGAACCCGTCATGAGGATCGAGGAACTGCTGCAACGCATGGTCAAGGAAGGCGCCTCTGACGGTTTTGTCACTGCTGGCGCCGCCCCCTGCATCAAGGTGGATGGCCAGATCTACCCGGTCAGCGACAGCAAACTGACCGACGAGCAGACCCGTGAAATCGTTCTTTCCACGATGAGTGACAAGCAGCGGGAGGAATTTCTCAGCACGCGTGAATGCAACTTCGCCCTCGCCAGCGAGGGGCTGGGCCGGTTCCGGGCCAGTGCCCTGGTGCAGCGGGGCCGCTACGGCATGGTCTTGCGGCGGATCGAGACCCGTATCCCGGAGGTGAGCGAACTGGGGCTGCCGAAGATCATTGAGGAGCTGGCGATGACCAAGCGCGGCCTGGTGATTTTTGTCGGCGCAACCGGTACCGGCAAATCCACCTCCCTGGCGGCCATGGTGGGGCACCGCAACCGCAACAGCCGCGGCCACATCATCAGTATCGAGGATCCGATCGAATTCATTCACGAGCACGCCAATTGCCTGATAACCCAGCGCGAGGTGGGCATTGATACCGAGTCATTTGACGTGGCGTTGAAGAATACCCTGCGTCAGGCGCCGGACGTCATCCTGATCGGGGAGGTCCGGTCAGCGGAGACCATGGCCCAGGCCCTCACCTTTGCCGAAACCGGCCACCTGTGCCTGTGCACCCTGCACGCGAACAACGCCAACCAGGCACTGGACCGTATCCAGAGCTTCTTTACCGCCAACATGCAGGGCCAGATCTGGATGGATTTGTCGCTCAACCTGAAGGCCATGGTGGCGCAGCAACTGTTGCCGCGCAAGGATGGCAAGGGTCGCGTCCCGGTGGTGGAGGTGCTGCTGAATACGCCGCTGGTACAGGAGTACATCCGCAAGGGCGAGGTGCACCTGATCAAGGACGTGATGGCCAGGTCCACGGAGCTGGGCATGCAGACGCTGGATCAGTCGCTGGTCGATGCCTATAAAAAGGGCCTTATCACCCTGGAAGATGCGATCCGCTACGCGGATTCGGCCAACGATGTGCGCCTGATGATCAAGATGTTCGAAAAGAGCAGGTCTACCTCGGACGCTGCGCTGGACCTCACCTTCGGCGAGGCCGAAAATCGCGGCAACCATCTGGGCCGCAAGTAGCGTGGAGGTCGGCCGGGCCGCGCAGGCTGCCCGGGAGGGATCCGGTCAGGTCGCGGCGCGCTGGCGGTCCTCGTTTTCCCGCAGCCAGGTCTGCAGGATCAGCTCCGCCGCATAGCTGTCCACGGGAACTGCCTTGTAGTCCCCCCGGTGCCCCCGCTGCCGTTGCTCCTCCTTGGCGGCATAACTGCTCAGGCGCTCGTCGGTCATGGTGACGGGCAGGCCCAGCCTGCCATGCAGCCGACGGCCGAACTTGCGCGCCCGTGTGGCCAGTTCGCTGACGCTGCCGTCCATGTTCAGTGGATCACCTACCACCAGCAGGTCCGGCTGCCACTCGGCCACCAGCGCCACCAGCGCCGTCCAGTCCGGAATCCCGTCCCTGGCGCGCAGTACCGCAACGCTGCGGGTTGTACCCAGCAGCGTGTTGCCCACGGCGACGCCAATCTGTTTCAGGCCGTAATCAAAGGCGAGCACAGTGGCGGGTTTCTGATGGGACGGGGCTTTTGAGTCAGGCATGCCCTGCCTGGGAGGAAATAAGATTCATGTCAATGCCGAGGGCGGCTGCGGCTGCCGACAGGCGGCGGTGCCAGGGGGTGGCAAAGATAATATCGCTGTCCGCGGGCAGGGTAAGCCAGCTGTTGTGGGACAGCTCCTCCTCCAGTTGGCCAGCGGACCAGCCCGCGTAGCCCAGGGCAATCAGGTGTTGCGCTGGTCCGCTGCCGTCGGCGATGGCGCGGAGTACGTCCCGGGAGGTGGTCAGGGTGATTTCCGGAGTGACCTCGAGGCTCGCCTCCCAGCGTTTTTCGCAGTGGCGGTGCAGCACAAAGCCGTGGTCAATCTGCACAGGTCCACCCGCCAGCACGGGCTCTTCGCTGAAATCCCGCTGGGACTCAATGTCGAGATGTTCGAAGATCTCCGCCACGGTCAGGTCCAGGGGCTGGTTGATGATGATACCCATGGCTCCACTTTCACCATGCTCGCAAATATAGGTGATGCTCTGGGAGAAGAGCCCCTCTGACAGGTTGGGCATGGCGAGCAGGAAGTGATCCCGCAGGCAATTCCCGCTCTTGATGGCACTGGCCGGGGTCCGGACTGACATCGTCTTGTTTAGACCTCTTCCCTGCGGCGGGCACAGTTCGCACCGCCCATTAACCTGAGCTTAGCCGGTTTTCCTCGAATTGCCACGTGCGGATGATTTCCAGTTTGTCGGCACTGGCTCTGAGCTCGGCGGGGAATGGCGCAAATGGCGCCGCCATGCGCACGATCTTGATAGCCGCTTCATCCAGCACCGCAAAGCCGGAAGAGGCCAGAACCTGAATGTCCTCAAGGTGGCCGTCGTAATTGATCACCACCAGCAGGCGCAGGCTGCCGTAGATGCCGTAGCGGATGGACGCTTCCGGGTAATACTGGTTGCCCACGGCTTCCACGCGCCGTCGCCAGTCGTACAGATAGGCTGCGTCCACCGCCTCCCGGGTGGAAAGGGAGGTCAGCCGCTTCACCCGGGGCCTGTTGGAGTAGTCCCGGGCCTGGTCTTCCAGCGCTGCCTCCAGAGTGGCGAGCTCCTGGCTCAGGCGCTCCGCTTCCGGACTCAAGCCCGCCATGGCGGCAGTCTCCGGGGTTTTTGCCTGTTCGCTTGCGGGTATCTGCCGCGAACCGGCACTGCTGATTACCGGTGTTTCGGTCCGTGGCTGTTCTCTGGGTGCCAGCTCTGCCTGTTGCTCGCTGGCAGTGGCCAGCGGCGCACTGGCGGCGCTGCTGACGCTGTTCTCCTCTGCCTGGTCGCCGCTGCCCTGCTGACTGAACTGGGCCAGGTGGGTGGCATCATCGGGGGTAAGCTCGCTGCGCCGCTGGGCCAGGGTAATCTCCAGCTGTGGCGTGTAGGCGGGCTCCGCGCCGGGATCAAAACCGATACCCAGCACCAGGATCGCGTGCAGGGTAGCGGCAAGGAAAATGGCTATTCCCAGGCCGTTTCCGGGTTCTGTGCCTGTGCCCTGCTGCATCCGCGCCTCAGCGTGCGGCCAACTCCTGGGCAATACAATCCATCAGCTGGCCGCCGATGTCCAGATTATAGGCATTGTCGATTTCCCGGACCCCGGTGGGGCTGGTGACATTGATCTCCGTGAGGTAGTCCCCGATCACATCCAGGCCGACAAAATAGAGCCCGCGCTCGCGCAGGGAGGGGCCGACCTGGGCGGCAATCCAGCGGTCGCGGTCGGATAGCGGCTGTGCCCTGCCGGTGCCCCCGGCCGCCAGGTTGCCGCGGGTTTCGCCCGCGACCGGAACGCGCGCCAGGCAGTAGGGCAGGGGCTCGCCGTTGATCATCAGGATGCGCTTGTCGCCCTCAGTGATCTCGGGGATGAAGCGCTGGGCCATGATCGTGTGCCTGCCGTGGCCGGTCAGGGTTTCAAGGATGACGTTGAGATTGGGGTCACCGGGCATGACCCGGAATATGGAGGAGCCGCCCATGCCGTCCAGGGGCTTGAAGATGACGTCGCCGTGCTCGCTGTGGAAGGCCTTGAGTCGAGCGGTGTTGCTGCTCACCAGCAGCGGCGGGCAGCACTGGGGGAACCAGGTGGCGAAAACCTTCTCGTTGCAGTCCCGCAGGCTCTGGCAGCGGTTCACGATCAGCGTCCCCTCGCGCTCGGCGGCCTCCAGCATGTAGGTGGCGTACACGTACTCGTTGTCAAAGGGCGGATCCTTGCGCATCAGGATCACGTCCAGTTCGGTCAGGTCGCGGACATGTGCGGTGTCCAGCCGGAACCAGGCGTCGGGGTCGCGAAACACGGTCAGGTGCGCCATGCTGGCGCGGACCTTGCCCTGCTCCAGGAACAGGTCCCCGGGTTCCATGTAGTACAAGTGCCAGTCCCGGGCCTGGGCGGCCAGGAGCATGGCCAGGGTACTGTCTTTCTTGTACTGGATCCGCGCAATGGGATCCATGACTACGCCGATCTTGATGGTCATCAGTGATTTCCGCAGGTCGTGAGGGTCAGTTAAAGTACGCAATGGGCCGGTACGGCGCAAGCATCGTCGGGGATTTCCGGGCCTGCGGGTGGCTTACTCAAGGGCGCCCATGTCCCCCCAGCGCGCCTGCAGTATGGCCAGCGCCGCCAGCGGCGCCGTCTCCGTTCGCAGAACCCGCGGTCCCAGTGCCAGCGACTCGAAGCCGGCCGTCTCCGCAGCGCCGATCTCGGCCTCGCCGAGGCCACCTTCGGGGCCGACCAGCAGGCTGATGGACGCGGGAAGCTGTGCCCCTGCCGGCGCCGCCGTGGCCCGGTGATGAAGCACGAATCTGCGCTCGCCGTCGGCGTGCTGCAGCCACTGCGACAATGCCATGGGCTCATCTACATCCGGGATGACACTGCGGCCACACTGTTCGCAAGCACTCACTATCACCTGCTCCCAGTGCTGTCGCTTGCGCTCCTCCCGCTCCCCGCGCAGCCGCACTTCGGTGCGCTCGGTATAGAGCGGACTGATCTGGGCCACGCCGAGCTCAGTCGCCTTCTGTACCACCCAGTCCATGCGCTCGCCGCGGGAAATGCCGATGCCGAGGTGGATTCGCAACGGCGATTCCGCCAGGCCAGGTTCGGATTCCAGTACTGCCACCGTCACCCGGCGTTTGTCGGCGCTGACAATGCGGGCGCGGTACTCGGCGCCACTACCGTCAAACAGCCGCAGCGCGTCGCCCTCAACCATGCGCAATACCCGGGCAAGATGCTGGCTGGGACCGGATTCCAGCGGCAGTTCCGCGCCCGCGCTCAGGGGTTGCCGGGTAAAGATGCGCGGTACCCGCACGGCCCGACCTCAGAGCCCCAGGTTGTTGCGGATCTGCCGGGTAGGCTCGATCTGGTTCATGGTGTAGAAGTGCAGCCCGGGCGCGCCGCTTTCCAGCAGGGTCTGGCACAGCTGGGTCACGACTTCGATCCCGAACTGGCGGATGCTCTCCTGGTCATTGCCGTAACCTTCTATGCGCTGGCAGATCCAGCGCGGGATCTCGGCGCCGCAATTGCGCGAGAACCGCGCCAGGTTGGCGTAGTTGGTAATGGGCATGATGCCGGCGACGACGGGCTTGTCGATGCCGATGGCCGCGCACTGGTCGAGGAAGTAGAAGTAGGCTTCCACGTTGTAGAAGTACTGGGTGATGGCGCTGTCGGCGCCCGCATCCAGTTTCTGCTTGAGGAATTTGAGGTCGCTGTCGTAGCTCACGGCCTGGGGATGGATTTCAGGGTAGGCGGCTACCTCGATATGGAAGTGGTCGCCCGTCTGTTCCCGGACGAAAGCCACCAGCTCGCTGGCGTAGACCAGCTGGCTGGCGCCGCCCATGCCCGAGGGCATGTCGCCCCGCAGGGCCACCAGCCGCCGCACACCCATGTCGCGGTAGCGCTGCAGCAGCAGGGCAACCGTGTCGCGATCATCCGCACCAAAGCTCAGGTGTGGCGCGACATCAATGCCCTGCGCACACAGCGCTTCGACGATACCGAAGGTACTGTCGCGAGTTGAGCCGCCGGCGCCATAGGTGACCGAGAAGAAGGCCGGCTCCAGCGCCTGTAGCGCCGGGGTCGTCTTCTCCAGCAGGGCGGCCCGGCCCTCCGCAGTCTTGGGCGGGAAGTACTCGAAGCTGATGGTGCTCATGTCACTCCTAGTACTTGTAGCTGTCGGGCTTGAAGGGGCCGTCTACCTTGACGTTGATGTACTCGGCCTGGGACTTGGTCAGTTTGGTCATGACGCCACCAAAGCCCGCTACCATGTGTGCGGCCACTTCCTCGTCGAGCTTCTTCGGCAGGACTTCGACCCTCAGGGCCGCAGCCTTCATTTCCGGCTCCAGGTTGGCGAAGCGGCGCTCGTACAGGTAGATCTGTGCCAGCACCTGGTTGGCGAAGGAGCCATCCATGATACGCGAGGGGTGGCCAGTGGCATTGCCCAGATTCACCAGGCGGCCCTCGGACAGCAGGATCAGGTAGTCGCTGCGGGCATCGTCGCGGTAGACCTTGTGTACCTGCGGCTTCACTTCCTCCCACTGCCAGTTGCGGCGCATGAAGGCGGTGTCGATCTCGTTGTCGAAGTGGC